>NZ_CP040128.1:2022423-2696564 GCF_007874125.1 Noviherbaspirillum sp. UKPF54 | reverse complement strand
CATCTCACCGCATTATATACAGATGGAGCATCTCGAATGCCGCCGCTAAAAATGAAAAATGACCTTCATCTCGGCGACGTTTGTCGATCCGGAAATCGTCCGCCGCACGGTTCAAGAGGGCGCTGGCCAGGCATCACAAGTGGCCGCGGATGATGCCGGCCAGGCGATCGAAGGTCGGGCCGATCATCTCGCTTGGCACGCAGGCGTATCCCAGGATGAGGCCAGGCTTGGCGCGCGATGGTTTCATGTAATAGCCCGACAGCGGCCGCGCGATGATGCCTTGCTCCTGCGCCTGGCGGCATATCGCGGCATCGTCGCAATGCTCGGGCAGCAGCAGCGCCAGATGCAGCCCCGCGTCGTCGCCGGAAATCGCCAGTGCGTCGCCGAAGTTGCGGCGGATCGCTTCCCGCAACAGCTGCTGGCGCTCCGCATACAGCACGCGCATGCGGCGGATGTGCGACGCAAAATGCCCTTCCGCCATGAAGTCCGCCAGCACCGCCTGCGTGAGCAGCTGTCCGCAACGGTAGAGATCCGACAGTCCGGTCGCGAAGGCGCCGGCCAGCGTCGGCGGAACGACCACGAAGCCGACGCGCAGGCCCGGGAACAGCGTCTTGCTGAACGAGCCGAAATACAGCACGCGATCGTGCGTATCCATGCCCTGCAGCGAGGCCAGCGGCCGGCTGGCGTAGCGGAATTCGCTGTCGTAGTCGTCCTCCATGATCCAGACGTTATGCATGTCGGCGTATTCCAGCAGCATGCGCCGGCGCGACAAGCTCATCACCTGCCCCAGCGGGTACTGGTGCGACGGCGTGACGAAGATGAAGCGCGGCGGGTGGCGCAGGTCTGGATCGCGCGGGCTGATGCCCTCGGCGTCGACCGCGATCGGCACCGTTTTCAGGTTCAGCGAGGTCAGCACGTTGCGCGTGCCCCAATAGCAGGGATCTTCCACCCAGGCGCGGTCGCCGACATCGGCGAGAAGCCGGGACGCGAGGTCGATCGACTGGTGGATGCCGGAGGTGACGATGACCTGGTCGGCCGCGCAGTTGACCGAGCGCGCCACGCGCAGGTATTCGGCGATCGCTTCGCGCAGCGGCAGGTACCCGCTGCCATGGCCGTAGGTCAGGAGGTCCGAGCGGGAGCGTCGCCAGTACTTGTTCTGCAGCCGGCTCCACACCTTGTTCGGAAACGCGGTCACGTCCGGCACGCCCGGCATGAACGCGCCCCACTGCAACCTGTAGGCGCCGGCTTGCTTGACCAGCTGCGCGCCGCGTTCCGACAGGCCCAGGCTGCCGGCCTGTCGCGGGCGCAGGGAGTCGCTCTCGGCCACTTCCGGGATCTGGTCCGGCACGGTGTCGGCCACGAAGGTGCCCGCTCCGGTACGCGTTTCCAGATAGCCCTCGGCCATCAGCTGTTCGTAGGCGTAGGTGACGGTGTTGCGCGCGATGTTCAGTTCGCGCGCGAGATCGCGCGAGGAGGGCAGCTGCAGGCCGACCGGCATCACATGGGCCAGGATGGCTTCGCGGATCACCTGGTAAAGCTGGCGGTTGACTGGCTTGCCGCAGCTGCGGTCGATGCGCTGCAGCAGGAAATCGGAGAGGGAGGCGACCCGCAAAGTGGCTCCATTGAATAATTCAAAGTGGATCTACATTGTAGCGCCAAAGCCGCCGTAGTATCTGCTCCACAACACAGAAATGGAGCAGACATGAAAAACGCTGATTTACAAAAGCGCAAGGACAATGCGACGCCGCGCGGCGTCGGAGTGATGTGCCAGTTCTATGCGGACCGCGCCTCCAACGCCGAAATCTGGGACGTGGAGAACCGCCGCTATATCGACTTCGCCGCCGGCATCGCCGTGCTCAACACCGGCCACCGCCATCCGAAACTGATGAAGGCGATCGAGCAGCAGCTCGGCCGTTTCACCCATACCGCGTACCAGATCGTCCCCTACGAAAGCTATGTCGAGCTCGCCGAGCGCATCAATGCGATCACGCCGGGCAATCATCCGAAAAAGACCGCACTGTTCTCGACCGGCGCCGAAGCCGTGGAAAACGCGATCAAGATCGCCCGCGCCGCCACCGGCCGCTCGGCGGTGATCGCCTTCACCGGCGGCTTCCATGGGCGCACCATGATGGGCATGGCGCTGACCGGCAAAGTGGTGCCGTACAAGGTCGGCTTCGGCCCGTTCCCGGGCGAGGTGTATCACGCGCCGTTCCCGATCGAGATGCAGGGCGTCAGCACCGAGGACTCGTTGGCAGCCTTGCAATACCTGTTCAAGGCCGACGTCGATCCCAAGCGTGTCGCCGCGATCATCCTCGAGCCGGTGCAGGGCGAGGGCGGGTTCTATGCGGCGCCGGTTGATTTCATGCGTGCGCTGCGCGAGCTGTGCAACCAGCACGGCATCCTGCTGATCGCCGACGAGGTGCAGACCGGCTTTGCCCGCACCGGCAAGCTGTTCGCGATGGAGCATTACGGCGTGGTGCCGGACCTGATGACGATGGCCAAGAGCCTGGCGGGCGGCATGCCGCTGTCGGCCGTGTGCGGCCGCGCCGAGATCATGGACGCGCCGGCTCCCGGCGGACTGGGCGGCACCTACGCCGGCAATCCGCTGGCGGTGGCATCCGCGCTCGCGGTGCTGGAGGTGATCGAGGAAGAAAAGCTGGTCGAGCGCGCCGAGCGCCTTGGCATGCAGTTAAAGGAAAAGCTCCATTCGCTGCGCAAGAAGGTGCCGCAGATCGCTGACGTGCGTGGACTGGGTGCGATGGTCGCAGTCGAGTTCAAGAAGCCCGGAACCGGCGAGGCCGATGCGGATTTCGCTAAAAAAGTGCAAACATGCGCACTGCAGAAAGGTTTACTACTCCTGATCTGCGGCGTATATAGCAATGTAATCCGCTTTTTGTTTCCGCTCACCATCGGCGACGATGTGATGGACGAAGCGCTGGGCATCCTGGAAGCGGCATTGCTTGAGGCTTGACATGTTGTAAAGCCGGAGCGGCAATGCACCGCTTCCGGTCGATAAATGGAGACACTCCGTGATACATACAGAAAAGCGCGACACGCTGGTCGAATTCCGCGGCGTCAAGAAGACCTATGACGGCGAACACCTGGTCGTCAAGCACCTCGACCTCAACATCGAGCGCGGCGAATTCCTGACCCTGCTTGGGCCATCGGGCTCGGGCAAGACCACCTGCCTGATGATGCTGGCCGGGTTCGAATTCCCGACCGGCGGCGAAATCCGGCTCGACGGCCAGCTGCTCAACAAGGTGCCGCCGCACAAGCGCAACATCGGCATGGTGTTCCAGAACTACGCGCTGTTCCCGCACATGACGGTGGCGCAGAACGTCGCCTATCCGCTGACCGTGCGCGGCGTCGACAGCAGCACGCGCGCGGCCAAGGTGAAACAGGCGCTCGACATGGTCCAGATGGGGAAATTTGCCGACCGCTATCCGGCGCAACTGTCGGGCGGCCAGCAGCAGCGCATCGCACTGGCACGCGCGCTCGTATTCGAACCCAAGCTGGTGTTGATGGACGAACCGCTGGGCGCGCTTGACAAGCAATTGCGCGAGCACATGCAGCTGGAACTGAAGGCGCTGCACCAGCGCCTCGGCGTCACCTTCGTCTACGTCACCCACGACCAGAGCGAGGCGCTCACCATGAGCGACCGCGTCGCGGTATTCGACCAGGGCGTGATTCAGCAGCTGGCGGTGGTCGACGAGCTGTATGAATACCCGCAGAATCAGTTCGTTGCCGGCTTCATCGGCGACAACAACCGTCTGACCGGCACCGTGGCGAATGTCGCCGGCGGCCAGTGCGCCATGCGCCTGCCGGATGGCAGCCTGCTGGAAGGCCTGAACATCAATGCAGCGCAAGCCGGCCAGCAGGTGACCGCCTGCGTACGGCCGGAGCGCATCCACTTGCACTCGGGCGACACGGCAGTGCCCAATGCGCTGCTCGCCACCGTGTCCGACATGATCTATTTCGGCGACCACGTGCGCGTGCGCTGTGCGCTCAACAAGCAGGATGACTGCTTCGTCAAGATCGCGCTCAACGACAAGGCCTTGCCCGGGCTCGAAACCGGCATGCCGGTCCGGCTGGGCATCGAGCCGGAGCGCCTGCGCATCTTCAGCTAAGCGATATACAGGATGACGCCCCCGCACAAGAAGGGGCGAATCCAGTGCTGCCCGGCAGGACGACCGGGGAGCCGCACCGATCCCTTTCAACAACAGTACGAGAGAAGGAGCACAAATGAAAAACGCACTCAAACCGATCCTGCTGGCTGCCGCCATGGCCGCCGGCTTTGCCCATGCCGGCGAAATGACCGTAGTCAATTTCGGCGGCGCCAATGGCCTGGCGCAGAAGGCCGCCTATGTCGAGCCGTTCCAGAAAGCGAGCGGCAACAAGGTGACGGTCGTCGAATACAACGGCGAAATGGCCAAGCTCAAGGCGATGGTCGAGACCAAGAAGGTGAGCTGGGACCTGGTCGAGATCGAATCCGGCGAAATCGGCCGCGCCTGCGACGAAGGGTTGCTGGAAAAGATCGATATCAGCAAGATCGGCAAGAAGGAAGACTTCATGCCGGCCGCTATCCATGAATGCGGCCTCGGCGCGTTCGTCTGGTCGACCGTTCTCGGCTATAACGCCGACAAGCTGAAGACGCCGCCGACGAGCTGGGCGGACTTCTGGGACGTCAAGAAATTCCCGGGCAAGCGCGGCCTGCGCAAGGGCGCTCGCTTCAACATGGAATTCGCGCTGATGGCCGACGGCGTGGCGCCGAAGGAAGTCTACAACGTCCTGTCCACCAAGGCCGGTGTCGATCGCGCATTCAAGAAGCTCGACGAGCTGAAGGGAAATATCCAGTGGTGGGAAGCCGGCGCGCAGCCGCCGCAATTCCTGGTAGCGGGCGACGTGGTGATGTCTTCCGTGTATAACGGCCGCATCGACGCCGCCCAGCGCGAAGGCAAGAACCTCGCCATTTCCTGGAACGGTTCGGTTTACGATCTCGATTACTGGGTGATTCCGAAGGGCGCGAAGAACAAGGACGTCGCGGAAAAATTCATCGCCTACTCCAGCACGCCGGAAGCGCAGCATGTCTATGCAACCAAGATCGCCTATGGTCCGGTGAACAACTACGCGTTCAAGCGCATGGATTACAAGCTGCTGTCGCAGTTGCCCACATCGTCCACCAATGCCAAGACTGCGGTGCAGGCTAACCTGAAGTTCTGGGCCGATCACGGCGAAGAACTGGAACAGCGCTTTGCCGCCTGGGCCGCGAAGTAATCCTGCCTCCTCCGTCCGGATGGGCTACTCCTGCCCATCACGGCCGGTTTGATGCCGTATCGCTAAACGCAGTACGGCATCTTTTCACCCTGATTGATATTGCGATATGACTACTTCCGCAATCGCTCCGGCCATCGATCTGCCCATCGCCGAGCCATCTACCGCGCAGCTGAAGCGCGAACTGCATCGGGCTCAATTGCGCAAGCGCCTGTCAGCCATTGCGCTGATCGCGCCGCTGATGATTTTCCTGCTGGTTGTATTCGTCGCGCCGATTGCGATCCTGCTCAAGCGTGCCGTCGAAAACCCGGAAGTCGCAGACACCCTGCCCAACACCGTGGTGGCGCTGAAGGGCTGGAAGCGCACCGGCACGCCGCCGGACGCCGCGTATGCCGCGCTGGCTGCCGATCTTGCCGTCGCACGCGAGCACAGCACCGCCGGCAATCTGGCGCGCCGCGTCAACAGCGAACTGCCCGGCGCCCGCTCCGTCATCATGAAAACCGCGCGCGCCATGCCGCTGCAAGGCGCCGACGGAAAACCGATGACGCCGCAGGAAACCAGGCAGGCGCTGATCGACATCGATGAGCAATGGGGCAAACCGGAATACTGGCAGGTGATTGCCAAGAACGGCTCGCGCTATTCGCCATACTATCTGCTCGCATCGCTCGACCTGCGCCAGGACGGCATGGGCAACATCGTGCACATGGACGAGGATCAGTCTGCCTACCAGCAGATTTTCATGCGCACCTTCGTCATCAGCCTTGGCGTGACCCTGTTCTGCCTGCTGCTCGGGTATCCGCTTGCATACTGGCTGTCGACCATGCCGGAACGGCGCGCCAACCTGTTCATGATCCTGGTGCTGATCCCGTTCTGGACCTCGATCCTGGTGCGCGTCGCCGCCTGGATGGTGTTGCTGCAGTCGGAAGGATTGGTCAACAAGACCCTGATGGCGCTGCACCTGACCAACTCGCCGCTGGAGTTGCTGTTCAATCGCACTGGCGTGTATATCTCGATGACGCACATCCTGCTGCCGTTCATGATCCTGCCGATGTACAGCGTGATGAAATCGATCCCGCCGTCTTACATGCGCGCCGCGGTCTCGCTCGGCAGCCATCCGTTCGCCGCGTTCTGGCGCGTGTACGTGCCGCAGACCTATCCGGGCATCGGCGCCGGCGCGCTGCTGGTGTTCATCCTCGCGCTTGGCTACTACATCACGCCGGCGCTGTTGGGCGGTACCAACGAACAGATGGTCAGCTACTACGTCGCCTACTTCATCAATGTGACGATCAACTGGGGCATGGCGTGCGCGCTGGGGGCTCTGCTGTTCGCGGCAACGCTGGTGCTGTACGGCGTGTACCGGCGCTTCGCCAAGATGGACGTGAGCATGGGATGACTCTCTCTCTCCCGCCTGCGGGAGAGGAGAGTGAAAAAGGAAAAAACGATGAAACACATACTGCCGACATTCGCACCGTACCAGTCGCTTTCCGAACGCGCGTGGTTCTTCACCCTGCGCGGGTTGAACCTGCTGACGCTGCTGTTCCTGATCCTGCCGATCCTCGTGATCGTTCCGCTGTCTTTCGCCGACAGCACGTTCCTGTCGTACCCGATACCCGGCTTTTCGCTGCGTTGGTATCAGAGCCTGTTCGAGTCGGACGACTGGGTGCGCGCCGCGCAGAACAGTTTCATCGTCGCGCCGGCGGCGACGCTGCTGGCGACCGTGCTCGGCACCTTGGCAGCAGTCGGCCTGAACAAGGCCGAGTTCCGCGGCAAGGCGGTCGTGATGGCAGTGCTGATTTCGCCGATGGTGGTGCCGGTGGTGGTGGTCGGCGTCGGCGTGTACATCTTCTTCGCCCAGATCGGCCTCTCGGAAACCTATACCGGCCTGATCCTGGCCCATGCGGCGCTGGGCGCGCCGTTCGTCGTTACCACCGTGTCGGCCACGCTGGCCGGATTCAACCACAACCTGGTGCGCGCCAGCCTAAGCCTGGGAGCGAGCCCGTTGCGCACGTTCTTCCGGATCACGCTGCCGGTGATCGCGCCGGGCCTGATTTCGGGAGCGCTGTTCGCGTTCGGCACCTCCTTCGACGAAGTCGTGGTCACGCTCTTCGTCGCGGGTCCGAGCCAATCGACGCTGCCGCGCCAGATGTTTGCGGGTATCCGCGAAAACATCAGCCCGGCCATCGCCGCGCTGGCAACCATCCTGATTTTTTTCTCAATCTGCCTGCTAGGAACGCTGGAATGGCTGCGCGGGCGTAACAAGGCTGCTGCCAAATACTAAGAGGAATCCTATGTTGCAATTGAAAGATCCGTCTCTGCTGCGCATGCAGGCATACCTGAATGGCCAGTGGTGCGACGCCGACAATGGCGAAACCTTTGCCGTGACCAATCCCGCCACTGGCGAGGTGATCGGCCATGTTCCCAATATGGGCACGGCCGAGACGCGCCGCGCCATTGCCGCCGCTAACGAAGCGTGGCGCGGATGGCGCGCGAAGACGGCCAAGGAACGCAGCGCGATCCTGCGCAAGTGGAATGACCTGATGCTGGCCAATGCCGACGATCTCGCGCAGATCATGACGGTCGAGCAGGGCAAGCCGCTGGCCGAGGCGAAGGGCGAAGTGGCATATGCCGCTTCCTTCATCGAATGGTTCGCCGAGGAAGCCAAGCGCGTTTCCGGTGATACGCTGGCCTCGCCCTGGAGCGACCGCCGCCTGGTAGTGGTCAAGGAGCCGATCGGCGTGTGCGCCGCGATCACGCCGTGGAACTTCCCGTCTGCGATGATCACGCGCAAGGTCGGCCCGGCGCTGGCTGCCGGATGCCCGATGATCGTCAAGCCGGCAGAAAGCACACCGTATTCCGCGCTCGCCATGGCGGTGCTGGCCGAGCGCGCCGGCGTGCCGGCCGGCGTGTTCTCCGTGATTACCGGCGACGCGCGCGCCATCGGCGGCGAGATGACATCCAACCCGACGGTGCGCAAGCTCAGCTTCACCGGCTCGACCGAAGTGGGGCGCCTCTTGATGCAGCAATCGGCAGCGACCATCAAGAAGCTCTCGCTCGAACTCGGCGGCAATGCGCCGTTTATCGTATTCGATGATGCCGATCTCGATGCGGCAGTGGAAGGCGCGATCGCGTCCAAGTACCGCAACGCGGGGCAAACCTGCGTCTGCGCGAACCGCATTTACGTGCAGGATGGCGTGTACGATGCCTTCGCCGAGAAGCTGGTCGCCGCCGTGAAAAAGCTGAAGGTGGGTAACGGCCTGGAGCCGGGTGTCACGCAAGGCCCGCTGATCGACGGCGACGCCGTGCAGAAGGTCGAGCTGCATGTGGCGGATGCGGTCGCCAAGGGCGGGCGCGTCCTCACCGGCGGCAAGCGCCATGCGCTCGGCCATACCTTCTTCGAGCCGACCGTGATTGTTGGCGTTACGTCCGACATGCGCGTGGCGAAGGAAGAGACCTTCGGTCCGTTGGCGCCGCTGTTCCGTTTCAAGGACGACGCGGAAGCGATTGCGATGGCCAACGATACCGAATTCGGCCTTGCCAGCTATTTCTATTCGCGCGACATCGGCCGCATCTGGCGTGTCGCGGAAGGCCTGGAGAGCGGCATGGTCGGCATCAACACCGGTCTGATTTCCAACGAGGTGGCGCCCTTCGGCGGCGTCAAGCAGTCGGGCCTGGGCCGCGAGGGCTCGAAGTACGGGATGGACGACTATCTCGTGATCAAGTATCTGTGCATGGGCGGCATCTAGACCTCGCCGCGAAAGAGGCTGCGGGTTTGCGTTTCAAAAAGCGGAAGCCCGCCCGCGACTGATTTCTTTCACCTGCATTGCGCCGCGCAGGCGCGACCCGCGCAAGCATACCAATCGAGAAGCCCTTCAAAAGGGGAAAACGGCTACGTACGCCCGTACGCAGCCGGGGGGAGAGCATTTACTTTCAACTTGAGGAGACAACGACAATCACCCATGTCCGAAACGCCGGCAGGGCGGTGACAAAGGCCATTCTGCCGCACGCTTAGCCACGATTTTTTCCATCACATCGCAGGTCCAACAATGAAAAAAACACTTCTCGCTTTTGCGGTAATGGGAGCGCTCGCAGGCACGGCCTCAGCGCAATCCAATGTCACTATCTACGGCGTGCTCGACATCGCGCTCAACTACGCGGACAACGGCGCCGCCGCGAACTCGCGCACCTACAGCCTCGATAACGGCACCCAGCTGCCCAGCCGTATCGGCTTCAAGGGATCGGAAGACCTCGGTGGCGGTCTGTCGGCCAGCTTCCAGCTCGAAAACGGCTTCAATAGCGACTCCGGCGCAAGCACCCAGACCGGGCGCCTGTTCGGCCGTCAGGCGTGGGTCGGCTTGAACGGCGGCTTCGGCTCCGTCAAGCTTGGCCGCCAGTGGGCGCCGCTGTTCCTCGCCCTGGCCGAAATCGATCCGTTCGAAGTCGGCCTGGCGGGCGATGCGTCATTGATGTTCGGTGCAGGCACGTATCCGCTGCGCACCGACAATACGATCAATTATTCGCTGCCGTCCATGAACGGATTCTCCGGCCAGGCCAGCTACATAATGGGCGAATCGCCCGGCAGCTTTTCCGACAACCGCCAGTATGGCCTGGGCCTTGGCTATGTGAACGGCCCGATCAATGTGCAGTTCGGCTATCACAACGCCAACACGACCGCGGCGCCCGTAGTCGCCGACACGAAGCATGCATTTATCGGCGCCGTGTACAACTTCGGCCCGGCCAAGGCGCATCTCGGTTATGGCGACAGCAAACTGGAAAGCAATACGCCCGGCGCGACCGTCAAGAATCGCAACTGGCTGCTCGGCCTGTCGGCGCCGGTCGGCAGCGCAGGCACGGCGATGTTGTCGTACATCCGGAACAACGTGCGCGATGTAGCCGATGCCAACTCGACGCTAATCGCCATCGGTTATACGCATGCCCTGTCCAAGCGCACCAGCGTGTACACCTCGCTTTCGCACACGAGCAATGATTCCGGTGCGGCTTTGAACGGCGCCGCCGCCAACGGCAACGATCCGACGCTGTTCAACGTCGGCTTGCGCCATAAGTTCTGACAGGTAGTGCAAATGTCCCTTCTCCTGCGGGAGAGGGGACTTAACAGAATTGCTCACGTAATCTGCCGCATCGGCCAGGTAAATCGCCCGTCCCTCAATTTCGTGCGGGCCTGCCTTTCATGCACATCCCTGTCTGCCCAGGAATTCGAACAGCTCAGGCCGGTCGGAAAAACCGACGTTAAAGCGCATCCATGGCGACGATTGCCCGCCCTCCATGAACAGATGGCCTGGCGCTAGCAGCAGATTGGCATCGAGCGCTTCGTTGCAGAGCAGAGACGAATCCGCGAAAGCGGGATGCCGGGCCCACACGAAAAGCCCCGACTGTGGCTCCGCGAACAATAGCAGTCCGGACTGGACGAGTTGGCGGCAGACGCGATCCTGCGCTTGCGCCAGCTTGTCCTTGAGAGACTTGATCTGTTTGCGATGGCGGCCTTCGTTGAGAATCTCGAGCGTCAGGCGCTCTGTGATCTCGGACGAGGTCAGGCCTGTCATCATCTTGATCTGGGTGAGATCCTCGATCGCATCCGGGTCGGCGGCGATGAAGCCGGTGCGCAGGCGCGGCGAAATCGATTTGGAAAAACTGGTCAGATAGATCACGCGGTTGAGCTGGTCCAGGCAAGCCAGGCTGCGGCGCGCGTCGACATCCAGGTCGGCGCTCACGTCGTCTTCCACCACAATGAAATCGAAGCGGTCCGCAAGCTGCAAAACGCGGTGCGCCGCGCCCGGAGAGTAACTGGCGCCGGTCGGATTGTGCAGCCGCGGGTTGGTGAAGAAGGCGCGCGGCGCATGTTCGGCGGCGAGGCGTTCAAGCGCTGCGAGATCGGGGCCGGTCGCCGTCCACGGCACGCCGACCAGTCGTGCTCCGCGCGCGCGCAGATTGGACATCATCACGCTGTAGCCCGGCTCGTCCACCAGCACCGCATCGCCCGGACGCAGCAGGTATTGCGACACCAGTTCCAGCGCGTGGCTGGCACCGGTGGTGAGCAGCACCTGGTCGGGCGCCGCCGCAATTTCGCGCTCGGCCAGCCAGTCGCAGACTTTCAGGCGCAGTGCAGTCAACCCCTTCGGATGCCCGTACCCCGAGCCTTGTGCAGATGGCTTGCCGGCGAGGTTGCGCATGGTGCGCCGGATCAGATCAGGGTCAAGCCAGTCGTCCGGCACCCAGCCATAACCGGGCGTCACTTCGGCCGAACCGCTCTCCCATACGCGGCGCACGAACCACAGCGGATCGAAGCGGATATTGCGCAGCGATTGCTGCTCCTCGCGGTAGAGGCCGCGCGACATGTAGCGCACGTAGAAGCCTGAGCTCTGGCGCGCCACCAGATATCCCTCCGCGACAAGCCGGTCGTAGGCTTCGACGACCGTGGAGGCGCTTACTTTCTGAGTATCGGCAAACTGGCGGATCGAAGGCAGCTTGGCGCCGGCCCGCAGCTTCTGGCTGGCGATGAGCTCCTTCATGCCTTCCACAATCTGGGTCACGAGCGGCGTGGTGCTGTCGGGATTGATTGCAAACATGCGGGAAGGGCGGTCGGAAATGGGCAAGAAAACCTTTTCATTGTATCCGATCAAACCATCGCAAAAGCCGTCGCTGCAGAGAGAAAAGTGACGACTGTAGTGGTCGCGCGAGCATAACAGTGCGTGCCGAAATCGCGCGTGTTGTGTCTGGGCGAGCGAAAGGAAGAAACCTACACTCCGGTCACGTCGTGCCGTAGCGGCACAGTTCCAATATTCGAAGGAGTACAACGATGACCAAACCCGTCAACAGCAACACCGGACTCATGGCGCGCCGTCATGCCTCGATCGCGCGCGGCATCGGCAATGCCCATCCTGTGTTCGCCGCGAAGGCGCTCAACAGTGAAATATGGGACGTGGAAGGCAAGCGCTACATCGACTTCTGCGCCGGTATCGCGGTCGTCAATACCGGGCATTGCCATCCGCGAGTGGTTGAGGCAGTGGCGGCGCAGGTGCCGTTGTTTACGCATACCTGCTTCCAGGTTGTCGCCTATGAATCCTACGTGGCGCTGGCAGAGCGCATCTGCCGGCTGGCGCCGGGCCCGCACCCGAAAAAGGCCTTCTTCATGTCGACCGGGGCCGAAGCGGTGGAGAACGCGATCAAGCTCGCCCGTGCCTACACCGGGCGCTCGGCCATCATCGCCTTCAACGGCGCTTTCCATGGCCGCACCATGTATTCGCTGGCGCTGACCGGAAAGGTCGAGCCGTACAAGACGGGCTTCGGGCCGTTCCCCGGCGAGATCTATCACGCCGCCTATCCGTCGGCCGTGCACGGCGTAAGCGTGGATGACGCCATCGCCAGCATCGAAAAGCTGCTCAAGAACGACGTCGAGGCGGCGCGCGTAGCGGCCGTGTTCGTCGAGCCGGTGCAGGGTGAAGGCGGCTACATCCCCGCGCCGCCGGAATTCCTGCAGCGCCTGCGCGCGTTATGCGACAAGCACGGCATGCTGCTGGTCGCGGACGAGATTCAGACCGGCGTGGCGCGTACCGGCAAGATGTTCGCGATGGAGCATTCCGGCGTGGTGCCCGACCTGGTCACGATGGCCAAGGGCTTGGGCGGCGGCATGCCGATCTCCGCAGTGGTGGGCCGCGCCGACGTGATGGATCATGGTGCTCCCGGTGCGTTCGGCAGCACCTATGCCGGCAGCCCGTTGGCCTGCGCGGCGGCGCTCTCGGTGCTCGACGTGGTGGAGCAGGAAGAGCTGTGCGCGCGCAGCATGGAGATCGGCGAACGCCTGCGCGGCTGCTTCCACGGTCTGGCGAAGAAACATGCGTGCATCGGCGACGTGCGCGGGCTGGGCGCGATGACGGCGGTGGAATTTTTCCATGGCGGCGACGCCAGCCGTCCGGCACCTGAGATTGCCAATGCACTCAAGGCGGAAGCGCTCAAGCGCGGGCTGCTGCTCCTTACCTGCGGCAATAACGGCAATGTGCTGCGCGTGATGACTCCGCTCACCATTCCATTCGATGTGCTTGACGAAGGGCTCGCGATCATCGGCAGCGTCATTGACGACCTTGTCGCGCAAGGCAAGGCATAAGCATCCACAACAACGCACCATTCAAGGGGGAATCATGAAAGCGACATTCAACTGGGAAGACCCGCTGCTGCTGGACAGCCAGCTTACCGAGGAAGAGCGCATGGTGCGCGATTCCGCAAGCGCCTACGCGCAGGACCGCCTGGCGCCGCGCGTGCTGGAAGCCTTCCGCCACGAAAAGACCGATCCCGCCGTCTTCCGCGAAATGGGCGAACTTGGGTTGCTCGGCCCCACCATCCCGGAACAGTATGGCGGCGCGGGCCTGAATTACGTCAGCTACGGCTTGATCGCGCGCGAAGTCGAGCGCGTCGATTCCGGCTACCGCTCGATGATGAGCGTGCAGTCGTCGCTGGTGATGGTGCCGATCTTTGAATTCGGCAGCGAGGAACAGAAGCAGAAATACCTGCCGGGCCTAGCCTGCGGCAAGCTGATTGGTTGCTTCGGCCTGACCGAGCCGAACCATGGTTCCGATCCGGGTTCGATGATCACGCGTGCCCGCAAGGTCGAGGGCGGCTACAAGATCACTGGCGCGAAAATGTGGATCACCAATAGCCCGATCGCCGACGTGTTCGTGGTGTGGGCGAAAGACGATGAAGGCGCCATCCGGGGCTTCGTGCTGGAAAAGGGATGGAAGGGCTTGTCGGCCCCGGCCATCCACGGCAAGGTCGGCTTGCGCGCCTCGATCACCGGCGAGATCGTGATGGACGAGGTGTTTTGCCCGGAAGAGAACGCCTTCCCCGAGGTGCGCGGCTTGAAGGGGCCGTTCACCTGCCTGAATTCGGCGCGTTACGGCATTGCCTGGGGCGCGCTGGGCGCGGCCGAGGATTGCTGGCATCGTGCCCGCCAGTACGTGCTGGATCGCAAGCAGTTCGGCAAGCCGCTGGCGGCGAATCAACTGATCCAGAAGAAGCTGGCCGACATGCAGACCGAGATCACGCTCGGCCTGCAAGGCTGCCTGCGCCTGGGCCGCATGAAGGATGAAGGCACGGCATCGGTGGAAATCACTTCGATCATGAAGCGAAATTCGTGCGGCAAGGCCTTGGACGTGGCGCGCCTGGCGCGTGACATGCTGGGCGGGAACGGCATTTCGGACGAGTTCGGCGTGGCGCGCCATCTGGTGAACCTGGAAGTGGTCAACACCTATGAGGGCACGCACGACATTCACGCGTTGATTCTGGGACGCGCACAGACCGGCATTCAGGCTTTCCAGGCCGGAAACTGAGAAAGGACACGCGATGAGCGGAGCGCTTTCCCATATTCGCGTGCTCGACCTGTCGCGGGTGCTGGCCGGGCCCTGGGCCGGCCAGTTGCTGGCCGACCTCGGCGCGGACGTCATCAAGATAGAGCGGCCCGGCACGGGCGACGATACCCGCGCCTGGGGCCCGCCCTTCCTGCGCGACGAAAGCGGCAAGGACACGTCCGAGGCCGCTTACTACCTGTGCGCCAACCGCAACAAGAAGTCGGTGACGGTCGATATCGGCAGTGCGCAAGGGCAGGAACTGATCCGCTCGCTTGCCAAAAACGCCGATGTCGTACTGGAAAACTTCAAGGTCGGCGGCCTTGCGCAGTACGGCCTCGATTATGAAAGCCTGCGTGCGGAAAACCCGCGTCTGATGTACTGCTCGATCACGGGTTTCGGCCAGACCGGCCCCTACGCCAACCGCCCAGGCTACGATTTCCTGATCCAGGGGTTGGGCGGGCTGATGAGCGTCACCGGCGTGCGCGCCGGAGAACCGGGCGCCGGGCCGCAGAAAGTCGGCGTGGCCTTGACCGACATCCTCACCGGCCTGTACGCGACGGTTGGCGTGCTGGCTGCGCTGGCGCATCGCGATCGCACCGGGGAAGGGCAGTACATCGATCTGGCGCTGCTCGACGTGCAGATCGCCTGCCTGGCCAACCAGAACATGAACTTCCTGACCACCGGGGTGGCGCCACGGCGCATGGGCAACGCGCATCCGAACATCGTTCCCTACCAGGATTTCCCGACGGCCGACGGCGACATGATTCTCGCCGTCGGTAACGACAGGCAGTTCGCTTCCTTGTGCGGCGTGCTCGGTCACCCCGAGTGGGCAGCTGACGAGCGCTTTGCGACCAATGCCGGACGGGTCAAGCACCGTGAAATACTGGTTCCGCTGATGCGGCAGGCCACGGTATTCAAGACTACGCAAGAGTGGATCTCGGCGTTGGAAGCGGCGAACGTGCCGTGCGGGCCGATCAACGACTTGAAGGCCATGTACGAAGATCCGCAGGTCAAGGCGCGCGGCATGCGCATGGAGCTGCCGCATCCGCAGGCAGGCACCGCACCCACGGTGGCAAATCCGCTCCGACTATCGGCCACGCCAGTCGAGTACCGCAATGCGCCGCCGCTCCTGGGGCAGCACACGCATGAAGTCTTGCAGCAGCTGCTCGGCTTGACCAGCGAGCGTATAGGAGCGCTCGCGTCTCGCGGCATTATTTAGAGAGGTCGATGCAAAGAATTGCGCCATGCTTGGCGAGTTCGTTCCCAGCCTGGGCTTCTACTGTCGTGCAAAGAAGGCAAGACATTGCCGGAGGAGAGAGTGGCCGAGCAGCGCGCGATGGATCATATGCGCCAGCTCGCCCCTGCGGTGCATCTCTCCGATATCGAAGATAGGCTACCGACCCATTGACTGGAGAATCTCGCCATATTAGCGGACGGTCTGCGCAAAACGGGGCTGCCGGAATAAAGGAGTTCCGCGAGACCGATTGTAGGCCGTACTGAGACGACCGCCGCGCTTCCAGTGATGGCCGCTTCGAGCCAGGTGCCTAACAATGTATAAAACTGGTTCACGAACTACCGAGGCCGCCCCTATGCAGTTCACTCTTATGCACTAACGCGGCGCTCTCCGTGGCGGCGCTCGACGGGGACCGACCTAGGCAATGTGCTTTCCACCGGCTCCGGTGGCATCACGACGGCCACCCCATGGACATGCACCATGCGGCCTCCCAGCCATCCCGAGAAGGCGAGTGCAATAATCGCGATCGCCGATAGCCATTGCGGCGTGGTGGTTTCGACGCCCTGTGTGCGCATCCATAGGTTGATCAGATACAGCACGACGACCGCCAAATTAATGCTCATGTGCGTGATGGCAATGCGTTTGACGCCCTTGGGCAAAGACAGCAAATCGATGAAGCCGGGAATTGCCGCCAGCAAAGCGCCGATAATGCCGCCCGCCATTGTGTAATACGCGACAATGCGCCAGTTCTCCGCACCATTGCCGAAGAGATAGAACAAGTCACAAACCAAGGAAAAAATCCAAAGACCGATCGGAAGCGTGATCAACATAGGATGGATCGGATGTTTGGCGATGCTTGCTGGGGTTCGCATGGCTAAAACTCCCATTCTTCAGACACATACAAATTTGACCAAAATTTGGCTGCATAGTTTTTCCGCAAGCGGTACGTATAGAGAAGCTGACATGAGCTTGATTTCTGTCGCTTATTGTGAGCGTATCGGTTGTCGTTAGGTAGCGCCATGCAAAAGTCGGCGATGCGTAGTGACAGAATAAATGTCGCTTCCTTAGTGGATATTTCTCTTTTTCAGGGCTTGGGAACTAGAAAGGACCCTGCCGGGCATCCGGGACGGGTTCGCGGCGCCATGCGTATTCCGGTCAGTGCCTGGATTACGACGGAGTTGATAGTATCTTATTGACTTACGGCGACTATGCTCTACGTTGTCCGAATTCAGTCAGGGCAACGCAGGACAAAAAGGCAGGGTATGAAGAAATGCTGCGTGAAGTACTTGCTGATGCTTAATTTTCGATCCAAATGAAAAACGCCCCTATGCAGGAGCGTCATCATATTGGTGCCGAGAGCCGGAATCGAACCGGCACGCTGTTTCCAGCGCGGGATTTTGAGTCCCGTGCGTCTACCTATTCCGCCATCTCGGCGACACACAAGCGAGCATTATCGCTGATTTGCGGCGATCGGGCAACATGCCGCCCGCAGATTGCATTGTCACAGCGGAATCGAAAGGCGTATCATCGCCTACTTTAGCTATTTCAGGCGCCTCCGCGTACTATAAGAATGAAGCCAGCCAAGATCCGTGAAATTGTCCTCGGCAAAGCGCTCGATCCGATGAAGAGCGAGACACGCCATTCGCTGGCATTGGTCGCCTTCCTGGCATGGGTCGGCCTGGGAGCGGACGGGCTGTCTTCGTCCGCGTATGGCCCGGAAGAGGCATTCAAGGCGCTTGGCACGCACGGCCATTTCGGCGTTTACCTAGCGCTGGCGACGGCCATCACGGTGTTCATCATTTCGCTGGCGTACAACCAGGTCATCGAACTGTTCCCGACCGGCGGCGGCGGCTACCGGATCGCGACCACGCTGATCGGGCCGTATGCCGGCCTGGTGTCGGGCGCGGCCCTGATCGTCGACTACGTGCTGACCATCTCGATTTCGGTCGCCAGCTGCGTCGATTCGCTGTTCAGTCTGCTGCCGCTGGGCGCGCAACCGTACAAGCTGACGGTGGAAGTCGCCTTCGTGCTGTTCCTGTTGCTTATTAACCTGCGCGGGGCGAAGGAGTCGATCAAGATATTGCTGCCGATTTTTCTCGGCTTTGTCGCCAGCCATGCGGTCCTGATCGTCTACGGGCTGGTCGCGCATGCCTCCGGGCTGCCGGAGCTGATCCCCGACACGATCACCGAAACCAGAAAGCTGGCGAGCGAAACATCCTGGGTGTTTACGATCGCATTGCTGCTCAAGGCGTATTCGCTGGGCGGCGGTACCTACACCGGTATCGAGGCTGTATCGAACAACGTGAATTCGTTGGCCGAACCGCGCGTGCGCACCGGCAAGCTCACCATGCTGTACATGGCGTTCAGCCTGGCATTTACCGCAGCCGGCATCATCCTTCTTTACCTGTTGTGGAATGCGGTGCCGGTCGAAGGCCGCACGCTCAATGCGGTGGTGTTCAACTCGATCCTGGAGAACATGGGATTTTCCGGCACCAGCCTCGGTTTTGCATTGACTGCCGTGCTGACCTTTGAGGCGGGGCTGTTGCTGGTGGCCGCCAATGCCGGTTTTCTGGGCGGCCCGGCGGTGCTGTCGAACATGGCCGCCGATTCCTGGGTGCCGCATAAATTCCGCTACCTGTCGACCCGCCTCGTGACGCAAAACGGCATCCTGGTGATGGGCGTGGCTGCGCTCGCCGTGCTCTTCTGGACCGACGGCAAGGTCGACCTGCTGGTCGTTCTGTACAGTATCAACGTCTTCCTGACGTTCAGCCTGTCTCTTGCCGGCCTGTGCCTGTACTGGATCAAGCACCGCAACGACGGCCTGCCGTGGCGCCGCCGCCTGCTGCTGTCGGCGCTTGGCCTGGTGGTCACCTGCAGCATCCTGGTCGTCACCGTCATCGAGAAATTCTTCGAAGGCGGCTGGATGACGGTGCTGATCACTACCATCGTCATCGGCCTTTGCCTGTATATCCGCGCGCATTACCGCGAAACGAAGGAAAAGATCGGCGCGGTCGACCAGGTTTTCGCCAACCAGCCGTTCGGCTCGCACGTCGGCCCGGTTGATCCCAATCCGGAAAACCAGACCGCCGTATTCATCGTTGGCTCCTCGCGCGGCGGCGGCCTGCACGCCCTGCTGTGGGTGCAGCGCATGTTCCCGGGGCACTTCAAGAATTTCATTTTCGTCAATGCACGCACGGTCGATTCGCACGCTTACGGCGGCGAGGGAGCGGTCGAGCAAATGCGCGCCGAGGCCAACGCCACCCTCAAGTTCTTCGTAGATTTCTGCCACAGCCATGGCATGGCGTCAGCGGCGTATCTCGGCTTCGGCACCGACGTCGTCGTCGAGGTGACCAAGCTGTGCGAAAAGATCAGCGAGGAATACCCGAATTCGATTTTCTTCACCAGTAAGCTGATTTTCGAGCACGACAACTGGTTTACGCGCATGCTGCACAACCAGGCCGCGCTCGCCATCCAGCGCCGGCTGCATTTCGAGAGCTTGCAGATGGTGATCCTGCCGATGAAGGTTTGAGGAAGTTTCGGCTAATTTTTTCTAATCCTGCTTATGCAATAAAATGGCTAAAAAACAAGGGGTTAGGGCCCGTCCTAACTTTGAGTAATCCATTCCAATCTATCTTATTTGGGGCCATAACCAGGGCCGTGGATAACTAGTGCTGTGCGAGATGGCCCCAAATAACCGGCCCCAGCCGGTTTTTTACGCCTTCACTCTGCCGCAAGATTAGGGTCAAAACCCTACACCAAATCCTACTCCTCCCACTGTGCGGCCGCCCGACCGACCTACTCCAACGCCGACACCCGCACTAGGCGCCGGATAAGCAGTGCCCTGATCGGCAACGGGTTGCTTAGCAGCGTCTGGAGCATAAGGTTGAGTGATTGCACATCCAGAAACCAAAATACCTAGATTTATTGAAGCAACAAGGCGTGACATAGAACCTCCGGCAAATATACTCATCGCCCTCCGCTACTATCAGTATGTTTCAGCCACGCCAGACAACCAGCACCGAGCAGGCTTTTTCATTACCGATGGTGGTGAAATCCACCCCGCCCGTGCCCACCGCCGAACCGATTCCCGCCTCCCCAATGGTGGCCGCTACCCCAAGGGCGCCCACCGTTCCAATGATGGCCGCCATGCCCGCCTCGGCCGCTCCAATATCCGAAATTGAATCGGAATCTGACCGGAGGCCCGGTGTACACGGGAGGCGGCTGAACATATACGGGAGCTGGTGGGTCGTAATACCCGTAGCCCTGCTCAACATACACTACGGTTGGCTGGGAGTAAGGATAGTCGCTGTAAGCTGGCTCATACACAGCGCAGCCCTCAAGCAACATTGATATGGCAAGCGGTGCAACTGCTGCCTTGAATGCGAAATTCATGAAACAACGGCCTTTCCTTACCAGTATAGGAAAGGAATTGGAAGCCGCAGGACCACTTTACTGCATCAGCGCCGCCCACCCAGTGAAAGCTGAGCGGGCTTTTTCGCCTACCCCCATAGATATGGCATAGATATATTGTGGGAAATGCGATGTAATCGCACCGGCAGGAATCTTACTGTTTGGAAAAGATTAACCATTTTCTTCTCACTTAAATTTTTAGAAATATATGCGCCGTAGTTCCCTCTACATGGCAGTCATCGCCGCAACCATTTCAGTTGCGGCACAAGCTGATGACATTATTTCCAGATTCACTATCCGTGATGCTGGGCAATTCGCCGTTGATACCGCCATGGGTGGCACGGTAGCCAGAAATTCAGTAATTAGTACATCCACTCCGGGGGGGATTGGAGAGGAGCGTGACCATCTGACCTCAGTGGCAGTCGGCGGCAATATTGGACTTGGGAGCGGATTTGAGGCGCGTCTGTCTGTCCCCTATCTGCGAAATCGATACGACGTCGACGTAAACACTCCTGTCCCCGGCAACTTCTCTAATAAGATAGAGCAATGGGGAGATGCATTAGTTAGCTTGAAATACCGCGTCTTCCGGAGTGGTAATGGTTCTGATGAGATGCTGATCAACGGCTCAGTGTTGCATCACAGTGGTACATCTGGCTTCATAGCAATCGAGCTCGACTACCTACATTCCTTTAACGACGATCTAAGCTTTGCCGTCGCCCCGCGCTACACAAAACGGCAAGGCCTTGCCCCGAATGAGGTTGGGCTGGGCGCATATATGATGTCCAAATTGACGCCCCAAATTCGCGTCGTGCCGTTTTTATATTTGACCAGAATTAGATCGTATGGATTTGCGTTCGCTGACGTACCAAACATCGGCGACATTTCTAACGTAAATTTTTCTCCGTCTTCCGTACTGGAGATTGGCTTGGAAATGAGGTATTCGCCAGTGAATAGCTGGAACCTTACTCCTCGCTTAGTTGCGTTCCACCAAACCCCGATTGATTCTTCGTCTTCAAATGTTAGTGGTTGGGGCACCAAGAACGGGTTATCGGCCTCGCTCACACTCCAAAAGGAGTTTTAACGCTTGTGTGTAGAGTGATTTAATAAGGGGCCCAACCAAGGTTTACTTTCTGAAATAGGGCCGTGATTGGGGGCATATTTAATGGTGGAAATGCCGCGGCATTTGTTTAATAAGCCTTTGCGGCTTATTTGAATATTCTGCCGATGAAGGTCTAGCCGGCACTGCTTTATTGTTCGCGTTCGGCATTGCGCTGGACCACGCGCAGGTACCACAGCAGGCCTGTGGCGACCAGCGCCAGGCTGGTGCTGTTGCCCATCCAGAATCCCGCCGCGCCGTGGAAGAGCGACGGGCTGATGCCGAACGGATCGAGCCCGAGCACATATCCTCCGCCTAATCCGACGCCCCACAGCGCAACCGCATACATCAGCGTCGGCACCACCGCCACCTTGTATGCGCGCAGCACGAACGCGGCGGCGACCTGCACCGAATCGAACAGCTGGTAGAACGCGATGAACATGAACAGCGGCAGCGCCGTCGCGGCGACGGACGCATCCGGCGTGTAGGCGCGAACGATTGCTTCGCGCGCGAGCCAGACGACGACGCCGATGCTCACCGACAGGATGGCTGCCAGCCGGATGCCGGCGAAACCGATGCGGCGCGCCGTCTCGAGTTGCTGTGCGCCGATGGCTTGCGCAACCAGCGTGCCGGTCGCATTGGCGATCGCCAGCGGCAGCATGTACAGGACAGTGCCGAAGTTGGCGGTGATCTGGTGCCCGGCCACGACGGTTGCGCCCAGGCGCGCGATGAACAGCGCCATGAAGGTGAAGGCGGTGACTTCGATCAGATAGGACAGGCCCATCGGGATGCCGAGCTTGAGCAGTTCGCGTTGCGCCGCCCACTTCGGTGCCGCGAAGCCTGTGCCGAAAATGCCGTACGCACGATAGCTGGAGTGAGTGCGCAGGATCAGGGCGCTGATCAGGAACAGGGTCCACGCGATGACCGCCGTGGCGACTGCGCAGCCGGGGCCGCCCAGGGCCGGCACGCCAAAGCCGCCGAAGATGAACAGGCCGTTGAGCGGTATTTTGAGCGCGAGCGCGCCGATCTGCAGCGCCATCACCATTTTCGGCTGGCCGATGGCGGTATTGAGCGACGCGTAAATGCGGAACCCTAGGGTGGCCGGCAGTGCCAGCGCCAGGATGCGCAAGTACAGCGTCGATTTTTCGTTCAGGTCCGACGAGGCATGCGCCAGGGCCAGCAGCGGCTGAGGAAATGCCAGCGCAATGCAGCCGGCGAGCGCCAGGAACAGGGCCAGCCAGGCTCCTTGCTTGATCTCGGCGCCGATATCCTGGAAGCGTTGCGCGCCGAACAGCTGGCCGATCACCGGCGACATGGCGGCCAGCACGCCGTTCAGGCCGACGAAGATGCTGATGTAGATCGACGCGCCCAGCGCCAGTGCCGCCAGGTCGGTGGCAGAGAAGCGCGATGTCATCGCAGTATCGATCACGCCGTTGGCGATCACCGCCAGCTGACCGATCAGGATCGGCCAGGCCAGGCCCGCGATACGGATGGTGAAGGATTGCGAGGGTTGAGACGGGGTCAATTGACGCGTTGGTAAAGGCGGAAGCGCTCGTCGCGGTCGGAAGGGCGGCGGCCTTCCCATCGCAGGGTCCATTGGAGACCGGAGCGCCTTATCAGCGTTGTGTTTTCATGGCCACGGTTGCGGTCCTGCAGCAGCAGGAAGTCGCAGTGCGCATCGTCGAAGCGGGCAAACGGGACATGGCCGAAATACGCGAACGAGGCGCGCTGTGCGGCGCCGACATCGGAGTCGACGCAGCTGTTCGGCGGCAGTTTGCTTGCGATTTCCCGCGCCACGCCCGCATAGCTCTTGCCGTAGTTAATCCAGGGCAGCCACAGCGTCATCAGCAGCGACCAGCACAGGATCACGCCGCCGGACGACAGCACGACGGCGCGCCACAGCACCGACGGATGGCGCGAAATGCGCCAGTGCACCAGCACAAACCAGCCGATCGTCGCACCGGCCGCGATCAGGAATGCGATCAGGTTGAATTCCGGCTTGAAGCCCGGCGCAAGCTTGAAAGCGTTCTTCGCGATCTGGGCCGGCCAGCCGGTTTGCTTGGCGATCCAGCCGATCCAGATGAATGCGGCGGATGCGGTCAGCGTCATCACGGAGAACCAGTCGACAGCGTTGATCGCGCCGCGCTTCATGGTGGGCAACCCGAACGCAGCGAGAATCGCCAGCGGCGGCAGCAGGGGCAGCAGCACGCCTTCCTCGGAATGCGGATTGATCATCGCCAGCACCGCGACCGCAACGAAAAACGCGAGCGGAATCGTGACGTGCGGCGCGGAGGACTGCCTGCGCCACGCATACACCGCCCAGCCGGCGAAAGGCCAGGCCGGCCACGCAAACACGATGCCGTTCTTGAGCAGGAATTTCAGCGAGTCCCAGGACGGCATGCCGATCTGGCTCAGGTTCCAGATCATCCAGGAGTCATAGGGCGAGCTGTCGAACGGCCGAACGATACTGCTGGCTACAAGCCACGTGCTTGCAACGGCTGCCGCTACCGGCATGGTCACGAGTGCCAGGCGCGCCATCAGAACCCGTTCTCGGATCGCCGCCAGCATTAGCAGCGCCACCCATATGGCCAGCGGCACGGCCCAGCCCCGGGAGAGAACCAGCAGGCCGAGCGCGGCGCCCAGCACGGCCGCCGCGCGGATTGAATGTGATTCGAGCAGGCGCGCCGCCGCATACATGCTGGAGGCTACCAGCGACACCTGCAGGGCTTCCGCGCTGGTGCTGTGGCTCGGCATCAGCAGGCCGAGGCAGCCGAGATAGATCAGCAGCGCGCCGTCGGCCAGCATGCGGCCGTAGTCCCTGGCCTCGGGCTGGCCGCCGAACGCCAGCTTCAGCGGCTGCGCTTCCGGGCGGCGCCCGAGCAGGTAGGTGGTGTACCAGACCGAAAAGCAGCCGACCAGGAAGAAGGCGATGGTGGCGATGCGGGCCGCCAAGGCGTCGTCCAGAACTGCGCCGAACAACTTGATGCACAGGGCGCCGATCCAGAATGCGAGCGGCCCCTTGTCGGCCATCGGCAAGCCGACGATGTGCGGCCACAGCCAGTCGTCGAGCCCGCCATGCGCCATGGTCCACATGATGCCGAAACCGGCCGCGTCGTCGCTTTTCCACGGATCGCGCCGCAGCAGGCCGGGCAGGATGTACAGCATGCACAGCGAGATCAGGACCCAGCGGGGAAGCGCATTCGTGGCGGAAGCGGGGAGGCGGACGGGCTTCATGTCGGGGAAAGGACGGCTTTGTTTTTATTGGCGTGGGCGATATTGTGCCGCAAATGCATCGTCACGGCTGTATCAGACTGTATGCATAAAATAAAAAAGGCAGCCGGGGCTGCCTTCTTTCGCGCGAAGCAACGGGATCAGCCCGCAGCTTGCGTCTTGGAACCGCGATTGCCGAACTTCTGGCGGAATTTTTCCACGCGGCCGGCGGTGTCGACGATCTTGTGCTTGCCGGTGTAGAACGGGTGGGATTCCGCAGTCACTTCCAGCTTCACCAGCGGGTAATCCTTGCCTTCGAAATTGATGGTTTCGCGGGTCTGGATCGTGGAGCGGGTGATGAATTTGAAGTCGTTGGACATGTCTTGGAACACGACTTCGCGATATTCCGGGTGAATGCCTTCTTTCATGATTTTCCTCTCGATAGTTTGGTAGCCAATCGGCACTTCGTCGGTCCTGCTGCTTCTTGACCCGATTGCCGGTCACTTGCCTGGGGGTGAAAACGGGGGATTATACAATGGAATCAGGGGTTTGCGCGAGGTGCATGTGCTTTGTGCAAGAAGCCGTGTTTCTTGTTTTGCAGGAAATAAAAAAGGCGCATGCATCGCATGCGCCTTTTGCGACCTTGGAGCTATTTATCAGGCTCCGCCACGCCGCATCATTTCAAAGAATTCAGCATTGTTTTTGGTCGATTTCATCTTGTCGAGGATAAATTCCATCGCCTCGATTTCATCCATGCCGTACAACAGCTTGCGCAGAATCCAGATCTTCTGCAGCTGATCCGGCTTGATCAGCAATTCCTCGCGGCGGGTGCCGGATTTGTTCAGGTTGATCGACGGGTAGACGCGCTTTTCGGCCAGGCGGCGTTCCAGGTGCACTTCCATGTTGCCGGTACCCTTGAATTCTTCGTAGATCACGTCGTCCATGCGGCTGCCGGTTTCGATCAGGGCGGTGGCGATGATCGTCAGCGAGCCGCCTTCCTCGACGTTACGGGCGGCGCCGAAGAAGCGCTTCGGGCGCTGCAGCGCGTTGGCGTCGACACCGCCGGTCAGCACCTTGCCGGAGGCCGGGATCACGGTGTTGTAGGCGCGCGCCAGGCGGGTGATCGAGTCGAGCAGGATCACCACGTCGCGCTTCATCTCAACCAGGCGCTTGGCTTTTTCCAGCACCATTTCGGCCACCTGAACGTGGCGCGTGGCCGGTTCGTCGAAGGTGGAGGCGACCACTTCGCCGCGCACCGAGCGCTGCATTTCGGTCACTTCTTCCGGGCGTTCGTCGATCAGCAGCACGATCAGCGTGGTGTCCGGATGGTTTGTGGTGATCGCATGCGCGATGTGCTGCAGCATGACCGATTTGCCGGACTTCGGCGATGCCACCAGCAGACCACGCTGGCCGCGGCCGATCGGGGCGATCATGTCGATGATGCGGCCGGTGATGTTTTCCTCGCCGCGCATCTCGCGCTCGAGGTGCAGCAGCTTGTTCGGATGCAGCGGCGTGAGGTTTTCGAACAGGATGCGGTGCTTGGAGGCTTCCGGCGGTTCGCCGTTGACCTTGTCCACCTTCACTAATGCAAAGTAGCGTTCGCCGTCTTTCGGGGTGCGGACTTCGCCTTCGATCGAATCGCCGGTATGCAGGTTGAAGCGGCGGATTTGCGAGGGCGAGATGTAGATGTCGTCGGTCGATGCCATGTAGCTCGCGTCGGGCGAGCGCAGGAAGCCGAAGCCGTCGGGCAGGACTTCGAGGACGCCGTCGCCGAAGATCTGTTCGCCGGCCTTGGCGCGTTTCTTCAGGATCGCGAACATCAGTTCCTGCTTGCGCAGGCGTGCGGCATTGTCGATTTCAAGTCCGATGGCCATTTCGAGCAGGGCCGAGACGTGAAGCGCCTTGAGTTCAGATAAATGCATAGTGAGTGTCCCGGGATGGGAATAGCAAGGTGGGGGAGGGAACTGCGCGGGTGGTCAATTTAACAGCGGCGGTACGAATGTACCGCCGCGCTGGTCACAATCAGATATTGCTGTCGATGAATGACGTGAGCTGGCCTTTGGCCATGGCGCCGACTTTCTGCGCCGCCGGCACGCCGTTCTTGAACAGGATCAGTGTCGGAATGCCGCGGATGCCGAACTTGGCCGGAACGGCCTGGTTGGCATCGACGTCCATCTTCGCGATCTGCAGCTTGCCGTCGTATTCCTTGGCGACTTCTTCCAGGATCGGGGCGATCATCTTGCAGGGGCCGCACCATTCAGCCCAGAAATCGACCAGGACCGGCTTGTCGGACTTCAGGACGTCCGAATCGAAAGAGGCATCAGTGATGTATTTAATGTTTTCGCTCATGATTTCCTCGAGTAGAGGGTAAAAGGGGTCAAGTCAACGCCAACAGACTTACTGACCTTGCTCAATCCCAGCCAACCAACGTGTCCGGGATGCAATACGCAAGTGGAGACGTTGATTGCGAATTCAAGCCTGCTGGAGGGTACTGCAAGAGGTAGTGCGGCGGGATATTGGTCAAATCATAACCGATTTTCATAAAAAGTGTAGTGTGGCCCCCATTTTTTTGCCCTAACTCACATAAAATTGCTGGCGCGGCCATCGGGCCGGGCGTCACGCGGCGCGCCAATCATCCACTCTGCCGCAACTCTCGTCCTGGCCAATCCACATGTTGCATGATCCGCTGCTGATTCCTCCCTCTGCCGACTTCTGGCCGCTGGCCGCGCGAGCGATTCTTGGTAGTGGTCTGTTGCCGCCGCATGCGCATGGCCAGGCCTGCGATTTTTCATCGGTGCGGGTGCTGGTGCCGGGCTTCGTCCATGCGCAACAATTGAAGTCGGCGCTGTCCGCCGAGCTGCGCCGCCCCTTCATCGCGCCGCGTATTACCACGCTGGCCGCCTGGATCGACATGCTGCCGCCGGATCTGGCCACGCTGCCGGTTGCGCCCGCGAGCGAGCGCATGATGTCGCTCTATGCCGAGCTGCGCCAGCACGGATGGCTTAAGAAATTGTTCACTGCGCGCCGCAACACGGACTTGTTGCCGCTGGCGCAAACCCTGTTGACCCTGTTTGATGAATTAACCCGCGCATTGGTTCCATCGCTGCAGCTATGCCCTAGTGCGCCCGAAGAACGATGGCAGGCGGCGCTCGAGCAGCTTCCGCCGCTGGTGCGCGACACGTTGTCCGACGAAGCGCAACTGGTGTGGACGCTGTGGAAAAGCCAGCTCGACGGCAACGATCCGGTCGCCTCCTGTTATGCGCAAATGATGCGCCTGGCCGCGCACGCCGCCGAGCCGCTGGTCTGGATGAGCCCGGTGGCGCCAGATGCCTACCACCAGGCATTCCTGAATGCCTACGCCGAGCGCCAGCCGGTGCTGCCGATAACGCTGGACTGGCGGGCGGCGGCGGTCGCGCCGGTGTACGCGGCCGCCTGGAGCGAGATGCTGGACGGCGAGGCACCGGAGCAGCCGCTGCCGTTGTCCGGGGCGCCGGCCGGATTGTCGCTGTGCGCCGCCGGCAGCCTGGAGGAGGAGGCGCAGCGCGGCGCCCAGACCGTACTCGACTGGCTACGGTCCGGCAAGAGCCGCATCGCGATCATCGCCCAGGACCGTGTCGTGGCGCGACGCATCCGCGCATTGCTGGAGCGGGCGCAGGTGTTCGTTTCCGACGAAACCGGCTGGAAGCTGTCGACCACGCGCGCCGCCGCCGCCGTCGCCACGCTGCTCGACGTGGTGACCACGCGCGCGGAAACCGTCGTATTGCTGGATTTGCTGAAGTCGCCTTTCCTGTTCGCGCACTTGCCCGACAAGGGCGAGCGCGTGATGGCGATCGAGCATGCGCTGCGCCGCTTCAATGTGCTGGGAGGCTGGGAGGCGGCGGATGCGGTGCTGCGCGACGCCCAGGCGGCGCGGGAAATGCTGCGCGAAGTGGCGCGGCAGGCGGCACTGTTTGCCGGGCGCAAGACGCTGGGAGAGTGGGCGGTGCTCACCAGCGCCGTCATGAACGAACTGGGCATGCGCGAGGCGCTGCAGCAGGATGCCGCCGGCGCACAGGTGGCGGCCTTGCTCGATACCCTGATCCAGGACGCGCAGACCATGCATCAGCCGTTCTCGTTTGCCGAGTGGCGTGCCTTCCTCGGCCTGCAGATGGAGCTGACGCCGTTCGTGCCTTCCGACTTCGACCGGCGCGTGGCAATGCTGCAATTGAACGGCGCGCAGCTGCGCTGCTTCGACGCGGTATTGATGGTCGGCGCGGATACCGATCACTTGCCGTCCCGGCTCGATGAAATGCTGTTTTTCGCCAATGCCGTGCGGCGCGAACTCGGGCTGCCGACCAGGGAAATGCGCCAGCGCCAGCAACTGCGCGATTTCGCCGAACTGCTGAGCGCGAACCCGGAAGTTACGCTGTCCTGGCAGTCGTACAAGAACGGCGAGCCCAATTTGGCCAGCAGCTGGGTCGAACGCCTGCAATTGGCGCTGGAACGCGCGGGCCAATCCAAGGTGCCGCTGCGCGAAATCCGGCTCGAACCGCACGCGCTGCGCTGTGCGCCGCCATCCATGCCGGCGCCGGCCGCGCCGCAGCTCGTGCCGCGCCGGTTGTCGGCCAGCGGCTATAACAGCCTGGTGGCGTGCCCGTATCAATTCTTCGCCACGCGCATGCTGGGCCTGGACGGACTGGGCGAGCTGTCGGATATGCCCGAAAAGCGCGACTACGGCGACTGGCTGCATGAAATCCTCAGGCGATACCACGAGGCCGTGCGCGACCGGCGAATACCGCGCGACGGACGCGAATCCCTGCTGCGCGACATCTCGGAGCAGGTGTTTAGCCAGGCGCTCGATCGCAGCGCGGCAGCGCTCGGCTATTACGCGCGCTGGCAAAAGGTGATTCCGGCTTACCTGGCGTGGGCCGGCGAACGCGAAAGCCAGGGCTGGCAGTTCGTGGTCGGCGAGCAGCGGTTCCAGAAGACGCTGTCCTGGGAAGGCGGCCAGGTCACCCTGCACGGCTGCGTCGACCGCATCGACGAGAACGCGGACGGCGAGCGCGCTGTCCTCGACTACAAGACCAGGAACATGCAGTCCCTGCGCGACAAGGCCAGGGAGAGCGACGACCACCAGCTGGCGTTCTACGGCCTGCTGTCGGATGTGCCGGTGGCCGGCGCGCATTACGTCGCGCTGGAGGCGTCGAAGGACAGGACCGGCGACGCCGCCGCGCCGAATTACGGCCAGTGGCAGGCCCTGCTGGAGGCGCAGATCGTGTCCAACATCCGCGCCATCGGGCAGGGCGCGCCGTTGCCGGCCGCCGGCATCGAGCGCATCTGCGTGTTTTGCGAAGTGCGCGGCCTGTGCCGCAAGGGAGCATGGTGATGCGGGAGATGACGCCACGCGCATACGAAGCCAATGGGCAGGCGGTCGACGCCGCGCAGTTCACGCGCATCGCATGCGATCCGCGCCATTCGGTGGCGGTGGAAGCATGCGCCGGCAGCGGCAAGACCTGGCTTTTGGTGGCGCGCATGCTGCGCCTGCTGCTGGCGGGGACCGAGCCTTCCGAGCTGCTGGCGATTACATTCACCCGCAAGGCGGCGCAGGAAATGCGCGAGCGCCTGCTGCACCTGCTGCACGAACTGGCGCTGCGGCCCGAAGCCGAGGTGCGCGCGCTGCTGGCGGAGCGCGGCATCGACGAGCGCGAGCTGCCGGGCGTGCTGCCGCTGGCGCGCAGCCTGTACGACCGCGTGCTGGCCAGCCCGCAAAGCCTGTCGATCGACACCTTCCACAGCTGGTTCGCGCGGCTGGTGCAGATCGCCCCGCTGTCGTCGGGCGTGCCGCACGGGTACTCCCTGGCGGAAGTGACCGGCGAGCTGATGCTGGATGCGTACAGCCGCTTCATGCAGTCGCTCGGCGACGAGGACAACGGCCAGGTGCGGCAGGCGCTGCTTGCGCTGTACGACATGGTCGGCGACTGGAATGCGCGCCGGCTGCTCGACGCCTTCGTCGACAAGCGCGCCGAATGGTGGGCATCGCTGCAGTCCGGAGAGGACGCGCCGCTTGCCTGGCTGCGGGAGCTGTGCGGTGAGGATGGTCAATGCGATGCGCGGCTGACGCTGTGGCAGGACGGGCGGCTGACGGAGCGTATCCAGGGCGTCGCGCGGCTGCTGGGGCAGGGAACGGCGGTCAACCAGAAACGTGCGACTGCCATCGAGAAGGCCCTGAGCGCGGGCGCCGGCATCGACAGCTTCGATGCGCTGTGCAACGAGTTTTTCGGCAGCGACGGAGAGTCGCGCAAGAATACCAAGACCAAGGACCTGCAAAAGGCGCTGGAAAAGCATTTTGGCAGCGATGCAGCAGCCGCCTTCGACGAGGAATTCGAGGCGCTCGGCAAGGAGCTGAAACTGCTGAGAAAGCGCAGCAGCGAACGTACCGTTCTGGCGCTCAACGAAGCGCTGTTTACCGCGGGCGCAGCCTTCCTCGAGCAGTACCAGGCGGTGAAGGCCGAGCAGCGCGTGTTCGATTTTGGCGACCTGGAGTGGCACGCCTACCGCCTGCTGACCGACGAAGAGCACGCGGCCTACCTGCAGAGCCGCCTCGACGCGCGCTACAAACACATCCTGCTCGACGAATTCCAGGACACCAACCCGCTGCAATGGAGCATCGTGCGCGCCTGGCTGAACGCCTACGGCGACGATGCGCAAAAGCCGAGCGTATTCGTGGTGGGCGACCCGAAGCAGTCGATCTACCGCTTCCGCCGCGCCGAACCGCGCGTGTTCGCCGCCGCGCGCGAGCTGTTGCAGGCGCAGGGAGCGGCGGTGCTGCGCACCAACCAGACCCGGCGCAACGCCTCTGCGATCGTGGACCTGCTCAACGCCAGCTTCGCCGGCAACCCGATTTTTGCGGCACAGACCACGCTCGGATCGCAGGGAGGATCGGTGTGGCGGCTGCCGCTGGTGCGTTCCGCCGGCGGGGAGCCTGAACTGGAAAGCGGCTTCGCGCTGCGCGACCCGCTGACCACGCCGCGCGCCGAGGAGGAGGACGCGCGCCGCCTCGACGAGGGACGCGCGGTGGCGCGCGCGATCCTGGCGGCGAGAAGGGAGCTGGCGGCGCGCACGGGCACGCCGGGCGCCTGGTCCGACGTCATGCTGCTGGTGAAAAAGCGCACCTATCTGAGCGCCTACGAAAGCGCGCTGCGCGAGGCCGGCATTCCGTTCGTGTCGGACAAGCGCGGCGGCCTCTTGGAGTCGCTCGAAGTCGCCGACCTGATCGCGCTGCTGACCTTCCTGATCACGCCGGGAGACGACAGGGCGCTGGCGCATGTGCTGAAGTCGCCCATCATCGGCGCGTCCGACGACGACCTGATCGCGCTCGCGCAAGCGGCGGAGGGGCCGTGGTGGTCGCGCCTGCTGGCGGCGGCATCGGACGGCGCATCGCCTGTCGTCAAGCGGGCTGCCGTGCTGCTGCGGCACTGGCTGCATGCGGCGCCGCGCCTGCCGGTGCACGATCTGATCGACCTGATCCTGCACCAGGGCGAGCTGGTGGTGCGCTATGCGCAGACCGCGCAGCCGTCGGTGCGCCAGCAGGTGCTGGGCAATATCGAGGCTTTCACCGAGCTTGCGCTCAACCTCGATGCCGGCCGTTACCCGAGCCTGCCGAAATTCATCGATGCGCTCGAACTGCTCAGAAAGAGCGCCGCCGGCGACGCGCCGGACGAAGCGGCCGTCGATGCCGCGGCCGATGCGGTGCGCATCCTGACGATCCATAGCGCGAAGGGGCTTGAGGCGCCGATCGTGGTGCTGGTCGACGCCAATCACAGCGAGGCGGCGCGCGACGATTGCGGCATCCTGTGCGACTGGCCGCAGGACGCGGATGCGCCGACGCACTTCTCCTGCTTCGCGAAAAAGGATGAGCGGGGCGCCGCGCGCGATGAATTGTTCGCGGCCGAAGATCGCTTCCGGCAGCAGGAAGACTGGAACCTGCTCTACGTGGCGATCACGCGCGCCAAGGAAATGCTGATCGTCAGCGGCGTGGCCGGCACGCGCGGCGCACTGGCCGACGGCGCCGTCGACGGCAGCTGGTACCAGCGCTTGCAGGGCGCGCCGGAGCTGACCCCGGAGCTGCAGCCGGATGAGGCGGACAACGCGCTGGCCGCCGCGCGCAGTCAGGAATTCAGCCTGCCGATCTTCAGCCCGGGAGCGCTGCCGCCGGCAAGCGTCTCGCCGCCGGCCCGCAACGACGCCATCGACGAAGGCATCGCGCTGCATGCCCTGCTGGAGCGCCTCACGCTGGCGACGAACTGGCCGCCGCAGGTGCCGGACGCCGAGCGCTTGACGCGCTGGCTGTGCTGCCCGCAGCCGATGGCGGCGAGCGTGCGGGACAAGGCGTTGCGAATATTCGCCGAGCCGCTGCTGGAGCGCTTCTTCAATCCGGCCCGCTTCCGGTTCGCATGCAACGAAATGGAAGTCATGAACGGCAGCGAGCTGGTGCGTTTCGACCGCGCCGTCGTGTTCGACGACGAAGTCTGGATCCTGGACTACAAGCGCGACCTGCTCGACAGCGAGCGCGCGGCATATGCTGGGCAGCTGGCGCGCTACCGGTCGGCGGCGCGCGCCGTCTTTCCCGGCAAGCCGATCAGGACGGCATTGATTACAGCGGACGGACGGTTGTGGGAGCTGGAGTGAGGGGCGTGGCGACGGCTTCGCGCTGCAGCACCTTGCGCTCGAAATCGTGCGCCGCCAGCGGCTCGCTGAAGTAGTAGCCCTGGATTTCGTCGCAGCCCTGGCGGCGCAGAAATTCGAACTGCTCCGGCGTTTCCACGCCTTCGGCGATCACCTTCTGCTTCAGGCTTTTCGCCATGCTGATGATGGCGCAGGTGATCGCGGCGTCGTCCGGATCGGTGGCGATGTCCTGCACGAAGGAGCGGTCGATCTTCAGGGTGTCGATCGGGAAGCGCTTCAGGTAGGACAGGCTGGAGTAGCCGGTGCCGAAGTCGTCGATCGACAGGCCGACCCCCATTTTTTTCAGCGCTTCGAGCAGCGACACGGTCAGCTCCAGGTCCTGCATCGTGACGCTTTCCGTCAGTTCAAGCTCAAGGTAGCGTGGCTCCAGCCCTGTCTCGTGCAGCGCGCGCGCGACCATCTCGAGAAAATTCTTATCCCGGAACTGCACCGCCGATACGTTGACGGCGATCGGAATCGGCGCATAGCCTGCATCCTGCCATGTCCGGTTCTGGGCGCAGGCATGGCGCAACACCCATTCGCCGATCGGAATGATGAGGCCGGTTTCTTCTGCAATCGGGATGAACTGGGCCGGCGGTACCGGGCCGCTGCCGAGGTTGTTCCAGCGGATCAGTGCCTCGGCGCCGATCACGCGTCCGCTCGCAATGCACAGCTTGGGCTGGTAGTGTAGCGCCGACTCCTCGCGCGCGACGGCCCGCCGCAGGCTGCTTTCCAGCGCAAAGCGCCGCAGCGCGCGCTCGTTGATATGGCGGGTGAAGAACTGGTAGTTGTTCCGGCCTTGCGCCTTGGCCTGGTACATCGCGGCTTCCGCGTGCTTGATGACGGTCGTGCCGTCCGCGCCGTCGTCCGGGCAGATGCTGATGCCGATGCTGGCGCTGACGTGGATGTCGTGTTCGTCGATGAAGTAGGGCTCGGTGATCGATTTCAACACCTGCGTCGCTGCGCGCGCGGCGTCGATGCTGTCACTGACCTGTTGCAGCAGGATCACGAATTCATCGCCGCTATGGCGCGAGATGGTGTCGGTGTCGCGCGTGCCGGCCCTGAGACGTCGGGCGATTTCCTGCAACAGGCGGTCGCCCGTCGCGTGCCCCAGCGTGTCGTTGACGTGCTTGAAGCGGTCGAGGTCGACGAACAACAGCGCGGCGCGCGTGCCGTGACGCTGCGCGAGGCCGATGGCCTGCGCCAGGCGATCGTTCAGCAGGAAGCGGTTGGGCAGGTCGGTCAGCGCGTCATGCTGCGCGATGTAAGCCATCCTCAGGGACATTTCGCGCATGGCGCTCACATCGCGGAACACCAGCACCGCGCCGACGACCCGGCCGTCGCGGTCGTGCATCGGCGCGCAGGAATCGTCGACGGCCGCCTCGGTGCCGTCATGCCTGATCAGGATCGAACTCGACGGCCGGCGCATGACCTTGTTGCCCAACAGCGTCGCTTCCAGCGTGGAGGCGGCGGCGTGCCGCGATACCGGATCGACGATCCTAGCCACGGCGTCCAGCGATTGCCCGACCGCGTCGGCATTGGTCCAGCGGCACATCTGCTCGGCGGCGGGATTGAGGTAGACGACCTTGCCGTCGATGTCTGTCGTGATCACGCCGTCGCCGATGGAGTTCAGGGTCACCTGCATGCGCTGGTGCTCGTGGAACAGGTTTTCCTCGACGGCATGGCGCATGCTGATTTCGGCCTGCAGCCGCGCATTGGTGTTGGACAGCATGTCCAGGTTGCGCTCGAGCGCGCCGAGCGTCTCGTGCAGGGCGTCTTCGGCTTCCGAGCGCTTGTTGTCCAGACGCAGCAGCAGCCGCGCGTTCCAGCCGATCAAAAGCGTAAAGATCGCGATGCTCGACAGCGTCACCGCGATCATGCCGAATGTTGCGTCGTACAACCCGGCGTCGCGCCCCCAGTATTCCAGTCGGTTGACGGCCAGCGGCAGCAGGATGGCCGCTGGCAACAGGCGGCGGGCGGTGATGCCGCCGGCGCTGTCGTTGGAGACCAGTGCCATCAATCCGCAGTCTGGTCGCAATGCCAGGAGGCCGGCGCACAGCAGCAGGAAGGCCAGCGTGACTGGCAGGGAAATCGTGCCGAAATATGGGATTTGGTAAAGCGCGGTTTTTCCGTACAGGTAACCGATTGCGGGAATCAGGGCATTGAAGATGGTCAGGAAGGTCAGGCCCTCCGTCCAGCGCGCGGCCGCATTCCTGGTAAGCAGGAGCAAGACGCAGCCACACAGCATGAAGTTGATCGCCGATACAAACGACATGCGGCCCGGGTAATGGCCATCCGGCACGTTGCGGTCGACGGCGAAGAGTTGATCAATGCCGAAGTCTACCTCGGCGGCATATTCGAGCGCGGTCAGCAGGCCCAGCAGCAAGGCGGCCGCTGCGGCGACGCGGCCGCAGTTCAGCGTCATGCGCCGGGACGAACCTGTGGCCTGCACATGCAGCGAAATCCCCAGCAACAGCAGGCCGACGGCGGAATTGAACTTGGTCGCGGAAAAATCCGGCAGCAGCGCAGGCAGGGACGGAGTGGCGCCGAGCCAGCCGAGGATGGCGATCGTTCCCGTCAGGGCGACTATCGCGCTCGCGGCCTTGGCAAAGAGGCGATATCGCTCGCGGTGGCTGGTAACTTGATGCATGAAGTCAGTGTGCAGCGCATGCCGCATTACGGCCCATCAGCCGGTGCATGCGCTGGCGCAGGGGACCGGTATATAACCTGGGTTTTTTCCAATAAGACGAACGCGACTTGCAGAAAGTTCAACAGGGATACATTTTGCATTTATGACGGCATGGCGGAGGCGAAGGGGCGGCGGATTCCATAGCCGCGCAGCAGCTGCGCGCACTCGTCCGCGTCGACCGGCTGGCTGAAGTAGAAGCCTTGTGCCTGGTCGCAACCGCAGGCTGCGAGCATGGCTACCTGGCGTTCGGTCTCCGCCATTTCGCCAATGACTTTCATGCCGAACCGGTGTGCGACGGACACTACCGCGTCGGCGATGGCCAGGCGTCCCGTATCGTTCTCGATGTCGCGGATGAACGAGCCGTCGAGCTTGAGCTTCTCGACCGGGAAGCGCTGCAGGTACAGCATGTTCGAATAGCCGGTGCCGAAGTGGTCGAGCGACAGGCCGACGCCCAGTTCCCTGAGCTTTTGCATCAGCTGCAGCGTCTTGTCGGGCATGTGCATGGAAGCGCTTTCAGTCAGTTCCAGTTCGAGATACTCCGGGGCGAGCCCGGAACTGCGCAGGCTTTGTCCGATGCGCGCTGCCAGCCCGGGCCGCGCCAGCTCTCGCGGCGAGAGATTGACCGCGATGCGCACCGGCGGCAGGCCGGCGTCCTGCCACTGACGGTTCTGCAGGCAGGCATGATGTACCACCCAGTCGCCGATCGGCTCGATCAGGCCGGTTTCCTCGGCAATCGGCAGGAAGCGGTGCGGCTCGACTTCTCCCAGATCCGGGTGATGCCAGCGCAGCAGCGCTTCCATGCCGGCGACGGCGCCGCTTTTCAGATCCAGCTGCAGCTGGTAGCGCAGCGAGAACTGGCCGCGCTCGAGGGCGTGGCGCAATTCGTTGGCCAGCGTGCCGCGCTGGCTGAAGCGATGGCGCAGCTCCTCGTTGTAGTGCTGCACGCTGTTGCGACCGTTTTCCTTGGCGCGATACATCGCCACGTCGGAAAAGCGCAGCAGCGCTTCCGGCTCCTCGCCGTCGTCCGGGTAGGTGCAGCAGCCCATGCTGCAGGTGACGCGGATTTCCTGGCCGCCGGCCATGATCGGCATCGACACGCAATCGACCACGCGGTTGAGCACCTGGGCAGGCTCGCCGCCGTTGGTGCTGTCGCGCAGCACCAGCACGAATTCGTCGCCGCCGAGGCGGGCGATGGTGTCGGACTCGCGCAGGCAGGCGGACATGCGCTCGGACACGGTTTTCAGCAGGGCGTCGCCGGTCTCGTGGCCGTAGTTGTCGTTGATCCACTTGAACCGGTCGAGGTCGATGAAGGCGACGACAAAGCGTTCCTGGTATCGTTTTGCTTCGGCGATGGCGAGCTGCAGGCGGTCCACCAGCAGGTTGCGGTTGGGCAGGCCGGTCAGCGCGTCATGGGTTGCTTCGTGGAGCAGCTGCGTTTCCCTCCGCTTGCGCTCGGAGATGTCGCGCACCACCATGTAGAGCGCCGGCTTGTCGAGATAGTTGATCCATTGCCGGGTGACGGCGACGTCGATCAGCTCGCCATCCGCGCAGAGCGCCTGCTCTTCCGTCGCGCGCAGCGTGGCGCCAGGCGCGGACGTCCCCGGCGTAACGGCGCGGTAGGCCGGCGCGACCAGGCTATGCACGCTGCGACCCAGCAGGTCGGCCGCGCTGGCGGCACGATACAGGCGCACGGCGGCCGGATTGGCGAACACGATGCGGCCTTCGCATTCGAGCAGGATCGCGTCGGGCGACTGCTGCACCAGGAGCCGGTCGCGTTCCTCCGCCGCGCGCGTCTCCGGTTCCCGCTCCCCGGCCTGAAAAGGAAGTTCCGTGCTCTTTTGCCGCAGATTCGCCTCGGCTTGCAGGCGCGCGCTGATTTCCTGGGCAAGACGACGCTTGTATAGTTCGATATCTTCCATTATCGGCTGGTTCTTCTTATTGACGGCAGGCGGCTGCGCGATGGTCCGGAGCGGCGGGAGCTCCTCATTGTCAGCGTGGATGCCGTGTTGATGAATCGGCGATTGCAGTGAGTTGCACGTGCGATACTCACTTTAATGGAGGTGTCTTGCTACACAATGAGCGTGCGCAATAGTCAGGTCGGGATCGGACTAGTTTGCAATATTTTCTCTGTGGAACTAAAACACGCCGCGATCCGGCGTGGCGGCGCGGGGAGCTGTCAGGCCGGCATTTACCGGCCGTCGCGGGAAAAACGGTCGCGCCAGTAGCCGGCCACGTCCAGCAGGCGGTTGGCGTATCCCCATTCGTTGTCGAACCAGACAAACAGGTTCGCCAGGCGGGGGCCGATGGTGCGCGTCTGGCTGCCGTCAATGGTCGCCGAATGCGGATTGTGGTTGAAATCGACCGACGCGTGCGGGTCGTTCGAATAGGCAAGCAGCCCGGCGGGCGCCGAGCGCGCCGCCGCGCAAAACAGCGCGTTGAGGTCGGCGGCAGCGACGTCGTGCCGGAGGCTGACCACGAGGTCGATGGCCGACACGTTCAGGATCGGCACGCGCACCGACTTGGCCTGCGTGCGTCCTTTCAGCCGGGGAAGCAGACGTTCGACCCCCTTCGACAGGCCGGTGGCGACCGGGATGATCGACTGCATGGCCGAGCGCGTCAGGCGCAGGTCCGCATGGTGGTAGCCGTCGATGAGCGGCTGGTCATTCATGACGGAGTGCAGGGTGGTCATGAGCGCATGTTCGACGCCGTACTCGCGATCGAGCAGGTCGAGCACCGGGACGATGGCGTTGGTGGTGCACGACGCGTTCGAAACGATGCGCTCGCCGCCGGTGATGGCGTCATGGTTGATGCCGTAGACGACCGTCAGGTCGACGTCCTGCGCGCTTTGCCCGGGATGGGACAGCAGCACGCGGCGGCAGCCCGCGTCGAGAAAGCGGGCCAGTTCGTCGCGCCCGGTATAGCGGCCCGAGCACTCGATCAGCAGATCGATGTCGTGCCTTTTCCAGTCCACGTCTTCCGGCGTCGTCGCATGCGTGACATGGATCGGCTGCCCGTCGATGTGCAGGTATTCTCCTTCTGCCTCGACCTTGCCGTGAAATACGCCGTGGGTGGAATCGAAGCGGGTGAGGTAGGCAATCGTGGCCAGGTCGGCGGGCTCGTTGATCGCAACGATCCGGAACTTCTCGCGGTACGGCGATGCGTGCAGCGCGCGCAGAAAGCAGCGGCCGATACGGCCGTAGCCATTGATGGCGATTCTGGCCGGAGGTTGTGACGGGATATCGTTGATGCGGGCAGGTTGCATGAATTCGGACCGGGAAGGTTGTCCTGCCGGCGCGGGCGATCGCGGCGCATCCGCGCCAGCCTGCGCTGGCCCGGAAAAGGCCGTCGGCAGGCTTGTCATTGTATCCCATCAAGCGGGCGCGTCTGGCCGGGCGGCGGGCAAGAGCGTGTCATATCATTGAAAAAATACAATGGCATGATGGCGGGCTTGATCATTTCATCGAACCCCGGGCATGCGGCTTGCGCTTTGGCCCAGGGACATTTAACAAGGACAGGAAAATGTTTGCGGCGGTCGATCTTGGTTCGAACAGTTTTCGTCTTCATATTGGCCAGGATTGCGGCAACGCGATGCGGATCGTGAAAACCGCGCGCGAGCCGATCCGCCTCGCGGCCGGCCTCGACGGCCAGGGAAACCTGACGGCGGAAGCGATGGATGCCGCGCTGGAATGCCTGCGGCGTTTTCGCGCGCTGCTCGACGCCTACCGGCTCGACGCCATACGGGTGGTGGCCACCAATACATTGCGCGTGGCGCGCAATGCCCGGTCTTTTCTGCCGCGCGCCGAGGAGGCGATCGGCCATCCCATCGAAATCATCTCGGGCGAGGAGGAGGGGCGGCTGATCTACATGGGCGTGGCGAGCTTTCTCGATCGCCCAGACGAGCGCCGGCTCGTCATCGATATCGGCGGCGGTTCGACGGAAATCATTCTCGGGCGCGGCGAGGAAATCCGGCACGTGGAATCGTTCAGCATCGGGACGCACCGGCAAAGCGCTTCCTTCTTTCCCCAGGGACGAATCGATGCCGCCTCGTTCGACGCCGCCATTCTTTCCGCGCGCTCGTACTTCGAGGATGCGGCGGCGTTTTACGACCCGCGGCATTGGGACCTGGCATATGGCTCTTCGGGGACGATCAGGGCGATCGCGAGCGTGATCGCCAAGAACGCGATCGGCGACGGAACGCTGTCGTGCAAGAGCCTTGCTGAACTGAAGCGGCGCCTGGTGGCAGTGGGCCATGTCGATGCGTTCGATCTGCCCGGCGTCAAGGAGGAGCGCGTGATCGTGATGGTGGGCGGGCTCGCCATCCTGCTCGGCCTCATGCAGGCGATGGGCATCGACACGGTCGAGGCGGTCGATGCCGGCCTGCGGCTGGGCGTACTGCACGACCTGCGGCTGCGGGCGATGAAACACGACCGGCGCGACGCATCCGTCACCGAATTCATGCAGCGCTTCCATTGCGACGAGAAGCGGGCCTGCCAGGTGGCCGAGACCGCGAGCCAGCTTTTCCGGCAACTCAAGCCGGCGAGCGACGAATACGGCAAATACCTGTACTGGAGCGGCCTGGTGCATGAGGCCGGCCTCGCGATTTCCCATACCGGCGCGCACAAGCACGGCGCCTACATGATCGAAAACGCGGATCTTCCCGGCTTTACCGCGCGCGAACAGCGCCTGATGGGCAGCCTCATTCTCGGCCAGAAGGGGAATCTGCGCAAAATCAGCCAGTCCCTGGCCGACCCCGACCTGGCAAAGGCGGTGCTGTCGTTGCGCCTGGCCGCCATCTTCATGCACGCGAAACTCGAAGGTGGTTGCGACGGGGTGCAGGTCAAGATGAAAGGGCGTATCGACCTCCAGATCAGCCGCGACTGGCTCGGCGTGCACGAGACCGTCCCCTGCGGCTTGCAGAAGGAACGCGAGGCATGGGAGGAAGTCGGGGTGGCAATGCTGGTCAGGATTTCCTGAGCCGGTCGCGCGGCGGTTTCGTAAATATGGTATAAATCATTTATATTATTTATGCGCAACCGAACAGGGAGGAATCGATGACAAAATCAGCAGATGCCGCAAGCACCGCCGACCAGCCGGCGGCCAAGGAAAAACCGGCGGCAAATCGCGTGAAGAAAAGCGCCGCGACAACGCCGAAAAAGCAGGCCGCCACGACAAAGGCGGCCGTTGCGAAGAAAGCCAAGGCCGCGTCGAAGGCTAAGCCGCCGGCCAAGGAACCGGCTGCGGCCAGGGAAAAGCCGGCCGAGAAGGAAAAGCAGCGCAAGCCCAAGCTGGTGCGCGACAGCTTCACGATGCCGGAAGACGAGTACGCGGTGCTGGGCGAGGTAAAGAAGGCGTGCCTGAAAGCCGGTATCGAAGTCAAGAAAAGCGAGCTGCTGCGCGTGGGTGTGGCGCTGATTCGTCAACTTGATTCCGCCAGGCTCAAGGCGGCGCTCGATGCGTTGCCGCCGCTTAAGGCTGGACGCCCAAAGAAACAGAAATAGGGTCACGCCCGAGGCACCGGGCAAGGGCCGCCTGTGCCGCGCGTGCGGCGTCAGCGCAGCAAGTCGGCGCCGAGCACCGCGCGGATATAGATTTGCGCCGCCGGTCCCGGCTTTTGCGCGAGCCAGATGAATCCGGCCTTGCGCACCCGCCAATCCTGTTTTTGGCCTGTCATCAGGAGTGCCGCCGCTTGCCCGAGCAGCGGCTGATGCCCGACCAGCAGGACCGGTCCGCGGCCGCCGGGCCAGCCGGAAGCGGCGATCATCGTTTCCAGTTCCGAATCGATCCCCAGAGCGGGCTCGATGATGAATTCGCGTCCCAGCGCGTGCGCGGTCTGGATGCAGCGCACGGCCGGGCTCGACAGGATGCGGCAGGTGCCGGGAAGATGGCGGTCAAGCCATTCCCCCATCTTGCGCGCCTGTCTTTTCCCCTTGGCGGTCAAGGCGCGGGCGGCATCCGGTTCGCCCGGTTCGGCGTCCGCATGTCGCCACAGGATCAGTTCCATCGCCCGCCGTCCCGCAACGTCCGCCTACCGGCCGTCGGAAGGCGTGCCGAGCAGCCTTGCAAGGTGCGCTTGCGCGCAAAACGGCGCCTGTTTTGCGCGCGGTTTTCGCTTGTGGTAGGTTCCATCGCTATTCAGTTCCCAGGCGTTGACGTTGTCCTTGAGATAGGGGAACAGTCCTTCGTTGATTACCCGTTTCTTGAGTGCGCCGTCCAGCACCGGGAAGGCCACCTCGACGCGCCGGAACAGGTTCCGGTTCATCCAATCCGCGCTGGCGAGGTAGACGTCATGCGCGAGATCGTTGCGGAAATAGTAGATCCGGCTATGTTCGAGGAAGCGCCCGACGACCGAGCGTACGCGGATGTTTTCCGACAGGCCCGGCACGCCCGGCCGCAGGGCGCAGGCGCCGCGCACGATCAGCTGTATCTCGACGCCGTCGGCGGAAGCCGCATACAACGCGCGGATGACCGATTCATCCGTGAGCGAATTCATTTTCGCGATGATCTTGGCGGCGCGTCCCTGGCGGGCGATTGCCGCCTCGCGCCGGATCGCCTTGACGAGTTCTTTTTGCAAGGCGAAGGGGGCCAGCCACAGGTGGTTCAGCGTTTTCGGCTTGGTCAGGCTCGTCAGGTGGATGAACACTTCGTTGATTTCGACGGCCAGCGCATGGTTCGCCGTCAGGAGCCCGAAATCGGTGTAATGCTTGGTCGTGGTCGGATGATAATTTCCCGTCCCGAGGTGGGCGTAATAACGCAGTTCCGATCCCTCGCGCCGCAGCACGAGCGCAATCTTGGCGTGCGTTTTCAAGCCGACGACGCCGTAGACAACCTGCGCGCCGACGCGTTCCAGGCGCTCGGCCCAGTTGATATTGGCTTCCTCGTCAAAACGCGCCATCAGTTCGACGATCACCGTCACTTCCTTTCCCCGAAGCGCCGCGGTGATGAGCGCTTCCATCAGGTCAGAATTCATGCCCGTGCGGTAGATCGTCTGCTTGATCGCAACGACATGCGGGTCTAGCGCGGCGGTGCGGATGAAATCGATCACCGGCTCGAACGACTGGAAGGGATGGTGCAGCAGGACGTCCTGCTTGCGCAGCAGCTCGAAGAGATCCGGGTTGGCCAGCTTCGCCGGCAGGCCCGGCGAAAACGGCGCAAAGCGCAGGTCCGGCTGGGCGACGTTGTTGACCAGTTCCAGCAGGCGGACCATGTTGACCGGGCCGTCGACCGCGTACATCCGGCTGCGGTCGAGCGAAAACTGGTTCAGCAGGAAGTCCGCGAGGTGGTCCGGGCAGTTGCGCGCGACTTCGAGCCGCACCGCGAAACCGAACTGCCGGCTATGCAATTCGCTCTGCAATGCCTGGCGCAGGTTCTTCACCTCTTCTTCGTCCACCCACAGGTCGCTGTTGCGCGTGACGCGGAACTGCGAATAGGCGACCACGTCGCGGCCCGTGAACAAATCAGCGATATGCGCGTGGATGACCGAGGACAGCAAGCAGAATGCGATGCCATTGCTGGACAGGTGGTCCGGCAGCCGGATGACGCGCGGCAAGACGCGCGGCGCCTTGAGGATTGCAATGCCGGTGCCGCGCCCGAAGGCATCCTTGCCCGAAAGCTCAACGATGAAATTCAGGCTCTTGTTGACGACCTGCGGGAACGGATGCGACGGATCGAGGCCGATAGGCGTCAGCAATGGGCGGACGGTCGTGTTGAAATATTCCTTCACCCAGGCGCGCTGCTGTTCGTTGCGGTCTTGATGGCGCAGCAGGTGAATTCCCTGCGCGGAGAGCCGCGGCAGGATGACGTCGTTCAGGAGCGAATACTGGCGCTCGATGATCCGGCGGCACTCGTCGCCGGTTTGCGCCAGGGTCGCCGCCAGTTGGGCGGGCAAGGCGCTCTCCGCGCCGCCCATCCTGCTTTGCGCAAGCAGGCTGGCAATCCGCACCTCGAAGAATTCATCGAGATTGCTGCTGACGATGCACAGGTAGCGCAGCCGCTCCAGCAGCGGAACGGAAGGGTCTTCGGCCAGGGCGAGCACCCGGGTGTTGAAGTTAAGCTGGGAAATTTCCCTGTTTAGATATATTGCCCCATGCCGATCGAGACCGGATGCCGCGCTTCGATAAGCTGCAGTCTTGTTCATGCCAGCGCGTGTTCAGTTTGATAACAGCGGGCAAGTTTATTGGTGAAATGTGACGGGTTTATGACAGGTGATGACGGCATTGCCGCCTGCGAGGCGCTCTTCCATGACGCCTTGGCCTCGGCCGCCGCCGCATTGGAGACCCTTCCCGCCGTTCGCAACGCATCTGAACGGCTTAAGCGCTGCTGGCAAGTAGTTTTAGCAATTCTTTTAGTTGGCCACTGGCGTCGCCATACCATACCAGGTGCGTCCGGTTTTCCCGGACTGTCCTGGGGAGTTTGTGGCGCTGAACCAGGCTTCCCATCACGGCGTTGTCCAGTACGCTGGCCGGCACCACGGCGACACCTGTTCCGGCAGCCACGCAAGCAACGATAGCGTGATAGGAACCAAGGTCGAGGAATCGATTTGGGGTTACACCTGCTTCGGAAAACCAATCCGTCAGCAGGCGACGGTATGAACATCCATGTGGAAAGGCCACCACGGACTGGCTGGTCAGGTCCAGCGCACTTCGAATGCGTGGACTGCCTTGCGCGGTAATTAAGACCAGCTCTTCTTCAAAGGCCACCACGGAGGAGAGCTTTCCTTTCTCGAACGGTTCGGAAACGAAAGCGGCCTCGATCTGGTGATTCTCTAGCTGGCGAAGCAATGCCCCGGTGGTTCCGGTTTGGAGCTCGACATGCGTTTCAGGATGGGCAGCGTGATATTGCGAAAGAATGAGGGGGAGCCGCACGCTGGCCGCACTCTCAAGCGAGCCCAGGCGCAAGGTACCACGGATAACCCCATGACAGAGTTCCTGCTCGGCTTCGTCAGCCAGTCTCAACAAACGCTCTGCATGACCAAGCAATGTCCGGCCGGCATCGGTCAGCACCACATTCCGTCCTTGACGTCGAAACAGCCGTGTACCCAGGCGGGTCTCGAACTGCTTGATGCGGGTCGTCACGTTGGAAGGCACGCGGTTGAGTAACGCTGCTGCGCGCAGAACGCCGCCCTCCAGGGCCACACAGCGGAAGATATGCAGGTCGTCGAGATTGATTATTCTCATATAGTGAATATTTGTATCTAATAATTCACTTTTCAATTCTATCCTATCGGGGTCTAATCGCGCCATGGATACACGTTTCTCACCGTCGCCGCAGTCGATTGTCTTCGTCGGCCTTGTCGCCCTGGCCATAGCCATGGGCATCGGCCGGTTCGCGTTTACGCCATTGCTGCCGCTGATGCTGCGAGATGGCAGCCTGGACGCCGCTACCGGAACGGAATGGGCCGCGGCCAACTACCTCGGGTATCTTCTTGGTGCGCTGACCGCTTCATGGTTTGGGCGCGAGCCTCGGCTGGGTTTGCGGATCGGGTTGATTGGCGTCGTCCTGACGACCTTGGGCATGGTCTGGAGTAACGGTGCATCATCATGGGCAGGCGCGGCGCTGCGCGGCAGCGCCGGCGTTTTTAGCGCGTGGGTGTTGGTGTGCGCCAGCAGCTGGTGCTTGCTTGAGCTGGTCCGTAGAGGTTCAACGTCATTGGGCGGCTGGATCTACACCGGCGTCGGCCTCGGCATCGCCGTGACAGGCATCATGACGTGGCTGGGCGGCGGGCAATCTGCACTGACGCTTTGGGTGGAGCTCGGTGTGCTGGCCATGGCCGGCGCTGCCTATGTCCTGCTGAGCCTCCCGGCTCAATCCGCCGCTGTGGCGCCGCACGCCGCAGCAACCAGCGCGCAACGGGCGGCGGTGTCGCCTGCCCGGAATAAGAACCTCGGCTTGGTTCTCTGCTACAGCGCTTTTGGTTTTGGCTACATTGTTCCCGCCACCTTCCTGCCCACCATGGCGCGGCAACTGGTAGCCGACCCGCTCGTCTTCGGGCTGACCTGGCCCATTTTCGGTACGGCAGCCGCGCTATCGGTGGCCGTCGTGTCGCAATGGCTATCTGGCTGGCCGCGCAGAAAAGTGTGGGCAATTGCCCAGGGCCTCATGGCCGTGGGCACCTTGCTTCCTCTTCTCCGGCATGGCTTGTGGGTGCTGGCCGCTTCAGCGGTCCTGGTTGGCGGAACCTTCATGGTCGCGACCATGGCAGGTCTGCAACTGGCACGCGAGCGCATGCCGTCGAATCCGACGCCCCTGTTGGCGAGAATGACCGCCGGCTTCGCGGCCGGCCAAATTGCCGGCCCGCTCCTGGTGCGATTCATCGGTAACACCCGGCTTGCGGGATGGGACGCATTGAGTTGGGCTAACGCGGTGGCCACCTTGCTCCTGGCGGCCACTTCAGTCTGGCTTTGGCTGGGTGACAGCGCTTCCGGGTCAAAGCAGTAATCCTTGTATAAAGGTTGGAACCATGTCGATACAAGAACTCTTTGGCATTGAACTCCCTATCATCCAGGCGCCAATGGCGGGCGTACAAAACAGCGCATTGACGATTGCGGTTTCCAATGCCGGCGGGCTGGGCTCCCTGCCTTGCGCGATGTTCAGCGCGGAAGCCTTGCGAAAAGAGCTCGACACCATCCGCGCGCAGACGGTTCGGCCCTTCAATCTCAACTTTTTCAGCCACCGGGCGCCCGTGCTTGATGAGGCCAAGATGAGAGCGTGGCAAGCCTTGTTTTCCGACTACTACGCCGAGTTCGGGATTAACCCCGCCCGTGCCCCTGCCGGACCGGCGCGGATGCCGTTCAATCGCGAGATGGCCGATTTGGTCTGCGAGTATCGGCCGGCCGTGGTGAGTTTTCATTTTGGATTGCCCGCACTGGAACTCGTGACCCTGGTTCGTAGCTCCGGGGCCAAGATAATTTCCTCTGCAACCACTGTTGAAGAAGCGCTGTGGCTGGAGGCGCACGGTGTGGATGCGATTGTTGCGCAAGGTTTCGAGGCAGGTGGGCACCGCGGGATGTTCCTCACCGACGACATCAGTACCCAGGTGGGCAGCTTCGCGCTGCTGCCGCAGATTGTCCGCGCCGTACGGGTTCCTGTCATCGCCACGGGAGGCATCGCTGACGCACAAGGCGTCAGGGCGGCACTGGATCTGGGTGCTGCCGGAGTACAGGTGGGCACGGCTTACATGCTTTGCCCGGAAGCGACCACCAGCGCTGTCCATCGGGCGGCGCTGAGGAGCGAAGGAGCCCGGATAACCGCGCTAACGAATCTCTTCTCCGGCAGACCGGCACGTGGCATCGTGAATCGCTTGATGCGAGAATGCGGCCCAATGAATCCAATGGCTCCGCAATTCCCGCTTGCCGCACCGGCGTCGGCCCCTTTACGGTCCAAAGCGGAAAGCATGGGCAGTGGAGATTTTTCGCCGCTGTGGGCCGGTCAAAATGTCTCGGGTTGCAAAGAAATACCGGCAGCGGTACTGACCCGGGAACTCGCACGCTTGATATAAGCAGAGCGCTTGCCGGTTTGCCGCAAGAGAGTCATTCAGACTGCCTGTTGGCTGCATTGATTACTGCTGCGATGAATGAGCTGATAAGCCTTGATTTGGACGCGCACAAGAATGTCGCCGTCCGCCTGTCCGATGCATGGCCCCACGTGGAACTTCCTGAAACTTCTTGCATGTATCTCGGAACTTCCAGAGGGAGCGTCCCTAAAGCGGCCGTATCGTAATAGATCGAAATGCCCACTCCAGTTGCGGCGCGCCGCGGTCGATGCAGAAGCTATGCACTGACCAGTGCCGACAATTCCCGCCTATTTCTTTCCCCACCACTCGCCGATCAGAACGGAGAGGTACGCCAGAAATCCTGCGGCAATGATGAAATCCCCCGCCGTTGTTTTTTCCCATGCCAGAGAGGCAATGCCACCGCAAGCGACCAGAAGCACGCCGACAGTCTTGAGAATTGCGTTGACATTCATGGCTGGATGAGATGTGTGGTTATCGAGCGAAAGTCGAGGTGTCTTGTTAACGAATATCGCAAGATCATCGGCAGTCGACAAACTGTTCGTCGATACGGTTAGCCCTTTATGCGGCACCTGGGAACGATATTGAAAAAATCCCCATATTCCACAGAAGAAAAACGACATTAATCCAAAATTAAAATTGCTTCGACATTTTGAAGGCCATATGTATCGAAAAACGATACTTAATTTCCCCCATCTGCATCGCTAAACTCCATTCATTGTAATGCGGGCCCGCTTTCCGAGGGAATACTTTTGTGCTGCGGAACGGGACGACGAGGCGTGGAGTTGCTGCATTCGCTGCGGCTGCATCCAACGAGTGATTCCTCGCTTGATGGTAACGGCCTTTCTACCTCTTTGTGTTCATCAAGAATCGAGAGTGGGGCCTCATGCAAGGGAAATGCAGGATGATGATCAACCCTATTCTTGTCGCCGCTCTGGTTGTAGCAGGCAGCGCAAGCTTTTTATCGAGCCTGATGATCGTAGCCACCGAACGCTGGCATGGCTTCCATTCCTTGGATCATGACATGAGTGCGGCTCAGAAATTTCATACTCGGCCAGTACCGAGAGTAGGAGGGATTTCGTTTTTCATCGGAATGCTGGCAGCCAGTGTGTATTTTTTTCTGCGTGAAGAGATCGACATCGCCCTCGTCAATGTGAAGCTCTTGTTGGCGGTGCTGCCTGCCTTCCTGATTGGATTTATTGAGGATGTGACGAAAAAGGTATCGATCGCTACCCGCCTGCTGGCCACTTTCGCCAGTCCGTTGATCGCCAGTTGGCTCCTCGGCGCCATTCTCCCTCGCATGGATGTGTGGATCATTGATGTGCTTTTGAAGGTGGCGCCTATCGCTCTGGTGATAACGGCGTTTGCGAGCGCAGGCATTGCCAATTCAATCAATATCATCGACGGATTTAACGGTCTTGCCGGATTTACCGCCATCATGATTCTCGGCAGTATGGGAGCGCTGGCATGGCGGCTTGACGACGTGTTCATGATGCAGCTTGCTATGACAAGTGTCGGCATAGCGCTGGGCTTTCTGGTGTTTAACTTCCCCACGGGGCGCATCTTCATGGGCGACAGCGGTGCGTACTTCCTGGGTTTCTGGATCGCCGAGATCGCGGTGTTGCTTATCGTGCGCCATCCATCGTTGACCGCCTGGCAGTTGCTGGCCATTTGCGCCTATCCGGTCATCGAAGTTATCTACAGTATCTATCGAAAGAAATTTATCAGAAAGATGAGTCCCGGTTTGCCCGACCGGCTGCATTTCCACATGCTGGTATATCGACGGTTTGTATCGCGCATCGTCCCTTCCAGCGAGATGCGTCCCTGGCTTCGCAACGCCATGACAACGGCCACGCTGATGGCAGTGAATGCGCCGTTTGCCTTTCTCGCGCTGTATTACGGGGACACGAAGCGTGCCGCCATTGCCTGCATCGTCGCGCAAGCGTTTCTGTACATGGCGATTTATGCGCGGCTGGTACGCGGACATTGGTGCCTCAACCCAATCATCGGGCTTGGCCTTCTCCCTGAAAACAAAACCAAGTCGATATAAGCGAGCACATATGGAGTGTGCTCCACCTTGTCTAGCCGCATGGCTGCAACCAATGCAGAACATAGGGAATACGCGATGGTCAATGACGACGTAACACAGGTTTCTATTCCTCAGCATTACACTCGCACTGACGCGCGCGATGACATACGTGCCCAATCTGCCGCATCCTCTTCCAAAACGGACCCGAGCCTCTACATTGATCTGATCCTGGCAAACATCTGGCTTGTTGCCGGAATAGCAGCCATCGTGACCGCTGCCGGCCTGGCATACGCTTTCCTTTCTATGCCGATATACAAGGCAACGGTTCTTTTTCAGGTCGAAGACATCGATGCGCTGCCGAAAGCCGTTTCCCCTATCGATTCCCTGAAATCCTTCGATATCAGGACGGCCGGTGCTCCGGAGCTGGAGGTATTGAAGTCCCGGATGGTGCTTTCCGCCGCGGTGGACAAGGCGCATTTGTACATCGAGGTGAAGCCGCACTATTTTCCCGTGCTGGGCAGCCTGGCGGCGCGGCATAACCTGGGGAACATCCTGCCTTCTTGGTTGCTGACTTCGCGGCATGTATGGAGCAACGCAAGATTCGACGTGGCGCGCTTCGACGTGCCGGCGGCATATGAGCGCGCAGGTTTTGTGCTGACCATCTTGCCGGGGCAACGGTATTCCGTGACGCTCAAGGACACAGGCGTGGCCTTTACCGGATATGCCGGGCAGCTGCTGCGCGCGAACACGCCGAAGGGGCCGCTGGATATCCAGGTCGACCATATGGCCGGGCGGCCCGGCGAGCAATTCACGCTCGTCCGGCATCCCAGGCTTGAGGCTGTCGAAAAGCTGCAGCGCGAGATCGAGGTCAGCGAAAAAGGGAGGCAATCCGGCGTGATTGCCGTGGCGCTGGAAGACACCGATGCACAACGGGCCGCGTCGGTTCTGAACGAAGTCGCGCGCCAATACTTGATGCAGAACGAGCATCGCATCTCGGCAGGCGCGGAAAAACAGCTGGCGTTTTTGGAGAAACAGCTGCCCGAGCTGAAAAAAGCCTTGGAAGAATCCGAGTTCAAATATAACGAAGCGCGAAACAGATGGGGAATGGTCGATTTGGGCGAAGAGGCCAGGGGCCTGCTGCAGGTATCGGTGCTCGGTCAGACAAAACTGCTTGAACTCAACCAAAAAAAGGCGGAGCTGATGGCCCGCTTCGAAGCAGGGCACCCCGCAATGCAGGCCATCACCAACCAGATCGCGGCGCTCAATCGCGAAGCGGACCTGGTGAATGGAAAGATCAAGCGATTGCCTCAAATCGAACAGGAAATCCTGCAGCTGCGCCGCGATGTGAGCGTCAACACGGATGTCTATACCAATGTCATGAACGCTTCCCAGCAATTGCGGCTGGCTTCGGCAAGCAAGGTGGGCAACGTCCGCCTGCTCGATTTGCCGGAGACGCCGGTTACGCCGGTCAAGCCCAAGCGCGCGCTGGCGATCCTGTCGTCAGCCGTCCTGGGCTTGCTTCTGGGACTGCTGGCGGTACTGGCCAAAAAGATGCTGGGCGGGCGTGTCTACAACCCGATGGAAATCGAGCGCAGTCTGCAGGTGCCGGTCACCGGCGTTGTCTTGCACAGCAAGAGCCGCCGGAATAAGGACAATGACAGGCGCAAGCCATGGCTTGCATGGAAGCGAAAGAACGACTCGGTCGTCGTTCTTCCTCGCGATATGCCGGAGGATGCCGCTGTCGAAGGATTGCGTCGCCTGCAATGCTTGCTGGACGACTCGCGCGCACGGGAAGAACGACGAATGATGCGTCTGACTTACACTCCAAACGCTGAAGAGCGTCATCGCCGTGCACGTGTCGTCGTCATCGTTGGCCCCACTCCTGGCGTAGGAAAGTCTTTTATCTCCAGTAATTTTGCGGCGGTGCTTACTTCCTCTCGGCGGCGCGTCTTGCTCATCGACGCAGACCTGCGCACCGGCGCGCTGCATCGGCGCTTCGGGCTGGAGCGGGGATTCGGTCTGTGCGAGGCAGTCGGCAACCAGGTGAAGCTGGAACAGGCAGTGCACCGGGAGGTCATGCCCGGACTTGATTTCCTTTCTACTGGCGGTCTGCCCCGGACGCCCGTCGATGTACTGTCCGATTCAGGATTTGGCGCCATGCTGCAGCATGCCGCCGGCACATATGACTTCGTCATCATCGACACCGCCCCATTACTCACAGTCGCCGACACGCTGATGATCGTTCCGCATGCCGACCTTATTCTCAACATTGTGCGGGCGGGAAAGACGAGCCTCGGCGAAATTGAAGAAGTGGAAAAGCAGCTTGAGCGCATGGGTGCCGGGCGCAGTGAAGTGGTCTACAACGACATGCGATCGCGTCAGACGCGCTACGGCTACGGCGCGGCCTATGGTTGATGGTTGACGGAGGATGTCCGCATGCCTGCGCCATGTCAGGCCATGTCCTGCATTCGCCGCCGCGTTGAGCGAGCAACCGCTTGAATAGCGTGGCAGCCCGCATGCGCCGCAAAACCAAGCATTGGTCTAAAAATCACTTTTACAACCATTAAATGATCACTGTCGCCATTCTCACGCAATCTTATCCCTACCCAGCGGGAGAGCAGTTTCTCGAGGAAGAAATACGGCATTGGGCGCGCACGCCCGGAGTGCAGGTGACCTTGTTGCCGCTGGCCGCCAACGGAAAGCCTCGTATTCTTCCTGCGAATATTCATGTCGACACATCGATAGCTGATGCTGCGACAAGACTGTCGCGCGCCATGAACCTGCTGAGCGCCATCGTGTCGCCCGTGTTCTGGAAGGAGGCTTTGCAGCTCCGGAAAACCGGCAAGCTTTCCGGGTATAGCATAGCCAAGGCGTTGTATAGCGTAATGTGGGTATTGACGATTCGCCATGGCCTCAAGCGATGCCTGCGCCGGAGCGGCGGCTTCGACCTGGTGTACTGCTATTGGAATGACACGCAAGCCTACGCGGCTGCTCTGCTCAAACGCGAAGGGGCGGTTCCGCGCCTGATATCGCGACTGCATGGTTTCGATCTGTATGTCGAACAGCGACCGCATGGCTACATGCCGTTGAAGTGGCAATTCCTCGCCGACTTTGACCAGCTTTACCCTATATCCAGCCAGGGCCGTCGTTATTTGCGCCAAACGTATCGCGCTTCCTTGTCGACGATGCATGTGGCACGCCTTGGCGTGGCATTGCCGCCCGCGTGCGCAATGCAGACGGACGACGGAAGCTTGCATATCGTTTCCGTTGCCTTCTGCCTGCCGTACAAGCGCATCGATCGCCTCGTTGACGCGCTGTGCGTTGTGTCGCAGAAGAGGCCGGATCTGCGCATTTCGTGGACGCACATCGGCGACGGTCCTCTGTTCGAAGAGCTGCAGGCGTATGCCCGGTCCCGGCTGACTGCCGGCAGCGTGGCATGGCAATTCCTGGGGCTGCTTTCCAACGAAGCAGTGCGGCATTACTTTGCTACGCATGCGGTTGACCTGTTCATCAATTCCAGCGAAGTGGAGGGGGTGCCGGTCTCGATCATGGAAGCGATGAGCTTCGGCGTGCCGGTGATTGCTCCGGATATCGGCGCGGTCCGCGAAATCGTATCGGGCGAATGCGGTGTGCTCATGAATAACAATCCAGGGCCAGCCGATATTGCCGGCGCCATTCTGGCCATATACCCGAAACTGAAGCATGCCGAGCACAAGCGTGCCGCGCGCCGCGCCATCGAACAACATTACGATGCGCGGCGAAACTATGAAGGATTTATCGGGCAGTTGTTGCGTGACAGCGGCAATTTCGCTGCAGCCATGCAGCCCCTAACCGCCGTCGATGTGCGCCGGAGCGAACAGTGCAGCATCCACGCTGTTGAACACCGCGGACAGCCGTCATCTTGTTCTTGCGAGATTCCCATCCATGCATTCCGTTACAGCATTTCGTCTTGACCTACGTGCGCTGTTCCGGAACTTCGCGCGCATGCTTGGCGTGCAGCTTCTGACAGCCGCGATCCAGCTGGCGATCGTCGCGCTTATCGCCAAGGAATATGGCCCGCGCGGCAGCGGCGTATATGTCGTGTCGCTGCTGTTGCCGACGCTGCTAGCGACGTTTCTCAACCTGGGGGCGAATTCTTCCAACGTGTATTACCTGGGAGCCGGCAGGTTCCCGGTTCAGACGATCTGGAAAACCAGCTGGACGCTGATTCGTGTGCTGGGCTTGGCCGGCTTGCTCCTTGGAGCGGGAGTAATCCTGTTCAAGGCCGAAGATTATTTTCCCGGGATTGGCCGGCCAGTACTGTGGGTCGCGTTGCTTGCTTTTCCATTCAGCCTGGCGCAAGGATTTCTTAACAGCCTGTTTCAGGGGCTGCAGGATTTCCGGCGCCTCAATCTGTGCATGCTGGCCCAGCCGGCGCTAACGCTCGGCGGCATTGCGGTATTGGTCGCGGCAGGACAGACTGAAGTGCTGGCCCCCGTGTGTGCCAACCTGGCCGGAGCTGCCGGCGGCGTGGCATTTTCCTGGCTGCTGTTGCGAAAGCACTTGCGTTCGGAGGAACCAGATTCGCACAGCGGCTACATGGACAAGGCACTGCGCTACGGATTCAAGGCTTACTTGAGTAATCTGCTCACCTTCCTGCAAAGCCGTGCCGACACTTTTTTGATCAACATGCTGATCAATCCGGCTGCGGCGGGGATTTACTCCATTGCCTTTCAAATCGGCGAAAAGTTATGGATGTTGTCCCAGGCAGTCAGCGTCGTGCTTTTGCCTAAGCTATCCGCCATGTCGAAAGAGGAGGAGCGGCGAATTCAGATCACGACAGCAATTTCGCGCATGGTGTTTGCCGTTTCGGCTGCCGGTGCAGTCCTGCTTGGGATTCTTGCATACCCGCTCATTCTCGTACTCTTCGGTGCGACGTATCGCCCGAGCTACGTTCCTTTCATTCTTCTGCTCCCAGGAATGATTGCGCTGGCGCCGGCACGCGTCATCGCCAACGATATCGCCGCGCGCGGCAAGCCGGAACTGAACCTGTACATGGCGCTGGCCGGCGTCGTGTTGACCATTACAGGCAATCTCATCGTCTTGCCGCATCTTGGTATTCATGGTGCTGCCATCGTCACTTCAGCAGCCTACATCCTCGATCTCTTGATGAAAATTCTTACCTATCGGGCTATTACGAAAGCACCTTTCTTCAGCCTGGTGCTGATGCGCAGGAATGACGTGCGCGATGTCGTTGGCGCATTCAAGCCTTCTTGAGTAACGATTTGCCGGCAGCAGTATTTACACAAATGAGTTGCCTAGGAGCGGTTATGGCCTTGGGAAAGTGGGAGCAGCGATCACATGGCAGCGGCGCTCATTACTGCGCTGCGCTTGCCTTCGCATTCCTGCTGCATTACCTGCTCACGCCAGCCGAAGTCGCCCGCGGGCAAGGATCGATGCCAGCAGATCAGATACGCGCTGTTGCAGGTGGACTATGCGCATTCGTCGCCGGCTTGAGCGCGGTGCGCGAAACCGGCTTCTACCGCCTGGTGCCGCCGTTGCTGTTCCTAAGCGCATGGGTTTTGGTGCTGAACTGGCCACCGGCGTCCTGGTATGTCCTGGCGTCCCTGGCCTTCATCTGGTTCGGCGCCGTGATAGCGGCTGGATTGGTCCATGGCGGTCTGCGGCCGGTCTTGCTGCGGTCGCTCGACTTCCTGCTGGCGGCCTGGCTTATTTCATTTGCCGTGCAGTTCGCTCTCTATATCGGCGGGGGCATCATCGTCGATGTCCATCAGATCTTCCACCCGTACAGCGAGGCCCGCATTTCCTCCGGCTGGGACGACGGCCTGTTGCGAATGACGGGTGTCCATATCGAGCCCGGAACCTATTCGAACTGGGTGTATGGACTCGTGTTCTTGCGTGGCGTAGCGAGAAGGAAATTTTTCGACTTCTTCAGCGTGGTGGCGATCGCCTCCACGCTGCTGACCTTCTCCTTCTGGGGGATCCTGTCCGCATCGATTTATCTCTTCGCGGCCTGCATGTCCTCGCTCTCGGTCGTGCGCTCAAGTACCTTGTTCAAGCTGCTTGGCATCGCCGTTGTCGTTGTAGGGGCGTATGCCTTCGTGGCAGACCTTGGGATGGACGAAGTCACGGAATATCTCTATCAGCGCTCGACCATGGGAGACAGTTCCGGAGACTCGAAGCTACGCGCCTACGGCGGCTTTTTGCACGAATTCGACGAAATCCTCGTGCTCGGCAAGCCTCTTGACCATGATTTTTGCGACGGATGCGAATCGCCCCAGGATGCCGGTGTGCTGCTCAACGCCATCATCCTGCTCGGCCTGCCGGTCAGTCTTGCCGTGTTTGGAATCGCAGGTTACACCGCGTATGCAATAGGGCGGCTGTCCGGCCTGCTGGCTTATCTCCCTCTGCTCTTTGGAAAGTTCTATGTCTATGAGCCGATCCTCTGGCTGATCTTCTGCACATGCATTCTGACCGTCTGCGTGCTTAGGGAAAGTTCACGTGGGCTGGGAAGACACCTGCCTTCATTTTCCTCCATCCTTCCAGGAAGATAAAAATGTCTATCTCGTCGCCTTCGCACCAGATTCGTGAATTTTCTGTCCTGTTGCCCGTGTATGCGGGAGAAACCTCCGGGAACCTTGAGAAATGCATGAACAGCATCGCAGCGTCGACCTGCTTGCCCCGACAGGTGGTCGTGGTGGAAGATGGGCCTCTTCCTGCCGAGCTGCACAGGGCAATCGATGCCTATCATGACATTCTGCCGCTCGACCACGTCCGCCTGCGTCAGAATGTCGGCCTCGCAGAGGCGTTGAATGCAGGGCTGCAGGAGTGCGAATGCGACAACGTGGCACGCTGCGATGCCGACGACGTCAATCGGGCTGATCGCTTCCAGCGGCAAATCGATGTGCTGGGCAAGCATGCGGAAATCGGAATCGTCGGCAGTGATACCACCGAGTTTGATGCGGAGGACGGAACCTGGCGTGCGGGAAGGCGACTGCCCGCGTCTCCCGACGCTTTGGAGAGATTTGCCCGCATGCGCAATCCGCTTAACCATCCCACGATCATGTACCGGCGCAGCGTGATTCTGTCCGTCGGCGGTTATCCGAATTTCCACGGCCTTGAAGATTACGCATTGTGGGTAAGGTGCCTGCTGCGTGGAGTCAAGATCATGAATATCCCGGAGCCGCTTGTGCATATGCGCGTCGGTTCTTCCCAGTTCGGCCGGCGGCGCGGCGTTCGTTACGCGAGGGCGGAACTGGCGCTGGCCAGATCGTTTTATGAAAGCGGCTTTCTTGATCTGCGCGGATACCTGTGGTTCCTGGCGAGCAGGATCCCTGTGCGCATGCTCCCGACACCGCTCGTGGCCCTGGTGTATCGCAGCATGCTGCGCTAGGCCGGCAACCGGCATTTATGCGATTGATCCAGGCAACCCGAAAGGAATCGATATGTGCGGCATCGTAGGATTTTTCTCGGAAAAGCCCGTTGTGGCCAGCCCGATTGTGCAGATGAATCGCCTGCTTCGTCATCGCGGACCGGACGACGAAGGTTATCTGCTGCGTACTGCCGCTGGCGGCAGGCTGCTGCCGTGCCGGGGCATTGACACGCCGCGCGGGGAGGCCGCTTTCGCATTCAGTCCCGAGAGTGATGTCGCGGCACACGGAAATGAGTCGGTCCGCATGGCATTCGGCCACCGGCGCCTGGCCATCGTCGATTTGACCGAGGCAGGGCACCAGCCGATGTGCACGCCAGACCGGCGCTTGTGGATCGTCTACAACGGCGAAATCTACAACCATGTGGAGTTGCGACAGCGGCTCACCGCATGCGGCCATCGCTTTCTTGGCGAATGCGATACGGAAGTTATCCTCGCAGCGTATCAACAGTGGGGCAGCGAGTGCCTGCATCAGCTGAAGGGAATGTTTGCGTTCGCGATCTACGACGCGCATGCCGATGCGCTGTTCCTCGCGCGTGACCGTTTTGGAATCAAGCCGCTATATTATTGGGCTGCGCCTAACGGCGTCCTTTGTTTTGCATCGGAAATCAAGGCGCTGACCGCCTTTCCAGGCTGGCATGCTCGCCTCAACGCGCAGCGCGCTTATGATTTCCTGGTCTGGAGCGTCAGCGATCATACGGATGAAACCCTGTTTGCAGGCGTTTATCAACTGCGCCCGGGCCACTGTGCAATGGTGACCGGCAAGGACGTGCGGACGGATGCAGAGGGACGAATAAGAACCCTGCAATGGTATGACTTGCAGCCGCAGGATTTTACCGGCGACTTTGCCGATGCCTCGGCACAATTTCGCGAGCGCTTCTGCGAAGCAGTTCAACAGCACCTGCGCGCTGACGTTGCGGTCGGCTCCTGCCTCTCCGGCGGTCTCGATTCCTCTTCCATTGTTTGCGCCGCACATCGCTTGCTGGCAAGCCAGGGAAGCCGTCACTTGCAGGTCAGCTATTCGGCATGTGCGAGGGACGAAGCCATCGATGAACGCAAGTGGGTCGAGCAGGTGGTCGCGTCCATCGGTATTGATGCGCACTATGTCTATCCGGACGTCACACAGTTGCTTGACGAGCTGGAGCGCATTACCTGGCACCAGGACGAACCGTTCGGCTCGACCAGCATCTTTGCCCAATGGTGCGTGTTCCGGCAAGCGTCCGGCGACGGCGTCAAGGTCATGCTCGACGGCCAGGGCGCCGACGAGCTGCTGGCCGGATATCACGCATTTTTCGGCCCACGGCTCGCCGGCATGTTCCTTGACGGCAGTTGGGCGTCCCTGTTGCAGGAGATGCGCGGCATGCGCCGCATGCATGGTTATTCGACATTCCAGCTGCTGATGCGCGCCGCCGATGCGATGCTGCCCGAGCGCCTGCGGCAGCCATTGCGTGCCTATGCCGGAAAATCCTTTGCCAATCCTTCCTGGCTCGACCTGGGCGCACTCGGCACCCGACAGGAAGACCCGTTTGCCCGGCGCCGCTCGATGCATCGGCCTGGCGTGATGGCGACTTCGCTGATGCAGCTGACGTCGTCCAATCTGCAAATGCTGCTGCATTTTGAAGACCGCGACTCCATGGCGCATTCCATCGAATCGCGCGTTCCCTTTCTCGACCATGAGCTGGTCGAGTTTTCGCTTGGGCTGCCTGACGAGTACAAGCTGTCCAGGGGAGTCACGAAGCGCGTGCAGCGCGCCGCCATGGATGGCATTCTTCCCGCCCCCGTTCGAGACCGCGTCGACAAGATCGCCTTCCAGATGCCGGAAGAGACCTGGATGCGGCATCATGGCGCGCCGGCTTTCCGGGACCGGCTGGCGCAGGCAGCGGAAGCTAGCCAGGGAATCCTCACCGATCATGCACTGGCGGCGTTCCAGGATATGGAAAGCGGAAAGTCCAGATACAGCTCAATGATCTGGCGCATGGTCAGTTTCGGCGAATGGATCAGGACGTTCTCGGTCGACGTCCGGCCTGTACGGGAAAGCGCGGGGGCGTGTGCCGCCTCCGACAGGCTGCCCGCAGCGCGTGTCGCATGACCCGCGGTCGCGCAGCCATGTGCCGAGCACATCTTGCACAAGGCTTACGCAGCGGTGCGCCCCGATCATGGATGGCCTTGCTGGCCAAGATCGTCATCGTCGCGGCAGGGCCGGGGCAACTCGCGCATGCCGCTGTTCCCGTGCCGGACCGTCCTTGCGAACTTGTGACGTACCAGCGGCAGATGCAGGGGGAGGTCCGCACCTATGCGTTCGACGGTTCACGCCCGTTTATCAATCCCGGCACCGGCAAACCCGACGTGGCGTACCTGGACTTCGACGGCAGGGGGCTGAGCGACGACCAGATTACCAACGGTGGTTCGAATACGGCGCATATCAGCAAGGTGTTCGACCCCGTGGGAGGCCAACCTGTCACCCGCGTGCAGGTTTTTCCGGAAGACCGGCAGCGCTTTGGCTACCGCACCCAGCTCAATGCCTATGCCATCGAGCCTTACCGGCACTATGTATATGAACTGGAATTCAAACTCGATCCGCAATGGAACTTCGAGATGCCGGAAGGCGCGGGAGTGCTATGGCAGGTGAAGGGGCATGCCAAACCCTATCAGACCGGTCATGCGGTCATGTCGCTCGGCGTCGTCGGCCATGAATTGCGCTTCACGGTGCTGTATCCCGCCGCCGCAAGACGGGCGCGACAATGGCCGTCGCCGGTCGCCTGGGGCAGGGACGACTATGCAAGGGTAGCGTTCCCCGTGCGTCCTATCGACGCCGGGCGCTATCACCGGGTACGTATTGCGTTCTATCCCGATGACCGGCCGCGCCGTTTTGGCGGCAAGGGTTATGCGCGTTTGTGGCTGGATGGCCGGCCATGGATACGCTACGCGGGGCCGACCTTGCATCCGGACCAGCTGGGGCCGCATCGCGTCGACTTCGGATGGTACCAGTGGGCAGGCAGGCCGCAATCCGTGCGCACGGTCTACTTCCGCACTGCGCACCTTTATGAACGGCGCCGCTGTATGTGAATGCAATTCACGCGGCATCACAACGGTTACACGTCAAAACAACAAGGAGTTGTGCGATGGAAGATATGCTCGTTTCGGTACTGATGGCGGTAAAGAACGAAGCGGAATACATCAGGGAAGCAATAGAAAGCGTACAGCGGCAAAGCCACCCCTCTGTGGAAATCATCGTTGTCGATGACCATTCGGATGACGCCACCTGCGCCATCGTGGAGACGATCGCAGCGTCCGACAGCCGCATCGTCCTGGGACGATCGCGCGGTCACGGCAAGGTCAGCGCATTCAATCTGGCATGGGAAATGTCGCGCGGCGACGTTGTCGTGCTGTTTGCCGGAGATGACGTGATGCCGGAAGACTCGATTGCGAATCGTGTGCACCTGCTGCATGAGCGCAAACTGCCGGTATCCACCGGAAAGGTCAAATCATTCAGCACCGATGCCAAGTATGACGGCCTGATCCTGCCCCGCAACGGCCCTTCGCTGGGAGGCGGAGCGACGGCGTTTTCCCGTAAGTTCAGCAATCTGGTGTTCCCCATTCCCGAAGTGCTTCCCAACGAGGATTCGTGGACAAAGCTGCACATCGAGGCGTTTGCTGAGGGCGTCGCATGGAACGACAAGATCGTGTCTTACTATCGCATCCACGAGGGCAACTCCATGGCCTTCGGCGCGCCGTTCCAGACCAAGCGCTCGGTGCTCGACCGGCGGGGCATGGTGTACGACCTCTTCCTCGAAAAATACAAGGACAGGCTGTCCGAAACGTTCCGCGCGCAGGTCGAGTCGCTCGCCCGGCTCAACCGCTTGCGGTCCGAGGGAAATGTGCTGGGCATCGCCCTCTTGCCACGCGTGCCGCTGAAGCAAAAGTCTGCGGCCATTTCGTATGCCAAACCGCTGCTGTATTCATTACGGGTTGCCCTCGAGCGGCATTTGCTCGGCAGGTAAGCGCAAGGACGTTTCCATCCCATGAGAGAAAAACATAAAGTCTTCGTCCGGCTGGCAGGCGGACTGGGGAACCAGATTTTCCAGATGGCGTTTGCCGTGCACCTGGCAAGCCGCGCCAACGCGCATCTCGTCTATTCGACTGCCGGCCTTGGCACATATGAATCCGTGCACGATTATGTGCTCGATGGCGTGCTGGACATGTCGTCCTATGTCACGTCCGCCTGGTACAGCAAATACATCGTGCCGTTGCGGATGCCACGGCTTCTGCCGCTATGCAGCCCGTACCTGACGCTGGCGTCGGACAGGAACATGGTATCGGTCATGAAACGGCGCCCGAGCCGTGTTCAGGTACTGGACGGATATTTTCAAGAGGTGCCTCTCGAATTGCTCAGGGCCTTGCCGCTGCTGCCGGCATTTCGTGCGCTCGAACCGGAAATGGCGGACACCGATCTGGTGATCCATGTGCGTGGCGGAGATTTCGTACGGCTGGGGTATACCGACAATCGCATCGACAAGTTCTATGCGGCTGCTCTGGCGCGGATAGGCAAGCACGGCGGGATTCAGAAGCCCGTCATCGTCACGGACGATGCGGAGTTTGTGGCAGGATTGCCATCCCTGCGCGGCATCGATATCCGATCGGAAGGGACAATACGGGACTTCGCCAGAATTTGCTTCGCGCAGAACCGGATATTCGGATCGTCCACGTTTGCGCTCAGCGCCGCCGCCATCGGTCAAACGCGAGGCATCAATGTCAGTACGGGCACGTGGCTCAAGGGTGAACCGCGCGCCATCTTTTTGGAGAACGAGTCAGCCATTCGACTTTGACTGCGCCAAACGAAAGCAGGATTCCGGCCTCCGTTTGGCGCATTGCAGTGCCCCGCTACATGCCGTTCGCCTATGCAGGCGGGCATGGCGAGCATCCAACTTACTTCACGTAGGCGTGTGCCGTCTTGAAGTAAATGGAACGTGTCGATGTAGGCTGTCCGCCCCAGTTGTACCAGCCGAAGTCCCAACGGTGGGGGCCGTTCTGGTCAGGATGCAGGTTGGGGCCCTTGTACTGGATCCAGAGCGCGCCGTCGAGATACACGTTGACATACCCCTGGCCGCCGAACTGCGGCGGACGGTCGTCGGCGAAGAATTCGATGCTCACCTTGTAGTAGCGCCCGGCCACAATCGGCTTGGTCGGGAAGTTGGTGGCGGCGTAGTCGTTGCTCGGCCATGTGAGGCTGGTGGGCCAGGTCGTCGCATTCAGCGCGCTATTGGGATACAGCACGGAGAAGTACAGATTGCTCCCGGTGACGCCCATGCTCATCACGGCGTGGCCATATTGGCCGGTCTTGGGCATGCCCTTCGTCTGCCACAGCAGTCCGTCGCCGGTCGCCATGTTGAACTGCCAGCTCGGATCCAGCTTGAACTCCAGATCATAGCGGTAGGTCTTGTAGGGCTCGAACGGGAAGTTGCTGTTTTGCGTGCGCCAGTTGTAGATCTGGGCATCGGACGGGAACACCTGGAAGCGTGTTGCCTGGGTGCCGTCGGCTTCCGTGACCTTCGAAATCCACGGCGAAATGCCGGCATTGGTGATCTCGTAATACTGCAGATATTGTGCGTTGTACAGCCAGTCGTGCATGTCGGATTGGCCGGTCGCCGGATCGACGAAGGGCGTGCTGCCGTCAAAATCGAATTTGCGCACGGCGCCGTCTGCGACGACGCTGTAGGTCGTCATGGCAGAAGCCGTCGGCGACGTCGTGGTAGTGGAATCGGTTGGCGCTGTTGTCGTGGTCGTAGTGGACGACGCCGGGTCCGTGGTTGTAGTGGTGGGTGTGGTAGTCGTCGTCGTCGACGTAGTACCACGCTTGCGCCACGACTTGGACGCGAGAGTAGAGTCTTGCGCGCTGTTGTCGCTCGTCGTGCTGCCGTCACCACCGCCGCCGCATGCGGAGAGCGTGAGAGCCAGGAGAACGGGAGCAAGGTAGGGTGCTGCTCGTTTTGTCTTTGAAATATTAGTCATGTGAAAACAGAGAAATCGCCTGAGCGGAACCCTCGTGAGTCGAAGGAGTTTTTATGTGGTGAAAAACTGCGAGCGTGTGCAACACGACGCGATGCTCTTCCATGCGGTGGAATTACCCTACAGACTTAATTCCTACAGGAAAGTTCCGAGTGGAAATATGAATTACGGCCGGTCGATTGCGGCCGTCATCATCAGCGGGTGGAAATTGAAGTGCCGCGCCAGGCGCGCGGGGGGGTGATTCGACGGCAGCAGCTACGCCGGACGTTGAAAAGGGATTGAAAATGGATTGAAAAAACAGATGCCAGGAGCGGAATGCAGCGGCTATTCATTGAAATTTTGTACTTATTTCAGCAGCGGATTGTTGCTACGCTAAGAAAATATAAATCGGAGGCATTTCTTGCGTCTCAGCTTTAAAAACGTCCTGGTCCTTGCGCCACATACGGACGATGGTGAACTCGGTGCGGGTGCCACCATCGCGCTGCTGATTGAACGCGGCGCGAATGTCAGTTACGCGGCGTTTTCGACGGCAGAGGATTCATTGGATCCGGAATTCCCCCCCGGTACGCTCGAACAGGAAGTGAAAATGGCGACTTCCAGGCTGAACATCAAGCCGGAAAATCTGCACATTTACCGCAATAAGGTCAGAGAGCTCGAATATAGGCGCCAGGAGATCTTGGATGAGATGATCCGTCTGCGGAAAAACAACTATGACCTGGTCCTGATGCCCAGCGTGCACGATATCCACCAGGACCACGAGGTGATTGCCAGAGAGGGATTACGCGCATTCAAGCAAACCACGATTCTTGGGTATGAACTGATATGGAATAACTTGAGCTTCAATACCTCGTGCTTTGTGCGGCTAGGCAAGCAGCACGTTGAAATGAAATGCGAGGCTTTGACCGCTTATAGGTCGCAGGCAGGCAGGCCATATATGACCAGGGATTTCATTATGTCCTTGGCCAAGGCACGAGGCGTGCAGATTGGTGCGGAATACGCGGAAAGTTTCGAGGTGGTGCGATGGGTGTTGTGACTGTCGCTGTCCATCAACCCAACTATCTTCCGTGGCTAGGATACTTCTACAAGATATCCAAAGCTGACGTGTTCGTTTTTCTCGACAACGTTCAATTCGAGCGAAGGGGATATTGCAGCCGTACGCGCATTATCGGGACGAATGGCGAAGAACTCTGGCTGACCCAGAATGTACAAAAGAGCCCCCGCGACAGCCTGATTCAGGACACAGTGTTTTCCGATCGGTTCTGGATCAAAAAACACCTGCGAACATTACAAGTCGCCTACCGCAAGGCACCGCATTTCGAGGTGGTTTTCCGCCGTATCGAAAGCTTGTTGCAGCCGGACATCGCGCATCTGCCGACATTTAACGGCTTGCTGATTCAGGAAATATGCCGATCGCTTGGCATCGGAACGCGCCTCCTGCATGCATCCCGGCTCGAGCTGGATACGGTCGCCACGCCCAGCGAACGCATCGCGCGCATCGTCCGTCTTCTGCGAGGCACTGTCTATCTTTCCGGTAGCGGCGCGAGGGCCTATAACGATACGGCGACATTTGCCAACAACGACATCGAGCTGACTTACAGCGACTTTGCAGTGTTCCCATATCCGCAACGCACGCAGGAATTCAAGGCGGGGTTATCGATCATCGATGCGCTCTTCCATCTCGGGTTCGAGGGAGTCGCTTCCTTTCTGCGGTCTTCCCATCAGTAGAGATTGAGCCCGATCAGTGGCTATGGCTGGCATGGCTATTCATCGAAATTTCATACTTATTTTTCGGAGGTCAGGTGTTTATAGTGTGCCGAGGGAAGATCTGCAGCAGATAGCGGCGTTGGAATCTGTACGGCATGTCATCGACTCGGAACATGCCAATCATGGCTCGTCCGGCATGTACTGAAGTGCGCGTCGTAAGGAGAGCGCCATCGCAGGTCGACGCAGAGCCACCGAAAATGAAAGGTTGCGCATGCAATATTCTGAAACTCCTGTTGCAGAAAAAAATGCCAGTAATACCGATAACGACCCGATGCAACCGGGTCACGAAGCGGCCATCCTGAAAAGACTGATTTCCTCCTTTGAAAACCGCAGGGCGACCATCGGCATAGTCGGCCTCGGCTACGTCGGCTTGCCACTGATGTTGACCTATGCCGGGACAGGATTCAAGGTGATCGGTTTCGATATCGATGCGGAAAAGGTCGAAAAGTTGAACCAAGGGCAGAGCTACATCGAGCACATCCGTTCGAAATCGATTCAGCAGGCGCGCAGTGCCGGATTTGAAGCGACCACTGATTTTTCGCGCGCGTCCGAACCGGATGCGCTGATCATCTGCGTTCCGACTCCGCTTAACGCTTATCGCGAACCTGACCTGAGTTTCATACTGAACACGGCCGATGCGCTGGTGCCGTATATGCGGCCGGGGCAAATCATGTCGCTGGAAAGCACGACCTATCCGGGGACGACAGAAGAAGAGCTGCTGCCGCGGATCGAAGCGCAGGGCTTGAAGATAGGCGAAGAGGTTTTTCTGGTGTACTCGCCCGAGCGCGAAGACCCGGGAAATTCCGAGTTCAACACGCGCGCCATCCCCAAGATATGCGGCGGCGTCACTCCAGCCTGCCAGCAGGCCGGCATCGCGTTATACGGCGCGGCGGTGGAAAGAGTGGTCCCGGTCCGTTCCACCCGCACCGCGGAGCTGACCAAGCTGCTGGAAAACATCCATCGTGCCGTCAATATTGGTCTTGTCAATGAGATGAAAATCATCGCGGACAAGATGGATATCGATATTTATGAAGTCATTCATGCCGCAGCGACCAAGCCATTCGGTTTTACGCCTTATTTCCCGGGGCCGGGCCTGGGCGGGCATTGCATCCCGATCGACCCTTTTTACCTGACATGGAAGGCCCGCCAATATGGTGTGCATACGCGTTTTATCGAGTTGGCCGGGGAAATCAACAACGACATGCCGCAATGGGTTGCCAACAAGGTTGCCGATGCCTTGAATTCCTGCGGCAAGTCCATCAACGGCAGCAGGATATTGGTGCTCGGTATCGCGTACAAGAAAGACGTGGACGACATGCGCGAATCCCCATCAATAAAACTGATGGAGCTCCTGCAAAAAAAAGGGGCGGAAGTCGCCTATTCCGATCCCCACGTGCCGATTTTTCCCAAGATGCGCGCGCACCATTTCATGCTCAATAGCGTTGAACTGACGCGTGAATCCATCGCCTCCTATGACTTGCTTCTTCTGGCGACCAATCACAGTGCGTTTGACTACGATCTGATCCAGAAACACGCGAAGCTGATTGTCGATACTCGGGGCGTTTACCTGGACAAACTGGCCAACGTGGTCAAGTCGTGACAGAGAGGGAGGCACACATGATATCGTCTGCGTTTGGCAAACGGATTACCGATCGTGAAATCCGCTTCGCGCTGGTTGGTTGCGGCAGGATCGCAAGAAATCATTTCAGCGCGATCAAGCATCACGGCGACTCTTGCAGACTGGTCGGCATCTGCGATATCGAATCGGAGGCGCTGGAACGGGCTGCCGAACTGACCGGCGCCACCCCTTACCGTAGTCTCGACACGATGCTTGCGGATTGCAAGGCAGACGCCGTTATCCTGACCACTCCGTCAGGTCTGCATCCGTGCCAGGCAATCAAGGTTGCACAGTCGGGAAGGCATGTGATTACCGAAAAGCCGATGGCGACCCGATGGGATGACGGAAAGCGCATGGTTACTGCATGCGATGATGCGCACGTACGTTTGTTCGTGGTGAAACAGAACCGCCGCAACGCTACCCTTCGATACCTGAAACAGGCAATCGAGAAGAAGCGCTTTGGTCGGATACACATGGTTAACCTGAATGTGTTCTGGACACGCCCGCAGGAGTATTACGATAGCGCCGTGTGGCGCGGCACATGGGAATACGATGGCGGTGCATTCATGAATCAGGCAAGCCATTATGTAGACCTGCTGAACTGGCTCATTGGCCCGGTCGAAAGCCTGCAAGCGTATACCGCGACGCTGGAACGGGATATCGAGGTCGAAGATACCGGGGTGATGAGCCTGCGATGGCGTAACGGCGCGCTGGGATCCGTCAACGTGACCATGCTGGCTTACCAGAAAAATTTCGAGGGAAGCATCACTGTTCTGGGTGAACGAGGAACGGTTCGCATAGGAGGGGTGGCGCTTAACCAGATAGACCACTGGGAATTCGCCGATGCGTCTGAGGCTGAAGAAAATGAAAGAGTCAAGGAGTCCAGCTACGCAACCGATTCTGTCTATGGTTTCGGGCACATTCAATACTATGAAAACGTCATCAGGGTGCTGCGCGGCGAGGTCGAGCCGGAAACGGACGGGCGGGAGGGCCTGAAAACTCTTGAGATCCTGATTGCGACCTATCTGTCTGCCAGAGACGGAAAACGTGTTGCATTGCCACTGGAATACTGAGATGGACATCGAGATTCATCCAACGGCAATTGTCGACAAAGGCGCGGAGATAGGGAGGGGCACACGCGTCTGGCACTTTTCCCATGTATGCGCGGGCGCGCGCATAGGCGACAACTGTTCGTTGGGGCAGAACGTCTACGTGGGCAATGACGTCGAGATCGGCAATAACGTCAAGATACAGAATAACGTCTCCGTCTACGATGCCGTCACGATAGAGAGTGATGTCTTTTGCGGACCAAGCATGGTCTTTACCAACGTGTATAACCCGCGTTCCGAAGTGGCGCGCAAGGACCAATACCGAAAGACGCTGATCAGGCGAGGCGCAACGCTGTGCGCCAATGCGACGATCATTTGCGGTGTCACCGTGGGTAAATATGCCTTTGTCGCCGCCGGTGCGGTGGTCAACCGCGATGTGCCCGATTTTGCGCTGATGGCAGGCGTTCCTGCGCGGAAAATCGGATGGATGAGTCGCTATGGCGAACGGCTAGAGCTCCCGGTCGCCGGCAATGGCGAAGCGATATGCCCGCACACGGGCGAACAATATGTCCTGCGGGATGGCGTTTGCACACTCGTCGGAACATCGGATCAATAACGACATTCTCCGAAAAATGGAATTCATCGATCTCAAGACGCAATATCAAGAACTGAAAAAAAGCATCGACGAACGCATTCAGACCGTTCTGGATCATGGGCAGTACATCATGGGCCCGGAGGTACATGAACTGGAAAGCCGCTTGGCCGAGTACACCGGTGCTAGCCATTGCATTACCGTTGCATCCGGAACCGAGGCCCTGCTGATTTCGCTCATGGCGGTCGGCGTCGGAGAGGGCGACGAAGTCATCACTACCGCTTTTTCTTTCATCGCAGCGGCTGAAGTGATTGCACTGCTTGGCGCAAAGCCGGTTTTTGTCGATATCGAGCCTGAGTCCTGCAATATCGACGTCGACCTGATCGAGACGAAGATCACGTCCAAGACCCGGGCAATCATGCCGGTCTCGCTCTACGGGAAACCGGCCGACATGGACCGGGTCAATGACATTGCGAACAAGCATGGCCTGGTCGTCATTGAAGATGCGGCTCAGAGTCTAGGCGCTACTTACAAGGGGAGAAAGAGCGCTAATCTTTCCACGATCGGCTGTACCAGTTTCTTCCCCAGCAAACCGCTCGGCTGTTACGGCGATGGCGGCGCGATCTTCACCAGCGACGGCGAACTCGCCCAGGTCATGCGCGAGATTCGCGTTCATGGGCAATCGCGCCGTTATGTCCATTCCCGTATCGGAGTCGGCGGCCGCATGGATACGCTCCAATGCGCTGTCGTTCTGGCCAAACTGGAACGCTTTGACTGGGAGCTGGAGCAGCGGCGGAAGATCGGCGCACTGTACGACGAATTGTTCGGAAACCGGGTTTGGAGGAATCGTCGGGATTCCGGCTACGAGAGCGCATTTGCGCAGTACACCATTGGGGTGGAAAACCGTGAAGCGGTGCAGGCAGCCCTGAGAGAGAGGGAAATCCCGACGGCTGTGCATTATCCGATACCGATCCCCTTGCAACCTGCGTATGCGCAGTTCGGCGATGAGGACCAATTTCCAGTAGCAGTGGATATGGCAAGAAGAGTGATCAGCCTGCCGATGGGCCCGTACATGCAACCCAATGTGGTGCGCTATATCGCGGAGTCCGTGTTGAGCCAGATCCGTTGTTAGTGCTGCTTCAACTTGACGACTGCTATGGTGGCAAAGCAAGTTCTTGACAGCCCGCGGGTTCAGGGCGGGCTTGCTGAGATTCTCTTGCAACTGGTGTATGCGAGCGCAAGAAGAGGGCGCAGCGAGGAGCGGCAAGAGAGTAAATATTACCGAGAGCCGCCTTCTCTTATGCTAATAAAATGAGCCCCAGAACATATCTCAAGGGTAACAAAACACGTCCGTCGAGACCTGTAAACGCGGGGCTGTGCATGGTAGTGTGATTTAGGCACTCGTAAGGAGACTGCTTGTGCGTAGTTACACTCTAATCACACGAAAATGTAATCAATCAAGGGAAAAGAAGCGCGAGGAACTAAAAGGGGATGTCGTAAATCCTTGAATTTATTAGGATTACTTGGTGGAGCGGAGGAGGATCGAACTCCCGACCTTCGCATTGCGAACGCGACGCTCTCCCAGCTGAGCTACCGCCCCATAACGAAGGATTTTATTGGCTAGCGCGTTCCGATGCAAGTGGTTAAGAACAATGTAATACTTGTCTTCAAAAAGCCGCTTTAACCCGTTGAATCTGTTGACGCAAATTCAGTTGCCCCACTATAGTTGCGGGATGCTTTCCGAATTTCATCAACTCTCCGAAAAAGTCGACCAGCTGGCTGAGCTGGCGCAGTCCTTGCGCCGTGAAAATGCCGATCTGCGCTTGACGTTGGCTTCGCTTACCTCCGAGAACGCGGATCTGTCGCGGCGCATTCACGAGGCGTATCAACGCGTCGCCTTACTGCTGGAAAAAATCCCGGCATCGCATGAAAGCGAGGAGGCGGTATGATCCAGCTCGACGTGTCGATCATGGGACAGGCCTACAAGCTCGCGTGCAGGGAAGGCGAGGAGTCGGCATTGCGCGAAGCCGTCGCTTATCTCGACGAGAAAATGTGCGCGATCCGCGACGCCGGAAAGATCAAGGGCAACGACCGCATCGCGGTGATGGCGGCGCTGGGCATCGCGGCCGAACTGCTGGCGACAAAGTCCGCGGAAGGGCCGTTCGCCGACATGACGCTGGCCGAAATCAATCAAAAAATTGCGGCAATGCATGCCGTGATTGACGTTGCGCTGGCACCGCAGGAAAACCTTTTTTGAACAGAAAAGTTTTGTCGAAAAGCGCTCAAAGCCTTTGACATACAGCCTGATTCAGGTACACTAAAAACCTCCTGCCGTGTTCGCGATTGCCATATATTCCTTGAACCAATATGTGAGCATAGGTCGCGGAATTTTGTTTGATGGGCGCGCTTCGTCGCTAGTCCGATGAACCCGAAATTGAACTAACTGTGACCACCTTGAACCGCTAGGTTCGGGATGCCGGCAAAGACGGCACAGGCGGGACTAATTCACAAGCGGCTGCATTCGTGCAGCCGCTTTTTTATGCGCGCCGTTTGCCGCGATCGACTCACGCGATCTTCCCGACTATGCAGTACTGGCTGATGAAATCCGAACCGGATGAAGCAAGCATCGACGATGTGCTCGCCGCGCCCGGCCAGACAGTGGCTTGGGTTGGCGTGCGCAACTATCAGGCGCGTAATTTCATGTGCGATGCGATGCATGTCGGCGACGGTGTGCTGTTCTATCACTCCAGCTGCGCCGAGCCCGGCATAGCAGGGCTGGCTGAGGTGGCCAGCACGCCTTATCCGGACGGCACGCAGTTCGATCCGAAGAGCAAATATTTCGACCCTAAGGCTTCGCGCGAGAATCCGCGCTGGATGCTGGTCGATGTGCGCGCCACTAGGAAAACAAGGTTGTTGACGCTGGCCGAATTGCGAGCGCATCCCGAGTTGGCGGACATGCAAGTCCTTCGGCGCGGCAACCGCCTTTCCATCACGGCGGTCACGCCCGAGGAATGGCGGTGTATCATCCGGCAACTTAGTTGAACTGAGAAAAATTTCACATGGATATCTCGCTCGTGGCCGCGCTGCTCGCGCTGGGCGCCGCGGTCGGATTTGCCGCCGGCTTGCTCGGCGTCGGCGGCGGCATGCTGCTGGTGCCGTTCATGACGATGCTCTTCGCGGCGAAGGGGTTCCCGCAGGAGCATATCGTCCACATGGCGATCGCCACGTCGCTGGCGACCATCATGTTCACCTCGATCTCTTCCGTGCGCGCGCATCATGCGCGCCGCGCGGTGTTGTGGCCGGTGGTGAAGCTGCTGGCGCCAGGCATCCTGATCGGTTCATGGATCGGGCCGTGGATCGGCGCACACTTGAATTCGTCGACGCTGGCTCTGGCATTCGCGGTATTCGTGGCATTTTCCGGCACCCAGATGCTGCTCGATAAAAAGCCTGCGGCTGCGCGCCAGTTGCCTCAGGCGCCGGGCATGTTCGCCGCAGGCGGCGCCATCGGCGTGCTGGCGGGCCTGGTGGGCGCCGGCGGCGGCTTCGTGTCGGTGCCGTTCATGACCTGGTGTAACGTCAAGATTCACAATGCGGTGGCCACCAGCGCCGCGCTCGGCTTTCCGATCGCGCTGGCCGGCACGCTGTCGAACGTCTACTTCGGCATGAAGGTGGCGGATTTGCCGGCCTCGTCGCTCGGCTTCATTTACCTGCCGGCGCTGCTGGTGATTTCGCTGGCCAGCGTCAGCACCGCGTCGCTGGGTGCGAAGACCGCGCACAGCCTGCCGGTCAAAACCCTGAAAAAGGTGTTCGCGCTCCTGCTGTATTCGCTGGCCTCGTACATGCTGTACAAGGCCTTCGGGTAAGCCGCTTCAGCTGCCGGCGAACCGTTCGCGCAGCACGTTCTTTTGCACCTTGCCCATCGCGTTGCGCGGCAGGTCGGGCACGAAGTGCACGCGCTTGGGAACCTTGAAGTTGGCGAGACGTTCCTTCAGGTAGGCCAGCACGTCGACCTCGGAAACGGTCGAATCGGGCTTCACGACCACCACCGCAGTGACCGCCTCGCCGAAGTCCTGGTGCGGCACGCCGATCACGGCCGACTCGACCACGCTGTCGATGTCGTCGATGACCGCTTCGACCTCCTTCGGATAGACGTTGTAGCCGCCGGTGATGATCAGATCCTTGCTGCGCCCGACGATGGACAGGTAGCCGCGGGCGTCGAACTTGCCCACGTCGCCGGTCTGGAAATAGCCGTCCTGCGTGAATTCCTCGGCAGTCTTTTCCGGCATGCGCCAGTACCCCTTGAACACGTTCGGCCCCTTGACCTGGATGTCGCCGATTTCCTCCGGCGCGCACGGCGTGCCGCCGCTTTTCACCACGCGCACCGAGACGCCCGGCAGAGGCAGGCCCACCGTGCCGCCGGTGCGCTCGCCGTCGTATGGGTTGGAGGTCAGCATCGTGGTTTCGCTCATGCCGTAGCGCTCGAGGATCGTGTGCCCGGTGCGCTGTGCGAATTCGGTGAAAGTGTCGGCCAGCAGCGGAGCCGAGCCCGAGACGAACAGCCGCATGTTGCTGCATACGTCGCGCCCGAATGCGGGATCGGCCAGCAGCCGCACGTAATAGGTCGGCACGCCCATGAACACGGTGGCACGCGGCAGATGCCGGATCACTTCGGCGCTGTCGAACTTCGGCAGGAAGATCATCTTGCTGCCGCTTAGCAGGGCGCCATGCGACGCGACGAACAAACCATGCACATGGAACAGCGGCAGCGCATGCAGCAGCACGTCGCCCGCTTGCCAGCGCCAGTAGTCGTGCAGGACTTCGGCGTTCGACGCGAGGTTGCGATGCGTGAGCATTGCGCCCTTGCTGCGGCCGGTGGTGCCGGAAGTGTAGAGGATGGCGGCGAGCTCGTCCGGGTCCTTGTCTACGGTGTCGAAGCTGTTGGACTGGTGCGTAGCGCGCACCAGCAGCGAGCCGCTGCGGTCGTCGCCGAGTGTAAACACATGCTTCGTGCCGCCCGCGAACGCGATTTGCGATACCCAGCCGAAATTTTGCGGAGAACACACGACGACCGAAGGCGCCGCGTCATCGATGAAATAGGATATTTCCGCGGCACGGTACGCCGTATTCAGCGGCAAGTAGACGAAGCCGGCGCGTATGGTCGCCAGATAGAGCATCAGCGCTTCCGGCGACTTGTCGACCTGCGCCGCGATGCGTGCGCCTGCCGGCAGGTTCAGTCCGGCCAGCAGGTTGGCCAGCTTCGCGGTCGCGCGGTCGAGGTCGTTCCATGAATAGTAAAGGCCGTCGTGCGTCTCGATGCAGCACGCGGTCCGATCCTGCGGAAAATGCGCTTCGAACAGGGAGTACAGGTTCATTGTCATTTACCCGAGAAAACCGGCTTGCGTTTGCTGAGGAAAGTCTGCACGCCCTCGCGGTAATCCTGCGACGCGAGGAAGGCGAATGCTTCGTGCAGTTCCTGTTCGGTCAACGGCTGCGGTATCGGCGCCAGGCGCCGCACCAGTTGCTTGTTCATGCGCGCTGCCAGCGGCGCGCCCTGCGCGATGCGCTGCGCGCTCCTGCGCGCCTCCGCCGGGACATCGTCCGCCACGCGGTTCACCAAGCCCTTGTCTTTCGCTTCGGCGGCGCCGAACACCCGGCCTTCGAGCAGGATTTCCAGTACCACCGCCTTGCCGGCCAGCTGCAGCAGGTATTGCAGTTCGCCCGGCGCCAGCGGGAACCCCAGGCGGTTGATCGGGATGCCGAAGCGTGCGGTGGGCGCGGCAATGCGTATGTCGCACGCACAGGCGATTTCGAGGCCGCCGCCGACGCACACGCCCTCGATGGCGGCGATGGTCGGATGTCGGCACTGCGAAATCGCCGCCAGCGCCTGCGCGATGGTCTCGGTGTGATAGCGCATGCCTTGCGTCATCGTGTTGCGCACGGTCGAGAATTCCTCGACGTCGGCGCCGGCCGCGAAGTTGTGGCCGTCGCCGCGCACGATCACGCAGCGCAGCGAGTCATCCTCCGACAGCGCGGCAAAGGTCTGCGCCAGCGCATTCCACATCGCCACGTTGATCGCGTTGAGCTTGCGCGGGTTGGACAGCGTGACGGTGGCGACGACGTCCTTCTTTTCGAGTCGGATTTCTGCCATGGGAGCCTATGCGCACGGGAGGGAGTTGCGATGCATCCGGTAGGTGACAAGCAGCGTGATAGCGCCGAATGCGATCATCGGCAGCGACAGCATCTGGCCTGCCGAGATCGTGATCCCGGCGAATGCGACTTCATAATCCGGCGTGCGGAAATACTCGGTGAAGAAACGCGCCATCCCGTACAGCATGACGAACATCCCGCCCACGGCGAGCGGCGGGCGCGGCTTGCGTGCATAGATCCACAGGATGATGAACAGCAGGACGCCGTCGACCAGCGCCTGGTAGATCGGCGAAGGATGGCGCGGCAAGTTGTCGACGTTGGGCCAGATCATCGCCCACGGCAGCGACGGATCGGCCACGCGACCAGGCAGCTCGGCATTGATGAAGTTGCCGATGCGCCCCGCCGCATACCCGAGCGGCACCATCGGTGCGATGAAATCGTAGACATCGACTAGGCGCCGCCCCGCCTTGCGCGCCCACAGCCACATCGCCAGCAGCACGCCGAGGAATCCGCCATGGAAAGACATGCCGCCTTTCCAGACCGCGAAGATTTCCAGCGGATTGGAAAAATAATAGGCAGGGTTGTAGAACAGGACTTCGCCCAGGCGCCCGCCGATGACCACGCCCAGCACGCCATAGAACAGCATGTCGTCGAGGTGCTCGGCCTTCCAGCCGGCGGCGGCCATGTGCGGCTGGCGTGCGCGCACGCGGCCGAGCACGAGGAACTGGATGAAGGCGACAAGGTACATCAGGCCGTACCAGTGAACCTTGATTGGGCCGAGGGTGATCGCGATCGGGTTGGGAAGAGGGTGAACTAACATCTGCTTTTCTTTCGTAACAGTTCAAGAAAGCTGCGCAATACCGGTGATGCGTTGTCGCGGCGCCAGGCCAGGCCGGTGTCGACTTGCAGCGTTTTGTCCGCGAGCGGCTTGTATTCGACGCCGGGGCGTTTCAAATTCGACACCGATTGTGGCACAAGTGCGATCCCCATACCGGCCGAAACCAGACCGACGATAGTTTGCATCTGGATCGCTTCCTGGCCGATGCGGGGTGTCAAGCCGGCTTCGCGAAAGCAGCCGAGGATCGCGTCGTGGAAGGCGGGGGCGATACGGCGCGGAAAAATGATCAGCGGCATATCGGCGACCGCATCCAGCGTCACGCCGCTTTTGCCGCGCAAGGCCTTTGTGCCTTGCGGCGCGACCAGCACCAGCGGTTCCGACAGCACCGTCATGTAATCCATTTCGGCGCGCGCCTTGTCGTGCAGCGGCGGGATCAGCAAGCCGGCATCGATCCTGCCTTGCAGCAGGTCGTCGATTTGCACATCGGTCGTTGCTTCGCGCAGCTCGATCTGGACTTTCGGATAATGCTCGCGGAATTCGCGCAGCAGCGGCGGCAGCACGCTGTAATCGGCGGTCGACACGAACGACAGCGATAGCAGGCCCGATTCGCCGGATGCCGCGCGCCGCGCCAGGTCGGGCAGGGCGCCGGCCTGCTGCAGGATGCGGCGCGCTTCCGGCAGCAGCGCCGTGCCGGCCGGCGTGAGCGCTACGCTGCGCTTGGTGCGCACGAACAATGGCGTGCCCAGCGTGGCTTCCAGCGCCTGTATCGTCTGCGACAGCGGCGGCTGGGTCATGTGCAGGCGCGCGGCGGCGCGGCCGAAATGGCTTTCCTCGGCCACAGCCACGAAATAACGCAATTGCCGCAGTTCAATACTCATATGAAAATCGACTTAATGGGGAATGAATCATATATTTGACACACGGCTAGGTGCAAGGCACTCTAGACGTTTTCGCTTCGTCGGGGTGCGCGTTTTCCCTGTTCGCACCGCGCTTTGATCAACAATCCGGAGACTGACTTCATGCCGCAATACCGTTCCTATACCACCACCCATGGCCGCAACATGGCCGGCGCGCGCGCTCTCTGGCGCGCCACCGGCATGAAAGACGGCGACTTCAACAAGCCGATCATCGCGGTGGTCAATTCCTTCACCCAGTTCGTGCCGGGCCACGTGCACCTGAAGGACCTGGGCCAGCTGGTGGCGCGCGAGATCGAGGCGGCCGGCGGCGTGGCCAAGGAATTCAACACCATCGCGGTCGATGACGGCATTGCGATGGGCCACGGCGGCATGCTGTATTCGCTGCCGTCGCGCGAGCTGATCGCCGACTCGGTCGAATACATGGTCAACGCGCACTGCGCCGACGCGATGGTGTGCATCTCCAACTGCGACAAGATCACCCCCGGCATGCTGATGGCCGCGATGCGCCTGAATATCCCGGCCGTGTTTGTGTCCGGCGGCCCGATGGAAGCGGGCAAGGTGATCGAGGCGCTGCACGGCAAGCAGGAAGGCTCGCAAAAGATCATCAAGGTCGATCTGATCGACGCCATGATCCAGGCCGGCGACCCCTCGGTCTCCGACGAACAGGTGGCCAACATCGAACGTTCGGCCTGCCCTACCTGCGGTTCCTGTTCCGGCATGTTTACCGCCAACTCGATGAACTGCCTGACCGAAGCGCTCGGTCTGTCCCTGCCTGGCAACGGCACCATCGTCGCCACCCACGCCGACCGCAAGGCCTTGTTCCTGCGCGCCGGGCGCCTGGTGGTGGACATCGCCAAGCGCTATTACGAACAGGAGGACGCCTCGGTTCTGCCGCGCTCGATCGCGACCAAGGCCGCATTCGAGAATGCCATGGCGCTCGACGTGTCGATGGGCGGTTCGACCAACACCGTGCTGCACCTCTTGGCCGCGGCGCAGGAAGCCGGCGTGCAATTCACCATGGCCGACATCGACCGCATCTCGCGCAAGGTGCCGTGCCTGTGCAAGGTGGCGCCGGCGACCCAGGATTACCACATCGAAGACGTGCATCGCGCCGGCGGCATCGTCGGCATCCTGGGTGAGCTGGACCGCGCCGGCCTGCTCGACACCAGCGTGTCTACCGTGCACAGCAAGACGCTGGGCGAGGCGATTGCAGCCAACGACATCATGCGCACCGAGGACCCGGCGGTGCGCCAGCGCTTTCTGGCTGCGCCGGGCGGCGTGCCGACGCAAACTGCCTTCTCGCAGGACAAGCGCTTCGACAAGCTCGACAACGACCGCGCGCACGGCTGTATCCGCGACAAGGAGCATGCCTATTCCAAGGATGGCGGGTTGGCTGTCCTGTACGGCAATCTGGCGGAAAACGGCTGCATCGTGAAGACCGCCGGCGTCGATGAAAGCATTCTCAAGTTCACCGGCACCGCGCGCGTATTCGAGAGCCAGGACGATGCGGTGGATGCGATTCTGGGTGACGTGGTGAAAGAAGGCGACGTCATTATCATCCGCTACGAAGGTCCGAAGGGCGGCCCGGGCATGCAAGAGATGCTGTACCCGACCTCGTACATCAAGTCCAAGGGCCTGGGCAAGAGCTGCGCACTGTTTACGGACGGCCGTTTCTCGGGCGGTTCGTCCGGCCTCGTGATCGGCCACGCCTCGCCGGAAGCGGCGGAAGGCGGCGCCATCGGCCTGGTGGAAGACGGCGACACGATCGAGATCGACATTCCAGAGCGCCGCATGCACCTGAAGGTCAGCGATGACGAACTGGCGCGGCGCCGCGCGGCGATGGAAGCCAAGGGCGACCGCGCATGGAAGCCGGCCAACCGGCAGCGCGTGGTGTCGCAGGCGCTGCAGGCTTATGCGGCGCTGGCGACGTCCGCCGATCGCGGCGCGGTGCGCGATCTATCGCAGCTGAAGCGATAAGCGGCGGTGCCAAAAAGAAAGGGCGGTGAATTCACCGCCCTTTTTTATTTCTTGAAAGTCTTCTTTACCCGTTCCTGCCGCGCTTTTTCCAACTGCTCGTGCGCCTTGCGCTTATCCAGGCCGAACGCGCGCTCGACAAATTCGAACCAGACGAAGGCAACGCCGAACAGGCCGACGATCCACCACCACGACAAGTCGGCGAATGGCCCGATCTCGAAATAGCGCAGTGCGGATAATGCAACAATGATAATGATGATGGGCATGTCGGCGTTGTTTTGTAGGGGTTTTCAAAAAAGATTGTACCCTCCAATCGACACCGTCAACCAGTCGTGCTAGCGTAGCGTTTCTACAAAATAATATGTATCGTGGCGTGAGCCATTATTTATGGAGAAAGTAATGAAACGTTCTTTGTTGGTAGTCCTGGCTGCTGGTGCTCTCCTGTCCAACGCTGCAATGGCGAACGCCGATCTGGCGAAAGCTAAGAACTGCCTGGCTTGCCACGCAGTTGCAAACAAGGTGGTTGGCCCCGCATTCAAGGATGTTGCCGCTAAATACGCCGGCCAAAAGGATGCGGAAGACAAGCTGACCCAGAAAGTGCTCAAGGGCGGCAGCGGCGTCTGGGGCCCGGTCCCGATGCCTGCCAATACCCAAGTCAACGAGGCTGAAGCACGCACTCTCGTGAAGTGGGTACTGAGCCAGAAGTAATCGAGGGCCGCAGGCAAAACGAAACGCGCCCGATGGGCGAGCCTCTCTGAATCTGTGTAGATTTTTGAGGGGGCATTTCGGAAAGCCGCACCATATAGCTCTCGAAGGGAAAAACCCTAGAAACAACTTTGTTTCTAGGGTTTTTTACATTTAAGGCTTACCCCTCAATTCCTTGCGCGGCTCGGGATGTGAAAATCAATACTCGTTCGGGGGTCCATGTTCCATAAGGTGATTTTTTGCCTGCTTTCTGGCGTGGTGGACGGTGTTTTGCCTATAAAATGCCGGCAACGTTAGGACGTAACATCATTTTTTCGCTAAGTGGACTGTTCCGGCAGATATCACTTATCTGATTCAGCCCCCTCAATACACACTTGCTTTTAATTAACATTCGGTTGCGCCAAGCAGTGCGTGATATGGATGCGAAAAGCGCGTGGCGAGCCCGGCCTGGAAATGCGAAAGAGGATCATGCGCGATAGGGAGTTGTAGTTTTTTATTGATGGAGGGTGCATGAGCATCTCAAATATGAAGGTCGGAACGCGCCTTGCGCTGGGTTTCGGGAGCGTTTGCTTTCTCTTGCTGGCAACGGTCATCATCGGCATTACCAAGCTTGCCGCACTGGACGCAGGTACAAACCTGATTATCAAGGACAGATGGCCGAAGATCGCGGCATCCACCGAGATCATGGCGCAGACTGACCGCATTTCGATCGCGCTGCGCGACATGATGCTGGCTGAAAGCAAGGAAGCCCGGCAAAAGCAACTTGACGAGCTCGCCGACGCGCGGAAGGTCATCGAGCCCAATGTCGAAAAACTGGAAAAGATGATCGTGCTGCCGAAAGGCAAAGAGCTGATGCAGCAAATGTTTGCTGCACGCAGTCAGTACATCGCCAGCCAGAAGAAGCTCATTGCATTAATCAATGAAGAAAAAGCGGCGGAAGCACGGGCTCATTTGGAAAATGAGCTGCGGCCCTTGTTGAAGAATTATAAGGATGCGATGCGCAATCTCGTCGTGTTCCAGGAGGACTTGATCGACGCCGCTGGAAAGGCTTCCGACAACAACTTTACACAGGCCCGCACGCTGATGATTACGCTTGGCGTATTGGCATTGATGCTGGCTGCGTTCATCGGTTTTGTCATCACGCGCAGCCTGCTCAAGCAGCTGGGCGGTGAGCCCGAATATGCTTCCTCGATTGCCGGCCGCATCGCCGAAGGCGACCTGATGGTCGACGTCAACGTCAGCAGAAACGATCAATCCAGCCTGCTGCATGCCATGCGGGTCATGCGCGACAACCTCGCCAACATCGTGGCGCAGGTTCGCCAGGGTACCGAAACCATCGCCACTGCCTCCGGCCAGATTGCGGCCGGCAATCAGGACCTGTCATCGCGTACGGAAGAGCAGGCCGGTTCGCTGGAAGAGACGGCGTCCTCGATGGAGGAATTGACCTCCACCGTCAAGCAGAACGGCGACAACGCGCGTCAAGCCAACCAGCTGGCGACGACGGCATCGGAAGTCGCCAGCAAGGGCGGCGCGGTTGTGTCGCAGGTGGTCGAGACGATGGGCGCGATCAACGAATCGTCGAAGAAGATTGTCGACATCATCGGCGTCATCGACGGCATCGCCTTCCAGACCAACATCCTGGCACTGAATGCGGCGGTGGAAGCCGCTCGTGCCGGCGAGCAGGGCCGCGGGTTTGCGGTGGTGGCGTCGGAAGTGCGCAGCCTGGCGCAGCGCTCGGCTAGCGCGGCCAAGGAAATCAAGGCGCTGATCGACGACTCGGTACAGAAGGTCGGCGTTGGCGCGGCGCTGGTCAATGAGGCGGGCGCGACGATGCAGGAGATTGTCGAGAGCATTCGACGGGTGACCGACATCATGGGCGAGATTACCTCGGCCAGCCAGGAGCAGGTCGCAGGCATCGAGCAGATCAGCATGGCGATCAGCCAGATGGATCAGATGACGCAGCAGAATGCAGCACAGGTAGAACAGACGGCAGCGGCGTCAAGCGCCATGCAGGACCAGGCCGGCAAGCTGGCGCAAATGGTTGGCGTGTTCCGGATCGGCAGCACACAGGCGGAGCCGGTGGCCCCCCGCCTGGCGCCGGCTCCTGCGCCGCGTCTGAGCACGAGGGTTGTGGCGAAGGCCGGTGGTGCCGTCACGGCACCCCAACCCAAACGCGCGGTGCCACGGACCAGTGACGCAAGCGAATGGGAAGAATTCTGATCGGGCTATGCTTTACGAAAGCCGCCTTCATGAGCAAGCCTCTCTGAATCCAAGTTGATTTCTGGGTGGCGCCATTTCGGAAAGCCGCACCAATACTTGCTCTCGAAGGAAAAAGCCCTGGAAACAAATTCGTTTCCAGGGCTTTTTTGCATTTAAGGCCAGCCCCTCAAAAATCAATATAGATTCAGAGAGGCTTGGCGCGGCGGGTACTTTTTTTGGTTTGCGCTGGACGAAAAAAAGCCCTGGTCGATGACCAGGGCTTTTTGCTTGCCGCTAGGGTGAATTACTTCACGACGGCGATCTGCTCGCGCTTGCCACCCTTGTAGGTGTACAGCGTCAGGGTGCCGTTCTTCATGTCGCCCTTCTTGTCGAAGGCGATGGTGCCGGTCACGCCCTTGTAGTTGGCCTTTGCCAGCTCCGGCAGGTACTTTGCCGGCTCGGCCGAATTGGCCTTTTTCATCGCTTCGACCATCACCATCACCGCGTCGTAGACGTACGGTGCGTAGAGCTGGACGTCGATGCCGAACTTCTTCTTGTACGCGGCGCGGAACTCGTCCATGCCCTTCTTCTGCGCCTCTTCCACGCCGCCGGCTTCGGCGCACACGATCTTGCCCGGTTCGCCGATGGCGTCGGTCGCCAGGTTGACCAGGTTTTCGGTGCAGATGCCGTCGCCGCCCATGAACTTGGCGTTCATGCCCAGCGCCTTCATCTGGCGCAGCATCGGGCCGGCCACGGCGTCCATGCCGCCGAAGAACACGACGTCCGGATTCTTGGCCTTGATCGAGGTGAGGATGGCGTTGAAGTCGGTCGCCTTGTCATTGGTGTACTGCTGCGCCACCACTTGCACGCCCTTGGCCTTGGCGCCCTTGATGAATTCCTCGGCCACGCCCTGGCCGTAGGCGGTGCGGTCGTCGATCACGGCCACCTTCTTGGCCTTCATCTGGTCAGCCGCATAGCGGCCCAGCGTGCCGCCCAGCTGGCCGTCGTTAGCCACCACGCGGAAGGTGGTGTTGAAGCCTTGCTGGGTGTATTTCGGGTTGGTCGCGGACGGGGAAATCTGCGGGATGCCGGCATCGTGGTAAATCTTGGAAGCCGGGATGGTGGTGCCGGAATTGAGGTGGCCGATGACGCCGTTGACATGGGCGTCGACCAGCTTTTGGGCGGCCGAGGTGGCTTGTTTCGGGTCTGCTCCGTCGTCCTCCGCCAGCAGTTCGAACTTGACCTTCTTGCCGCCGATGGTCACGCCCTTGGCGTTCAGTTCGTCAATCGCCATGCGCGCGCCGTTTTCATTATCCTTGCCCAGGTGGGCAATAGCACCCGAGATCGGGCCGACATGGCCGATCTTGACGACTTGCTCCTGTGCCGATGCAGCGCCCGCGAATGCAAAGGCGATAGCGCCAGCCAACGGAATCATTTTTGTCTTGAACTGCATAGAATAAGTTCTCCTGAGGATTGAAAAAATATAGGGTTACTGCAACACTCGTTGAGTGATTTACCTACTTATTTCCTACTTATTTCCTACTTATATTTATTCAGATGTCTGAATAGCCAGACGGTACAACAGAAAATTCCGTTCGGAAAGGTTTTTCTGTAATTTTTTTATAAAATTTTTCGCTTTTCATATGCCTAAATTCCATGCACTCGACAAGGTCGATCGCAAGCTGTTGAATCTGCTGCAGAGGGATAACCAGATGCCCACCCGGACCCTCGCGGAGAAGGTGCACATCTCGCAGCCGACCTGCCTGCGCCGGGTGCGCGAACTGCGCGAAGCCGGCATCATCAGCGCGGACGTGGCGCTGGTCGATCCGTTCGCGCTGGGCTACGGCATGCTGGCCTTCCTCGAGGTGTCGCTCAATAACCAGTCCGACGAGCACATGCAGGATTTCGAGGCGCGCATGGCGAAGGAGACCGAGGTGATGCAGTGCTACTTCGTGTCCGGCGAATACGATTACTTCCTGGTGGTGCACGTGATCGACATGGACGCCTACTACCAGTTTGTGCGGCGCGTCATCTCGGGGTCGGGCAACGTGCGCCACTTCCAGTCGCGCTTCCCTATGAAGCGCGCCAAGTTCGCCACGCGCGTCGCCTTCGACGAAAAGCTGCCCGAGGTGACGGTGCGCGTGCCGAAGTAGCGGCGCGTTCGGCCATTGCGGCCAAGTCTTATATGCGTGCCGGGTGCGATGCTGTGGGGGGAGCGCCGCGCGCGGGCGCCATGCCGGTGAACGCGAAATCGACGTCGGGCGTGCGGCCGGAAACGATGTCGGCGATGGCGCGGCCGGAGCCGCAGCCCATGGTCCAGCCGAGCGTGCCGTGGCCGGTGTTGAGGAACAGGTTGGCGTAGCGCGTCTTGCCGATGTAGGGCACGTTCGACGGCGTCAATGGCCGCAAGCCGGTCCAGTATGCCGGATTGTCGTAGTCGCAGGCGTCCGGAAACAGTTCGCGCACCCGGCGCGTGATCGCATCGCAGCGCACGCTGTTGAGGTCGCGTCCGTAGCCGTTCAGCTCGCAGGTGCCGGCTACCCGCAGGCGGTCGCCCAGGCGCGAGAACACCAGCTTGTGGCCGTCGTCGGTGAGCGACACGGTGGGCGCGGCGTCGGCCCGGGTGACGGCATAGGTGGCGGAGTAGCCCTTGCCCGGATAGATCAAGAGGTCGATGCCAAGCGGTTGCAGCAGTTGCACCGAAAAGCTGCCCAGCGCCACCACGAAGGCATCAGCCTGCAATACCTTATGGTGGCCTTGCGCATCGATGACTTCGACGCCGCTGATCGCGGCGGACGCTCCAGCGCCTGCGGTGAGCAGGCGGGTGACCGAGGTATTGAAACGGAACTGCACGCCGGCCTGCTGCGCCTTGTGCGCCAGGCCGGTGGTGAACTTGTAGATGTCGCCCGATTCGTCGGTCGCCGTGTAGTCGCCGCCGACGATCTTGTCGCGGATTCCCGCCAGCGCCGGCTCGACCCTCACCACGTCATCGGCGCTGATTGTCTGGCGCGCACAGCCGAGCTCGCGCATCAGTTTCGCCGCCGGTTGCGACGCTTCGAAATCCCTGGCATCGGTGTAGAAATGAAGGATGCCGCGCGTCAGGTGGTCGTACTGGATGCCGGTTTCGGCACGCACCGCCTGCAGGGTCTGGCGGCTGTATTCGGCGATAGCGATGATCTGGCGGATATTGTAGGCGGTGCGGCCGGGCGTGCAGTTACGCAGGAAACTCAACCCCCACTTCCACTGCAGCCATTCGGGGCGCAGGCGAAACAGCAGGGGGGCGTCTTCCTTGCCGAGCCACTTCAGGACCTTGAAGGGCGCGTGCGGGTTGGCCCATGGCTCGGCATGCGACACGGAGATCTGGCAACCGTTGGCGAAGCTGGTTTCCTGCGCCGGGCCGGGCTGGCGTTCCAGCACCGTGACTTCATGGCCATCCTTGGCGAGAAACCAGGCCGAGGCGGTGCCGATGATACCTGAGCCTAAGACGATGACTTTCATTTCTTATTTTTTTGTCGACTGCAGTTTCGAGATTTCCTGGGTCACGGCGCGGGTGACGACATCCTTCACGGTGTGATGCAGGCCGCTGTGGATTTCGGCGGCGAGGTTTTCGACCGCCAGTTGCAGCACGTCGGCCAAGCTGTCGCGCACCCGCTGTTCCAGCACGAAATCGATGCGCTCCAGCACCTGGTGCAGCACGCGTTCGCGCACGTCGCGCTCCAGGCGCGCCCAGCGTTCCTCGTCCCATTCGGCGGCGGCTTGCTGCTGCGGCTGCGCCTCCTCCTGCGCCAAGGGTGGCGGCGCAGGCTCGGCCGCGGAGGCAGGTGCGGCCTGGGACGGGACAATGACTTCAGTCAGGACGGGAATGCCTGATTCACGGGTAGGGTTGTTCATGCCGGGTCGGCGACGTGATGGGTTAATGGATAGCCGCGCTGCTGGTAAAAACGGTAGCGCTCGCGCCCGGCCAACCTGTCGTCGTCGTCAGACGAAATGATTTCGAACATGCGCTCGAAGCGGGCGAAATGCGCCGGCGTGCGCGCCGACAGATTGATCAGGACGTGATGGTGCGGCAGGTCGGCGTCGTCGCTGTCGGCCAGGATGACCGGCGTGCTGGCGGCCAGCGGATCGCCGGCAATCACATGCGGCAGGAAATCCAGCTCGGAAAAAGTCCATAGCTGCTGGTCCAGCGCCGCCAAGTCGGCACTGTCCCGCGTGAGTACCACGATGCGGCAGTTTGCGGCGCGCGCCTTGCGCACCAGGCGGCAGGCGTAGCCGAGCTTGTCCGGGACGTTGCTGTGAAAATCGATACGCGTCATTGATTACATCTTAAAAACGAAATCCGGGCGGCGCGTTGCCGATCGCCGGCGGCAGTTCCGTCGGGCGCGGCGGCTCGGCCGGTTTGGCGGCGCTTGCCGTGCTGGCTTTGGCGGCGGGCTGGGGCGCCGGCGCCGCAGCCTGGGCTTGCGGTGCACGGTAGCTCTTGGGCAGCATGTTCGTTTCGGGATAGCCTGCCGTGCTGAGCGCGCTGTTCCAGGCGCTGGCGGAGAATCCGCGCTCCCTGGATCTGCCCACTGTCAGGAACGGCAGTTCCTGGCCTTCGCCGCCCGCCTTGTGGAATTGGTCCAGGTCTGCGCCGGTGGTGACTGTTTTTTCCGCAAACGGGATCCCGCGTGCGCGCAGATGCGCGCGACCTTCGTCGCAGGGCGCGCAATTCTTTGTCGTATACAAGGTCACTGGACTGGCTTTGACCGCCTGCGCTAGCTCATATGGAAAGTTGGCCGTGTCGACGCCGCCGCCGGAAATATTTTTGGTTTCCACCTGTCTGGCGGATGTCGGTGGGGGCGTGTCGCTGTAGGTCACCTTGCCGTCCGGTCCGATCCATCTGTAAAGCTGCGCCTGCGCGCCGGCTGCGCAAAACACCAGCGTCGCGGCGGCCAATCTCACTTTCCGTGGTGTCATTATTGCCCCCCTTTGAAGATTTAAGGCGCCATGCCGCTGTGCCGCAACAGCGCATCGATCGTCGGCTCGCGTCCGCGGAAGGCCTTGAACGATTCCAGCGCCGGGCGTGCGCCGCCCATGCCCAGGATTTCGCGCTGGAACTTGCGCCCGGTTTCGACCGACAGGATATTGCCGCCGCTCGCGCCGACTTCCTCGAACGCGCCGTAGGCGTCGGCCGACAGGACTTCCGCCCACTTGTAGCTGTAGTAGCCGGCCGCGTAGCCGCCGGCGAAGATGTGGCCGAACGAATTCTGGAAGCGGTTGAACGGCGGCGGGACCATCACCGCCACACGGTGCCGCACATCGTTGAGCACATCCTGGGCGGTCTTGCCGCCGTACGGATCGAAGTCATAGTGCAGGTGCATGTCGAACAGCGCGAACTCGACCTGGCGCAGCGTCTGCAACCCGGACTGGAAATTCTTGGCGGAGGTCATCTTGTCGAACAGCTCGCGCGGCAGCGGCGCCCCGGTGTCGACATGCGCGGTCATGTGCTGCAGTACATCCCATTCCCAGCAAAAGTTTTCCATGAACTGCGATGGCAGTTCGACCGCGTCCCATTCCACGCCGGAAATGCCGGATACGCCCAGTTCCTCGACCTCGGTCAGCATGTGGTGCAGGCCGTGGCCGAACTCGTGGAACAGCGTTATCACCTCGTCATGCGTGAACAGCGCCGGCCTCGCCTTGCCGTCGACCGTCGACGGCTCGCTGAAATTGCAGGTCAGGTAGGCGACCGGGGTCTGCACGCCGTTCTTCGTCATGCGGCGGCCGCGCGCGTCGTCCATCCAGGCGCCGCCGCGCTTGCCGTTGCGCGCGTACAGGTCGAGATAGAACTGGCCGACCAGGCGGCCATCCTTTTCGATGCGGAAGAATTTCACGTCCTTGTGCCAGGTCGGCGCGGCATCGGGCTTGATGTCGACCGTGAACAGGGTCTGCACCACGCGGAACAGGCCCTCGACGACTTTCGGTTCGGGGAAGTACTGCTTCACTTCCTGTTCCGAAAACGCGTAGCGCTTTTCGCGCAGCTTTTCGGACGCGTAGGTGACGTCCCAGGCTTCCAGCTGGTCCAGGCCGAGCTCGTTCATGGCAAACGTGCGCAACTCGGCGAGGTCGTTTTCGGCGAACGGCCGTGCGCGCTTTGCCAGATCTTCGAGGAAGCCGATCACCTGCTGCGGCGATTCAGCCATCTTCGGCACCAGCGAAACTTCCGCATAGCTCTTGAAGCCGAGCAGCCTGGCTTCCTCGTCGCGCAGTTTCAGGATGTCCGCGATGTTTTGCGTATTGTCCCATTCGGGCTTGGCACCCAGCTCGGAAGCCTTGGTCACGTTGGCGCGGTAGATTGTTTCGCGCAGTTCGCGCTTGTCGGCATACTGCAGGATCGGGAAGTAGGACGGGAAGTGCAGCGTAAACTTGTAGCCGCTCTTGCCATCCTTTTCGGCCGCGGCACGCGCCACCTGCCTGATGTCGTCGGGCAGGCCGGCGAGGTCGGCTTCGTTGTCGACGTACAGCGCGTAATCGTTGGTCGCGTCCAGCACGTTTTCCGAGAACTTGGTCGACAGCGCGGCTTGCTGTTCCTGGATTTCGGCGAAGCGCGCTTTCTTGTCGTCCGGCAGTTCCGCGCCGCCGAGGCGGAAGTCGCGCAGCGCATTCTCGACGATTTTCTTGCGTGCCGCCGACAGTGCCATGTACTCGCCGCCGGCCTTGATCGCACGGTACTTGTCGAACAGGGCGAGATTCTGGCCCAGCTCGGTCCAGAATTCGGTGACCTTCGGCAGGTTCTCGTTGTAGGCCGCGCGCAGCTCCGGCGTGTCGACCACCGCATTCAGGTGGCCGACGATGCCCCAGGCGCGCCCGAGTTTTTCCGTCGCGTTGTCGAGCGGTTCGACAAAGTTATCCCAGTTAACGTTTTGCATGGGCGCTTCCAGCCGGGTAACCAGGGCGCGGTTTTCATCCAGCAGGGCGGAAATGGCCGGCGTGACATGCTCCGGGCGGATCGCGTCGAAACGCGGCAGGTCGGAAAAATCAAGCAGGGGATTGGTCATCGGATCAGCTTCTTTCTGCGGCCTCAATAGTATTAACGAGAAGCATGGTAATCGTCATCGGACCGACACCGCCCGGCACCGGGGTGATGTAGCCGGCGACTTCGCGGGCATTGGCGAAGTCGACGTCGCCGCAGAGCTTGCCGTTGTCGTCGCGGTTCATGCCGACGTCGATCACGACGGCGCCCGGCTTGATCATGTCAGCGGTGACGATATTGCGCTTGCCTGTCGCAACCACCAGGATGTCGGCTTGCCGCGTGTGATGGCCGAGGTCCCGGGTCTTCGAATTGCAGATGGTGACGGTCGCGCCCGCCTGCAAGAGCAGCATGGCCTGCGGCTTGCCGACGATGTTGGAAGCGCCGACCACGACCGCGTTGGCGCCGCGAATCGGGTAGTTAATCGATTCCAGCATCTTCATCACGCCGTATGGGGTGCAGGGGCGGAACAGCGGCTGGCCGGTCATCAACAGGCCGGCGTTGCTGATGTGGAAGCCGTCGACATCCTTTTCCGGCGCAATCGCTTCGATCACCTTATGAGCATTGATGTGGGCTGGCAAGGGAAGTTGCACCAGGATGCCGTTAATTTTCGGGTCCTTGTTCAGCGCGTCGATGCGCGCCAGCAGCGCTTCTTCCGCCATGTCCGCACCGTACTTCTCCATCACGGAATAAATGCCGCTGTCTTCGCAAGCCTTGACCTTGTTGCGCACGTAGACCTGCGACGCCGGATTGTCGCCGACCAGGATCACCGCCAGGCCGGGCTGCTTGCCTTTCGCCGTCAGGGCGGCGGCGCGTTGGGCGACTTCGGCGCGCAATTGTTGGGAGAGTTCGGTTCCGTTGATGAGTTGTGCAGACATGGTTGTTGTTGAGGTGGGTACGGTTTAAAACAAGATTATAAGTCGGCGCTTGCGTCATGCTGCAAAACGATGGCGCATGGAATGCAACAGGTACAAAAGGCATGGTGCGCTGCACTACGTATTTCCCGCAATATGAAACGCTATCCCGTAATTTGAAAAGTTGCAAGAGTGCTGTTAGAATCTTTTCACCGCGCACGATCCCGGAAAAATCTTGTCAAAACAGCCCGGTCTTCATCAAGTCCGGGGCCTTAACCAGGAGACACACCCATGTCCGCCCAGCTCGACCAAGTTCTGGCGCAAGCCGCCAATGATCCCGATGTAATGGAAACCCAGGAGTGGCTTGACGCGCTCGAAGCCGTGATTGAAACCGAAGGCCCGGAACGCGCCCATTACCTGATGGAGCGCATGGTCGACCTGGCGCGCCGCCGCGGCGCCCACATCCCGTTTTCCGCCAACACCGCCTACGTCAACACCATTCCCGCCCATCTCGGCGAGCATTGCCCGGGCAACCTGGAATACGAAGAGCGCCTGCGCTCCTGGATGCGCTGGAACGCGATGGCGATGGTGGTGAAAGCCAACCGCGCCGACGGCGATCTCGGCGGCCATATTTCCAGTTTTGCCTCGCTGGCCAACATGCTGGGCATCGGCTTCAACCATTTCTGGCACGCCCCGAGCGAAGACCACGGCGGCGACCTGCTCTACATCCAGGGCCATTCTGCGCCCGGCATCTACGCGCGCGCCTTCCTCGAAGGCCGCATTTCGGAAGAACAGCTGCTCAACTTCCGCCGCGAAGTGGACGGCAAGGGCTTGTCCTCCTATCCGCACCCGAAGCTGATGCCGGAATTCTGGCAGTTCCCGACCGTGTCGATGGGCCTGGGACCGCTCATGGCGATCTACCAGGCGCGCTTCCTGAAATACCTGCATGCGCGGCAGATCGCCGACACCGCCAACCGCAAGGTATGGGCCTTCTGCGGCGACGGCGAGATGGACGAACCGGAATCGATGGGCGCCATCGGCATGGCCGGCCGTGAAAATCTGGACAACCTGGTGTTCGTGGTGAACTGCAACCTGCAGCGACTGGACGGCCCGGTGCGCGGCAACGGCAAGATCATCCAGGAACTGGAAGCCGATTTCCGCGGCGCCGGCTGGAACGTCATCAAGGTCATCTGGGGCAGCTACTGGGATGAGCTCCTGGCGCGCGACAAGGAAGGCATCCTGCAGCGCGTGATGATGGAAACCGTCGACGGCGAATACCAGAACTACAAGGCCAAGGATGGCGCCTACGTGCGCAAGCACTTCTTCGGCAAGCACCCGAAGCTCTTGGAAATGGTGGCGAAGATGTCCGACGACGATATCTGGCGCCTGAACCGCGGCGGCCACGACCCGCACAAGATTTACGCCGCATTCAAGCAGGCGCAGGAGCACAAGGGCCAGCCGACCGTGCTGCTGGTGAAAACGATCAAGGGCTTCGGCATGGGCAAGTCGGGCGAGGCGCGCAATACCGCGCACCAGACCAAGAAGCTCGACGACGAGGCCGTGCGCGAGATGCGCGACCGCTTCGGCATCCCGGTGTCGGACGAGCAGCTGCCGGATATCCCGTTCTTCAAGCCGGCCGATGATTCGCCGGAAATCAAGTATCTGCACGAGCGCCGCAAGGCGCTGGGCGGCTACCTGCCGCAGCGCCGCATGAAGGCCGACGAAACGCTGCCGGTGCCGGCACTGTCCGCGTTCAAGGCGGTGCTCGACGCGACCGCCGAAGGCCGCGAAATCTCGACCACCCAGGCATTCGTGCGCATCATCACGACCCTGCTGCGCGACCCCAACCTCGGCAAGCGCGTGGTGCCGATCCTGGTCGATGAAACCCGTACCTTCGGCATGGAAGGCCTGTTCCGCCAGATCGGCATCTTCAACCAGCAAGGCCAGCTGTACGAGCCGGTCGACCGCGATCAGGTGATGTACTACCGCGAGGACAAGTCCGGCCAGATCCTGCAGGAAGGGATCAACGAGGCGGGCGGCATGAGTTCGTGGATCGCCGCGGCGACGTCGTACTCGTCCAGCAACCGCGTGATGATCCCGTTCTATATCTACTACTCGATGTTCGGCTTCCAGCGCTTTGGCGACCTGGCGTGGGCGGCGGGCGACATGCGCGCGCGCGGCTTCATCCTGGGCGGTACGGCGGGACGCACGACCCTGAACGGCGAGGGCCTGCAGCACGAGGACGGCCACAGCCACATCCTGGCCTCGACCATCCCGAACTGCCTGCCGTACGATCCGACCTTCGCGCATGAACTGGCGGTCATCATGCACGACGGCTTGACGCGCATGGTCGAAAAGCAGGAGGACGTGTTCTACTACATCACCGTGATGAACGAGAACTACAGCCATCCTGGCCTGAAGGAAGGCACCGAACAGGACATCCTGAAGGGCATGTATCTGCTGCAGGAGGGTGATAAATCCGCCAAGCAGCGTGTGCAGCTGATGGGCTCCGGCACCATCCTGCGCGAAGTGATCGAAGCCGCCGCGCTGTTGCAGAACGACTGGGGCATCGCCGCCGACATCTGGTCCGCGCCTTCGTTCACGCTGCTGGCGCGCGACGGCCAGGACGTGGAGCGCTGGAACCTGCTGCACCCGACCGAAACGCCGCGCGTCGCCCACGTGACGAAGCTGTTGCAGGGCACGACCGGCCCGGTCATCGCGTCGAGCGACTACATGCGCACTTTCGCCGAGCAGGTCCGCGGCTTCATGCCGAAGGGCCGCACCTACAAGGTGCTGGGCACCGACGGTTTCGGCCGCTCCGACACCCGCGCCAAGCTGCGCGAGTTCTTCGAGGTCGACCGGCATTATGTGACGGTCGCCGCGCTCAAGGCGCTGGCCGAAGACGGCACCATCAAGGCCGACGTCGTGGCGCAGGCGATTGCCAAGTACGGCATCAATCCGAACAAGCCGAATCCGGTAACGCTGTAACGCTGGAATAACACTAACAATTCGGGGGCGGGCGAGGGCGGAGCCGCGCGGCTGAAGGAATGACCACGCAGCCGGAACTTCTCCACCTCCATCCCCGGCCCTCCCCTGCGAAGGGGAGGGAAATAAACGGAGCTAACACTATGAGCTTGCAGGAAGTCAAAGTCCCGGATATCGGCGATTTCAAGGAAGTCGAAGTCATTGAACTGATGGTGAAGCCGGGCGACACGATCCAGGTCGACCAGTCCCTCATCACGGTCGAGTCGGACAAGGCCAGCATGGAAATCCCTTCCAGCCACGCCGGCGTGGTGAAGGAATTGAAAGTCAAGGTGGGCGACAAGGTGTCCGAAGGCAGCTTGCTGCTGCTGATTGAGCCTGAAGGGGCGGCCGCCGCGCCGGCGCCCGCAGCGTCGGCCCCTGCTGCGCCCGCACCGGCACCCGCACCGGCAGCAGCGGCACCCGCTCCCGCCGCATCCGTGCCGGCCCCGACCCCGGCAGAATCGAAGCCGGCGCCGACCGCAGCGCTCGAGCCGCGCGAAGGCAACGGCATCAAGGCGCATGCATCGCCATCGGTGCGCAAGTTCTCGCGCGAACTCGGCGTCGATCTGGCGCGCGTCCAGGGCACCGGACCGAAAGGACGCATCCTGCATGAAGACGTGCAGAATTTCGTGAAGGGCGTGATGGCCGGCGGGGCCGCGCCTGCCGCCGCGCCGGCGGGCAAGGGCGGTGCCGGGCTGGGCCTCGAGCTGCTGCCGTGGCCGTCGCTCGACTTCTCCAAGTTCGGCCCGACCGAGCTGCAGCCGCTGTCGCGCATCAAGAAGATCAGCGGCCCGAACCTGCACCGCAACTGGGTGATGATCCCGCATGTGACGCAGTTCGACGAAGCCGATGTCACCGACCTGGAACAGTTCCGCAAGGATTCCAACGCCGCGATGGCGAAGTCCGGCGTCAAGTTGACCATGCTGGCGTTCGTGATCAAGGCAAGCGTCGCGGCGCTCAAGAAATTCCCGGCCTTCAATGCCTCGCTGGATGAGAAGGGCGAGAACCTGATCCTCAAGCAGTACTACAACATCGGTTTCGCGGCCGATACGCCGAACGGCCTCGTGGTTCCGGTCATCAAGGATGCGGACAAGAAGGGCATCTCGCAAATCGCGCAGGAAATGGGCGAGCTGTCCGCCCAGGCGCGCGACGGCAAGCTGAAACCGGCCGACATGCAGGGCGCGAGCTTCACCATTTCCTCGCTGGGCGGCATCGGCGGCACGGCGTTCACGCCGATCATCAACGCGCCGGAAGTCGCGATCCTTGGCCTGTCGAAGTCGGAAATCAAGCCAGTATGGGACGGCAAGCAGTTCGCGCCGCGCCTGATGCTGCCGCTGTCGCTGTCGTACGACCACCGCGTGATCGATGGCGCCATGGGCGCGCGCTTTACGGTCTATCTCGCCGAAGTGCTGGGCGACATGCGCAAGACCCTGCTGTGATCCGGGCATGAGAAGGAGCCGGCCCGGCGGGAAATGAGAAAATCCTTCTCTTTTCACCGGGCCTGAGCGCCATCTTGTTTACGGAGATCAACAATGACCACTTGCGTAGTCGTCAAGAAGAACAACGAAATCGCGATTGCATCGGACTCCCTGGTCACGTTCGGCGACACCCGCCTGTCGCATGCGTATGAAGTGAATGAAAAGGTGTTCCCGGTCGGGGAATCGTATGTGACGCTGGCTGGCACCGCCGCCCACTTTCCGGTGATGCGCAAGCTGCTCACCGGCATGGGCGAAGAATGCAGGCTGAACAGCCGCGACGAAGTGTTCGAGACGTTCTCGAAAGTGCACGAAATACTGAAGGAAAAATATTTCCTGAACACGAAGGAAGACGAGGACGATCCCTACGAGTCATCGCAGATCACCGCGCTGATCGCCAATCCGAACGGTATCTTCGGCGTGTACTCGTACCGGGAAGTATTCAGCTTCGACCGCTTCTGGGGCATCGGCAGCGGACGCAATTTTGCATTGGGCGCGATGTACGCGGTCTATGACAACGACACGTACGACGCGCGGAAAATCGCGGAAATCGGCGTGCAGTCCGGAGCCGAATTCGACAAGAGCACATCGGGACCGTTTCGGATATTCAGTTTTCCGATGAAGGAATAACATCAAATAACTTCCTCGCCCTCATGGGCGGGAGAGAACGGAGCTAAAGCTATGAGCATGATTGAAGTGAAGGTCCCCGACATCGGCGACTTCAAGGAAGTCGAAGTCATTGAATTGCTGGTCAAGCCGGGCGACACCATCAGCGTCGATCAGTCGCTGGTGACGGTAGAGTCGGACAAGGCCAGCATGGAAATCCCTTCCAGCCACGCCGGCGTGGTGAAGGAACTGAAGGTCAAGATCGGCGACAAGGTCTCCGAAGGCTCGCTGTTGCTCATGCTGGAAGCCGGCGCAGGCGCTGCAGCACCGGCACCGGCACCCGCACCCGCCGCTGCCCCGGCCCAGACTCCTGCGGCCGCAGCTCCGGCACCGGCTGCTCCCGCGCCCGCTGCCGCCAGCTATGCCGGCAAGGTGGATGTCGAATGCGATATGCTGGTGCTGGGCGCCGGCCCCGGCGGCTACTCCGCCGCGTTCCGCTCGGCCGACCTCGGCATGGCGACCGTGCTGGTCGAAAAGTATGCGACGCTGGGCGGCGTGTGCCTGAATGTCGGCTGCATTCCTTCCAAGGCCCTGCTGCACGTGGCCGCCGTGATCGACGAGACCGCCGCGATGGCGGCGCATGGCGTGACCTTCGGCGCGCCGCAGATCGACATCGACAAGCTGCGCGAATACAAGGAAAAGGTCATCAAGAAGATGACGACGGGCCTGGCCGGCATGGCCAAGTCGCGCAAGGTGAACGTGGTGCAGGGCGTCGGCCAGTTCGTCGGCCCGAACCACATTGAGGTTACCGCCGCCGACGGCGGCAAGAAGACCATTCAATTCAAGCAAGCCATCATCGCCGCCGGCTCCTCGGTGGTGAAGCTGCCGTTCGTGCCGGAAGATCCGAGGATCGTCGACTCCACCGGCGCGCTGGAGCTGCGTTCCGTGCCGAAACGCATGCTGGTCATCGGCGGCGGCATCATCGGCCTGGAAATGGCGACCGTCTATTCGACGCTGGGTGCGCGCATCGACGTTGTCGAGATGATGGACGGCCTGATGCAGGGCGCGGACCGCGACATGGTCAAGGTCTGGCAAAAGTTCAACGACAAGCGTTTCGACAAGGTGATGACCAAGACCAAGACGGTCGCTGTCGAAGCGCTGGCCGAAGGCATCAAGGTTACGTTCGAAGCGGCCGATGCGTCGGTCACCGCGCCCGAGCCGCAACTGTACGACATGGTGCTGGTTGCGGTCGGCCGCAGCCCGAACGGCAAGAAGATCGCCGCCGACCGTGCCGGCGTGGCGGTCACCGATCGCGGCTTCATCAATGTCGATGCGCAGATGCGCACCAACGTGCCGCACATCTTCGCAATCGGCGACGTGGTCGGTCAGCCGATGCTGGCACACAAGGCGGTGCATGAGGCGCACGTCGCCGCCGAAGCCGCCGCCGGCCAGAAATCCTACTTCGACGCACGCGTGATCCCGTCGGTGGCCTATACCGATCCGGAAGTGGCGTGGGTCGGCATCACCGAGGATGAAGCCAAGGCCAAGGGCATCAAGCTGGAGAAGGGCCTGTTCCCGTGGGCGGCGAGCGGGCGCGCGACCGCCAACGGCCGCGACGAGGGCTTCACCAAGCTGTTGTTCGACGCCGAGACGCATCGCATCGTCGGCGGCGGCATCGTCGGCACCCACGCGGGCGACATGATCGGCGAAATCGCATTGGCTATCGAGATGGGCGCCGATGCCGTCGATATCGGCAAGACGATTCACCCGCATCCGACGCTGGGCGAATCGATCGGGATGGCGGCGGAAGCGTTCGAAGGCGTGTGCACGGACCTGCCGCCGGCGCGCAAGAAGTAATTAATCGGAAGTCCACATGAAAAGGGCGGCACCGGTTGGTGCCGCCCTTTTTGTTTTGCCGCCAGGCGCCGGGTCAGTGTCCCAGCTTGGTCAGTACCTCGGACAGCATCGCGATCATGTGGTCGATTTCCTCGGTCGTCACGTTCAGCGCCGGCATGAAGCGCAGCAGGTCGGGGCGCGGCGAATTGACCAGCAGGCCGATCGGGTTCAGGTCGCGCGCCGCTTCGACGATGCTCGGCCCGATATCCTTGCCAAGCTTGAGCGCGCGCAGCAAGCCTTCGCCGCGTTCGCCGTCCAGCCCATGCCTGACGCACAGCTTGCGCAACTGGGCAGCCATGTATTCGCCCTTGTCCTTGACTTCCTGCAGGAAGCCCGGCTTGAGCAGTTCCGTGAGCACGGCGATGCCGGCCGCGGTCATGACCGGATTGCCGTTGTAGGTGCCGCCCTGTTCGCCCGGCTCGAAGCAGGCGACTTCCTCGCGGCACAGCAGGGCCGACAGCGGAACGCCGCCGCCGATGCCTTTACCCAGCGTCATGACGTCCGGCTCGATATTGGAGAGCTGATAGGCGAACAGCTCGCCGGTGCGGCCCATGCCGGCCTGCACTTCGTCGACGATCAAGAGCAGGTTGCGCTGTTTGGTCAGCGCGCGCAGCTGCTGCATGAACTCGCGCGTAGCCGGGATCACGCCGCTTTCGCCCTGCACCGGCTCCAGCATCACGGCCACCGTCTTGTCGGTGACGAGTTTCTCGACGCTGGCGATGTCGTTCAGCTCGGCCTTGTAAAAGCCCGGCACCTGCGGCGCGAACATGGTGTCCCAGCCGGCCTTGCCGGAGGCCGACATGGTGGCCAGCGTGCGGCCATGGAAGCCGTGGTTGAAGGTGATGATCTCGTAGCGGTTTTCGCCGGCGGCGTTCTTGTTGACCTTGCCCCATTTGCGCGCCAGCTTGATCGCGCCTTCGTTGGCTTCCGCCCCGCTGTTGGCAAAGAAGACGCGGTCGAAGCAGGAGTGCTTGGTCAGCATCGAGGCCAGCACGATCGACGGCTCGTTGTAGAAGGCGGGCGACGGGTTGATCAGCTTGCCGACCTGCGCGCTGACCGCGTCGACGATGCATTGCGGCGAATGGCCGAGGCAGTTGACTGCCCAGCCTTGCAGGTAATCGAGATAGCGCTTGCCGTTATTGTCCGTCAGCCACATGCCGCGGCCTTCGGTGAACACGAGCGAGGGCCGGTTGGTGATGTGCATGAGGGCATTGACGTCGTACTGGCTGAATTCCATCTCGGGGCTCCTGGGAAAAATGGGTATCAAAAAAAAAGCCACAGGGCGGGCCTGTGGCTTGTTGAGCAGCAAACTCTTACGCGCACGGCATCCCGGGCTGGGGCAGCGGGGAACGGCGTCGCAGGAGTTTGGCTGTTGCATTCATAAAATCAATATTATGACGTTTTGCGCAGTGCGTCAAAAACTTTTGCGGCTTCAGGCCTTGGCCAGATCCGCTTCGGTCGTGAACGCGTCCGCGTAGAACTCGTCTTCCGGCAGCTTGCACTGGGCGATGAAATCGCGCTTGGCGGCATCGACCATCACCGGCGCGCCGCAGGCATACACCTGGTAGCCGGACAGGTCGGGCAGATCCTCGACTGCGGCGCGGTGCACGAAACCGCTGCGGCCGCTCCAGCCGTCTTCCGGCAGCGCATCGGAGACGACCGGCACGTACCTGAAGTTCGGCAGCGTGCGCGCCCATTCCTCGCACAGAGCATGCATGTACAAATCCTTCGGACGGCGGCCGCCCCAGTACAGGACCATCGGGCGGTCGGTCTTGCTGTGGATGGCGTGCTCGATGATCGCCTTGATCGGCGCAAAGCCGGTGCCGGAAGCCAGCAGCAGCATCGGCTTTTTCGAATCCTCGCGCAGGAAGAAGGTGCCTTGCGGGCCTTCGAAGCGCAGGATGTCGCGCTCCTTCAGGTTGTTGAACACATGGTCGGTGAATACGCCGCCGGGCATGTGGCGGATGTGCAGCGTCAGGAAGTCGTCCTGGTGCGGCGCATTGGCCATGCTGTAGCTGCGGCGCTTGCCGTCCCTCAGGATGAATTCGATGTACTGGCCGGCGCGGTATTGCAGGCGCTCGTTGGCCGGCAGCTGCAGCGACACCACCGCCACGTCGTCGGCCACCTTGTCGATCTTCGCCACGCGCGTGGGCAGCTTCTTGATCGGAAATTCGCCGACGCCGAGCACTTCGCGCGCCTCGATCACGAGGTCGGAATGCGGCGTGGCGCAGCAGAACAGCGAGAAACCCTTGGCTTCGTCGGCCGCCGGCAGCGCCTTTTCCTGGTGCGCGCGGTGCGTGACCGAGCCTTCGAGCAGCTTGCCCTTGCAGCTGCCGCAGGCGCCGTTCTTGCAGCCGTAGGGCAGGCCCACGCCGGCGCGGATGGCCGCGGCCAGCACGGTTTCGTCGTCTTCGCAGCTGAATTGCCGGCCGCTCGGCTGAACTGTTACTTGGAAAGTCATACAATCCCGATGATGAAAATGAATAATCTTGTTAGCAAATTGGCCCGGCCGCGCCTGCTGATCCTCGGCTGCGGCGACGTCGGCATGCGCATGCTGCCGCTGTTGCGCGGGCGCTTCCGCATCTTTGCCGTCACCAGCCAGGATTCGCGCCGCGATGAACTGCGCGCGGCCGGGGCGGTACCGATCGTGGCCGACCTCGATCAGCCCGCCACGCTGGCGCGGCTGGCGCGCCTGGCGCCTTATATCGCGCACCTGGCGCCGCCCCAGCCGGACGGCGTGCACGACCGGCGTACCCGGAATTTGACCGCCATTTTACCCGACGCGGCGACCCTCGTTTATGTCAGCACCACCGGGGTGTACGGCGACTGCGGCGGCGCGCTGATCGACGAGACCCGGGCGCCCAGCCCGCGCAATGCGCGCGCCAAGCGCCGCGTCGATGCGGAAGCGGTCCTGCGGGCCTGGGCCAGGCGCAGCGGCTCGCGCCTCTCCATCCTGCGCGTGCCGGGAATCTACGCCGCCGACCGGCTGCCGCTGGAACGACTGCAAAAGGGCACGCCCGCGCTGGCGCCGGACGACGATGTCTATACCAACCATATCCACGCGGACGATCTGGCGCGCATCGTCGTGGCGGCGCTGTTCCGGGGGCGTTCCTGCCGTACCTATCATGCGGCCGACGATTCGCAGATGAAAATGGGCGAATACTTCGACGCGGTGGCGGATGCATTCGGCCTGCCGCGCCCGGCGCGCCTGCCGCGCGAGGAGCTGCAGCAAGCAGTGTCGCCGGTGCTGCTGTCCTTCATGTCGGAATCCAGAAGGCTGAGCAATGCGCGCCTCAAGGCCGAGCTCGGCGTGCGCCTGCGCTATGCGCGGGTGGACGATGCGCTGGCGCAGGTGCGGCGAGCGCCGGGGACAGGGGCGCTTATTCCGGATTAATTTTTGCAAAAAAAACAAGCGGAACTTGCCCGCCGCTTGACTCTCCCATCATGGGAAGGTTCATACTTCGGTCATCGTCGACGTTCCTCGAACAGGCAAATCATGGGCAACGCAGCTTCTCTTCCGGTGCAGTCAGGCCAACAACAACACGAATTCTCCTTCGGTATCGAAGGAATGACTTGCGCATCCTGCGTGGCGCGCGTCGAAAAGGCGCTGCGCGCGGTGCCCGGCGTCGCACGGGTCAACGTCAACCTCGGCACCGAGCGGGCGGCGGTCGTGACCGAATCGTCGGCCGACTTCGGCGCGGTGCAGCGCGCAGTGGAAAAGGCCGGATACGCCATCGCGCAAGAGGAGATCGACCTCGATATCGAGGGCATGAGCTGCGCTTCCTGCGTGGGGCGGGTGGAAAAAGCCTTGCGCAAGGTGGACGGCGTGCTGGAGGCCGGTGTCAATCTCGCCACCGAGAGCGCCCATGTGCGCTTTGCCGCCGACGTCGCGCCCGATGCGCTGGTGAAGGCGGTCGAGAAGGCCGGCTATCATGCGCGCCTGCATCAAAGCGAAAATACGCCTGCCGCGAAGGAGGGAGCGCCGGCAGCGGTGACGCGCGACAAGGATTTTCTGAAAGTGATCGCTGCCGCCGTGCTGTCGCTGCCCTTGGCGGCGCCGATGCTGCTGGAGCTGTTCGGCGCGCATCTCATGCTGCCCGGCTGGCTGCAGCTCGCGCTGGCCACGCCGGTCCAGTTCTGGCTCGGGGCGCGTTTTTACCGCGCCGGCTGGAAGGCGGTGAAGGCCGGCGCCGGCAACATGGACTTGCTGGTAGCGCTGGGCACCAGCGCCGCCTACGGCCTGAGCGTGTACCAGCTGTTTTCGCACGGCGACGGCATGGCGCATCTGTATTTCGAAGCGTCGGCCGTGGTGATCACGCTGGTCTTGCTCGGCAAGTGGCTGGAGGCGCGCGCCAAGCGGCAGACCGCGGCGGCGATCCGGGCCTTGCAGGTGTTGCGGCCCGAGGTGGCGCGCGTGCGGCGCGACGGGCAGGATGTTGACCTGCCGATCGACCAGGTACGTCGCGGCGATCTGGTGGTGGTGCGCCCGGGCGAGCGGGTAGCGGTGGATGGCATCGTGCTGGAAGGGCTGAGCCATGTCGACGAGTCATTGATCACCGGCGAAAGCCTGCCGGTGGCCAGGCAGCCCGGCGATAAGGTGACCGGCGGCGCGATCAACGCCGAAGGCCTGCTGCTGGTGCGCACCGAGGCGGTGGGCACGGAAAGCACGCTGGCGCGCATCATCCGGCTGGTGGAAAGCGCGCAGTCGGCCAAGGCGCCGATCCAGCACCTGGTCGACAAGGTCAGCGCCGTGTTCGTGCCGGTCGTGCTGGCGATCGCGGCGGCGACTTTTGCCGCGTGGTGGCTGTACGGCGGCGACGTCGAGCGCTCGATCATCAACGCGGTGGCAGTGCTGGTGATCGCCTGCCCGTGCGCGCTGGGGCTGGCCACGCCGGCGGCGATCATGGCCGGCACCGGCGTAGGCGCGAGTTATGGGATATTGATCAAGGATGCGGAAGCGCTCGAAATCGCGCATGCGGTGACTGCCGTCGTATTCGACAAGACCGGCACGCTAACCATCGGCAAACCGGCGCTGACCGAAGCGGTGCCGCACGGGGTGGATGCCGGTGAACTGCTGCGCCTGTGCGCATCGATCCAGCAGGGCAGCGAGCATCCGCTGGCGCGCGCGGTGGTCGACGCCGCGCAGGCGCAAGGCGTGGCAACGCCGGCGGCAAGCGATGTGGTGGCGCTGCCGGGGAGGGGGCTGTCCGCGAAGGTCGACGGCCTCGACTTGCGGCTGGGGAGCACGCGGCTGATGCAGGAGCTGGGCGTGGACATGACGCCGCTGGCGAAACGCGCGGATGAACTGCAGCGCAAGGGCAATACGATATCGTGGCTCGCGACGGCGGGTACGCCGCACCGGCTGCTGGGCCTGCTGGCATTCGGCGACCGGATCAAGCCGAGCGCGCAGGCCGCCGTGCGCAGCCTGCAGGCATTGGGTGTCAAGACAGTCCTGCTGACGGGCGACAACCAGGGTAGCGCGGCGGCGGTCGGCGCTGCGCTCGGCATCGACCGCATCGTGGCTGAAGTCCTGCCGGCGGACAAGGCGGAGAAAGTGGCGAGCCTGAAGGCGGGCGGAGATCTCGTTGCGATGGTCGGCGACGGCATCAACGACGCGCCGGCGCTGGCGGCGGCCGATGTCGGTATCGCGATGGCGACCGGCACCGACGTTGCCATGCAGGCGGCGGGCGTCACGCTCATGCGCGGCGACCCGGCGCTGGTGGCGGATGCGATCGACATATCGCGCCGCACTTACAGCAAGATCCGGCAGAACCTGTTCTGGGCCTTCATTTACAACCTGGTCGGCATCCCGCTGGCGGCATTCGGCTTGCTCAATCCGGTGGTGGCGGGGGCAGCGATGGCGTTCAGTTCCGTGAGCGTGATCAGCAACGCCTTGCTGCTGCGCCGCTGGACGCCGCGCAAGCCGGCGGCATGAAAGGAGAGACGTGATGAATATCGGACAGGCGGCAACTTCGTCCGGCGTGACAGCCAAGATGATCCGCTATTACGAGAGCATCGGCCTGATGCGCGCCAGCCGGCGCACCGATTCAGGTTATCGCGTGTATGGCGACAACGACGTGCATACGCTGCGCTTCATCAAGCGGGCGCGCACGCTGGGGTTTTCGCTGGAACAGATCCGCGGCCTGCTGTCGCTGTGGGAAGACCCGGAGCGCGCCAGTGCCGAGGTAAGGGCGATTGCGCAGGAACATGTGGGCGAACTGAACCAGCGCATCCGCGAACTGACGGAAATGCGCGACGCGCTCGCCCACCTGGTGCATGCCTGCGCCGGCGACAGCCGGCCGGAATGCCCGATCCTGCAAAGCCTGGAAACGGCGGAAACGCCGGAGCATGGCTGCGCGGCCGGGCATCATCGCGCAAGCCACGAAGCTCAGGACGCCGAGCTGGAGAGAACCGGGTAACCGGCTTCCGACACGGCGGACTTGATCGCGTCCAGGCTGGCCGACGAGGCGACCCGCACGGTTTGCTGCGACAGGTCGACATCGACCTTGGCGGCGGCGTCGACTTCCTGCACCGAGCGGGTGACGGCATTGACGCAGTGGTTGCAGCTCATTCCTTCGACTTTCAATTCATACATGGCAGTTTCCCTCCGTAGAAAAGCATAACTCTAGGCTATCCCACGGTGGGAAGGTCAAGGCCCATTGCAAAAAAGCGGGCCGCCACGTTTTTACCGCACCGCCAGCGCCACCGCAGCCTTCGCCTCGGCGATCGCGGCGTCCACCAGCTGGCGCAGCGATGCCGCTGCCGCCGACAGCTCGGCGTCGTTGGCGGCGGTGGATTGCAACAGCGCCGCCTCCTGTCGCACCGCGTCGGCTACGGCGGTACCGGATTGCGTTGCCCGGGTCAGCGCGTCCGAGTCGACGGAGGACGCCAGCGATTGCGCCTGGGCGGCGATCGCCGGCGTTACCAGGGCGGCGAGATTGGACTTGCTGACTGTGCCAAGGGCCGCTTTCGCTGCGGCCAGCCTGGCGTCGGCGCTGGCTTCGACATTCGCCAGCGCCTGCTGCGCGATGGCGTTGACCGTGGCTGCATCGACCGTGCCGCTGGAGCTGACCAGCGTGCTGGAACTGCTTGCCTGCAGCACCTTGCCGGTAGTCGTCGCCGTTTCGGTATAGATCGCCTGGGTTTGCGCTGGCGTGTTGTTCGGCAGCAGCGCGGCAATCGCATCGGCGATCTGTTGCACGACCTGCTGGATCGCCAGGGTGCGCTGCAATAGGGCGGAATTTGCCAATGCGCCGCCGCTGCCGATAGCGGCAGGGTCGAGTGCCGTGATGTCGGTGCCGGCTGGCAGGCCGAGCGCGGCGGCAAGCTGCTCGCGTGCCAGCGAAGTATTGACCAGCAGGGTGGTGCCGGCGGTGACGACGCTGCTGCCGGGCGGCGCTTTCAAGACGCCCCGGAACGGCAGGCCGGTTGCCGCATCGGTGCCGCCGCTGGCCACGATCGGGCTGGCGCATGTGGCGGTCAAGGTGAAGGACCCTTGGGCATCGGTCAGCACCGTTTCTTCTCCCGTGTCACGCACGCCATTGTTGTCGGTGTCGCAAAATACCGTCGCACCGACGATGTAGCCGTCGACCACCTTGCCGGAAGTGGTCGAGGTCGCCGTCGCGCCATTGCCGCCGGAGGCTGCCGGCGCCATTGGCGCGGACGTGCTGTCGTTGCCGCCCCCGCAGGATGCAACGAGGAGCATGGCTGCGAACGCAACCGCCGGATTCTTGTGCTTCAACATGTGTTCTCTCCTTCAATGTGAACCAGCAACTGGCAGATAGGCAAGGTGCGCGCCTGCCTGCTCTATCGGAGACAACCCAATATACGGATGCGATCCCGTCCTCGATTGCGAAGTCTCAACCGGCGGCCGGCATTTGCACTTTCGTTTGTGCAGCCGCAAGCGTCATCATTGATCTGCTGTAATACGTGCAAATGAGAATGAGAGATGCAATCCGGCACCACCTGGACTTCTAGACAAGTGTTCCGTTGCTGCCATTTGCCATGGCGCTTGAGTATTGCGGAATGCGATACGCTGAAGTTACTCAATGTAACAACTGCGCGGGCAGATCCCTGTAATATCGCACCCCATGCAGTCGTCGGAGTGAGACACAGTTTTCAAAAGAACAGGTTGCGTCCACCGGAGCTGGCGGTCGGAGTCAATACCAGCACCAAATTCCAAGCCCTCCCCATGCGGAGGGCTTTTTGTTGGCAGCTTCCTGCGCGATGTTCGCCGAAGAAAGTAACTTGATCGTTATCAGTAAATCTGCAAACCGCCAGAAAGAAAATCGCGCCTTGTTGTCTTTTCTCCCAATCTGAGCGCCTTTCTTCCGCTTATCGAGTCCACCTTGCTCCCTGCCGCAATATTGCCGGACGCGGGCACAAGCATGAGAACCAGCCTCAGAACACCATGTGAATGACGCGCGTCGTCGGCTCGTGTTCCGACTTTCTGATATGCCGGGCGTCATTTCTGTCCATGTCCGGAGGATTCATGACGCGCGCCACTTTCCGCTTGCCTGCAGCAAACCCGGTTCACTCCTGGATCGGCTACCTGATGACCATGTTGCTGGTCGCCGTACTCGCCGCCTGCGGCGGCGGTGGCGGGGACAGTTCCAGCGGCAGTACGGCCGGCCCGATCGACACCGGAAACAACACTCCCGGCAGCGGAGCGACGCCTACGACGCCTTCCGGTTCGGGCGGCACATCCACCCCGACGGCGAGCGGCCTGAGCATCGAATCGGACCGCGACCAGACTGCGCCCGGCGGGCCCAACATCACCCTCACGGCGAACGCCACCAGCAATGCGGCGCAGACCCAGTGGACGCTGGCGCCGGGCAGCCCCGGGGCGCTCAGCGGCACCAGCGGCGGCAGCGTGCAATACATCCCGCCGACGACAGTCAATGTTAACGTGGACAACGTTGTCAACATCATCGCTTCCAACGGCAACGTCACGAACAATATCTTCATTCTCCTGGTTGCCGGCGATGTCATCGTCAACAACGGCACGCCGGGCGCCGGTACCGTCACTCCGCCGGCCGGAGGCGCGACGACTGCCGGCGTGTTCCTAATCGCCGGCAACGACTTCGGCGCCGGCGACGCGAACGGCGTCGGGACATTGTCCCGCTTCGATATGCCGAACGGCATTGCCAGGGATGCGCAGGGCAACCTGTACGTGGCGGACCGCGGCAACAGCGTGATCCGCAAGATCGACGCGAACGGGACGGTCACCACGCTGGCCGGCGTGCCGGGAGAAATCGGCAGCGCCGACGGGCAGGGCGGCGCGGCGCGCTTCTCGGCGCCGACCGGCATCGCGGTCGACAATGCCGGCAACATCTATGTCACCGACCCAGGCAACACGAACATCCGCAAGATCACGGCCAATGGCGTGGTCAGCACCGTGGCAGGCAAGACCGGCGTGAGCGGCGGCGGCGACGGCTCGGGCGCCGATGCATTGTTCAGCGCTAACCTGAGGGGCATCGTCGTCGATGCCAGCGGGACGATCTTCGTCACCGACGCCCGCACTGTGCGCAGCATTACGCAGACCGGGGTCGTCACCACCATCACCGGGACGACGGACCAGGTCGGTGCACAGGACGGCGATATCGAAACCGCGACCTTCACCGAGCTCAACGGCATCACGATCGACAGCAGCGGCAACCTGTACGTCACCGACGGCGGCTTCGTGCCCGGTTCGATCCTGTCCAATACGGCCAATATCAGCGCCTCGGTGCGCAAGATCACGCCCGACGGGACCGTGACGACGCTGGCCGGAACCGGAGGCGGTTCGTTTGACGCGGTGCTCGGCTTTGCCGACGGCGCGGGCGCGCAGGCGCGCTTCCGCTATCCGCAAGGGATCGCCATCGACTTGGCCGGCAATCTCTACGTGGCCGACCGGGGCAATCATGCGATCCGCCGTATTTCCCAAGTCACGGCCGCCGACGGCACGACCCAGGCTACGGTAAGCACCGTCGCCGGCACGCCCAATGAACCGGGCAGCGCCGACGGTATCATCGCGAACGCGCGCTTCGTGGCGCCGTCCGGCATTGCCGCTGGCGCGGACGGCAACCTGTACGTGACGGACCAGACACACCACACCATCCGCAAGGTCGTGCCCGGCAATAACGTCACCACGCTGGCCGGCGCCGCGCCGCGCACCGGCAGCGCAGACGGCACGGGATCGGCTGCCTTGTTCAACGGGCCGCTCGGCATTGCCCGCGACGCCAGCGGCAACCTGTATGTCGCCGATTCGGGCAACCATACGATACGGCGCATCGCGCCCAACGGCGCGGTGACCACCGTGGCCGGTGCGGCGGGGCAGACGGGCAGCACCGACGGCAGCGGCTCCGCCGCGCGCTTCAACCTGCCACGCGACGTGGCGACCGACCCGACCGGCAACGTCTTCATCAGCGATGATTTCACCAACAACCTGATCCGGCGCCTGACGCCGGCCGGTGTGGTCACTACCTTCGCCTCGCAGCTGGTCGAGCCGCAGGGTGTCGCGGTGGATCGCAACGGCAATGTCTATGTGGCCGACCGCGGCGCGGACCTGGTGCGCAAGATCACGCCGCAGGGAGTCATGTCAGTCTTCGCCAGCGGCCTCGGCCTGCCGCAGGATGTGGCCGTCGACGTTGCCGGCAACGTGTACGTCATCGAAAGCAGCACCGTGATCCGCAGGATCACTCCGGACGGCGTCGTTACCACGCTCGCCGGGGCGCCGTTCGCATTCGGCACGCAGGATGGCACCGGCACCAGCGCGCGCTTCAATTCGCCGCGCAGCCTGGCGGTGGACGACGACGGGAATGTGTACGTGGCCGATGCGCGCGCGATACGGCGCATCACGCCGCTGGGCGTGGTCACGACCGTGGCCGGACCGTCGGTGACCGAACTGGCCCTGCGCAATATTCACAGGCCGTCGGGATTGACGATGACGGGCACGAAGAGCTTGGCCTTCACGGCCGGGGATGGGGTGTTTGAACTGAAGCTGCCGTAAGGCGGGATGAAGTAGAAGCGGTGTCCGGAGCGCTGCCCGGACACCGTATGCCATGCTCCCCGTGCCTGCCGGCACGGGAGAAATACAGCGTGAACGGCTTAGAACGTGTGGCGCACGCCTACGTTGTACGAGCTGTTGCCGGCACCGAGGTCGGTGGCGTTGCCCGCGGTGTAGAAGCCAGCCGCGTTGTTCGCCACGGTGTTGTTGATGTGGGCGTACGAGGTGTACAGGTTGGTGCGCTTGGACAACGCGTAGGTATAGCCCACTGCATACTGCTTGGCGTCGTTGGCGGCGGCAGTCTTGTCTTTCTTCTGGATATACGAAGCAAGGAAGGTGCTGGCGCCGAACGGCACGCTCACGCCGATCAGTGCGTCGCGCGTGTCGCCCTGCGTCACCGACTTGTTGTAAAGGCTGGTGACGGGATCGAACGTGTTGCCGGCGACGGCGTTGCCCTTGTTGATTGCATACGCTACATGGAGTGCCGCCATGCCGAAGTCGTACTTAGCGCCGAGCATGGTGACTTTCGCGCTGTCGGTCGCGTCGTTGACATTGTTGTATGCCAGGCGGGCCACGAGCGGGCCGGCCGTGTAGCCGAGCTGGCCGGAGATGGTGCGCAGCGCGGAGTTGTTGCCGGCGGTTTCACCGAAACCATAGGTGACTTCAGCCTGCACGCCGGAGAACACCGGCGATGCATACCGCAGAGCGTTGTCGGTGCGCGGGCCGGTCTTGGTCGTGGCCGAACCGCCTTGCGACATCAGGTTGGCGGCATTGCCAGCCAGGCCGCAGGCGAACGGGTCGATCGCGCCGCACAGCGAGGTAAAGATCGGCGTGTATTGACGGCCGAGGGTAACGGTACCGAAATCGCCCTTCAGACCGACGAATGCCTGGCGGCCGAACAGCGCGCCATTCTGCAGCGCCGCGCCCGTATCCAATGCGAAGCCGTTTTCCAGAGTAAACAGTGCGGACATACCGCCGCCCAAGTCTTCCGTGCCCTTGAAGCCGATACGGGATGCATTCTGCACGCCGCTGGTGAGCTTGGTGAGGGAACCGTTGGCACCGCCGCTTTGATGTTCGATACCGCCATCGATAAGGCCGTAAATGGTGACATTGGTCTGAGCCGCAGCCACGCCGGAGAATGCAGCAAGTACTGCGAATGCGAGGGGCAATTTCTTCATTGATACAAGTTCCTGATTGATGGGACTGAACGCAAGCGTGCTCGAAGGGAGTGCCCGACCATATGCCGGGCAATGCGTACTTGCGGGCCGTACTTGCAGCGAAAAGTCCGCCATTCGCAGGCAGGCCTGCTTCGATGGACTTTGTGCGTCGGCCGGGCCTGTATATAACAAAAGCCGCCCAGCCAACTTATTGCCATTAAGCATCTTTCATGCCATTGCGGAATTGGCTGGAATGCTTGATTTCAGTAAAAACATGTCTTTTTCCTCTTAGTTTCAAGAGTGGGTTTCTTAAATTTGGGAGGCATGTGCCTTGGGTAAGCCCACCCGCGTTCCTGTCACCACATGCAGCCGTGAGCCCCTGCCTTCTGTCGAGAAAAACTGCGCAACGTCCTTGTCGTCTACCGCCATGCAACACCCGGCACATATGTTGCTTTTAAGCACATGTTCGGCATGGCGGGGACGGGGCAATAGTGATGTTGTGTCAATGACAGTACGGACAGATTGCCCTTCCATCCTGTCGCCGTGCCGATATTCCTGGGTACTGTTTCATGGACATTATGGAATCGGGCTGACGTGCAATTGTTGTTTGTGCACGGCGCTGCTCGGTTCATCAAAAGGATAGTTGATGAGTACTAATGATTTGCCCCGTCGAAAATTTATCGCGACAGGCCTCGCGCTCGGCGCGTCGGTGATCGCTGCCGGCGAGGCGATGGCGCAGGCTGCGCCTGCCGCTGCGCCGGCCAAGAACAGCGGCCCCGGCCGCCTGACCATGCATGCGATCGATGTCTGGCGCGGCCTGCCGGCATCGGGCATCCGGGTCGACGTGTCGAAACTGGAGGGCGGTACCTACCGCCTGGTGCAGTCGTTCGAGGCCAACAAGGGAGGCCGCTCCGAAAAGCCGCTGTTCGAAGGAGAGAACTTCGCGCGCGGCAGCTACGAAATCCTGCTGCACGTCGAAGAGCATTACGCAAAGCTCGGCGCGCAGATGCCGAATCCGGCATTCCTGACGGACGTGCCGATCCGCTTTTCCATCGACGATCCGAGCCAGCGCTATCACATCGCGATCCTGCTGACGCCGTGGAGCTATTCCTACTACCGCGGCAGCTGATTTCCCCGCATCGCACCTTCGCATTCACGATTTAGGAGATAACAATGGCAGGCATTACGACGCATGTGCTCAACACTGCGACGGGAAACCCGGGCGCGGGCATGCGCATCGACTTTTCAATCTGGGAAGACGGCAAATACAAATTGGTCAAGACTGTGGTCACCAATGCCGACGGACGTACCGACCAGATGATTCTCAAGCCGGAAGAAACCAAGGTCGGCAAATACGAGCTGGTTTTTCACGTAAGGGAATATTTCGCGCGCATCGGCACGCCGATGCCCGAACTGGCCTTCATCGATACGGTTCCGGTGCGTTTCGCCGTGTTCGACACCAACCAGCATTACCACGTGCCGATGCTGGCAACACCGTGGAGCTGCACCACCTATCGCGGTAGCTGACGCGAGCCGCGCGCGGTTGCCGCGGCAACGGCCGGGGCAACCGCCAGAATTTGCCAGAACAATCCGGAGTCCCCATGCTTTCCTCAATCCGCACCCGCATCCTCGTCATTGCCACGGGCGTCACCGTCGGCGCGCTCGCCATCACCGGCAGCGTGTCCTACCTGACCGTGCGTGCCAACGGCCAGGACACCATCAAGCAGGATCTCGATTCCATCGCCACCGGGCACGCCATGGCGATCGATGAGTGGGTAGCGGCCAAACAGGCCGCCGTCGCCGCCGCCGTCGAGGTCGCCAGGAGCGGCGATGCGCAGGCGGCGATGAACCAGCTGCAGAAATCGGGCGGGTTCAAGGTGGCGACGCTCGGCCTGGATGACAAGTCGGTCTTCGGATCGCCGCCGCCACCGGCGGGGTTCGACGCCACTAGCCGTCCCTGGTACAAGGAAGCCATGGAAATCGGCAAGCCGCTGGTTACCAAGCCGTACGAGGATTTCCAGACCGGGCAGCCGATGGTGTCCTTCGCCAGCCCGGCGTCGCGCGAAGGCGGCCCCAAGGGCGTGGTGTCGGCCGCGATCTCGCTTGAGGGCGTGCGGCAGGTCGTCACCTCCGTGCATCCGACGCCCTCCAGCCTGGGCTTCGTGGTCGACGTGCACGGCACGATCGTGGCGCACCCGGACGCGAAGTTCAACCGCAAGCCGGTTTCCGAGCTGTCGCCGGCATTGACGCCGGCTACCGCGGCGCAGCTGGCGCAGTCGGGTGAGCCGCTCGAAATCAGCCTGGACGGCGCTACCAAGATCATGCGCGCCAAGCCGATTCGCGGCACCGAATGGTTCCTGGTCGTGGCCCTCGACAAGGATGAGGCGAGCGCAGGCCTGCGCGGCGTGCTCAAGACATCGATCGTGTCGATTCTCGCGGTGGCGATCGCGGCCGTGCTGCTGGTCGGCGCGGCAATGACCAAGGTGCTGCACCGCCTGGCGGAGGTGCGCGATGCGATGGACGAGATCAGCAGCGGTAGCGGCGACCTCACGCGCCGCCTGCCGGCGGACGGTCACGACGAACTGACGGAAATCGCCGGCGCGTTCAATACCTTCGTCGACAAGATGAACGACATCATGCAGCAGATCCGGGACGGCAGCGTCGCCATCCAGGCCGCGACGGCGGAAATCGCGCGCGGCAACGCCGACCTGTCGGCGCGTACCGAATCGCAGGCCAGCTCGCTGCAGCAGACCGCCGCCTCGATGGAAGAACTGACATCGACGGTCAAAGAAAATGCAACCAATTCCCGGCATGCCAACGACCTGGTGGCGTCCGCTTCCGGCCTGGCTGCCAAGGGCGGCACGGTGGTCGGAGAAGTGGTCGACACCATGAGCTCGATCAAGGACAGCTCGAAGCAGATCGTCGAAATCATCGGCGTGATCGACAGCATCGCCTTCCAGACCAATATCCTCGCGTTGAATGCCGCGGTGGAAGCGGCGCGCGCCGGCGAACAGGGGCGCGGCTTTGCGGTGGTGGCAGCTGAAGTGCGCAACCTGGCGCAACGTTCCGCAAGCGCCGCCAAGGAAATCAAGGCGCTCATCAATGATTCGGTGAGCAAGGTCGACGCCGGCAGCCGCCTGGTCGAGACCGCCGGTTCGACCATGACCGAGATCGTCGATTCCGTGCGGAGCGTGGCGACGATCATGGGCGAGATCACCAGCGCCAGCGTCGAGCAAAGCGCCGGCATCGAGGAAACCAATCGCGCCGTGACGCTGATGGATGAGATGACCCAGCAGAATGCCGCACTGGTCGAGCAGGCTGCTGCGGCAGCCGAAAGCCTGGAGGAACAGGCGGTGGCGCTGGCCAATGCCGTGGCGCGGTTCAAGCTGCGCCAGGAGGGCGCGAGCGCGGGCACGCCTGCAATAAAGACAGGGGATAAGCAGCACCTGCGGCTGGCTGCCTGATCCTCTTGCGCGGCATGGCGCCGCGCGGGAGATTTGTGAAAACGTCAAGTTCGGCGATAATACTGCCTTTTTCGGCAGGTGGAGGACGAATGGACGTTGGCGGAACATCTTCTGTTGCAAACTACCTGCAACAGGTCGTCGAAATCCGCAAGCAGCAAGGCGAGGTGGATGCCCAAGTCGCGGAATCGATACGCCGCGCGCGGCAGCAGGTGGTGGACCAGGGCCTGGAAGACGGCAACAAGCAGGCGGAACGCATCAACGAAATCAAGCGCACGGCCCTTCAGGCGCACGGCGGCAGCATCGACGTCTGGGCATGAGACGTCGGCTTGCAATGGCGGGCACGGCGGTCTAGGCTGCATCTCATGCACCCTCCGCTCCCGTCCGAGAACGAAGTCGAATTCACTGCCATTCGCGCGCAAGGCGCGGGCGGCCAGAACGTCAACAAGGTGTCGAGCGCGATTCACTTGCGATTCGACATCCGCGCCTCATCCCTGCCGGAACCGGTCAAGGAGCGCTTGCTCCGCCTGAGCGACCAGCGCATCACCAGCGAAGGCGTGGTGATCATCAAGGCGCAAACCCATCGCAGCCAGGAAAAGAACAAGGAAGACGCCTTGCGGCGCCTGCGCGAACTGGTGGCAAGCATTGCCGTGCCGCCGCGTCGCCGCCGGCCCATCAAGCCGACTCTCGGCTCCCAGAAGGAACGCCTCGAAAGAAAAAAGCTGCGCGGCCGGACCAAGCTCATGCGCGGCCGGGTGCAGGATTAATCTTTCGTCGCCGGCAACAGGCATTGGCCGGACTCGGTTTGCGACAACTATCGGTACGAAATTCGATGCCGGAAAGGCTCATGAAACCAACGAGAGGGACCGCGGTGGCGGCGATGCCAAGGGTAGGCGAAGCGCTGGCATGACTTGTGGTGCCCATGGGCAGGATTGAACTGCCGACCTCTCCCTTACCAAGGGAGTGCTCTGCCACTGAGCTACATGGGCGAATCCGTTTCCATCCGTTTTTCCCTGGCGGGATGCGCGATGGCGTCAGGCGGGCGCTATGTTAATGGCGATCATGTAAATTGACAAGGGATTGTTGCAATGCGCACCGTTTTGGTCGTCACGTCTTGCGCCGTATTGTTCAGTCCGCGCCATCCTTGTCGGCGAGCCGCTTTCCTTGACGCACCTGGCTGGCGAACTCATCGGCCGGCACGGGCTTGCTGAAGTAGAAGCCTTGGATTTCGTCACAACGATTCTTTGCCAGGTAAGCGAGCTGCGACGCCGTTTCCACTCCTTCGGCCACGACCTTCAGCTGCATGCAGTGCGCAAGGTCGATAATGGAATTGGCGATGTTGGCCGCACGGGTGTCGGAGTCGATGCCGGTGACGAAGGAGCGGTCGATTTTCAGCTGATCCATCGGAAAACGGCTCAGGTAGGCCAGGCTGGAATAGCCGGTCCCGAAGTCGTCGAGCGACAGCAGGACGCCGAGACGCTTCAAGCGGGCAAGTCGCTGGATCGCCTTCTCCGGTTCTTCCATCAGCATGCTTTCCGTCAATTCCAGCGTCAGGCATTGCGGCGCAATGCGATGTCTTTCCAGAGCAGCGGTGACGACCGTTTCGAGATCTTGGCCCGTAAACTGTCGCGCCGATACATTGACGGCGACATTGATGTCGCTTAATCCCGTGTCGGACCAGGCGCGGATCTGCCGGCACGCTTCGTCGATCACCCAGGCGCCGATTGCCACGATCTGTCCTCCCTTTTCAGCCAGCGGGATGAACTGCAGCGGCGATATCATTCCATGCCCGGGCCGCAGCCAGCGCAGCAGCGCTTCGGCACCCGAAATCCTGCCGCTCGCCAGATCGACCTTGGGCTGGTAGTGCAGGGCAAACTCGCGTTGCGCCAGCGCGCGCTGCAAGCCGGCCGCCATTTCGAGCCGGCCCAGCGCGCGGGCGCTGAGGTCGCGCGTATAGAAGGCGAACTGATTGCCGCCATCCTCCTTGGCGCGATGCATCGCCGCGTCCGCATGATGCAACAAGTCTTGCGCCGTGGCTCCATCCTGCGGAAACACGCCGATGCCGATGCTGGCGCGCAGGCATACCTCGTGTCCGTCCGACAGCACGAACGGCGCATCAAACACGCCCAGCAGGTTGCGCGCGAGGATTTCCGCGTCGAGGGGTTCCTGCAGCGCTTCGAGCACGACGGAGAATTCGTCGCCGCCGAGGCGCCCGAGGACATCGTCTGCCCTCAGGCCGGCCTTCAGGCGGCTGGTCACGCTCAGCAGCAGCTCGTCGCCGGACGCGCGGCCGAGGCTGTCATTAATGATCTTGAATTGATCCAGATTCAGCAGCAGCGCGCCGACCTGCTGCTCGTGCCGCATCGCGCGCTCGATGGCGTGCTGCAGCAGCGAATGCAGCAGCACGCGATTAGGCAGATCCGTCAGGGAATCGTAATGCGCCAGCCGGTCCAACCGCTGCTCGCTGCGCTTGAGCATGGTCAGGTCGGTCATCACGGCCACGTAGTGCGTGGCGTTCCCGAGCCCGTCGTACACCGCCGTCACGGTCAGCCATTGTGGATTGATTTCGCCATCCTTGCGGCGGCTCCAGATTTCGCCCTGCCATTGGCCGGTGCGGCTCACGCTGTCGCGCAGCGTCTGGAAAAAGCGCGCGTCCTGGCGTTCCAGCTGCAGGATGTTCGCGCCCAGTCCGAGAATGTCCGGCTCGCGGTAGCCGGTGATTTTGGTGAAGGCAGGATTACAGGCAAGAATCCTGCCCTCCAGATCGGTAATCAGGATGCCGTCGCGCGTGCTGTCCATCGCAGCGGCATGCAGCCGCAGCCGTTCGTCGGATTGCCGCCTGAGCGTAATATCGTTCCAGCTGCCGACGACTTCGCTGACGTTCCCGGACGCGTCCGGCAGCACGCGCATGTCGTCGCGCACCCAGCGCACCTCGCCGGCTTTGTCGTAAAAGCGGTATTCCTGCACCAGCGCGCCATCGGCCAGCAGGCGTTTCCAGCCATGCAGCACGCGCTCGCGATCTTCCGGGTGCAGGTGCGCCAGCCACCAGCCGGCATTGAGGCATTCGTCCGGCGAATAGCCATACACGCGCGCAATGTTTTCGCTGACCCAGTTGGGGACAAAACTGTCGCCGTCCTTGCGCAAGGCGTAAAGTATGGTCGGGTTCGCTTCCAGCAAGTGATGCAGCCGCGTGGAAGCCATGCGCAAGGCTTGCTGCTCGCGCACCAGTTGGGCCTGGCGATGCGCGTGTTCCAGGATGGCGGGCAATTCGATCAGGTAACCCTTGTGCTTGCCGACGAAGTCCGCGATGCCCAGGCGCAGCGCTTCCGCCACGACTTCCTCGCTGCCCTGTCCGGTAAGCAGGACGACGGGCAAGTCGAATCCACGCTCGTCGCGCAGGATCTTGGCGATTTCCAGGGCATTGATTCCCGGTAGCTGATAGTCGAGCAGCACCACGTCGTAGGGTGGCGCATCGACGCTATTTTCCGGCAGGCAGTCCAGCACTTCCGTGCCGTTGCCGACGACCTGCAGCCGGATATGGGGCGCGTGCGCCGAAAAATGGCGGCGGCACAGATCGATGTCGAATATGTTGTGCTCCGCATAGAGCACCCTGAGCGGCCCGGCCTTGCGCGCGGACTCGCGGCGGAAGCGGGCCAGCGCCGCAGGCAGCGTGTGGATCAGGCGCCGGCAATAATCGTCGCGCTTGACCACATAGTCGTCGGCGCCGGCCTTGAGCGCAGCGATCGCGGCGGCCTGGTCGCCCGACCCGGTGAGAATGACAACCGCGATCGGCAGCTTGCGTTCACGGATATGGCCGAGCAGGTCCATGCCGCTGCCGTCGGGCAGGCGCAGGTCCGAGAGAACCATGTCATACCGGTGCGGGTGCGCCGCGAGCCGTTCCAGGGCCGCGGCCAGGGTGGGGGCGAGATCCATTGCCGTTTCCGGCATCTGGCGCGCGAGCGCGCGTCTTGCCAGGTCGGCGTCCACCGCGTTGTCTTCGAGGTAAAGAATCGATCTTGGCAGATCAGGCTTCATGCGTCGGTCCTTGCTGTCCGTTCCATGATAGGGAAGTCGTTCCCGCCGCAGGCTACTGCGCCGGCGTGTTGAGGGCGCACCAGTACAGTTCGATCTGTGCCGCCACGTCGAGGAACTTGCCGAAATCGACCGGCTTGACGATATAGGAATTCGCACCAAGCTCGTACGCCGCCTCGATATCCTTGTCTTCCGCGGAGGAGGTCAGCACGACCACCGGAATCGAGCGCGACACCGCATGCGCCTTCCACTGGGCCAGGACTTCGAGGCCGTCGACGCGCGGCAGCTTGAGATCGAGCAGGATCACCAGCGGCAGGTTCTCGCCGGCTTCCCAGCGGGGAAGCCAGGCCAGGGCTTCTTCGCCGTCACGCGCCACGATCACCGGATTCGTCAGTTTTCGGCGCGCAAAGGCGCGCAGCGTGAGGTCGACGTCCATCGGGTTGTCTTCCACCAGCAGCACCGGCCGGTTGAACGGATCACTGTTTGTCATGCGCTAAGCTCCAGGAAAAAAGTGGCGCCTTGCGCGGGCGCGCTGTGCGCCCACACCTGGCCACCCATGCGATGCATCGCCTTGCGCACCAGGGCCAGTCCGACGCCGGTGCCCGGGTAATCTTCCGCGCGCTGCAGGCGGCTGAAAATCTCGAAAATGCGGTCATGAAACTTCATGTCGAAACCGATGCCATTGTCGCGCACCCACAGGGTCACCTTTCCGTTTTCCCGGCGGGCTCCGATATCGATCCTGGGCGGTTTCGCCTCGCGGCTGAACTTGATCGCATTTTCCAGCAGGTTGCGCAGCACGATGGCGAGCCCATCCCGGTCGGCGGTCACCATGACTGGCGGTATATCGAGATGAACGTCGATCTGCCGCTCGGCGATGACATGCGCGCATCCCTGCAATACGGCATCGACACAGGCGCGCAGGTCGAGCGCGGCGTGCTCGATATCGCGGCGCTCGATGCGCGAATAGGCAAGCAAGTCCTCGATCAGCTGATGCATTTGCGCGGCGCCGTGCCGTATGTTGCGCAGGAAAGCCATTCCCTCCGGGCCCAGCGTGTTGCGGAAATCCTCTTCCAGCAACTGGCTGTAGCCGTCGATGCCACGCAGCGGCGCCTTCAAGTCATGCGATACGGAGTAAGAAAACGACTCCAGCTCCTTGTTCGCGGCTTCGAGCTGGGCCGTGCGCTCGATCACGCGCTGTTCCAGTTCGGCATTGAGCTTCAGCACCTGGGCTTCCGCGCGCTTGCGTTCGGTGATGTCCGAAAGCACCACGACGACGCCATCCAGTTCGCCCGCGTCATCCCGCAGCGGCGCCGCATTGATCGACAGCAGCACGTTGCGCCCGTCCGGCCAGGCAATCGCATACTCGGCGTCAAACACTGGCTTGCCGGATGCCATGACGCGCTCGAATGGCCGTTCTTCCGGCGGGCAGGGGGTACCGTCGGCGAAGGTCGCCGTCCACTTCGGCGCGGCGTAGACGCGCTGAGTTTCCTTGTCTCCCGTCAATCCCAGTATTTGCTGGGCCGCGGGATTGGCCAGCGTGATGCGGCCGTTTTTGTCGACCACGGCGATACCCACCGGACTGCTGGCCGTCACTTGCTGCAGCAAGGCGCGCTCGCTGCGCAGCGACTGCTCGTCTTGCTTGCGGCTGATGGCGACGGCGGCAGTATGGGTCGCCACCTCGATCAGCTCCAGATGCCGCGCGCTGGGTCCGCCCGGGGTGCGGTAATAGATGGCAAACGTGCCCAGCACCCGGTGCGCGGAATCGAAGATCGGCGTCGACCAGCAGGCGCGCAATCCGTGCGGCAGGGCAAGGTGACGGTACGAATCCCACCGCGGGTCCGTGCTGATGTCCTCGACGATGACCGGTTCCCCCTTGAACGCGGCCGTGCCGCAGGAGCCGGCGCACGGTCCGATCGGCGAACCGTCGAGCGCGCGCAGGTATTCCGCGGGCAGGCTGGGCGCGGCGCCATGGCGCAGATGGACGCCCTTGGCGTCGAGCAGGAGCACCGAGCAGAGCATGTCGGGAGATTGCGCCTCGATGACGCGCACCAGTGTGGCCAGTGTCTCTTCCAGCGGCGCGCCGTGCGCCATCGTTTCGAGCACCTCCTTTTGGCCGGCGATCAGCGCTTCGTTCCGTTTGCGTACCGAAATATCCTCGACCACCGCGATAAAGTAGTTCGGCGCGCCGGCATCGTCACGCACCAGCGCCAGCGTGAGATTGATCCAGGTATGGCTGCCGTCGCGGCGCACGTACCGCATCTCCAGCGCGTCGGGCACGGCATGGTCGCCCGCGCCGGCCATCAGCTGGCGCTCCAGCGCGGCAGTGCGCTCGTCATCCTCGGTGTGCGTGATGTCCTGCGTGCGCCGGGCGAGCAGTTCGTCGCGCGTATAGCCCAGGATGTCGCACAGCCGCTGGTTGACCAGCAACAAGCGGCCATCCGGCGCCACGTGGGCGATGCCGACCGCCGCCTGTTCGAAAGTGGCGCGCGCCCGCGCTTCGCTCTCGGCCAACTGCGCGCGTTGCCGCTCCAGCGCCCCGGCCATCACATTGAAGCTGCCGGCGAGTTCGCCCACTTCGCCGCTCGCCTTTACGGCCGAGCGGTGGGAGAGATCGCCGCCGGCCAGTTTGGCCGCGTCGCGCGCCAGCGTTTCGAGCGGGCGCGCGATCTTTCGCCCCATCCAGCTGGCGGCGCCGACGGCCAGCGCGGATACGGTCAGGGTGAGCAGGATAAGCCAGCGCACGCGCGCCATGCCCGATTGCAGCGCGACATCCGACGGAATGCCGACATAGACCAGCCATGGCACCCGTTCCAGCTTGGTGAAGGCCGACAGGCGCTTGACGCCATCCAGCGACACCGACTCCTTCGTCCCATCGCCGCGGCTGAACGATTCGCGCACTGCCAGGCTGTCCGAGACGTTGGCGCCGATCCATTTCTCCGGATCGACCGAGCGCGCCAGCACGACGCCGTTCTGGTCGATCAGCGTGATGACGGAGCCAGCCGGAAGTTGCTCCTGCGCGAAAATGTGCTGGAACCGTTCGAGCAGGGTCGAGGCCGACACCACCGCGCGCAGCGCTCCGGTATTGTCGTCCCTGACCGAGCGCGCAAACACCAGGATGCGCTGGCCGGATGTGCGCGATATGATCGGGTCGCCGGCCGCCAGCTTGCCGGAGGCGACCGCTTCCTTGAAGTAGCGCCGGTCGCTCACGTTGACGGAGCCCGGTGCCGGCGGCTTCGCTTCGGCGGAGTAGAGCATCGTGCCGTCCGGTTCGACGACGGAGATGCTGCCGAAGTAGTCGGGCAGGCCGGCCTTGATCTGCCGCAGCTTGGCATTGCCCTGGTCGATCTCGTTGGGCCGGACCGGCATCGTGGCGCCCACGGTGAGCAGCAGCGAGTCGACGCTATGGATATGGTCTTCGATACGTCCGCGGACAGCATGCGCCACCCACAGGGAGCGATCGACCGCTGCCGCGCGCGCGGAGTCGGCTTCTTCCATCGCATAGTAGAGCTGAAGCCCGATCAGGGGCATCGCCGCCACCGCGACGAGAAGCATCAACCGCATCGCGATCGATTGTCTGGCCATCCCCAAGCTCTCCGTTTACGTTAAACCTGACTTGCTTATCGGGAAAATAACACGCTGTCCTGCCGTTGTGCTAACTAGATGAGGGGATTGGGCGGTTGAAGCGATGGCCGTGGGGTGTTCGCCAGGCTGTGTTGCGCCGGATGGTGACGTCGTGGCGATTGAGTTTTGCTGAGCAAGCGCAGAATTGCGAAGCAAAGAAAAAGGGCTGCATCGCTGCAACCCTTTGAATTCGTTGGTGGGTCGTGAGTGGCTCGAACACTCGACCTACGGATTAAGAGTCCGCTGCTCTACCAACTGAGCTAACGACCCAACGAGGCCGTGATTATAGCAACTTTGCGCGCAAGGTGGGAGAGGTCGGCGGAAAAAATCACAATTTTTCCCGAGGCGCGCGAAATTGCACCGCATTACGTCAGTGCCGAGGTCACCTTCAATACTTCATCGGACGTCGTCACGCCTTCTTCGATTTTCAGCGCGCCGGCCACGTGCAGCGGCTTCATGCCGTCGGCGGTGCTTTGCCGTTTCAGCGCGTGGATATCGGATTCCTGCTTGATCAGCTTGGAAAAGGTTTGCGACACGGTCAAAAGTTCGTACAGGCCGGTGCGGCCGCGGTAGCCGGTGTGCCGGCATTCCGGGCAGCCGACCGGGCGGTACACGGTGGCCGGCTTCGGAATCGGCCAGCCTTCGGTCAGGCTGTTCCACACGTCGTCGCTCAGTTCGCCGCCGGGCTTCTTGCAATCGGCACAGAGCGTGCGCACCAGGCGCTGCGCCATGATGCCGATCAGCGTGGCTTCCAGCAGGTAGTAGGGCACGCCGAGTTCGAGCAGGCGCATCACCGCCGACGGCGCGTCGTTGGTGTGCAGGGTGGAAAACACGAGGTGGCCGGTCAGGGCCGCCTGGATCGCCATCTCGGCGGTTTCCAGGTCGCGGATTTCGCCGACCATGATGATGTCCGGGTCTTGCCGCATCAGCGCGCGCACGCCGTCGGCGAACGACAGGTCGATGCCGTGCTGGACCTGCATCTGGTTGAACGAGGCTTCCACCATTTCGATCGGGTCTTCGACCGTGCAGACATTGACTTCCGGTGTCGCAAGCGCCTTCAGGGTGGTGTACAGCGTGGTGGTCTTGCCCGAACCGGTGGGGCCGGTGACCAGGATGATGCCGTGCGGGCGCGACGTGAGATCGTCCCAGCGCCGGGCGTCGTCGGGCGGAAAGCCCAGCTCCGGCAAGGTCTTGACCACCACGTCCGGGTCGAAAATGCGCATCACCAGCTTTTCGCCGAAGGCGGTGGGCAGCGTCGACAGGCGCAGCTCGATTTCCTGGCCGCCAGCGGTGCGGGTCTTGATGCGGCCGTCCTGCGGGCGGCGCCGCTCGATCACGTCCATGCGGCCCAAGAGCTTGATGCGCGCGGTCATCGCGATCATGACGGTGGCGGGCACCTGGTACACCTGGTGCAGGATGCCATCGATGCGGAAGCGGATCAGGCCGAGCTCGCGCTTCGGTTCCAGGTGGATGTCGGAAGCGCGCTGCTCGAACGCGTACTGCCACAGCCAGTCGACGATGTTGATGATGTGCTGATCGTTGGCGTCGAGCTGTTTGTCGCTCTTGCCCAGTTCCACCAGCTGCTCGAAGTTGTTGCGCAGGGACAGGTCGTGGCTCCCCGACTTGTTGGCGCCCTTGATCGACTTGGCCAGCGTGAAGAATTGCGAGGTGTACTGCGCGATGTCGAGCGGGTTGGCCATGACCAGCTTGACGCTGCGGCGCGTGATCTTGGCGATTTCCGCTTCCCATTCGGTGATGAAGGGCTCGGCGGTGGCGACCACGACTTCGGTCGGCGTCAGTTCCACCGGCAGGATGTTGAAGCGCGCCGCATAGGTGGCCGACATCACGTCTGCGACGCGGGTGAAGTCGATCTTGAGCGGATCGATGCGGAAGAACGGCATGTGCGCCTTGGCGGCCACCCATTCCGACAGCCAGTCGAGCGTCAGCGGCTTGTGCGGCGCCAGGGCCGACTGCAGCTTGCACTGGGCGACGGCGGTCAGCGGGTGGGTGGCGATGCCGGCGTTCTTGAGCAGCGCCTGCGCCTGGTTGTAAGCCGCCTTGACGTTGGCCTTGTCGATCACGCCGTCGGCCATCAGCCAGGTAAAGATCTGCTGCAGGTCGAGCGGTCTGGAGGCGGCTTTTTTCATGACGATTGTCCCAGGTGCCAGGCTTTCAGGCCATTGACCCAGGACTTGGCCGGCAGCTTGGTGGTTTCGGCGATCTCGGCGGCGCGTTCGTACAGTAACTGGAAGTCGAGCGGGAGCGCTTCCCTGGCGGCGATCGCGATCACGTTGCCCTGGTGGACTTCGGGCAGGCACAGCACCTGCCGGAAGGCGTAGCGCATCGCCTTCAGGTTCTTGGCGTAGCTCGGATGGTCGCCGAACAGGTTGACCGTCATGATGCCTTGCTCGGACAGGCAGGCGGCGCAGGCTTCGTAGAATTCCGGCGTGTCGAGCACCGGGCCGCGCGCGGTGGCGTCGTACAGGTCGACTTGCAGCGCGTCGATGGTGCCGTGGCGCGCGCTGTCGGTGACGAAGTCCATCGCGTCCATTTCCAGTACCGACAAGCGGTCGTCTTCCGGCGGCAGCTTGAACATGCTGCGGCAGATTGCGATGACGGAGGGGTTCAATTCGACCGCCGTCACGCGCGCCTGCTCGAACTTGCGATAGCAAAACTTGGTCAGCGCGCCGGTGCCCAGCCCGAGCTGCGCGATGTGGCGCGGCTGGTCGTTGAACAGCATCCAGCTCATCATTTGCTGCGCGTATTCCAGCTCGATCCAGTCGGGCTTGCGGATGCGCATCGCGCCCTGGATCCACTCGGTGCCGAAGTGCAAAAAGCGCACGCCGTTTTCCTCGGACAGCGTGACCGGCGCGTATCTGGGCTTGCGCGGCGGCTTGGGAGCGGCCGCGCTGGTTTGCTTGCCGGGGCCGGCTTTGCGGTTGGCTTGCGCTTCGATGGATTTGCGTTTGATGAGCATGGAACGGAAGAGTCGGTCGCAGTAGTGCGGCAATTTTACCGAATCATGTTGTTCCCAATGGCTAATTTTTCCTCGGACATTGGATCGTATGCTGCTATTTTGGCAATGCTGGCACGGAGCGCATGCGCGGGAAGATCAAGGCAGATGGCCGTTCCCGGCGACAGGTGCGTGATGTCGAATGCCGCCCCGATTTTTTGCGCGCGAGAGCGCATGTTTTTCAAGCCGCGCCCGGAATGCCCTTCGCAAGCGGCAAAGCCGACGCCGTCGTCGGCGATGCGAATGCGCAGCGCCCCGCCCGAGAAATCGAGCGCGACTTCGACATTCCTGGCCTTCGCATGCTTGAGCACGTTGGTGAGCGCTTCCTGCACGATGCGCAGGATCTGCAGCCCGGCGTGGGGCGCGACCTCGAACGTGTCCGGCAAATCGCGGCTGCGCCATGCCAGGTCCAGCCCGAGCGCCTTGAATCTGGCCTCCATCCGGAACCGCAGGTTCCCGAGTGCCGGCAACAGATCGGGATCGTCCGGCGACAGCGAGTCGATCGCCAGACGCATGTCGTCGAGGCATTCCTGCAGCAGCGCGACCATGTCGCCTTGCGTCGCCGCGCCGCGCTGTGCCATGACCAGCGTGGTCAGCAATTGCGATCCGACGCCGTCGTGCATGTCTTGCATAATGCGCTGTCTTTCCTCGGCAGCCGCATGGTCGCGCTCCAGCTGGCGCAGCTGTTCGTAGCTGGCGGCCAGTTCCGTTTCCCTTTCAGCCACGCGCCGGGCCAGTTGTTCCTGGACCGATTCGGCCTGCTTTAGCGAGGCAATGAAGCGCTCCATCAGGACGCATGCCATCACCAGCAAGAAGGCCGGAATGCCCAGGTGCAGCATGTAGTACTCCTGCAAGCGGAACCATCCGTGCTGCACTGCGAAATCGTGCAGCGCCAGCGCCAGCGCGATCAGGATCGCCAGCACCATCGCCACGCAGGACGGCGTCGGCCGGCGGGCGGTGAAGACCGCCAGCCGCGCGATCGCGTAGGTCGTAAAGGGCAGGAAGCCCGCGGTCCAGTACGTGTCCATCAACATCCTGATGGGGGTGCCGACCACCAGGAAAACGGCCGATCCGCCGAGCCAGTACGCCAGCAGGAAACGGGTGAGGCGCCGATTTTCGGCGCGGCTGTATTTCAGCAGGAAGAGGGTGATGCAGACGATGAAGCCGGACGTCGTCAGGTAATAGAAGAAGCGCCACAGCACCCAGTATTCCATCGGCACCACGGGCAGGCGAAAGATGAAAGTGCGCAACCCCCAGAACAGCACGCATACGCCAAACAGCCCGTAAAGCACTTCCTGCGGCCGGCGCAGCCAGAACACGAGGATGAAGGCGCCCGACAGCAGGCAGATGATGGCCGAGATTTCGGTGCTCGTGTTTTCCCAGAACAGGCTCAGGTCGTACGATTCGCGCAGGGGCTGCTGCGGGCCGATCTCGAACTCGCCGAAGCTGGTCAGCGGCTCGCGAATGGCGAAGCGCACCGCGATTTCGTTGTTCCCTTCGCGCAGCGACAACGGCGGCAGGAAGAACAGGTGCGGACGGAACCAGCGCACCTGATAGGCCGCGTCGGCGCCGCGGATGGCGCCGACCTGGACGCCGTTGACATATATGGCGCCGCCGCTGCGCAGCTTGGGGAAGTACAGCCAGAGCGGTTGCGTGGCGTCGGCGGGCGTGAAGTCCGCCTTGTACCAGTAGCCGACCAGCTCGCGGTCGGCCGGCTTCGGCACGCGATGGGGCAGCGCCGCCGTCTGCCAGCCGGCGTCTTCGGGCGGGAGGGTGGCGGCATCCGAGACGATGAACCGGGCTTGCCGGACGCGGATCGTCTCCTGGCGGTCGGCTGCCAGGGCGCCGCCGGAATGCAGATCGGCCAGGACCAGCAGGAGAAATGCGAAGGCGAGCCGGACGCCGCTACAGTTGAATAAGGCCCAGCTTGCTCGCTTCATAGACCGCCTCTCCCCGTGAATGCACCGCCAGCTTGCGATAGATGTTTTTGACATGGCCGGCCACCGTGTGGGCGGAAATGAAGTGCGACTCCCCGATTTCGCGCAGGCTCATTCCCTTGGCAAGCGCCCGCAGGACGGCGAGCTCGCGCTCCGTCATGGCCGTGTCGCCATCGGCCGGATGCGCGCGCGGTGGCGCCGGAGGTGCGCTGTGCGCGGCGCCGGCATTTTTGCGTTGAAACCGTTGCAGGATTTTCCTGGCGATGAGCGGGCTGATCGGCGCGCCGCCGGCGCGCAATTCGCGGATGCAATCGGTGATTTCGGCCGGCGAGCCGTCTTTCAGCACGTAACCGGTAGCCCCGGCCTCGATGCTGGCCAGGACATGGGCATCGTCGCCGAACACGGTGACCACCATGACTTCGCAATCGGGATGCGTCTTGAGCGCATGCCTGATGAGCTCGGTTCCGTTCATGTCCGGCAAGCCTAGATCGATCAGGTAGACATCGGCGCGGTGGTGCTCGATCAGCGTCAGGCCTTCGGCCCCATTGGCGGCGCAGCCCGCCAGTTCAAATTCCGCATCGGAGCGGATGATTTCGCAAAAGCGCGCCAGAAATTCCGGATTGTCTTCGATGACTGCAACTGTGGTTGCCATACTTTGTCCAGGTTTCGATGGAAAGCGGCTCGTCTCCCGCCTCCCGCACATGATTCACTGCGGATGCGCCGCGTCTGTGCGCAGGTATTGTTTTAAGTCTTCCCAGGCGCGTAGTTTATCCGCATATGCCAGGGTATAGGCCGGGCTGCTCGACGGCAGCCTGACGATCCGGTACCGGTTGGCGCGGTCTGCAAGCGCCTTTAACCCGAGGCGCGCCGCCGTTCCTCCGTTGAATGCGATGGCCGCCAGCCGCGGCAGGCCGGCTATCAGCCCGACCAGGTCGTTGTGCGCATGATCGCGGATCTTGCTGTCGAGGCTGCCTTCCCGATGCGCTTCGGCGACGACATCCCACAGGCCGATTCCGTTCGCCAGCAGGATCGGCAGCCGGTCCGGATAGGGCAATGCCGATAAATCGGTTCCGACGAGGGGCGACACCAGTTGCCAGAACCGGTTTTTCGGATTCGCGTAGTATTGGCTCTGCATCAGCGACACTTCGCCCGGCAGGCTGCCGAGGATCAGAAGGCGGGTGTTCTCGTCGACCACGGGATCGAAACTGCGCTTGCGCGTCATGGCTTGACCGCGCTCCATGCGGCTTGCGCGAAAATCTCCCGGTACGCCTTGATGTCGGTCCTGGCGCGGCCCGACAGCCACAGGCGGGCATAGTCGTGCGCCGGGCCGATGATCAGCGACGAAAAGCATTCGGACGGCAGCTTTTTCAGCTGCCCGTTTTCCAGGTACGGCTGGAACCAGCGCCGCACTTCGGCCAGCTTCGCCTTGGTCTGGCTTTCCAGTTCTTGCGCCATATTGCTTTTCACCAGCGCGCCGCGGCTGTACAGCACGAAGCGCGCCTTGTCCGGATTGGCCGATATCCAGTCGCTGTAGGCATAGACCAGCGCCTTGACGCCTTCCTCCGCGCTGCCGGCCTTGTCCAATAGCGATTGCTGGTACGTGTTGTGTTCCGCGAGCGCCTCCGCATACAGGGTGGCGGCGATGCTCTCCTTGCTGCCGAAATGATGGTACATGCTGCCCACGCTGGCCTGCGAGCGCTCCCGGATCATGTCGATGGTGGTCGCCTCGATGCCGTTTTCGTTGAAGCAGGCGAGCGCCGCATCGAGGATTTCCTGCTTCCTGCTTTTCTTGATGACTGTCATGGCGAAATGGTCGTTTGACTAGAATTATATTCTAGAATAATATTCTGATCAGCTTTGCTGCCAAAGTTGGCACCTTAGAGCAGATTTAGCGCCTTGGCAAAGCGGTATCGCGGGCGGCCTGCTTTCACACCACGAGGAGGGCATCATGAATCAGGTACTGGGCATGTTTCAGAACATGGGCAATCAGGCGTTCAGCAAGGCGGTCACCGGCTTCGCGCCGTATTTCGCGACCATCGATCCGACCTTTACCGAACTGCGGCCGGGCTATGCGGAAGTCACGTTCGCCAACCGCCGCGAAGTCCACAACCACATCGGCACGGTCCATGCGATCGCGCTGTGCAACGCGGCCGAACTGGCGGCCGGCACCATGACGACGGTGTCGATTCCCGAAGGGCGGCAGTGGATCCCGGTCGGCATGGCGGTGCAATACCTGGCCAAGGCCAAAACCGACATGCGGGTAGTCGCCAACGGCCAACAGGTGGCCTGGGACCATACCGGCAATGTCGATGTGCCGGTCGACGCATTCGATGCCGAAGGCAAGCGCGTCTTCACCGCGACGATTACGATGAACCTGAAGTAGCCGTTCCCGACAACTGCCGCAGGAGGAGCCGGATGAAGTATTACTCCGTTGCTGAAATCGATATCGTCGACAAGGGCTGGATTCCGGCTTACGTACGGGACGTGACCAGGCTGGTCGAACAGCATGGCGGGCGCTATCTGGCGCGCACCTCGAATGTCGAGAAGGTCGAGGGCGAGCGCAAGGCGCCGGGAATTTTCCTGATCGTCGAATGGCCGTCCAGGGATGCCGCGATGGCTTTCTACGAGAGCGATGCGTACCGGCCGTACCGGCAGGCGCGCATGCAGGGAGCGCGCAACGAATTCGCGCTCGTCGCCGGCGAGGATGTCGGCGGGATGGCAAGGATGCCGTAGGCCGGAATGCCGGGTATCGAACTTTTTTGGGAGCTGACGATGGAAGCGATTACCGTCAATACGAAGGGTGGCCATGTGCTCGCCGCCAGGCGCTTTGCGCCAGCGGGCCGGGCAAAAGCGGTCGTCGTGATGCCGACCGCGATGGGCGTGAAGCAGGAATTCTATTTCCCGTTCGCGCAATTCCTTGCGCAGCAGGGCTTCGCGGTGCTGACCTTTGATTACCGCGGCGCGGGCGCCTCCGTGCCGCCGCGCTTTTCCCGCTCGCTGCGCGGCTTCAAGGCCGACCTGCACGACTGGGCCGAGGACTACAATGCGGCGCTGCGCGCGGCGCGGGACTGGCAGAAAAACATGCCGCTGCTGCTGGTCGGGCACTCGCTCGGCGGCCAGCTGCCTGCCCTCATGCCGGACAATCACCTGGTGGACGGCATCCTGACGGTTGCCGCCGGCAGCGGCTACTGGCGCTACAACGCGCCGCAACTGAAACGCATGGTCTGGCTCATGTGGTATGTCGCCGTGCCGCTGTGCACGCCCGCCTTCGGCTATTTCCCCGGCAAGAAACTGAGGATGGTCGGCGATTTGCCCAAGGGCGTCATTTACCAGTGGGCGCGCTGGTGCAAGAGCCCACATTACATGGTCGATGACGAGGGCCGGCCGATGCACGCCGGTTTCGAGAGGATGCGCGTGCCGCTTCTCGCCCTGAGTTTTTCCGACGATGAGCTGCTGAGCCGGCGAAGCATCGACAGCCTGACCAGTTTCTACCGCAACGCGCAGGTCGAGCGCCGGCATATCGCGCCGCAGGATGCGCAGGCCAAACGCATCGGCCATTTCGGGTTCTTCCGGCCCGAATTTCAGCCAACTTTGTGGCAGCAGGCACTGAACTGGCTGGAACAGTGCGCGCAGCACAGGAATGGGCGGTATCGGCCGCAGAATGCCGCCAGCGGCACATAAGAAAAAACCGCTGCATGCCCTCGGCAAGGCAGCGGTTTTTCAGGCTGGATGAGAGGGTTATTTCCCTGCCATCCCCAGCAGCATTTCGTTAAGCCGCTTCACGAACCCGGCCGGGTCGGCCAGCATGCCGCCTTCGGCCAGCATCGCCTGGTCGAACAGGATGTTGGCCCAGTCGTCGAACTTCGCTTCCTCGTACTTCAGGCGCTGCACCAGCGGATGGTCCGGGTTGATCTCCAGGATGGGCTTGGACTCCGGCGCGTTCTGTCCCGCCGCCTTCAGCATGCGCACCAGGTTCCCGGACAGTTCATTCTCGTCCGCCACCAGGCAGGCCGGCGAATCGGTCAGGCGGAAGGTGACGCGCACCTCCTTGGCCTTGGCGTCCAGTGCCTTCTTCATCTTTTCGACCAGGTCCTTGTACTGGTTCTCGGTTTCCTCGTGCTGCTTCTTTTCGGCCTCGTCTTCCAGCTTGCCGAGGTCGAGGTCGCCCTTGGCCACCGACACCAGTTCCTTGCCTTCCACTTCATGCAGGAAGGACAGCATCCACTCGTCGACGCGGTCGGTCATCAGCAGCACTTCCACGCCTTTCTTGCGGAAGATTTCCAGGTGCGGGCTGTTCTTCGCCGCCGCGTAGGAATCGGCAGTGATGTAGTAGATCTTGTCCTGGCCTTCCTTCATGCGGCCGATGTAGTCGTCGAACGACACGGTCTGCACGTCTGAATCGTTCTGGGTGGACGCGAAGCGCAAGAGCTTGGCGATGCGGTCCTTGTTCGCCTGGTCTTCGCCGATGCCTTCCTTCAACACCTGGCCGAATTCCTTCCAGAAGGTCGCGTACTTGTCCTTCTGTTCCTGCTCCTCGCCGTTGGCCAGCTCTTCCAGCAGGCCCAGCACGCGCTTGGTCGAGCCTTCGCGGATGACGCGGATGTCGCGCGACTCCTGCAGGATTTCGCGCGAGACGTTCAGCGGCAGGTCGGCCGAGTCGATCACGCCCTTCACGAAGCGCAGGTAGACCGGCATCAGCTGCTCGGCGTCGTCCATGATGAATACGCGCTTGACGTACAGCTTGATGCCGCCGCGCTTGTTGCGGTCCCACATGTCGAACGGCGCGCGCGCCGGGATGTACAGCAGCTGGATGTACTCGCTGCGGCCTTCCACGCGGTTGTGGGTGTGCGCCAGCGGCGCTTCGAAATCATGCGAAACGTGCTTGTAGAACTCGGTGTACTGCTCCGGCGTGATGTCCGACTTGTTGCGGGTCCACAGGGCGCTGGCCTGGTTGATGGTCTCGAACTCGTCCTTGATGACGGTTTCCTTCTTCTCGTCGTCCCATTCCTCCTTCTGCATCAGGATAGGCAGCGAGATGTGGTCGGAATACTTGCGGATGGTCGATTTCAGCTTCCAGTTCGACAGGAATTCATCCTCGCCCTCGCGCAGGTGCAGGATGATGTCGGTGCCGCGCGCGGCTTTTTCGATCTGTTCGACGGAAAAGTCGCCTTCGCCGGCCGATTCCCAGCGCACGCCCTGGCCGGCCGGCAGCCCGGCGCGGCGGCTTTCGACCGTGATCCTGTCGGCCACGATGAAGGCGGAGTAGAAGCCCACGCCGAATTGGCCGATCAGCGCCGCATCCTTCTGCTGGTCGCCGGACAGCTTGGAGAAGAATTCCTTGGTGCCGGACTTGGCGATGGTGCCGAGGTGCTCGATCGCTTCCTCGCGGCTCATGCCGATGCCGTTATCGGAAATGGTGATGGTGCGCGCGGCCTTGTCGAAGGTGACGCGGATCTTCAGGTCCGGGTCGTTTTCGAACAGGGCGGCGTTGTTGATCGCCTCGAAGCGCAGCTTGTCGGCGGCGTCGGACGCGTTGGAGATCAGCTCGCGCAGGAAAATCTCCTTGTTCGAATACAAGGAATGAATCATCAGGTGCAGCAGCTGTTTGACTTCTGCCTGAAAACCCAGGGTTTGCTTTTCGGTTGCAGCCATTTTTACCTCAAGAGTCGATGAACATAAGGTTTTAGGCGATATAGGGTTTAGTTGAAGAATTTCAAGACGCGCGATGCCAGCTTTTTAACGTTTTTCAACACTTCGATACAAATCTCCCGTCTGCCGACAATTGCGGGATACAAAAAAACGCGAACATTGGGCGCAGACCAACAATCAAACGAACATCCCAATTCCTCACGGTAAGCCCCGGGACCGGGTATCGGGCTCGACTTCGCGGCCATCGCAGGAAATCGTTTGCCGGGCCCGCGGGCGGCCGGCACAAGGAATAATAATTAATGAAACCGCAACCAGAAACGCAGCTCGAATTGCCTAAAGGCAGAACCAAGGGCAGAACCAGGAAATCCCTGACCGGCGTGATTGTCGCCTTGCTGGCGCTGGCGGCGCTCGGCGGGCTGGCCTGGTACCTGACGCACCGGCCGGCGGAAGGTCCGGCCGGCCCCGGCAGCGCGGCCGGGCGGCGCGGCGGGCCGCCGGCCAGCACGGTCGGCGTAGCCACGGCCGAGCGCGCCGACCTGCCGGTGATCGTGGAGGCGCTCGGCACGGTGACCGCCACCGCCAACGCGACGGTGCGGGCCAAGGTCTCCGGCGAACTGAAGAAGATCCATTTCCGCGAAGGACAGATGGTGAAGGCCGGCGAGCTGCTGGCGACCATCGATCCGCGCCAGTTCGAGATGGCGCTGATGCAGGCCGGCGGCCAGCTCAGGCGCGACCAGGCGCAGCTTGAAAGTGCCAGGCAGACGCTGGAGCGCTACCGCACGCTGCTGGCACAGGATTCGATCGCGCGCCAGGACGTGGATACGCAGGCGGCGCTGGTCAAGCAGCTGGAAGGCGCGGTAATGACCGACCGCGCCGCCGAAGGCACGGCGCGCCTGAACCTCGGCTACACGCGCGTGACCGCGCCGATCGCGGGACGCATCGGCCTGCGCGCGGTCGATGTCGGCAACGTGGTCGGGCCGAACGACGCCAACGGCATCGTCGCCATCACCCAGACCGAGCCGATCGATGTCGAATTCGCGGTGCCGCAGGACCGCATCGTCGAGCTGCGCCGGCGCATCAACGAGGGCGCCAAATTGCCGGTGAGCGCGCTCGACCGCACCCGCACCGAGGTGCTGGATAGCGGAAGCTTCCTGGCGATGGACAATCAGGTCGACGTCCAGACTGGCACGGTGAAGGCCAAGGCGCGCTTCCCCAACAATCAGCACCTGCTGTTTCCCAGCCAGTTCGTCAACGTGCGCCTGCAGCTGAACAACGTCGAAGGCGCAGTCGTGGTGCCGGTGGCCGCCGTACGCCACGGGGGCAACGGCGACTTCGTGTATGTGCTCAATGCCGCGCAGCGCACCGTCGCGCTGCGGCCGGTCACGCGCGGCCTGTCGGCCGGAGACAAGATGCAGATCGCGTCCGGCCTGCAAGCCGGCGAGCAGGTGATCACCGAAGGCGCGGACCGCCTGAAGGATGGCGCGCACGTGAACCTGCCGGGCGACCGGCCAGCGGGCGCGGCAGGCGGCGCGGGCGGGCGCCGTCCTTCAGGTGAGCGGCGCCAGGCCGAGCGGGCGCAGGCCGCGCCGGAAGGGGCCGCGCAGGCGCCGGCGAACGAGCGCCGCCGCCGTTCCGAGGCGGCGCAATGAGCGTCGCTGCGAAGTTCGCCGCGTCCTCATTCTTCAGGCAATCATGAGTCCATCCCGTCCCTTCATCCTGCGGCCTGTCGCGACCTCGCTGCTGATGCTGGCGATCGTCCTGGCCGGCATCATCGGCTTCAAGTTCCTGCCGCTGTCGGCGCTGCCGCAGGTCGATTTCCCGACCATCCAGGTGCAGACGCTGTACCCGGGCGGCAGCCCGGAAGTCATGAGCCGCACGGTCACCGCGCCGCTGGAGCGTCAGTTCGGCCAGATGGCGGGGCTGCAGCGCATGAGTTCCACCAGCGCCGCCGGCGTGTCCATCGTCACGCTGCAGTTCGGACTCGGCCAGACGCTGGACGTGGCGGAGCAGGAAGTGCAGGCCGCGATCAACGCATCCGCATCGCTCTTGCCGGCCGACCTGCCGGCGCCGCCGGTGTACGCCAAGGTCAACCCGGCCGACGCGCCGGTGCTGACACTGGCGATCACTTCCGACACGCTGCCGCTGACCGAGGTGCAGAACATCGTCAATACCCGGCTGGCGCTGAAGATCAGCCAGGTGCAGGGCGTCGGCCTGGTCACGCTGTCCGGCGGCCAGCGCCCGGCGGTGCGCATCCAGGCCGACACGCAGTTGCTGGGTTCTTATGGATTGGGCCTGGACAGCCTGCGCACCGCGATCGCGGCGGCCAATGCCAACAGCGCCAAGGGCAGCATCGACGGCCCGTCGCGCTCCTTCTCGATCAACGCCAACGACCAGCTGCTCACCGCCGAGGATTACAAGAACCTGATCGTCGCCTACCGCAACGGCGCGCCGGTACGGTTGTCGAATGTGGCGCAGGTGGTCGACAGCGCGGAAAACGTGCGGCTGGCCGCATGGTCCGGCCTGAAGCCGGCCATCATCCTGAACGTGCAGCGCCAGCCGGGCGCCAACGTGATCCAGACGGTGGATGCGATCAAGGCGCGCCTGCCGGAACTGCAGGCCGGCCTGCCGGCGGCGCTGCATGTCGACGTGCTGAGCGACCGCACCGCCGGCATCCGCGCCTCGGTCGAGCACGTCGAGATCGAGCTGGTGCTGGCCGTGGTGCTGGTGGTGCTGGTGATCTTCGCCTTCCTGCACGACCTGCGCGCGACCGTGATCGCCAGTCTCGCGGTGCCGATCTCGCTGATCGGCACCTGCGGCGTGATGTATTTGCTCGGCTACAGCCTGAACAACCTGAGCCTGATGGCGCTGACGATCGCGACCGGCTTCGTGGTCGACGACGCGATCGTGATGATCGAGAACATCTCGCGCTACATCGAGCAGGGCGAGCGGCCGATGGAAGCGGCATTGAAGGGCGCGGCCCAGATCGGCTTCACCATCATTTCGCTGACCGTTTCGCTCATCGCGGTGCTGATTCCGCTGCTGTTCATGGGCGACGTGGTGGGGCGGCTGTTCCGCGAATTCGCGGTGACGCTGGCGATCACGATCCTGATTTCCGCCGTGGTGTCGTTGACGCTGGTGCCGATGATGTCGGCGCGCTGGCGCGCGGGGCCGGGGGGCGACCGCTTCGGCTTCGGCGCCTGGATGCAGCAGAGGTTCGACCGCGTGATCGATCGATACGACGCGGCGCTGCAATGGGTGCTGGACCGCCAGCCGCTCACGCTGCTGGTGGCCCTCGGCACGCTCGCGCTCACCGTGCTGCTGTATATCCTGATTCCGAAGGGCTTGTTTCCGGTGCAGGACACCGGCCAATTGCAGGCGCGGGTGGAGGCGGCGGAATCGGTGTCCTTCGAGCGCATGGCACAGCTGCAGCAGGAGGCGGCGCGCGTGATTCTCGAAGACCCGGATGTCGCCTCGCTCAGTTCGCTGGCCGGCGTCGACGCTGCCAGCAATGCGATGCTGCACACCGGCAGCATGCTGATCAACCTGAAGCCGGGCAGGAGCGACAGCCAGCAGGCGACCATGGAACGGCTGCGCGAGCGCGTCGCCCAGGTCGCCGGGGTGCGGCTCTACCTGCAACCGACCCAGGACCTGACCATCGACGCCGAAACCGGTCCCACGCAGTATCGCGTATCGCTCGAAGGCGCCGACAACGCGACCGTCATGCAGTGGGCCACGCGCCTGGCGCAGCGCATGCAGGAGTCGGACCGGTTGCGCAACGTGGTGTCCGACGCGGGCGCGACCGGCGTGGCCGCCTTCGTCAACATCGACCGCGACACAGCGTCGCGCCTGTCGGTGACGGCGGCCTCGATCGACGACGCGCTGTACAGCGCCTTCGGCCAGCGCATCATTTCCACCATCTTCACCCAGACTAACCAGTACCGCGTGATCCTGGAGGCGCGTCCCGACATGGCCACGCCCGACGCGCTCGGCCTGCTGCCGTTGCGCACCGGCTCCGGCAAGACCACGCCGCTGTCGGCGCTGGCCAATATCCAGGAGCAGCCGGCGCCGCTGCAGATCACCCATGTCGCGCAATACCCGGCCACCACCATCGGCTTCGATACCGCCTCCGGCGTGGCGCTGGGCACGGCGGTCGACGCGATCCGTCAGGCGGCGAAGGACATCGGCCTGCCGCCTTCGGCCAGCCTGACCTACCTCGGCGCGGCCGGTGCCTTCCAGGCGTCGCTCACCAACCAGCTGTGGCTGATCCTGGCGGCGGTGGTGTGCGTGTATATCGTGCTCGGCGTGCTGTACGAAAGCTACATTCACCCGCTCACCATCCTGTCGACATTGCCATCGGCCGGCGTCGGCGCACTGCTGGCGCTGATGATCAGCGGCCACGACCTCGGCGTGATCGGCATCATCGGCATCATCCTGCTGATCGGCATCGTGAAGAAGAACGCGATCATGATGATCGACTTCGCGATCGACGCCGAGCGCAACGAAGGTAAAGCCCCGCGCGAAGCGATCCACCAGGCCGCGCTGCTGCGCTTTCGGCCGATCCTGATGACCACGCTGGCCGCGCTGTTCGCCGCCTTGCCGCTGATGTTCGGCTGGGGCGAGGGCGCGGAATTGCGCCGGCCGCTCGGTCTGGCGATCTTCGGCGGCCTGATCGTGAGCCAGCTGCTGACGCTGTTCACCACGCCGGTGATCTATCTCGCCTTCGACCGCCTGGGCCAGCGCTGGTCCGCGCGGCGCGGCGCGGTCGCGGGAGGCGCGCAGTGAATCTGTCGTCCCCGTTCGTGCGCCGGCCGGTGGCCACGGTGCTGCTGACCATCGGCCTGGCGCTGGCCGGCATCGCGGCCTTTTTCGTGCTGCCGGTCTCGCCCTTGCCGCAGGTCGATTTCCCGGCGATCTCGGTCAGCGCGAACCTGCCCGGCGCCAGCCCGGAGACGATGGCGACCAGCGTCGCCACCCCGCTGGAGCGGCGGCTCGGCATCATCGCCGGCGTCAACGAAATGACTTCCTCCAGCGGCAACGGCTCGACCCGCATCAACCTGCAGTTCGACCTCAACCGCAAGATCGATGCCGCCGCGCGCGAGGTGCAGGCCGCGATCAACGCCGCGCGCGCCGACCTGCCGTCCACGCTGCGCAGCAACCCGACCTACCGCAAGATCAATCCGTCGGACGCGCCGGTGCTGATCCTCGCACTGACCTCGCAGACGCGCTCGCCCGGCCAGGTCTACGAGGAAGTTGCGAACCTGGTGCAGCAGAAACTGGCCCAGGTGCAGGGCGTGGGCGACGTGGAGCTGGGCGGCGGTTCGCTGCCGGCGGTGCGGGTGGAACTGCTGCCGTTCGCGCTCAGCCGCAACGGCATCAGCATGGAAGACGTGCGTGCCGCGATCCAGGCCGCCAGCGCGGACCGGCCCAAGGGCGCGGTCGAAGGAGAGGGGCGGCGCCTGCAGATCTATACCAGGGCGGTCGCCGGTCGCGGCCGGCCCACCGCCGCCGACTATCGCGGGCTGGTGGTGGCCTGGCGCAATGGCGCTGCAGTGCGCCTGCAAGATGTCGCCCAGGTGATTGACAGCGTCGAGGATACGCACACGCTCGGCCTGTTCAACGGCCAGCCCGCCGTGATCGTGCTGATCACCCGCCAGCCGGGGGCGAACGTGATCGAGACCGTGGACCGGGTGCGTGCGCTGCTGCCGGAATTGCAGGCGCAGCTGCCCTCCGACGTGCGGCTGCAGGTGGCGTCGGACCGCACCAATTCGATCCGCGCCTCGCTGAAGGAAATCGAGGTCACGCTGCTGATCGCACTGGCGCTGGTTGTGCTGGTGGTGAGCGCCTTCCTGCGCAGCGCGCGCGCCACTGTCATTCCTGCGGTGGCGACCGTGGTGTCGCTGCTCGGCACCTTCGGCGTGATGTATTTGCTGGGCTTCAGCCTGAACAACCTGAGCCTGATGGCGCTGACGGTCGCGACCGGCTTCGTGGTGGACGACGCGATCGTGGTGCTCGAGAACACCAGCCGTCATATCGAGGCCGGCATGGACCGCTTTCGCGCGGCGCTCCTGGGCGCGCGCGAGGTCGGCTTCACCGTGCTGTCGATCAGCCTGTCGCTGGTGGCGGTGTTCATCCCGCTCTTGTTCATGGGCGGGCAGGTCGGTCGGCTGTTCCGCGAATTCGCGGTGACGCTGTCGGCGGCTGTGCTGATCTCGATGCTGATTTCGCTGACCACCACGCCGATGATGTGCGCCTGGCTGCTCAAGCCCGGTGCCGACGAACGCGGACCGGGCGGGGGCCGGATATCGCGCTTTTTCGAGCGCGGCTTCGCCTGGATGCACCGCACCTACGAGCGCAGCCTGGACTGGGCGCTGCATCATCATTGGCTGATCCTGCTGATCCTGGTCGCGGTGATCGGGCTCAACGTCTACCTGTTCATCGCCGCGCCCAAGGGCTTCTTCCCGCAGCAGGATACCGGCCAGTTGAACGGCGGCCTGCGCGCCGACCAGAGCATTTCTTTCCAGGCGATGCAGGGCAAGCTGCGCCAGCTGGTCAATGTCATCCACCGCGACCTGGCGGTCGACACCGTGGTCGGCTTTACCGGCGGCGCGCGCGCCGGCGGCGGCTTCGTGTTCGTCAACTTGAAGCCGGTATCGGAGCGCAAGGACAGCGGGCAGGCGGTGATCGCGCGACTGCGCCCGCAGCTGGCGCGCGTGACCGGCGTCAGCCTGTTCCTCAACCCGGTGCAGGACGTGCGCATGGGCGGGCGCCAGACCACCGCGACCTACCAGTACACGCTCAAGAGCGACAACAGCGCCGACCTGCGGCGCTGGGCGTCCCGTCTTGCCGACGCCATGAAGCGCCAGCCGGCGCTGACCGACGTCGATACGGACCAGCAGGACAATGGCGTCGAAACCTTCGTCGACGTCGACCGGGAAAGCGCCGCTCGGCTCGGCATCGGCATGCGCGACATCGACAATGCGCTCTACAACGGCTTCGGCCAGCGCCAGGTGGCGACCATCTACGACGAGCTGAACCAGTACCACGTGATCATGGAAGTCGCGCCGGAATATACGCGCAGCCCGCAGGCGCTGGCGGACATCTACGTGCCGGCCAGCGGGAGCGGCACTGCGGCGGCCGCTGCCACGACTGGCGCCGTATCGAATAGCACCGGCAACGCGAACGGCACTGCCGCCGGTACTGCGGCATCGACCGCATCCACTGCCGGTGGCACATCCCAGGTCATCAACCCGGCGCTGCGCGACCAGGCCAGCGGCCAGGCCATCAGCACCACGCCATCCACCATGGTGCCGCTGGCCGCGTTCGCTCGCTTCGCCGAGCGCTCCACGCCAGCTTCGGTCAACCACCAGGACGCCGAGTTGGCAACCACCGTTTCCTTCAATCTCGCAGACGGCAACAACCTCGGCGATGCGCAGGCGGCGATCGCGCAGGCCGAGGCCGACATCGGCATGCCGGCCAACGTGCGCGGCAGCTTCCAGGGCACCGCCCGCAGCTACCAGGAATCGCAGTCGCAGCAGCCGCTGCTGATCGCGGCGGCACTGATCGTGATCTACATCGTGCTCGGCATTCTCTATGAGAGCCTGGTGCATCCGGTCACGGTGCTGTCGACGCTGCCGTCAGCCGGCGTGGGCGCGGTGCTGGCGCTGCTGCTGTTCAGGATGGAGTTTTCCGTCATCGCGCTGATCGGCGTGTTCCTGCTGATCGGCATCGTGAAGAAGAATGCGATCCTGATCATCGACTTCGCGCTCGACGCCGAGCGCGCGCGCGGCCTGTCGCCGCTGGCGGCGGTGCGCGAAGCCTGCCTGCTGCGCTTCCGCCCGATCCTGATGACGACGCTGGCCGCCGCCCTGGGCGCGTTGCCGCTGGCGATCGGCTTCGGCGAGGGCGCCGAGTTGCGCCGTCCGCTCGGCGTGGCGATCATCGGCGGGCTGATCGCTTCCCAGCTGCTGACGCTGCTGACCACCCCCGTCGTCTACCTGCTGCTCGACAAGCTGCGGCGACGCGGCGAATCGGAACGACACCTGGCACATATCGAGGTCGAACGCACGCCGGGTTCGGAACCCATCTGACATGAAAACCATGACGCATCTTTCATCCCTTTTTGCCTCACGCCGCCTGGCATGCATCTGCCTGCTGTCCCTGCTGGGCGGCTGCGCGCTGAGCCCCGTCTACGAACGCCCGGCCACCCCGCAGCCGGCAGCCTTCAAGGAAGCGCAAGGCTGGGTGCCGGCCGCGCCGGCGGATGCGCTTGATCGCGGCCCGTGGTGGGCGCTGTTCGGCGATCCGGTGCTGGATCAGCTGGAAGCCGCGGTCGAGGTGTCGAACCAGAACATTGCCGTTGCGGCCGCCTCCTATGCGCAGGCTCGCGCGCTGGTGCAGCAGCAGCGCGCGAGCCTGTTTCCGGTCGTGTCGCTCGATGGCGGTGCGACGCGTTCCGGCGGCAGCGGCGGCACGACCGCCAGCAGCACGCGCACCACTTCCAGCCGCGCCGGCAACACCGTGCAGCTGAGCATAGGCGCGAGCTGGGAACCGGACGTCTGGGGCCGGCTGCGCGGCGCGGTCGAGAGCGCCGGCGCCAGTGCGCAAGCCAGCGCCGCCGACCTTGCCTCGGCCAAGCTGGCGGCGCAGGGCGAGCTGGCGGCCAACTATTTTTCATTGCGGCAGGCCGATGCGCAGGCGGTGCTGTTGCGCGACACGATAGCCGGCTACGAGCGCGCGGCGCAGATCGCGCGCAACCGTTACACGGTCGGCGTCGCGACCAAGACCGACGTGCTGCAGGCAGAGACGCAGCTGGCCAATGCGCGCGCCGATGAAGTCGGACTGGCACGCCAGCGCGCGCAGCTGGAGCATGCGATCGCGGTCCTGGTGGGCAAGGCGCCGGCGGATTTCTCGCTGGCGCCGGCCCCATGGGCGGCGACGGTGCCGCAGGTGCCGGTGGGTGTGCCGTCGGCGCTGCTGCAGCGGCGTCCGGATGTCGCCGCTGCCGAGCGGCGCGTGGCCGCCGCCAACGAGCAGATCGGCATTGCGCGCGCAGCCTATTTCCCCAGCCTCGGCCTGGATGCGTCCTACGGCTCGTCGGGTACCCGCGTGGCCGACCTGTTCGGCGCCGCAGGCAGCCTGTGGTCGCTCGGCCTGTCGGCCACGCAGACGCTGTTCAATGCAGGCGCCACCGGCGCGCGCGTGGACCAGGCGCGCGCGGCGCACGAGCAGGCGGTGGCGCGCTACCGGCAGACGGTGCTGACGGCTTTCCAGGATGTCGAGGACCAGCTGGCCGCCGCGCAGGTGCTGGAGCGCCAGCAGGCGTTGCGGCAGCAGGCGTCGCAGGCGGCCGACGAGGCGGAAGCGCTGATGCTCAATCGCTACCGCGCGGGGCAGGTGAGCTTTACCGATGTCGTGACCGCGCAGGTGAGCGCGCTCAGCGCACGGCGCGCGCTGGTGCAGGCGCAGGCGGACCGGCAGACGGCTGCCATCGCATTGATCCAGGCGCTGGGCGGAGGATGGCATGAACAGCCGTAACGCCGTGTTTCAGCCAGCCTTGCCGATGTGCTTCTCCAGAAAGCGCAACAGTCCCGCATCCCCCATGTTCGCGACATTCACCCGCATGCGCGTCGACGGCAGCTGGCTCGGCGAGAACAGGCTGCCCGGCGCCAGCAGGTAGCCTTCCTGCATCGCCTTCTCGGTCAGCACATTGGTATCGCAGCCGGTATCGACCCACACGAACATGCCGGCCGGCGTGGCGATGTCGACGTTCACGCCGACGCGTTCCATCTGCTTGACGGTCTTGTCGCGCACGCTGTCGAGCTTGCCGCGCAGGCGGTCGACATGCTTGCGGTAGTGGCCTTCGGACAGGATCTTGTAGACCACCCGTTCGCCGATGTCGGACGTGGTCAGCGTGCTGAGCATCTTGCGGTCCGACAGTCGGACCGCCATCTCGGGAGAGGCGGCGATGAAGCCCACGCGCAGGTTGGCCGCCAGCGTCTTGGAAAAGCCGCCGAGGTAGATCACGCGATTGAGCTGGTCGAGCGCGGCGATGCGCGTGGCCGGCTGCACCGCGCTGCCGGGATGCAGGTCGCAGTAGATGTCGTCTTCCACGATCGTGAAGTCGTGCTGCTCCGCGATCTTGAGGATCTGGAACGCCTTGGCCGCCGACAGCGAGGTCGAGGTCGGATTGTGCAGCACCGAGTTGATGACATAGAACTTCGGCTTGTGCAGTGCCGCCAGTTCGGCCAGCTTCGCGATATCCGGGCCGTCCGGCAGGCGCGGGATGCCGACCACTTTCGCGCCGAGCGCGGCGAACGAGCCGAACATCAGGAACCATGCCGGATCGTCGACGAAGATGGTGTCGCCTGGCGCGACGAAGTGGCGCGCGATCAGGTCGAGCGCCTGCGTGACGCCGGACGTGGTCACGATCTGCTCGGGCGTGGCGCCGATCTCCAGCTCGGCCAGCTTCAGCTGCAGCTGCTGGCGCAGCGGCAGCCAGCCTTGCGGATTGCCGTACTGGAGCAGCAGCGTCTGGTTCTGCCGGCTGATTGCGCGCAAGCCGTTCGCCACCAGCTCGCCGTCCAGCCATTCCACGGGCAGCAGGCCGGAGCCGGGCGTCTGCTGCGCCGGATACTGGCGGAACATGTTACGCACCAGCCAGACCACATCCACCTGCTGCGAAGCGGATTCCACGGCGTTCGCGCTGCCGCCGGCGGTCATCGGGGCGCGTTCGCGCACATAGAAGCCCGAACCGCGCCGCGACTCCAGATACCCCTTGGCGACCAGCCGGTCGTATGCTTCCACCACGGTAAAGCGCGACACGCGCTGCTGATCGGCGAACTCGCGGATGGAAGGCATGCGCGCGCCGCTGCGCAGCAGCTTGTCGTCGATGCGCGCTTCGATCGAGCGCACGATCTGGCCGACCAGCGATTCGCCGGAGTCGCGGGACAGGACTTGCGGCGCAGCGAGGGCGAGCGCGGCGCCCTTGCGGGAAGAAGCTGTATTGGTCATGTTGCCGTAACAGTTATCGGATTTATTTGAGTAAGTGTACTGGTACTGTACTGGTTTTGTCGATTAGGATAGTTGGGAGCACTGAACAGGCTCTCGTTCACCAACTTCAATCCGGAGCGATGTCATGGGACTTCCGACCAAAAGCGAACTGGAAGCGGCTGCGCAGGTGGTCTACCGCGCCATGCCGCCCACGCCGCAATACAGCTGGCCGCTGCTCAATGAGGCGCTCGGCACCGAGACCTGGATCAAGCACGAAAATCACACGCCGACCGGCGCCTTCAAGGTGCGCGGCGGGCTGGTGTACCTCGATGCGCTGGCAAGGCGCTCGCCGCACATACGTGGCGTGGTATCAGCCACGCGCGGCAACCATGGGCAATCGGTCGGCTTCGCTGCGCGCCGCCATGGCTTGCAGGCGACGATTGTCGTCCCGCATGGCAACAGCAAGGAAAAGAATGCAGCGATGCGCGCGCTCGGCGTGGAGCTGGTCGAGCATGGCACTGAATTCCAGGAAAGCCGTGAGCATGCGGCGCGCCTGGCCGAAGAGCAGCGGCTGCACCGGATTCCGTCGTTTCATCATGATCTGGTCAGCGGCGTGGCCAGCTACTGGATGGAGTTGTTGACCGCGCAGCCGGATCTCGACACGGTCTTCGTGCCGATCGGCCAGGGTTCCGGCATTTGTGCGGCGATTGCTGCCCGCAATGCGCTGGGGCGCGCCACCCGGATCGTGGGTGTCGTTTCGGCCCATGCACTCGCCTACAAGCTGTCGTTCGAGCAGCGCCGCAAGCTGGAGTCGCCGGTGTCCACCGTGATTGCCGATGGCATGGCCTGCCGCGTGCCGGACGACGAGTCGCTCGACATCATCATGAAATACGCGGACAACGTGGTCGCCGTCAGCGACGACGAGGTGGCGGCCGCCATGCGCCTGTATTACACCGCTACGCACAATGTAGCCGAGGGTGCGGGCGCGGCGGCGCTGGCGGCGGCGATGCAGATGAAAGACAGACTGGCCGGCCGCCGCATCGGATTGCCGCTATGCGGCGGCAATGTCGATCATGACCAGTTCGCACGCGTGTTGCAGGGGGATGCATGGAATCGCTGATGCCCCTGGCGATGTTCGCCTTCGTCTCCTCGATCACACCGGGGCCGAACAACATCATGCTGACTTCATCCGGCATGCTGTTCGGCTTCTCGCGGTCGATACCGCACATGATTGGCATTAACGTCGGCTTCGGTGTACTGCTGGCCGTGTGCGCGGCGGGGATCGGCAGCCTGATTCTCGCGCTGCCGGCGGCACACCTGATGCTGAAGATCCTCGGTTCCGCCTACCTGCTGTATCTCGCATGGCAGCTGCGCAGCATCGGCTTCGGGCGAGACGACGAGGCAGCGGCGAAACCGATGTCGTTCGCCGGCGCGGCGCTGTTTCAGTTCGCCAACCCGAAAGCGTGGGTGATGGCGGTGACCGGCGCCGCCGCGTTCCTGCCGCCGGCGCAGCCGGTCTGGCTGGCGATCGCGTTGTTCTGCGCAGTGTTCTGCGCGGTCAACCTGCCGTGCATCGGCGTCTGGGCCGGCACGGGCGCGGCGCTGCGCCGCTATCTGGCGCAGCCGTTCTGGCAGCGCCTGTTTTGCGGCGTGATGGTGTTGCTGACTATGTATTCCGCAGCAGCCGTTTGGATGTGAGGATGCGATGAGACTGTCATATATGGAATGGTTGGAGTGCCTGTCCGGCCCAGCCTCGTCGAAAGGCGCACGATGAGCGCAGCCATGACCCAGGAAACCCGCGGCATGTGGCTGGGCGCGGCCGGCGTCGCGATCTTCAGCCTGACCCTGCCGTTTACCCGCATGGCGGTGGCCGAACTGAACCCGGTGCTGGTGGCGCTGGGCCGGGCGGTGGTGGCGGCGGGAGCTTCCGCACTGCTGCTGTGGTGGCTGCAGGCGCCGCGGCCCACGCGCGCCCAGCTGCGCGCGCTCCTGGTCACCTCGCTCGGCGTGGTGGTCGGCTTTCCCGTCCTGTCGTCGATCGCCATGCGCGACGTGCCAGCCTCGCACGGCGCCATCGTGATCGGCGTGCTGCCGCTGGCGACCGCGCTGTTCGGCGCATTGCGCTGCGGCGAGCGGCCGTCGGCCGGCTTCTGGATCGCGGCGGCTGCCGGCAGCGCGCTCGTCATCGGCTTCGCGCTGTGGCAGGGCGGCGGCGCCGTGCATGCCGCCGACCTGGCGCTGTTCGGCGCGGTGATCGCCGCCGCCATGGGCTATGCCGAAGGCGCCCGGCTGTCACAGTCGATGGGCGGCCAGCAGGTGATTTCCTGGGCGCTGGTGCTGTCGCTGCCGGTGCTGCTGCCGGTAACTCTCTGGTTCGGCTGGCAATACGGCGTCGCCGCATCGCCCCGCGCATGGATAGGATTCGGCTACGTGTCCTTGTTTTCGATGTTTATCGGATTCTTTTTTTGGTATAAAGGCTTGGCCCTGGGCGGCATCGCGCGGGTTGGGCAGGTGCAGCTGCTGCAGCCGTTTCTCACGCTGATCGGCGCCAGCCTGATCCTGGGCGAGGCGCTGCGGGCCGACACCGTCCTGTTCGCGCTGGCCGTGCTGGCGGTGGTCGCCGCCGGCAGGCGCATGAGTATCCGGCGGCCGGCGACCGGGGGATGAGGGTAAAATCGAACTCTTTTCCCTCTCCACGTAGAGAAAAAACCGAATAAACCAGATTGGAGCGCACCGTGTCCTGTTACGAAAAACTCAAAGCCCTCAATATCGAATTGCCGGCAGTCGCCACGCCGGCGGCCGCCTATGTGATGTATGCCCAGACCGGCAACACCGTTTTCCTGTCCGGCCATATCGCCAAGAAGGACGGCAAGCCGTGGGTCGGCCAGCTCGGCAAGAACATGGGCACCGACGAGGGGAAACAGGCCGCGCGCGCGGTTGCCGTCGATCTGATCGCCACGCTGCAGGCAGCCTGCGGCGGCGACCTGAACCGCGTCAAGCGCATCGTCAAGGTGATGAGCCTGGTGAACTCGACGCCGGACTATACCGAGCAGCACCTCGTGACCAACGGCGCGTCCGAGCTGTTCGGCGAAGTGTTCGGCGAGCAGGGCAAGCATGCACGCTCCGCCTTCGGCGTGGCGCAGATTCCGCTGGGCGCCTGCGTTGAAATCGAATTGATCGCCGAGATCGCGTAACTGCCTCGGCCCGGAATTTCAAGATCGGGCGGCGCCTACCCGGTGCCGTTCCTGAGCGGCCCGCCACAAGCGGTCCTGACAACAAGGCGCACGACGCCATCAACACTGTGAGACAAGCATGAAAATGGAAAACCCGACACCGATCCAATGGCAGTTTTCGCAACGCGCGCTGCAACTGCAAAGTTCCGTCATCCGTGAAATCCTGAAGGTCACGGTACGGCCAGAAGTGATTTCCTTCGCCGGCGGCCTGCCGTCGCCCGCGACCTTCCCGGTGGAGCGCATGCGCGCCGCATACGATGCGGTGCTGTCGCGCGAAGGCAAGGTCGCGCTGCAATACGGCCCCTCCGACGGCTACGGCCCGCTGCGCGAATGGATTGCCGCTTCGCTGTCGACCGGCGGCGTGAAGATCGTACCGGAACAGGTGCTGATGGTGTCGGGCTCGCAGCAGGGCCTCGACCTGCTGGGGAAGGTGCTGATCGACGAAGGCAGCAAGGTGCTGGTCGAGACGCCGAGCTACCTGGGCGCCCTGCAGGCGTTTTCGGTATACCAGCCAGAATTCGTGTCGGTGCCGACCGACGACCAGGGCCTGCTGCCGGACCAGATCGCCGGCATCGGGCAGGGCGCGCGCCTGCTGTACGCGCTGCCGAATTTCCAGAACCCGACCGGCCGCACGCTGCCGCTGGAGCGGCGCGTGGCGCTGGTGGAAACCTGCGCGCGCCTGGGCCTGCCGCTGATCGAGGACGATCCGTACGGCGCGCTCAGCTATCGCGGCGAACCGCTGCCGAAGATGGTCGGAATGAACCCGGACGGCGTCATCTACATGGGCTCGTTCTCCAAGGTGCTGACACCCGGTATCCGCCTTGGTTATGTCGTGGCGCCGCTGCCGCTGGCGCGCAAGCTTGAACAGGCCAAGCAGGCCGCCGACCTGCACACCGCACAGCTGACGCAGATGGTGGTGCACGAGGTGGTGAAGGACGGTTTCCTGACCGAGCATATTCCGACCATCCGCAAGCTGTATGCCGATCAGTGCGCCGCGATGCAGGCGGCGCTGGCCGAATACTTCCCGTCCTCGGTGACATGGACCCGGCCGGAAGGCGGCATGTTCATCTGGGTCACGCTGCCCAAGCATATCGACAGCATGAAGCTGCTGGATGAAGCGATTGCACAGAACGTCGCCTTCGTTCCGGGCGCGCCGTTCTATGCCAATGCGCCGGAGCAGAACACCTTGCGCCTGAGCTTCGTGACGGTCCCGCCGGAGAAGATCCGGGAAGGGATTGCGAAGCTGGGCAAGCTGATCGCGTCGAAAATCTGAGCGGGTAGTTTCTCCGCTTGTTCTCCCCTTCGCTCAGGCGAGAGGGAGAATCCGGCTCGCTGATTCCACCGGACCCCGGCCTGCAAATCCCGCACATGGGCCGCATCCAGTGCTTGTGCCCGAAGCGGGGTGAGGCCGTGCGTAAAAAAACGCCATGCTACCAGCCATGGCGTTTTTTTCTTCCCCTTATATCGCTGTCAGCGCGCTCGGCTTGATCTTCGATTCCAGCGCCTTACCCTTGCGCGCGCGCTTGCCGATATGCTCGGCCAGCGCGGACGCCGACAGGTTCAGCTGCTGAGCCTTGCCGCCGCGCCCGATGCCCGACACGGTCACGCCTTTCTGGCTGATCGGCTGGGCGGCCACCAGTTTCTCATTCTTCTCCAGCTCCATCAGGATCACGCCGCGGCCGCCGCCGGAGAGGGTCTTGATTTCGTCCAGGCCGAACACCAGCAGGCGGCCTTTCTCGGACAGGCATGCGAGCGCGCTGGCATTGCCGCCGACGACACGTGGCGCCAGCGGCTCGTCGCCCTCGTCGAGCGTGACGAAAGCCTTGCCGGCCTTGATGCGGCTGACCATGTCGCCGGCCCTGGCGGTGAAGCCGTAGCCGGCAGTCGACGCCAGCAGCAACTGCGTATCCGCCGGCCCCGCGAAGTAATGCAGCAGGCGCGTGCCGCTGGCCAGTTCTACCAGCGTCGTCACCGGCACGCCGTCGCCGCGCGCGCCCGGCAGGGCGGATACCGCCATCGAATAGATGCGGCCGTTGGAGCCGAACGCGAGCAGGGTGTCGACCGTGCGGCATTCGAAGGTGCCGTACAGGCTGTCGCCGGCCTTGAAGGCGAACTGCGCCGGATCGTGCCCGTGGCCGGTGCGCGCGCGCACCCAGCCTTTCTGCGAGATCACCACCGTGACCGGCTCGTCGATCACCTTCTGCTCGATGCTGGCGCGTTCCGCTTCCTCGATCAGGGTGCGGCGCGCGTCGCCGAACTGCTTCGCATCGCCTTCGATTTCCTTGATCACCAGCTTTTTCATCGAGGCCGGGTTGTCGAGCAGGTCGTGCAGCGTCGCCTTTTCCTTGCGCAGCTCCGCCAGCTCCTGCTGGATCTTGATCGCCTCCAGCCGCGCCAGCTGGCGCAGGCGGATTTCGAGGATGTCTTCCGCCTGCCGGTCTGACAATTTGAACGCCTGCATCAGCGCCGGCTTCGGTTCGTCCGATTCGCGGATGATCTTGATCACCTTGTCGATGTTCAGCAGCACCGCCTCGCGGCCTTCGAGGATGTGGATGCGGTCGTCGACCTTCTGCAGGCGGAATTGCGTCCTGCGCGTGATCGTGACGAAGCGGAAATCGATCCACTCGCGCAGGATCTGGCCCAGCCCCTTCTGGCGCGGGCGGCCGTCGCCGCCGATCATCACCAGGTTGAGCGACGCGCCCGACTCCAGCGACGTGTTCGCCAGCAGGATGTTCATGAACTCGGTCTGGTCCTGGTTCTTCGACTTCGGCTCCAGCACCAGGCGCACCGGAGCATCCTTGCCCGATTCGTCGCGCACCGTGTCGAGCACCGACAGGATCATCTGCTTTTGCGCCAGCTGTTCCGGCAGCAGCGATTTCTTGCCGGTCTTGACCTTCGGATTGGTCAATTCCTCGATTTCTTCCAGCACCTTCTGCGACGAGGTGCCCGGCGGGAGTTCGGTCACGACCGCCTGCCACTGGCCGCGCGCCAGGTCTTCGATCTTCCAGCGCGCGCGCACTTTCAGCGTGCCGCGGCCGTTTTCGTACATTTCGGAAATCGCGGAAGTCGGCGTGATGATCTGTCCGCCGCCAGGGAAATCCGGGCCCGGAATGTAGGTCATCAGGTCGGCATGCGTCAGGTTCGGATTGCGGATCAGCGCGACCGCCGCTTTTGCCACTTCGGTGAGGTTGTGCGACGGGATTTCGGTGGCGAGGCCGACCGCGATGCCGGAGGCGCCGTTCAACAGCACGAACGGCAGGCGCGCCGGCAAGAGCTTCGGCTCCTGCGCGGTGCCGTCGTAGTTGGGCTGGAAATCGACGGTGCCCATGTCGATTTCGTCGAGCAGCAGCTTCGAGATCGGCGTCAGGCGCGCTTCGGTGTAGCGCATCGCCGCCGCGCCGTCGCCGTCGCGCGAGCCGAAGTTGCCCTGGCCGTCGATCAGCGGATAGCGCAGCGAGAAATCCTGCGCCATGCGCACCAGCGCGTCGTACACCGATTGGTCGCCGTGCGGGTGCAGCTTGCCGAGCACGTCGCCCACCACGGCGGCGGATTTGCGCGGCTTGGCGGTTGCGTTCAGGCCGAGGTCGTGCATCGCGTACAGGATGCGGCGCTGCACCGGCTTCTGGCCGTCGGCCACGTCCGGCAGCGCGCGGCCCTTGACCACCGAGATCGCGTAGTCGAGATAGGCGCGCTCGGCAAAGGTGGCCAGCGTCAGCGCTTCGCCGTCGCCCGACGGCATTTCATCAAACAGGGAGGCTTGTTCAGTCATTGTGGTTCAGAATTTATTCGAATGTGTCGGCCGGCATGCTGCGGCGACCGGGAATGGTCATGTGAATCCGGCGCGCGCCGGATGCGGATTCGGAGAATGCGGCGATGGCGAGCTTTTCCGCCGCCGGCTTGTACAGCTGGTACAGCTGCTTGACGATCTGCACATAGCTGCGCGTCTCGGGGTAGGGGGGCACGGCATTGTTGTGCTTCTGCACAGCGCGCTCGCCCGCGTTGTAGGACGCGATCACGAGTTCCGGACGAAACGGGAACAGCTTGTGCAGGTCGCGCAGATAGCGCGCGGCGAGCCGGATGTTCGTCTTCGGATCGGCCAGCTTCTGCTCGACCGTTTTCTTCCTGTCGCCCTGCAGTCCGTAGCGTTCGGCGGTCGCGGGCATCACCTGCATCAATCCGATCGCGCCCTTGGGCGACACCGCCCCGGGATTGAAGCCGGACTCGGCTGCCATCACCGCTTTCAGCAGCGCGGGGTCGAGCGAGAATTCCTGCGCCGCCTCGTTCAGCAAGGGCTCGTATTTCTTCAGGTTAGGGTGCTTCGACAGGAAGTCGAACAGCGGCGTCCTGGCAGGCTCAGCCGTCGATTGCGGCAATTGCGACGAATCGAAAGCAGCGCCGCCGCGCACGAACAACTGGTAGCGCTCGTCGAGCTTTTCGGTGGAAAAATGCGCGGAGCCATCGCGATCGACGTAGCCATAGATGTCGGCGCTCGCATACGAGGATGCGAGCGTCAGCAACAATGCAGCGATGGCTCTTGTTATTCGCATTGATCAGATGTCGGCTTCCGCCTCGTTGCCGTGTTCTTCCAGCCAGGCGCGCCGCGCGGCTGCTTCGCCTTTACCCATCAGCATGTTGAAACGGTTTTCCGAGGCGGCCAGGTCGAAGTCGCCCAGCGACACCGGCAGCAGGCGCCGCGTGTCCGGGTTCATCGTGGTTTCCCACAGCTGCTCGGCATTCATTTCGCCCAGGCCTTTGAAGCGGGAGATCGCCCACGAGCCATCCTTCAGGCCATCCTTGCGCAGCTTGTCCTCGATCGCTTCCAGTTCGCCGTCGTCCAGCGCGTACAGCTTCTGCGCCTGCTTCTTGCCGCGCGCCGGCGCATCGATGCGGTACAGCGGCGGGCGCGCCACGCAGATGTGGCCGCGCGCGATCAGTTGCGGGAAGTGCTTGAAGAACAGCGTCAGCAGCAGCACCTGGATGTGCGAGCCGTCGACGTCCGCGTCCGACAGGATGCAGATCTTGCCGTAGCGCAGACCGCTCAAATCCGGGGTGTCGTTCGGTCCGTGCGGGTCGACACCGATCGCCACCGCGATGTCGTGGATCTCGTTGTTGGCGAACAGCCGGTCGCGCTCGGTTTCCCAGGAATTGAGCACCTTGCCGCGCAGGGGCAGGATCGCCTGGAATTCCTTGTCGCGCCCCATCTTGGCCGAGCCGCCCGCCGAGTCTCCCTCGACCAGGAACAGTTCGTTGCGCGACACGTCGTCCGATTCGCAATCGGTCAGCTTGCCCGGCAAGACCGCCACGCCGGAGGATTTCTTCTTTTCGACCTTTTGCGCGGAACGCAGGCGCGACTGCGCCTGCTTGATCACCAGTTCCGCCAGCTTCTTGCCGTAATCGACATGCTGGTTCAGCCACAATTCCAGCGCAGGTCGGGTGAAGGTTCCCACCAGCCGCACCGCGTCGCGCGAGTTCAGGCGTTCCTTGATCTGGCCCTGGAACTGCGGATCGAGCACTTTTGCGCTCAACACGAACGACACGCGCGCAAATACGTCTTCCGGCAGCAGCTTCACGCCCTTGGGCAGCATCGAGTGCATCTCGACGAAGCTCTTCACCGCGCCGAACAAGCCTTCACGCAAACCGGCTTCGTGCGTGCCGCCGGCCGGCGTCGGAATCAGGTTCACATAGGATTCGCGCACCACGTTGCCTTCCTCGGTCCAGGCCACGACCCAGGCCGCGCCTTCGCCCTCGGAAAAACCGTCGGCATCCGAGCCGGCATATTGCTCTCCTTCGAACAGCGGGATCAGCGGATCGGCGTGCGACGCCTGTGCCAGCGATTCGACCAGGTAACCGCGCAAGCCCTGGTCGTACTGCCAGGTCTGGCTGTCGCCGGTCTTTGCGTTGGTCAGCGTGACTTTCACCCCCGGCAGCAGCACGGCCTTCGAGCGCAGCAGGCGCTGCAGTTCCGCGTTCGGAATCGCGGAGGAGTCGAAGTATTTCGCGTTCGGCCACACGGTGACGCGGGTGCCGGATTTCTTGTCTTCCTTCGTCGTCGGGCGCGATTTCAGCTTCTGCACCACGTCGCCGTCGGCGAACGCGATCTGGTGCACGCCGCCTTCGCGCCACACCGTGATTTCCAGCCGCGACGCCAGCGCATTGGTGACGGACACGCCCACGCCGTGCAGGCCGCCGGAAAAGGAATAGGCGCCGCCCGAGCCCTTGTCGAACTTGCCGCCGGCATGCAGCCGGGTGAACACGATTTCGACGGTCGGCACCTTTTCTTCCGGATGCAGCCCGACCGGAATGCCGCGCCCGTCGTCTTCCACGCTGACGCTGCCGTCCGCGTTCAGGGTCACGAGAATATTCTTGCAATATCCGCCGAGCGCTTCATCGGAGGCGTTATCGATCACTTCCTGGATGATGTGCAGCGGGTTTTCGGTGCGGGTGTACATGCCCGGGCGCTGCTTCACCGGCTCCAGGCCCTTCAGGACCCGGATGGAGGCTTCGCTGTAATCGGAGGGTTTTTTAGTTGCCATTAATTGGAGATGCCAGATGTTCGGTTGTTGCTTAAAAGAATGTGCTTAATCAGGGAAGGTATTTAAACACAAATGGAAACCCCAGCATTCTAATGAAAAAAAGAAGTGACACGGCAGATGGCCTGTCGGTGGACGTTAACAAGGAAGAATGATCTAGATATGGGCTGAACTCCGTCTTCCAAGCGGGAAGGAGCCGGCGTGGCATCATCTATAACCATGTGTTACCGCGCAAAGTTGCGCGCTGGTAGATGGCTTTTGCGGGCAATAAATTACTCTGGTGCAATATGTGAAAGTCTTTATAGAATGAAGCATCATGTCATTCCATAATTTTCCTTTCGCAGTGCGCCTGATCGGGTTTTCTTCCGCCGAGGAGGAACGGTTCGACGCGGCCTTTGCGGTCCGGCAGGGTAAGGGTTATGGATATTTCCGTCTCGCACAGAACAATTTGCAGGACCCGGACATGTATGTCGCCAATGCCGATGAACTGCGTGCACTGGTCTCGCTGGCCGACCTGCGCCCGAGCGACGTCCGTCCAGCGCTCATGATCGGCGATCCGCAAATCGAGCTGCCTTATCCGCGGGTGGCGCGGCCGATCGACTGGACGGCGCTGATCGCTGCGCTCGATGGCTTGGTGGAAAAACGCGCCGATGCATTGTCTCGCCTGGAGGCTTCGGACATCGTCACCGTGCCGGAGCGGCGCCGCCGCAACCGCCTCGACGTCGACCTGACCGATCCGGCGGAATACGAAAAGATGCGCGCCAAGGTGCCCGACAACGGACTGGTGCTGGTGATCGACAAGAATTCCGCGCTGCGCGACTACCTGTCCGACCTGCTGGCGCGGCAACAGGTAAAGGTGGCCTGGGCCGACGACGAAACGAAGGCGGTCGACATCTGCCAGCAGCATCCGGTCGCGGTGGTCATGATCAATACGTCCACTCCCGGCGTCGACCCTTACCGCCTGTGCTGGGCCATCAAGGAAAAGGATTCGCCGGTGCGCATCGCGGTCGTTTTCCTGGTCAGCAAGCCGTTTGCCTACGACCTCGAACAGGCGCGTTACGTCGGCGCGGACGGCTTCCTCAACAAGCCGCTGGCGAGCCAGCACATGATCAGCGTACTGAAGAAGTTCATGCCGCTGCAGCGCTAGAGAGTGCGTAACACTCCCTAGCTATTTGCTCAGCATCCGCATCCCGCGCTCCAGTCCTTCGATCGTGACCGGGAACATGCGGTTGTTCATGATCTGCCGGATGACGGAAATCGACTGCCGGTACTGCCACAGGCTTTCCGGTTCCGGATTGAGCCAGATGAACTTGGGAAAGGTGCTGGTGAAGCGCTGCAGCCACTCCGCGCCCGCTTCCTCGTTGTTGTACTCGACCGAGCCGCCCGGCGCCAGCACTTCGTACGGGCTCATGGTGGCATCGCCGACGAAGATCAGCTTGGTATCCGGCGGATACTTGCGCAGCACGTCCCAGGTCGGGAATTTTTCCGCGTGGCGGCGCCGGTTGTTCTTCCACAGGTAGTCGTAGACGCAGTTGTGGAAGTAGAAAAACTCCATGTTCTTGAACTCGGTCTTCGCCGCCGAAAACAATTCCTCGGTGCGCGCGATGTGGTCGTCCATCGTGCCGCCCACGTCGAGCAGCATCAGCACCTTGATGTTGTTCCTGCGCTCCGGCTGCATCTTGATGTCGAGGTAGCCGGCATTGCTGGCGGTGGCGCGGATGGTGTCGTCCAGCGCGAATTCCTCGGCTGCGCCCTCGCGCGCGAAACGGCGCAGGCGGCGCAGCGCGACCTTGATGTTGCGCGTGCCGAGCTCGCGCTCGTCGTCGTAGTCGCGAAAGGCGCGCGCCTCCCATACCTTCACCGCCGAGCGGTTGCCGCCCTTGCCGCCGATGCGGATGCCTTCCGGGTTGGTGCCGCCGTTGCCGAAGGGCGAAGTGCCGCCGGTGCCGATCCAGCGGTTGCCGCCTTCGTGGCGTTCCTTCTGCTCTTCCAGCAATTGCTTCAGTCGATCCATCAGCTTGTCGTAGCCGAACTTCTCGATCGCCGCCTTCTGCTCCGGCGTCAGCTCGCGCTCCAGGCGCTTGGCCAGCCAGTCGAGCGGGATTTCCGGGGTCTTCTCGAAGATCGTCTCGATGCCGCGGAAATACAGGCCGAACGCCTTGTCGAACTTGTCGTAATGCGCTTCGTCCTTGACCAGCGTGGTGCGCGACAGGAAATAGAAGTCATCCAGCGACGGGCTGATGACATTCTTTTGCATCGCTTCCAGCAAGACCAGGAACTCCTTGATCGAGACTGGAATCTTGGCGTCCTTCAAGGTGAAGAAAAAGTCGATCAGCACGTCATCCTCGCGAATGCAATTTGCGGCCCGGCGAACGCCGCGTTCATCGGTTCGCCCGCGCCATGAACACCAGGCGCTCGAACAGGTGCACGTCCTGCTCGTTCTTGAGCAGCGCGCCGTGCAGCGGCGGCACCGCCAGCTTCGCATCCTGGCTGCGCAGCGCTTCCGGCGGGATGTCTTCGGCCAGCAAGAGCTTCAGCCAGTCGATCAGCTCCGAGGTCGACGGCTTCTTCTTCAGCCCGGCGATCTCGCGCACTTCGTAGAAGGTCTGCAGCGCCTGCGCCAGCAAGTCCTTTTTCAGGTGCGGGAAGTGGACGTCGACGATCTGCTCCATCGTGTCCTTGTCGGGGAACTTGATGTAGTGGAAGAAGCAGCGGCGCAGGAAGGCGTCCGGCAATTCCTTCTCGTTGTTGGACGTGATAATCACCAGCGGTCGGTTCTTCGCCTGCACCATCTCGCGCGTCTCGTAGACGTAGAACTCCATGCGGTCGAGCTCGCGCAGCAAGTCGTTCGGGAATTCGATGTCGGCCTTGTCGATCTCGTCGATCAGCAGCACCACCTGCTGGTCGGAAGTGAACGCCTGCCACAGCACGCCCTTGACGATGTAGTTGTGGATGTCCTTGACGCGCTCGTCGCCCAGCTGCGAATCGCGCAGGCGCGACACGGCGTCGTATTCGTACAGGCCCTGCTGCGCCTTGGTGGTGGACTTGATGTGCCATTGCAGCAGCGGCATGCCGAGCGCGGCTGCCACTTCCTCGGCCAGCATGGTCTTGCCGGTGCCAGGCTCGCCCTTGATCAACAAGGGTCGCTGCAAGGTCAATGCCGCGTTGACGGCAAGTTTCAAATCGTTGGTCGCAACGTAATTCCGGGAACCTTCGAAGCGTGTCTCTTGTCGCATAGCGTTGTATTTTTAAAAAAAGAAAAGAATAACTTTAAGTATAAGCGAGAAAGGAAGCACGCCGGATGGCGCCATTTCCCGCATGTTCCCACCAGACACATACCCCATGAAAATATCATTGCTGAAGTTGCTGGTCATGTGGCGCCGCTTTCGCCGCGCTTCCCCGCGTCATCTCGAAAACCATCTGCGCATCTTCAATCAGGTCGAATCGCTCATGCGGCGCGCCAGTCCGTTCGCGTCCTGGAGCGAGCGTGCGAACTGGCTGATCGACGTCGCCGAATGGCTGCGCCATGAGCCGCGCATATCGTACTCGGCGCGGTTGGACGAGCATGCCTGGAAGAGGGTGAGGCACCAGCGCACGCGCTTTCTGCTCGACTGGCTGGACCAGCATCGCGAGGTGCGGCGCGTGGTGCAGGCGACGCTGCAAAAGACCCTGCGCGAAGCGGTTGGCCCGGAACTGTTCTGCGCCACCGGCTTGCCGCGCGAACCGGCGTTTTTCAATGAACTGGGCGAGCGCATCGTCAAGGCCATTCTGCCCGGGGCGCCGTCGCAGAGCGATCTGTCGATGCTGTTTACCGCGATGTTCCCGGAGCCGGCCGACGCCGACTGGCTGCTCGGCCTGGACCACAAGACGCTGCAGCGCATCTGGAAGCTGTGCGCCGACGACGGCATCGCGCACAACTACCGGCAGCAGATCGACGAAGCGCTTACTTATCTTGCCTGCACGGTCATCGCTGTGGGCATCAGCCCGGATTTCCGCCAGCGCCTGGAGCCGCGGACGCCGCTGCAGGCGACGCCCTTCATGGCGTTGCGGCGCGAGCTGGAAAAATACCTGCTGGCGCGCCCGGACGATGAAGCTGCGTTGCGCAGCGTGCGTATGCTGATCGCCGTATGTCAGGCGCAGACCGACCGCATCTACAGCCACCTGGACGAATACGGCGTATCGGTGGGGCTGGTGTATCGGGTCGAGCGCATGCGCGCGCAGCTGGCGCGCATGACGCGCCTGATCGACCTGCGTTCGATGCCGGCCAGTGCGCAGGCGACGGCGCAGGTGCAGGCCTTGCTGATCGACCTGGTCGACGCGCATCACCACCGGTCCTCGGTCAAGGGGTTGGTCAGCAGGAGTTTTTCGCTATTGGCGCGCAAGATGGTCGAGCGCAATGCCGATCACGGCGAGCAGTATGCGGCGCGCGACCGCGCCGAGTATGGCGCGATGCTGAAGTCGGCATGGCGCGGCGGCGCCGTCGTGTCGGCGGCCGTGCTGGCCAAGGGCGCATTGGCCGGCGGCGGCGCGCGCTTTTTCGAAGGCTTGCTGGCTTCGCTCAACTATGCCGCATGCCTGGGCACGATTGCGGCGACCGGCGGCACGCTTGCGGCCAGGCAGCCGGCACTGACCGCGCCGGCGCTGGCATCGCGCATGCAATCGCTCGATACGCTGGAAGGCTTGCGCAATCTGATGTCGGAAGCGGCCGCACTGGTGCGCGCACAGGCGGCTGCGGTGTTCGGCAATCTGCTGGGCGTGATCCCGGTCATGCTGCTGATCTCGGTGGCGGCATGGCAGCTTTCCGGCGCACCGCTGCTGCCTGCGGAAAAGGCGCGCGCCGGCATGGCGGCGCTGTCAGCCTGGGGGGCGACGCCGCTGTTTGCCGCGCTGACGGGCGTGCTGCTGTGGCTGTCGGGGCTGGCGGCCGGTTTCGCCGACAACTGGTTTGCCTTGCGCAAGCTGCGCGAAGGACTGGCCCATCACCGGCGGCTGGTGCACATACTGGGCGCGGCGCGCGCCCAGCGCTGGGCCGCCTGGATCGAGCGCCATGTGGCGCGCATCGCGGGCAGCGTGTCGCTGGCGCTCCTGCTGGGCATGACGCCGATACTGGCGCGCTTCTTCGGCATGCCGTTCGAGATCCGGCACATCACGCTGGCGGCCGGGGAATTGACGGCCGCCGCCGGCAGTCTCGGCCTGGAGGCGCTCAAGTCGCGCGACTTCTGGCTGGCCGCCGCCGGCGTGGGATTGTCCGGCCTGCTCAACGTCGGCGTCGCTTTTGCCTGCGCGCTGATGCTGGCGCTGCGCGCGCGCGACGTGCCCGGGCGCACCCGGCGCCTGGTATTCCGGTCCGTCCTGCAGCGCATGGCGGCCGCGCCCCGGGCGTTTCTGTTTCCGCAGAAGCGAGGAGCGACGATTACCGCGCTTCCCACCGCGCCGGGTGCGGTGCCGCGCCAGCAGGCAAGGCGTGCGAAATCGGACGAGCGCAAGCAGGGGTGAGGCGCGCCCCGGACGGCCGGAGTCAATGTGTACGATTTGACAGTCTTGGGTTAGAATTGGGTGGATTTAGTGCAACAAGTCAATGCTCTAGATCAACTATTTTAAAAATAGTGCTGGCTGTCAACGTCGATTGATCCGATTAACCGAGCCGATTTCGCATTAACTGCAACCATCATGAAAAAAACATTTGCGCTTCTCGCGCTTGCGGGCATCGCCAGCTTCGCCGCCGCGGCGGACGTGGCGGGCAACGCCGATGCGGCAAAGAACAAGGTGGCCATGTGTATCGGATGCCATGGCATCCCGGGCTACAAGGCGACTTTCCCCGAGGTTTACCAGGTGCCCATGATTGGCGGCCAGTCGGCCAAATATATCGAGAGCGCGCTGAACCAGTACAAGAAGGGCGACCGCAAGAATCCGAGCATGCGCGGCATCGCGGCCGGCCTGTCGGACCAGGATATCGCCGACGTGGCGGCGTACTACGCACAGCAGAAATAAGGGGGGGGCTATGAAAAAGATTCTCGCATGCGCAGCCGTGCTGCTGTCGGCGAATGCCTTTGCCGGTGGCGACGCCGCGGCCGGCAAGGCGGCAACGGAAAAATACAACTGCGCGGCCTGCCACGGAAAGGACTTCAATTCGCCGGTCGATCCGAGCTATCCGAAGCTGGCCGGCCAGCACCAGGACTACCTCGAACACGCGCTGATCGCCTACCAGCGCGGCGTCAACGGCGCCAACGGCCGCGGCAACGCCATCATGGGCGCGCAGGCCAAGCCGCTGTCGAAGCAGGATATCCAGAACATCGCCGCCTACCTGCACAGCCTGCCGGGTTCGCTGGTGTTGCGCAAGTAAGCAGGCAAGCAAGCCGTAACAGCAGGTTCAAAAAAGCCACGGCATGCCGTGGCATTTTTGTGCGCCTCAGCGCCGTTTCACGCATTCCACATAAGCCGCCCCGTCCGGTGGCAACCCGCTGCGCTGCGAGTTCCAGATCATCTCGCCCAGGCATTCCATGATCTGGTGATGCGCTTCATGCTCGGAACCCAGCCGCTGCGCCAGGCCGAGGAAGGCGGCTCGGATACCGGGCGGCTGGTCGATCGATATCTGTTCCGCGATCGACAGGTGCATCGACAGATGCAGAAAGGGATTGGCCTGGCCGCGCTCGACGGAATAATCGGCGGCGAGCGCCGCCTCCACGTCGGACAGCGCATCCGCATATTCCTGGTGCTGCATGATCCAGTCGCGCGCGATGGCTTCCATCGGCGTCAGGATTTCGTTGGCGCGCCACTTGCGGTAGGTTTCGCAGAAAAAGCGGCGGACATCGTGCTGGGAAGGGGTAAACATCGGTCGATCAATGAATGGAGGGCGCGCTAAACCCTCCATTTTACAGAGCCCGACGAGGCCCGGTAGTTTCGTTTAAGATAGGCTTCATTCCTGCATGCCAAAAGCATGAAGGCGCAAGAATCAATATCGCCATTACCCATGGACTCCATCATGTTGAACGAATCCGCACTCCATACCCTGTTCCTCGACGCGCGCACCCACAACGGCTGGCGCGACCAGGCGGTCACCGATGCGCAGCTGCGCCAGATCTACGATCTGATGAAGTGGGGACCGACGTCCGCCAATTGCACGCCGGCGCGCATCGTGTTCGTGAAATCGGCGCAAGCGAAGGAAAAGCTGCTGGCTTGCATGAACGAGGGAAATATCGAGAAAACCAGGACCGCGCCGGTCACGGCGATCATCGGGATGGACCTGGAGTTTTACGAAAAGCTCCCGCGACTGTTTCCGCATAATCCCGACGCCCGTTCCTGGTTCGCCGGCAACCGGCAGGCGATCGAATCGACCGCCATGCGCAACTCGTCCCTGCAGGGAGGCTATTTCATCCTGGCTGCGCGCGCAGTCGGACTCGATTGCGCGCCGATGTCGGGATTCAACGTGGAAAAGGTCAACGAAGCCTTCTTCGCCGGTACGTCGGTCAGGGTCAACTTCGTGTGCAGCCTCGGCTATGGCGATACCGGCAAGCTGTACCCGCGCGGCCCGCGCCTCGCCTTTGAGGAAGCCTGCCAGGTCATTTAAATATCTTTTTCCGGCAGCGGCGTCTTGTCCCTGTATTCGCACAGGTCGGCAATGATGCAGTTCCAGCATTGCGGCTTGCGTGCAATGCAGGTGTAGCGTCCGTGCAGGATCAGCCAGTGGTGCGCGTCGTGCCGGAATTCGGCGGGCACCGCCTTGAGCAGCTTGCGCTCGACTTCGTCGACATTCTTGCCGGGCGCGATGCCGGTACGGTTGGAAACTCGGAAGATATGCGTGTCGACCGCGATGGTCGCCTCGCCGAACGCGGTGTTGAGGACCACGTTGGCGGTCTTGCGCCCCACGCCCGGCAGCGCTTCCAGCGCCTCGCGCGTGCGCGGCACCTCGCCGCCGTGCCGCTCCATCAGCAGGCGGCAGGTTTCGATCACGTTCTTGGCCTTGGTGCGGTACAGGCCGATGGTGCGGATGTATTCGGTCAGGCCTTCGACGCCCAGTTCGCAGATCGCATCCGGCGTATTGGCGACCGGGTACAGCTTGCGCGTGGCCTTGTTGACCGACACGTCGGTGGCCTGCGCCGACAGGATCACCGCGATCAGCAGCTCGAACGGCGTCGTGTATTCGAGTTCGGTGGTCGGGTGCGGATTGGCATCGCGGAAGCGGCGGAAGATTTCCAGGCGTTTTTCGGCGTTCATGGCTTTTCTTTCGCTTGCTCCGCCATTTTCTCTTTTTGCAGCCGCGCGCGTTCCATCGCCGCCTGGATGATCGCCTTCTTGCGCTCCTGCGCCGCCTTTTCTTCCGGCGTCAGCGTCGATTCGGCTTCGACCGCCTTTAGTTTGGCTGCGGCCTTGGCGGCCAGGCGCGCATCGTTTTCCTCCTTGTCGCGCCGCAGGCGCAAGAGGTGGAATTGATGGCGTTCGCGAGCGCTGTCCGCCTGTTCCTGCGACCATGCGTCCCAGCCGGTCTTGCCCGGCGTGACATCGACCATCGCGATGCAGTCGACCGGGCAGGGCGCCACGCACAGGTCGCAACCGGTGCACAACTGCGGCAGTACGGTATGCATCTGCTTGGCCGCGCCGACGATGGCGTCGACCGGGCAGGCCTGGATGCACAGCGTACAGCCGATGCACAACGCTTCGTCGATCACCGCAACCGGGCGGGCGCGCTCGGTGCCGTTGGCGGGATTGAGCGGGATGACGGGCTTGCCGAGCAGGTGTGCCAGGCGCTCGACGCCTTGCGCGCCGCCCGGCGGGCACTGGTTGTAGCCGGCCGCGCCGCTGGCGACTGCTTCCGCGTAGGGACGGCAGGCCGGGTAGCCGCACTTGGTGCATTGCGTTTGCGGCAGCAGGTCTTCGATCTGGTCGGCCAGCGATTTCGGGGCTGTTGAGGACACGGCGGGTCTTGCGGAATAAAAAACAGGATTATCCGAGTAAACAGGCCGCGCTTCAAATAGAAAAGCCGTTCCCCCCTGCGGGAGAACGGCTTTTGGAGCCGGGGCGGCGCGAACGATCAGGAATAATCAGGAATGGGTCCGGATGAATTCGCCGATCTTCGGGCAGATGATCTCGCGCCAGCGGCGGCCGGAGAAGATGCCGTAATGGCCGCACTGCTCGGCGACGTAATGCTGCTTGCGCGACTTGGGAATGCCGGAGCACAGGTCCTGCGCGGCCTCGGTCTGGCCGGAGCCGGAAATGTCGTCCAGCTCGCCCTCGACGGTCAGCAGCGCGACATTCTTGATGTCCTGCGGGCGCACCAGCTTGCCTTCGACTTCCCAGGTGCCCAGCGGCAGGCGGAATTCCTGGAACACCGTCTTGATGGTTTCGAGGTAGTACTCGGCCGGCATGTCGAGCACCGCGTTGTACTCGTCGTAGAACTTGCGATGCGCTTCGGCCGACTCGTTGTCGCCCTGGCGCAGGTGCATGTAGAAGTCCCAGTGGCTTTGCGCGTGGCGGCCCGGGTTCATGGCGACGAATCCGGCGTGCTGCAGGAAGCCCGGGTAGACCTTGCGGCCGAAGCCCGGATAGTTCGGCGGCACGCTGTAGATCACCTTGGTCTCGAACCAGGAGAAGGGCCGCTTGGTGGCGAGGTCATTGACCTCGGTGGGCGACTTGCGCGGGTCGATCGGGCCGCCCATCATCGTCATCGTCTTGGGCAGCTTCAGGTCGTTGGCGGTGGCCATCAGCGAAATGGCCGCGAGCACCGGCACGGTCGGCTGGCACACCGAAATCACGTGCAGGTCCGGGCCGAGGCGGCGGATGAAGTCCTGCACATAGTAGATGTAGTCGTGCAGGTGGAACGAGCCTTCCGACACCGGGACCATGCGCGCATCGGTCCAGTCGGTGATGTAGACGTCGTGTTCCGAAAGCAGCGCGCGCACGGTATCGCGCAGCAGCGTGGAATGGTGGCCGGACAGCGGCGCGACCAGCAGCACGGTGGGCTGCTTCAGGTCGGCGAACTTCTTGTCCGACAAATCCTTCTTGAAGTGGATCAGGCGGCAGAACGGCTTCTGATCCGCGATTTCTTCATAAACGCCCACGGACTTGCCTTGGACCGGGACGGTCTTGATGCCGAACTCGGGCTTTTCGTAATCCTTGCCGAGCCGGTACATTAATTCGTAGCCAGCCGCGATGCGTTGCGCGAATGGCGTGTGTGCGAGGGGCGAGACCGGGTTCGTGAACAGCTTGGCAGAAGCTTCCGCCCATTGGATAAGCGGGTTCAGGAAGGTACGGTTCAGCTCGTGAAATTGGTAAAGCATGTTGGCCTCTTTCAAGTGGTACCGGTATCGCTAGATTCTGCAGATAAACATTCGTTGCTGCAATGCATCATATACAATTTTCAGGGATTTCCGCGAAAAAACATATTTCTGTGATGCAGTTTTCACACGCTTCCCCGTATTCCTCTTCATTCCTCAGGATTGTCCTGGAATAAAGTTGTATATTGGAAACATCATACAAACTCCATCTGTCTGGTGCAATGCGACTATCCAATCCCAAACTGTCGGCCCGGACACGCTATATATTTGGATCAACGGCCGAAACAACAGATTCTTGATTAGCCGGTGTCACTCCTTAGTCGTGCTTGCCGTGCCTGGCGTTACAGCAATCGCTCAAGTTTTCCACACCTCTGGGCACTCATGCCAATATGTCCGTAGGCCTGTTCTGCGTAGAAAGCACAGCATGAAATGTGCCTGTTACGAGCGGCTCGATGCAGCGTCTCCCTTTCGCCTCCGTCGAAATGACTATGGAAGAAGGCGGATAAATGGCGATAATGTTGCCGATTGGCAGTTTTATCGTCTCTCGCTACACAGCAGGGCGTGTAAGAATTACTCAATCAGGCGAAGAATCGGAAGGCGCTTTGCGGATTTATCAAGTGTTCGCTTGGCTCTGTAATTAAGAAATTTTGCCTGATCAAAATTATTTGGCAGCATGGTTTTCAATCGATACAAACAGCGCATTACTGCATGGATAGGGTGCTTTGCTATCCTCGTGGCAGCACTCGCGCCATCGATTTCCCATGCGCTGGCGGTTTCCGCCAAGGGAAGCTTGTCGGTTTCCAGCGAAATCTGCACGGCGAACGGTCTCAAGGCGCACCATGCCGACGGCGCGCATCGCTCAAGCCCGGCCAATGACGGAATGCACTTCGAGCATTGCCCGTTCTGCTTCACGCATGCGGCGTCCTGGGGCTTGCCTCCCTCCGGCGCGACAGTCATTCCGCTGGTAAAAGGCGCGCTTGTTCGCCCCGATCTTTTCTTCCATTCCCCCCGCCCGTTATTCGCCTGGGCGGCGGCGCAACCGCGCGCTCCTCCTTTCGTTTCCTGAGCCTTTCCGCCATCGGCTGCGCTGATCTCCAGCGTCGCCAGCATGGCTATCGAGCCGGTGCAAGCCTGCGGCTTGCCTTGCGGCTGCCGCTGAACGCGTCATAGATGGCGCGCAGCCGGCCGCATCCGAAGAAATGAAACGAAGGAATGACAATGAAAAGTTCGATGGGCGCCAAGCATGCGCCCCTGTTCGCGGCGCTCGCCCTGATCGGCGCGGACTGCGCAATGGCGCAGCAAACCCAGGAAGAAAGAACGCTGGACGCGGTCGTGGTCTCGGCCAGCCGCAGCCAGGCAAAAGTCGAGGAAATGCCGCTGCACTCGACCATCGTCTCGCAGGAAGACATCAGGAAGTCGCCCGCCACCACGCTCGATCAATTGCTGCGCAACGTGCCGGGCATGAACTTCACTGGCGTGCCGGCCGCCTTGTCGGACCCGACCGGACATCAAACCAAGATGCGCGGTTTAGGCAATGCCAAGGTGCTGGTACTGCTAGATGGCATACCTATCCATGACCCGTTCTACCTCACGACCCAATGGTTCAAGGTCCCGCTCTCCAACATCGAGCGTGTAGAGATTATCCGTGGCGGGAACTCCAGCCTGTGGGGGAATATGGCCGTGGCCGGCGTCGTTAATATCGTCACCAGGCGGGTCAGCGACAATGCGGGCGAGGCGTCGGCAAGCATCGGCACGCAAGGCACCACGAACATCGCATTGAGCAAGAATGTCGCGCTCTCGGACGCGCTCAGTTTCAACCTCGCCGCCGATTTTTCCCATACCGACGGCTATCAGACGACGCCGGCCGAATTCCTGTACCGCTTTCCGCAAAAGCAGCCGGTAACGAGCGAAAACAAGAACATCCGCCTCACGACCTACTTCAAGCCCTCTGCCGACCTGAGCGGCTACCTGCGGCTGGGCTACCATGTGCAGGATCAGGACATCAGCTACCAGTTCGGCAACAACCTGCAGAAAAGCCCGGACCTCGCGGCCAGCCTCATCAAGACGTTCGACGATCGCGCCAGCCTGCAAGCGAACGCGTGGGCGCAGTATGTGAATTTCCAGAAATTCAACGGCAACACCTGCTATTACCAGGGTGGCACGACTTGCCTGACCAGTACCAGCGCCAGCCTGACGCCGGCCAAGGTCAACGGCAACGTGGTGCAGTTCTATACCCAGCAAGGCGACCAGGGCTACCGCGAGCAGGGCGGCTCGCTCATCTACTCGAAGAACCTGCGGGCCGCGCTCTACAGTTTTCAGCTCGGGGCGGATTACCGGCGCCTGTCGGCGCAGGATACCGAGTGGTTCTACAACACGCCGACCGGCCCGGCGGCGCCGCAAGGACAATTCAACAGCAGCACCCACGGCGAAGGTGCGCAAACCTTCCAGGGCGTGTTCGCGCAAGCGAAGATCGCGCCGCTCGACGCACTCGACATCACCGTCAGCGGGCGCTATGATGCCTACCGGATCGACGACCGCACCAATACTCGCACGCTGGCATCGGGCGCCAGCACCGGCGGCGCGCTGCCCGCGTCGACCAAGTCCGCCTTCAATCCGAGCCTTGCCGTACGCTATGAGCTGAACGACCGGGTCTCGCTGCGCGGCGCGACCTACAAGGCATTCCGCGCGCCGGGGTTCAACAACCTGACGCGCACCTTCGGCACCGGCAGCAATACCACGATCGCCAATCCCGACCTGGTTCCGGAAGACTTGCGCGGCTGGGAGCTGGGGAGCGATTACCGCCAGGGCGGATTTTCGGCCGGCGCGACCTACTTCCTCTACAACATCAGCAACATGATCGCGACCTATACAGCCAGCGGCGCGGGTGCCCCGCAGCAGGTCCAGACCATTTGCGGCGGCGCGACGCTGCCGGGCTGTTCCGGCTCCGCCAAGTACTACACCAACGACCAGGACGGCCAGTCGCACGGCGTGGAGCTGGTCGCCAGCTGGGACGTGCTGGACAGCGTGACGCTCAACGGCTTCTACACCCGCACCGAGACCTACCTGACGCGGCGCGGCGCGGTCGTGACGGACCCGCTAGGTGTGCAGCTGACGGGCGTGCCGAAGAATGTCGCTTCGCTCGGCGCCACCTGGAAGCCCGTGGAAAAGCTGCGGACATACGCCGAACTGCGCTACATTGGCCCGATGCTGCTCGATACCACCAGCAACAACGCGACAACGCGCTTCGAGCAGGGCGGCAACACGATCGTCAATGCCAGCGCCAGCTATGCCTGGAGCAAGACCGTGGAAGTGTTCGGCAACGTGGTGAACCTGTTCGATCGCGAATATACGGAAACCCCGTACAACGTGAACCAGCCCTACAACAAAGTGCTCTCCATGCCGCGCGCCGTGAATGTCGGCGTGAGAATGCGTTTCTGATTGCCATGAATACCGTACATCGCATCTTTTCCTCGGGATTGCTTGCACTGTCCCTCGTTGCCTTCGGCGCCGCGGCGCAGGACCCGCATGCGCAGCACAAGGCCATGAAGTCGGCGCGCGTCGAATTGGGCACCTCGGCTGCGGTCGACGGCCAGGGCCGCTTGTGGATCGCCACTGTCGAGGCGGGCGGGCAGGGGGCGGCAGGCAGCTATGTCGTGCTGCAAATGTCGTCCGACATGGGCCAGACATGGTCGCCTCCGGCGCGCGCGCAGCAGGCAGCGGAACCAATCGAGGCCGCCGGCGAGAGCCGGCCCAAGCTCGCGTTCGGCGCACGCAACGAAATCTATATCGCGTACACGAGGCCGCTGTCCAAGCCCTATACCGGGGAAATCCGCTTTATCCGCTCGATCGACGGCGGCAAGACATTCTCGGCACCGACAACCGTGCACGCCAATCGCGACTTGATCACGCATCGCTTCGAGTCGATGATCGTCGACAGGGCGGGGCGCGTCTACATCGCGTGGATCGACAAGCGCGATAGCACCGCGGCCAGGGCGCGCAACGAGAAATATGCCGGCGCGGCGATCTATTACGCGGTTTCCGACGATGGCGGCGCCAGCTTCCGGGGCGACTACAAGCTCGCCGACCACAGCTGCGAATGCTGCCGCATCGCGCTGGCGCTCGATCCTCAGGGCAGCGCCGTGGCAATGTGGCGCCATGTGTTCGAGCCTAACGTGCGCGACCATGCGCTGGCCGGGTTGCGCCCCGACGGCAAGCCGGTGGCGGCCAGCCGCGTGACCTTCGACGACTGGCAGGTCGACGCCTGCCCGCACCACGGGCCCGGCCTGGCGTTCGGCCCGGACGGCACGCGGCACCAGGTGTGGTTCGACGTGAAGGATGACGAAGGCGGCCTGTTCTACGCCGCGAGCGACGCCGCCGGCTCCCTCGGCAAGCCGGTGCGGCTGGGCGCGGCACAGGCGGAGCATGCCGATGTCGCCGCGCAGGGGAACAACGTCGTGCTGGCGTGGAAGCAGTTCGACGGCAAGGAAACGGCTATCCTGTCACGGGTGTCCGGCGATGCCGGGCGCAGCTGGCAGGAACGGGAGCTGGCCCGCACCGGCGGCGCGTCGGACCAGCCGCGGCTGGTGAATACGCCATCCGGCATCGTGCTGGTATGGCGCACGCGCGATGATGGCGTGCGCGTGGTGCCGGCGGACAGGAGATGAATATGTTGAGGAAACTGATAGGCGCAGCGATCTGCGCCGCGCTGTTGGCTGCGCCGGTTGTTCATGCGGCGCCGGCGATCCAGCCGTTCGAGCCGGACGGCATGGCTCGTATCGTCGCCAGCCAAAAAAGGCAGCCGTTCGTGCTCGTCGTCTGGTCGCTCGATTGCGAATATTGCCAGGCCAGCTTGAAGACGCTCGCGCAGGAAAAGCGCAAGCGCAAGAACCTGCGCGTGGTGACCTTGTCGACCGATGCACTCGACGACGGGCAAGCGGTCGCGTCGATGAACGCACGGCTGGCGTCGCTCAAGATGACCGGCAATGCATGGGCATTCGGCGAAGCGCCGCCGGAGCAGCTGCGCTATGCGATCGACAGCAAGTGGCACGGCGAAAAGCCGCGCAGCTACTGGTTCAATGCGAAAGGCGAGAGCACGGCGTATTCCGGCGTCATCACGCCCGACGTGATAGCCAAGTTCATGCCGAACTAAGCGCGCGGAAAAGAAAACGCCCCGAACCGTCACCAGTGCGGGGCGTTTTGCCGGAAAGGCGCGTTGTTTAGTCGAACACCGGCGTTTCGACGCCAAGAATCTTGTGCAGCTTGGGCGAGGTCGTGGTGTACTGCATGTGGATCTTCTTTTCCGGGAAGATGTAGGGCGCGGCGCCGAATGCCGCCAGCGCTGCTTCGTGGAAGCCCGACAGGATCAGCTTCTTCTTGCCCGGATAGGTGTTGATGTCGCCGACGGCGAAAATGCCCGGCACATTGGTTTCGAACTTCTCGGTATCGACCTTCAGCTGCCGGCGTTCGATTTCCAGGCCCCATTCGGCGATCGGGCCGAGTTTGGGCGACAGGCCGAAGAACACCAGCAGGTAGTCGAGCGGCAGGCGGCGCGTCACGCCGTCGGCGCCGGTGACCTTAATTTCGGTCATGGTGTCGCCGTTCGCTTCGAACCCGGTCACCTGGCCGACCAGGAATTGCATCTCCAGGTTCTCGCACAATTCCTTCATCTTCGCGACCGAGGCCGGCGCGGCGCGGAATTCCTCGCGCCGGTGCAGCAGCACCACCGATTCCGCCTTGCCCACGAAATTGAGCACCCAGTCCAGCGCGGAGTCGCCGCCGCCGCAGATCACCAGGTTCTTGCCTTCGAATTTGGACGGGTCCTTGACGCGGTAGAACACCTGCTTGTCTTCGTAGGCCTCGATGCCGTCGACCTTCAGTGTGCGCGGCTGGAACGAGCCGACGCCGGCGGCGATGAAAATGGTCTTGGTGATGAAGCGGGTGCCGGTGGAAGTCTCCAGGTCGAAGCGGCCGTCTTCGCGCTTCTGCACCACGGTCACTTCCTGCCCGAGATGGAAGGTCGGGCCGAACGGTTCGATCTGCTTGAGCAGGTTATCGGTCAGTTCCTGGCCGGTGCACATCGGCACGGCGGGGATATCGTAGATCGGCTTGTCCGGATACAGTTCGACGCACTGGCCGCCAACTGCGGGCAGCGAATCGATCACGTGCGCCTTGATTTCCAGCAGGCCCAGTTCGAAGACCTGGAACAGGCCGACCGGGCCGGCGCCGACGATCACCGCATCGGTTTCGATAGGGGCTTTGCCTTGGGCGGGCGCGTTGGTGCCGGTGCTGGTATCCATCTATCACGTTCCTTGCGATTCGAGATGCCACAAAGCGCCGCCGCTCCTCCCCTTCGACGAACGGCCATTTATGGCTGGAAGTATTCCTTCTTGTTCTTATTGTGGCGGATTGCAACGCTGCGCAACGGCTGCCGCGCAGCGGGTACGGCTCAAGGCATTACTTGGCGAGGTATTGCAGCTTGTCCTTGGTGTCTTTCCATTCGTCGGCTTCCGGCAGCGGATCCTTGGTCTTGGTAATCGACGGCCAGTTGCGCGCCAGGTCGGCGTTCAGCTTGATGAACTTCTGCTGGTCGGCCGGCACATCCTCTTCCGCGTAGATGGCGTTTACCGGGCATTCGGCGACGCACACGGCGCAATCGATGCATTCATCTGGATCGATCGTGAGGAAATTCGGGCCCTCCCGAAAGCAGTCTACCGGGCATACATCCACGCAATCGGTGTATTTGCAGCGGATGCAGGATTCGGTCACAACGTGGGTCATAACAGTCTTTCTGTAAATTTTTCGATACTGAGCGGATTTGAAGCAGGAGTGACTCGCGGCGACCAAAAAGCAGCCTAAACAAATAACCTGCTGCAAAGCCTTGTATTTTAGGGCAATTGGTTGTTTCTAACAAACCGGAGTTAGACAGAATGTGAATAAGCAAATGCGCCGGTTTTCTGTCCGGCGCAAGGGCGGCACTGTGCCGGGCAATGCGTTGCAATAACGTCAATTTATTCGGCGGGCGCCGGGCGATGAGGAAGGACTTGCCGCGTACACCTGACGTCGTCCAGCCGAAATCCCGCATGGCGCCACGGCGCTTCGGGTAGACTCTTTTATCCGGCTCATCAAAGGGGGACGCCATGGATACATCCGCCGCTCGTCAAGCCATTCTCGGCCGCATCCGCAAGGCGCAAGGCCGCCCCGCGCAGCCGGCGCCGGCAGAGCGCGACGCGGCCGCAGCCTACATGGCGCAGCATTCCGCCGGGCCGCGTCCCGCCTTCGGCAGCGACCTGATGCTGCGTTTTACCGAGCAGGCGTTGCGCATGTCGGACACGGTCGAGGAAGTGGCCGTGCCGGGCGAGGTGCCGACCGCGGTGGCGCGCTACCTGGACGCCATCGGCGTGGCCAGGAAGGCAATCGCATGGAAAACGCTGGAAGGCATGGCCTGGCGGGAGGCTGGCGTGGACGTCGAATTCCGGCCGCCGCGCAACGAGGACCTGACGGGCATCACCGGCGTATTCTGCGCCATTGCCGAAACCGGCACGCTGATGCTGCTGTCCGGAGCAGATACCTATTCGTCGGCCAGCCTGCTGCCGGAAACCCACATTGCCGTCGTGCCCGTGTCGCGCATCGTCGCTTCCATGGAAGACGCGTTTGCCTTGGCGCGCGCCGAGCACGGCGCTCTGCCGCGCGCGGTCAATTTCATTTCGGGGCCGTCGCGCACCGGCGATATCGAACAGACCATCGTGCTGGGCGCGCACGGCCCTTACCGCGTGCACGTAGTCGTGGTCCGTGGCGAATAGGCCGGGCGCGGATTGCCGGCCGATAAGTATCATTACTTACAGAATTGGCAGCCTGCCCGCGCTAAAATGCCCCCATAACAACGGTGGAGACGGCAAGTGCGAGCGAGACTATTTATCGGGCTATCGGGCCTGCTTCCGGCATTGGGGCATGCCTCCGAGCTTGACGGCGCTGCGCTGTCGGCCTGGTGGGGCGTTCCGTTCGCCGGGTTGCTGCTGTCGATCGCGCTCTGCCCGCTGCTGACCCCCATTATCTGGCACCGGCATTTCGGCAAGATCGCGGCCGCGTGGGCGCTGGCCTTCCTGCTGCCGTGCGCCGTATTCTTTGGCAGTGCACCGGCGGTCGGCGGCGCGCTGCATGCGCTTGTCGCCGAATACATCCCCTTCATTATCCTGGTTGCGTCATTGTTCGTGGTCGCCGGCGGCATTTGCGTGCGCGGCAACCTGCATGGCACACCGGCCTTGAACACCGGCCTGCTCGCCGTCGGCGCGGCGCTGGCCAGCCTGATGGGAACGACCGGCGCCTCGATGCTGATGATCCGTCCGCTGATCCGCGCCAACGACAACCGCAAGCATGCGGCGCATATCGTCGTGTTCTTCATTTTCATCGTCGCCAATGCGGGGGGATCGCTGACACCGCTGGGCGATCCGCCGCTGTTCCTCGGCTTCCTCAAAGGAGTCGATTTTTTCTGGACGGTGAAGAACATCTTTCCCGAGACGCTGTTCCTGTGCGCCTGCCTGCTGGGGATTTTCTATCTGCTCGATCGCCACTATTACCGCAACCGCGAGGATGAATTGCCTGCCGCTCAGGATCCGACGCCGGACTCTCCGATCCGCTTCGAGGGCAAGGCCAACTTCGCATTGCTGGCTGCGATCGTCGGTGCGGTCCTGATGAGCGGATTGTGGAAACCCGGCGTGAGCTGGTCATTGTTCGGCGTACATATCGAACTGCAGAATGTGATGCGCGACCTGGTCTTGATCGGCGCGATCTTCGTGTCTCTGGCGATCACTCCGGAACAGGCGCGCAAGGGCAATGACTTTTCGTGGGGGCCGATCCAGGAAGTGGCGAAGCTGTTCGCCGGCATCTTCATCACGATCATCCCGGTCATCGCCATGCTGCGCGCGGGCGAGTCCGGCGCCTTCGCCGCCGTGGTTCGCGCCGTCACCGACGATAGCGGCCAGCCGATCAATGCCATGTACTTCTGGGCCTCGGGCCTGCTGTCGTCCTTCCTGGACAACGCGCCGACCTACCTGGTGTTCTTTAATACGGCCGGCGGCGACCCGGCGCACCTGATGACGCAGATGGCCGCGACGCTGGCCGCGATTTCCTGCGGCTCCGTGTTCATGGGCGCCAACAGCTATATCGGCAATGCGCCGAACATGATGGTCAAGGCGATCGCGGAAGAGCGGGGCATCAAGATGCCGTCGTTCTTCGGCTACATGGCCTGGTCATGCGCGGTGCTGGTTCCGCTGTTTATACTGATGACTTTCATATTCTTTCGTTGACCGACGATGAGCAAGCCTGAAATCCTGGTGACCCGGCCCGTGTTCCCCGATGTGCTGGAACGCCTGGCGCAACACTTCGAGGTCGACGCGAACCAGAACGACCGCATCCTCACCGAGGAAGAGCTGGCGCAGCGATTGCACGGCAAGGCGGGCGCATTCACCACGCCGACCGAGCGCGTCACGGCGCGGGTCATCGCCGCCAATCCGCACCTCAAGGCCGTCTGCAACATGGCGGTCGGTTACAACAACATCGATGTCGACGCCGCCACGCGAGCCGGCGTCATCGTCACCAACACACCCGATGTGTTGAACGAAACCACGGCCGACTTCGCCTGGGCGCTGCTGCTGGCGACCGCGCGCCGCGTGACCGAGGCCGAGCATATACTGCGCGCGGGCAAGTGGGACCGCTGGCGCTTCGATACCTTGCTCGGCGCCGACGTGCATGGAAGCACGCTCGGCATCATCGGCATGGGACGCATCGGGCAGGCCATTGCGCGCCGCTCGACCGGTTTTGACATGCGGGTGATCTACCACAACCGCTCGCGTCTTTCGCAGGAACTGGAAGCGCGCGCCAACCACGCACGGTACGTGAGCCGGGACGAGCTGCTGTGCAGCGCCGACCATGTCCTGCTGGCCCTGCCGTATTCGCCAGAGTCGCACCATGCCATCGGCGCGGCCGAACTGGCGCTGATGAAGCGCACAGCGACGCTGGTCAATATCGCGCGCGGCGGCATCGTCGACGATGCCGCGCTGATTGCCGCGCTGCGGGCTGGCCGGATTGCGGGCGCCGGGCTCGACGTGTTCGAGAACGAACCGGCCTTCAACCCGGGTTTCCTGGACTTGTCGAACGTGGTGCTGACGCCGCATATCGCCAGCGCCAGCGAACCGACCCGGCGCGCCATGGCGAATTGTGCGGCCGATAACCTGATTGCTGCGTTGACCGGGGGAAATCCTCCGAATATCCTTAACCCTCGAATTCAATCCGGGAAATAGGACATGGCCGACATCAGGATCACCCAGGCACACAAGTTACCGCACAAGAAAGCAAAGGCCGCCGCACAGAAGGTGGCGGATCAGTTGGCCAAGGAATACGAAATGGCTTCGGAGTGGGACGGCGACGTGCTGCACTTCAAGCGCAGCGGTGTGTCCGGCAGGCTGACCGTCGGCGAGCAGGAAGCGCACCTGGAAATCAGCCTGGGATTCCTGCTGAAGGCATTTGCCTCCGCCATCGAAGAGAAGGTGAGCGCGAAGATGAAGAAGGTTTTCGGCACCAAGTCTTGAATCTTGCGCCAATCACGGTGCCGGTGTCCGGCGTGTCATGATTGGCGTTCCGCGGTCAATTCCATCAACCCTTCAGCCCGGCGATCAGGTCGACATACTGCTGCATCGCGTCCTCCTTCGCCGTGCCCTTCAGCGCGTCCCACGCATCGTATTTTGCGCGTCCCACCATGTCGGTGAAGCCCGGGCGCTTGCCTTCCACGTCGCCCGCGCTTGCTTGCTTGAACAGTGCGTAGATCTTCAGCAGCGTCATGTTGTCCGGACGCTCAGGCAGATTCTTGGAATCGACGACAGCCTGGTCAAACTGGGCTTGCAAACTCATTGTTCTCTCCTGTAGATGAAATTGAATCGCTGTGCTAGTGTCGCAATGGTCCTGTGACAATTGCATCTTCGGCAAAATAGCACAGACAAATCTGCCGCAGAAGAAAAGCTCTAGAGGAGATATTCAATGTTGTCCCCAGCAGTTCCCGCGCTGCGCCGCGAGAGGATGTCCAATGTCGACACCGCCTGGCTGCGCATGGATTCGGACGGTAATCTCATGATGATCGTGAGCGTCCTGATGTTCGACAAGCCGATGGACATGCGGCGTTTCCGCCACATTCTTGCGACCCGACTGCTGACGTACAGCCGTTTCCGCAGCCATGTGCGATATGACATGACGGGCAGCGCATGGTGGCAGGAGCAGGAAGTCGACATGGATTATCACGTAGTCCATCTCCGGCTGGCATCGGATGGGGGCAGCAACAAGGCGGCGCTGGAACAGATGGTCGGCGCGCTGTCGGCGACGCCGCTCGACGCGTCGCAGCCGCTGTGGCAGATCCACATGGTTGACAACTGCGTCGGCGAGGACGGCAAAGTGCGTCAGGCGATGGTGATCCGCATTCATCACTGCATCGCCGACGGCATGGCGCTGGTCGGTGTGCTGCTGTCGATGTTCGACAGCACGCCCGATGCGCCGGACAGCGAGCCGGCCGGCGAGGTGCCGCCACTGGACATGGAAAACCCCTGGCTGCCGTTCCTGCAACCAGTGACCAAGGCGACGATCAGCGCGATCAACATGTCGACCAGTATCTGGACCAAGTACATGTGGATGCTGGCCGATTCCGACAGGATGCTCGCGCGCCTGGCGAAAATGGGCGGCATCGCCGGCCAGCTGACGCTCGACGCGATCAAGCTGTCGGCCATGACCTGCGATTCGCGCACCCGCCTCAAGGGCCGGCCGCAAGGCAAAAAGCATGTAGCCTGGAGCGAGCCGTTGCCGCTGGATGAAATCAAGGTCATAGGCAAGGCGCTCGGCTGCTCGGTCAATGACGTGCTGATGGCCAGCGTGGCCGGCGCGATCGGCGCTTATCTGCGAAGCAAGGGCGACACGATTCCGCACAATACCGATCTGCGCGCGATGGTCCCGGTCAACCTGCGCAAGGCGGGCGAGGAAAAGAATCTCGGCAATGCCTTCGGCTTGGTGCCGCTAGTGCTGCCGATCGGCATCGACGACCCGATGGCGCGCCTGGAGGAGGTGCGCCGCCGCATGGATGAGCTGAAAGGCGGCTATCAGGCTCTGGTGGCGATGGCCATTCTCGGGGTGCTGGGCGCGACGCCGAAGCAGATGCAGAACGAGATCCAGAATTATTTTGCGCGTAAGGCGACCGCCGTGATGAGCAACGTGCCGGGACCGCAAACGCCGCTCTATCTAGCGGGAAGCCAACTCGACCAGATCATGTTCTGGGTCCCGCAGTCCGGTGACATCGGCGTCGGCGTATCGATTCTCAGCTATAACGGCGGCGTGCAGTTCGGGTTGGTGGTCGACGATGCGATCGCGCACGATCCGCATGACATCATCCGGCGCTTCCAGCCTGAATTCGAAAAGCTGGTGCTGCTGACCCTGATGTCCGAATGGGCGGCGTAAGGCCGGTCGGGCGCCGAGAGATCGGAATTAGTTGGTGACAGTTTCGATCACCGTGCTGCCCACGCTGACGGCGCCTTTGGTGACCGTCGTGGCTACACCGACAGCGGCGGAGCCGGCAGTGACGCCGACGCCGACCGCCGTGCCCGCTACCGAGACGGCGCTGGAAGCGACGGAAACGACGGTGCAACCGGCGCTGGATATCAGAACGGCCAGGCAGGCGCCGGCAATAATACTCTTTTGAATGTGCATGAAAGCTGAATCCGGCATTCGGCTGCTCATGCAGCCGGGATTTTGAAGGTACTGAAAATTTGTTTGCCGCCCGTATCGGCCCTGCCTATGGCAGACGTGCCGTAACGTATAGTTCAGGCGACAACCCATCCAAAGCCGGCTTCAGGCTTTCTTCAGAGTAATTAAACGCCTAATAGTTCCACTTCGAAAATCAACGTCGCGTTCGGCGGAATCACGCCGCCGGCGCCGCGCGCACCATAGCCCAGCGAGGCCGGGATGATGAGCTTGCGCACGCCGCCGACTTTCATGCCTTGCACGCCTTCGTCCCAGCCCTTGATCACGTGGCCGGCGCCGAGCGGAAAGTCGAACGGATCGTTGCGGTCCTTGCTGGAATCGAATTTGCGTCCCGCGCTGCCGTCCGGATTTTGCAGCCAGCCGGTGTAGTGCACGGTTACGTGCGCGCCGGCGCGAGCTTCGTCGCCGGAGCCGACCGTCATATCTTCGTACTGGAGCCCGGAGGCCGTCATGATCGTGGACATGTTTTTCCTTCGTTATTTGGTTGCCAAGGGCGAGATTGTAGCAGGCGACGAAACTGGCATGAAAGGCAGGGCTGCGCCGCAAGACCGCTTCGCGCGGCGCCCATCGTTTGCCGTCGTCGAAGCATCCGCCACGCAAAAGCCGGTATTTTCGTCGTCAACGGCTTTTCCGCCATTGCCGTTAAGGCTATGCGGCGACAGCGCTGGCTTGGACATAGATTCATGATCCGCCAAGCCTGTTTTTCGCACAGGACAGGCTTGCGCCTGAAAACAGCAGCGCTGTCGACGCTTAGTTCGGTAAACGTCTGAAAGATTCATCCTGGACGGCCGGTCGGCGCGTCCAGGGCGAGCAATCGCATCGATCGGTAGAATGGCGCCCCTGTGCCGTTTCATCCATTTATCATCCAAGGCAATTCATGCTACGCCGTACTGGTTTGTTTTTTGCCGTCTTATTCTGCTTGCTGGCCGGTGCAGCCGCGCACGCGAACGTCGTCGTGGTGCTCAACTCGCGTGACGCGAGCGTGACGTTGCTCGACCAGGCGACCTATCAGGAACTGGGTTCGATTCCGGTCGGTAAGGAGCCGCATCACCTGATGTCGACGCCGGACAACAAGTCACTGATCGTGGCCAGCGCCATGGGCAACGAGCTTCTTTTGCTCGACCCAAAAACGGGCCGGCCGCAGGGACGCATCCAGGATGTCGCCGATCCGTATCAGATCGGTTTTTCACCGGACCAGAAGTGGTTCGTGTCCAACGCGCTGCGGCTCGATCATGTCGATATTTACCAATACGACGGCAAGCGCCTGAATCTCGCCAGGCGTCTGCCCCTGGCCAAGCTGCCGAGCCACATGGCGTTCAGCGCCGACAGCAAGACGGTGTTCATCACGCAGCAAGGCAGCGACCAAGTCAGCGCGATCGATCTGGCGACACAACAGGTCAAATGGACTATGCCGGTCGGGAAATTGCCGGCCGGGATCACGATGACGCCGGACGACAAGTATTTATTGGTCGGCATCATGGGCAGCGATTACGTCGAGGTGATTGACTGGCGTGCGCAAAAAACAGTCAAGAAAATCAAGGCGGGCGAGGGTACGCACAACTTCCGTGCGATGGGCGACAAGCGGCATGTGTTCGTGTCGAACCGGGTAGCCAACACGATCAACATCATCGATCAGAAAACACTCGAAAATGTCGGCACCATCGACGTTCCCGGCGGGCCCGACTGCATGGAACTGACGGACGACGGCAAGTACCTGTGGGCGACGCTGCGCTGGGTGAAGAAGGTCGCGGTGATCGATGTCGCCGCGAAAAAGGTAATCAGGATGATTCCGGTCGGGCGCTCCCCGCACGGCGTGTATTTCTACAATCGCGCTCCAAACACATGATGAAACGGCTCCGGACCCTCGGCGCATGCCTGGCGACGCTGGCGTCCGTTCCATCGGCGATGGCGGCGGCGCAATGCAAGGGGACGATCTATCTCACCTTCGATACCGGCAGCCAGTCGCAGGCCGAATTCATCGCCAGGACGCTCGACAAGCATCATGTCAAGGCGACGTTTTTCCTGGCCAACGAAAGAACGGTCAATGGCGATTATTCGCTCGACCCTTCCTGGGCGCCATACTGGAAGGCACGCGTGGCGGAGGGCCATGCCTTCGGCACGCATACCTTCGACCACGTCTACGTGCTGCGCGATTTGCCGGACGGGCGCATGGAGATGAAGCCACAGTTCGGCGCCGATGCCGGTCGCAAGCTGGCGTGGACGGCGCGGCAGTATTGCGACGAACTCAACCGGGTGGCGCAGCGCTTTACCGAGCTGACCGGCGCCAGACTCGATCCGTTCTGGCGCGCGCCTGGCGGACGGTTGACGCCCCGCCTGAAGGCGGCGGGCAAGGCGTGCGGCTATGCACATGTCGGTTGGTCGCCGGCCGGCTTTTCCGGCGATGAGCTGCCGAGCGAAAAATGGCAGAACCGGGTGCTGCTGATGCGTGCATTGAACGGCTTGAAGGATGGCGATATTTTTGTCGCTCATCTGGGCATCTGGTCGCGCAAGGACCCATGGGCGCCGGCCGTGCTCGACCCGCTGATCGCCGGGCTGAAGACCAAGGGATTCTGCTTCGCGACCCTGCGCGATCATCCGGACTACGGGATGCGGCATTGATCCAATGAAAACGTTCTCACCTCATGCAAATGATCGACACCCTGGTTAACTGGTTTGGCTATGCCCAGGGCTGGCTGTTCCAGGTCGCGGTGCAGCCGCTGCTGTTCAAGTTCGGCCTTGGCGATGTGGCCGAGGAAGCGTTTTCCGGCACTGAGTGGTTCCTGGTCGGGCTGATCGAGCTCGCGCTACTGTATGCGATACTGCGCCCGCTGGAAGCGTGGATCCCGGTCAAGCCGGATCTCGACCCGGCTGCGCGCCGCAATGATTTCGTCTATACCTGTATTCACAGGCTCGGCGCCTTCCAGGTCGCAGTGTTTTTTGTGCTCGGTCCGCCGTTCGACGCGCTGGCGTCGAAACTGCACCTGTCCGGCATCAGCCAGTTCAACCTGGAAGGCGCATGGCCGGGCATTACCGACATTCCGCTGGTGAGTTTTTTCGTCTACCTGGTCGTTCTGGACTTCTTCGACTACTGGTACCACCGGGCCAGCCACCGTTTCCACTGGTGGTGGGGGCTGCACAGCCTGCACCACAGCCAGCAAGACCTGAACCTGTGGTCGGACAACCGCAACCACCTGCTGGACGACCTGCTGCACGACGCCTGCCTCGCGTTCATCGCGCTGCTCATCGGCGTCGAGCCCTCGCAATATGTGCTGCTGGTGGTCGCTTCGCGCATGCAGCAAAGCCTGCAGCATGCCAACGTGCGCATGCACTTCGGTCGGTTCGGAGACCGTCTGCTGGTGTCGCCGCGCTACCACCGCCTGCATCATGCGATCGGCGCAGGACACGAATCGAACGGCAAGGGTACGCTGGGCGGCCATAACTTCGCGGTGCTGTTCCCGGTGTGGGACATCCTGTTTCGCACCGCGCATTTCGGAAATGGATTCGAAGCAGCAGGTGTGCGCGACCAGCTGCCACCTCCGCAGGGAGAAGGGCGCGATTACGGACGCGGATTCTGGGCGCAGCAATGGCGCGGCTTGCAGCGCATGGTGGAATGGGCTGGAAGGAGACAGTCCTGATGCGCGCGGTCCTGGTTTCATTCGTGCGTGCGCTGCTGTCGCAGTTGCACTTGCGGATGCTGCTGCTGACGGTGCTGCCGTTCGTCGTTTCGGTCGCCGTCTGGGGCGTGCTGCTGTGGCTTGGCCTGCAGCCGGCGATCGACTGGCTGCAGACCTATTTCACTGAGAACGACGCCTTCGGCGCTGCCGGCCAGGTGCTGGGATGGTTCGGCCTGGGCACGCTCAAGACGGTGCTGGTGCCGCTGATCGCGATGTGGGTATTGCTGCCGCTGATGATCCTGACCGCGCTAGTGTTCGTCGGCACGATGGTCATGCCGATCATTGCGCGCCATGTGGCCAGCCGCCATCATCCGCAACTGGAGCGGCGCAAGGGCGGCAGCGTCTGGGGCAGCGTGTGGGTGGCGCTGTCTTCGTTTGTGGTGTTCGTCGCGCTGTGGCTGGTCACGTTGCCGCTGTCGCTGTTTCCGCCGCTGGCTCTCATCGTACATCCCGTACTGTGGGGCTGGCTGACCTATCGGGTGATGGCATACGACGCGCTGGCCGACCATGCCAGCGCGCAGGAATACCGCGAAATTGTGCGCATCCACCGCTGGCCCTTGCTGGCGATCGGCGCCATCACCGGCGCGCTGGGCGCGGCGCCATCGCTGCTGTGGCTGGGCGGCGCCTTGTCGGTGATTTTTTTTCCGGTGCTGGCGGCCGGCGCGATCTGGCTGTACGTGCTGGTGTTTGTGTTCAGCGGCTTGTGGTTCCAGCACTACTGCCTCGATGCGCTGGCCGCCTATCGTGCGCGTGTTTCGGTGCGGCCGGTTCCGAAGAACTGAAGGTCCCCGGAGGAATCCGCCCGGCTCGGGCATAATGGCCTTTTGTCCATCGGATCGATCTTATGGCTATCGGACTCATTATCATCGGCGACGAAATCCTGTCCGGAAAACGGACGGACAAGCACTTCCCCAAGGTGGTGGAACTGCTGTCGGCGCGTGGCCTGCAGTTGTCGTGGGCGGAGTACGTGGGCGACGACCGGGAGCGCATCACTGCCGTCTTGAAGCGCACGTTCGCCAGCGGCGACATCGTGTTTTCCTGCGGGGGCATCGGTGCCACTCCGGACGACCATACGCGCCAGTGCGCCGCCGCAGCGCTGGACGTGCCGCTGGTGCTGCATCCGGAAGCCAGGGCGAAGATCGAGGAGCGCATTGCGGATGTGGCGCGCGAGGAAGGCCGGGTTCCGGACTATGGCGCGCCGGACAATGCGCATCGGCTCAAGATGGGCGAGTTCCCGCAGGGAGCGGAGATCATCCCGAATCCGTTCAACAAGATTCCCGGCTTCGCGATCCGGCATGGCGACAAGGGCGCGCACTATTTTGTCCCGGGGTTTCCCGTGATGGCATGGCCGATGATCGAGTGGGTGCTCGATACCCATTACGCGCATCTCTTCAGGAAGGCGGCTCGCCTGGAAAAGGCGGTGCTGGTGTTCGGCAAGGCGGAGTCGACCCTGACGCCGCTGATGGAGCAAGTCGAGGAGGAATTTCCGCTGGTGAAAGTGTTCAGCCTGCCGAGCGTCGGCGACGCGACGACACGGCGCCACATCGAGCTGGGGGTGAAAGGCGATCCGGCGCAGGTTGTCGCGGCATTCGAAAGGATGCTGCGCGGCCTTGATCAGTGCGGGGCGGAATACCGGGGCATGGATGGCACTCCCTAGCCCCGGCGCTCCTGCGCCGCTTTCCATTTAGCGGCGCAGAACTGCCTATTACTTCTTGCCGGCGGCGCGTGCAGCCTTGGTAACCGGTTGCAGCTGGGTGACGGTGTTCAGGTTCGCTTCCAGCGCTTCGACCGCCTGCTTGGTGGTCTTGGACAGCTGTTCATAGCCGGCGTTGACGTTGCCGATAGTGGACTTCACCATGGCGATGGCGTTTTCGGTGCCGGCCGGGGCGTTCTTGGTCACTTCTTCCACCAGTTCCAGCACCTTGCGGCTGGTTTCTGCGATCTGCGCTTCGGCGACCTTGCTGAACTCGGCTTGCAGGCCGGAGGCGATGGACGCCAGGCTGCGGCTGTATGCCAGGGCTTTTTCAGCGTTCGGCTGGGTTTGGGCGGCAACCAGCGACAACCACTCTTGCGCATCCTTGGCAGAGAGGAATTGCTTGGTCGTGGCATTGGATTCTTCCAGCGATTCCTTGGCAGCGCTCAGGTGCAGGTCGAGGACTTTCTCGACGCCTTCAAAGGTCTTGTTGGTGAGCGCGTTCAGCAGGGCGAGCTGGGATTCGAGCGTGGCCTTGGATGCAGCGGAAAACTGTTCGGGAATCGTAAACATATACATCTCCTTTGGAGGACGAGGATTGATCAAGAAGCAAGGCGACAAGTGCGCATACATCTTTTGTGCGTCGCAACAAACTATATTCTAAGCATTGTTTTTATTAAGTCAATAAATTTTGTTGCGGAGCACCAAAAAGCCACGCCTCTGTCGAATGGGGCGGCGGCGGGGCGCGTGCTACACTCCTTGGCTTCCCTTTGCACTTTCCCTTTACGTAAACTGCAGCCTTGAAAGCCTTCTACAGCGACCATTTCGTCCTGCCGCTACCGGAAGGGCATCGATTTCCGATGCAAAAGTACCGGCTGGTGCGTGAGGGTGTACTTGCGTCCATCCCGGGCATCGAATTCAATGAGGCACCCTTGACGACCGACGGTGTGCTTGCACTGGCGCACCATCCTGCTTATATCCAGCGCGTATCGAACGGCGACCTGTCGCCGGCGCAACAGAAGGCGATTGGTTTTCCCTGGTCACCGCAAATGGTGGAGCGGTCGCGCCGCTCGACCGGAGCCACGATCGCCGCATGTCGCGCCGCGCTTTCGCAGGGCGTGGCGGCCAACCTGGCCGGCGGCACGCACCACGCGTATGCCGATCGCGGCGAGGGGTTTTGCGTGTTTAACGATGCGGCGGTTGCTGCACGCTTGATGCAGGCCGAGCGGCGCGTGCAACGCGTCGCCATTGTCGACCTCGATGTCCATCAAGGCAACGGCACTGCGTCGATCCTGGCGCGCGACGACTCGGTATTCACGCTGTCGCTGCATGGGCAAAACAACTATCCGTTCGAAAAGGAATGCAGCGACCTCGATGTCGCGCTGGATGACGGTACCGGAGATGCCGAATACCTGCGGGCATTGCGGGAAGCGCTGGACGGGATGTTTCGCCGCTTTTCGCCGCAGCTGATCATTTATCTCGCCGGTGCTGATCCGCATGAAGGCGATCGCCTCGGCCGCCTGAAGCTGACGATGGACGGATTGGCGGCACGCGACCGGATGGTGCTGGACCATGCGCGCGAGCGCGGCATTGCGGTCGCCGTCGCGATGGCCGGAGGCTACGGCAAGAACATCCAAGACACGGTGGCGGTCCACGTGCAGACTGTTGGCATTGCTTCCAGCTATAGCGGCCGCATTGCGGCCGCTTCTCCTGCATGACCTCCACCACATCCACCCAGGCACGCCGGCCTGCGGCGGCGCGGCCTAACGCCTGGATTGCCGCGATGCCGTTCCTGTTCGTGCTGATCTGGAGCACCGGCTTCGTCGTCGCCAAGTTCGGCCTGCCGTACGCGCCGCCGCTGACCTTCCTGCTGCTGCGCTTCGCTGGCGTGCTGGCCGTGCTGCTGCCGGTGGTGCTGCTGACGAGGGCGCCTTGGACGATCGGGCGGATAAGACAGATCGCCCTGGCCGGAACACTGGTGCAGGCTGGCTATCTCGGCGGCGTCTGGTGCGCGATCAAGCTCGGCATGCCGGCCGGCCTGTCCGCGCTGATCGTCGGCATGCAGCCGATCCTGACCGCGTTTGCCGCTCCGCTCGTGGGTGAGCGCGTCACCGGCCGCCAGTGGATCGGCCTGCTGTTCGGCATCTGCGGCGTCGGCCTGGTAGTGGTTAACAAGATTTCGCTGATCGGCTTATCATGGCAAAGCATCGCGCTGTGCGTGTTTGCGCTGCTGTCGATTACGATCGGAACGCTGTACCAGAAGCGTCACTGTCCGAGCTTCGACCTGCGCACCGGGACCGTGATCCAGTTCGCCGCATCGATTGTCGTGGTGCTGCCGTTCGCCATCGCGTTCGAGCACCTGACTCCCGCGTTCGATGCCGTGCAATGGACGCCGCGGTTCGCCGGCGCCTTGTCGTGGTCGGTGCTGGCGCTGTCGATCGGCGCGATCTTCCTGCTGTTCGCGCTCATCAGAAAGAGCGCGGCGACGCAGGTCAGCAGCCTGATGTACCTGACCCCGCCAACGACGGCTGTCATGGCGTGGCTCATGTTTGGGGAGGCGTTCAGCATGGTCGGCGTGGCCGGCATGGTGCTGGCCGTCATTGGCGTAGCACTTGTTGTGAGAAAGTGAGCAATGCGAGCAGAAGCAAACAAGCGAAGCGATTACCGGCACTTCCACGCGATCACCACGCGCTGGATGGACAACGACGCCTACGGGCATGTAAACAACGTCGTCTATTACAGCTGGTTCGACACGGTGGTGAACCAGTTCCTGATTGCCAATGAGGCGCTTGACATCGAGCGCAGCCGTGTCATCGGTCTGGTGATCGAAACACAGTGCAATTACTTTGCGTCGGTGACTTTCCCGGATCGCGTGACCGCCGGCCTGCGTGTGACGAAGCTGGGCAACTCCAGCGTGCGCTATGAAGTCGGCATCTTCCGCAACGACGAGGAGACCGCATCGGCGCAGGGACATTTCGTGCATGTGTATGTCGACCGCGTCACCCGCCGACCGAGCGCGATTCCGGAAAGGATGCGCTCCTTGTTGCAAACCATAACCGTCGGATAACCATGATCCAGAACGAACAGCAGAAGATGGTCGATAGCGCGATTACCTCGCGCCGCTCGATCCGCGCCTTTCTTCCCACGCCGGTGGCGCGCGAGGATGTCGAGTCGATTCTCGACGTCGCCGCCCGCGCGCCGTCCGGCACCAATACCCAGCCGTGGAAAGTGTACGTGCTGACCGGCGCCGCCAAGGAACGCCTGTCGGCGGAAGTGCTGCGTGCACATAACGATCAGTCGCTCAGCCGCCAGCATGCCGAGGAATATGCGTACTATCCGCGCGAATGGGTCGCGCCCTACATCGACCGCCGCCGCAAGGTCGGCTGGGACTTGTATGCGCTCCTGGGCCTGACGCGCGAAAACAAGGCGGGCATGCATGCCCAGCACGGGCGCAACTACGCCTTCTTCGATGCGCCGGTGGGCATGATCTTCACGATCGACCGCATCATGGAGCAGGGCTCCTGGCTCGATTACGGCATGTTCCTGCAAAACGTCATGATTGCCGCGCGTGCGCGCGGACTGGACACCTGCCCGCAGGCGGCGTTCACCCAGTATCACAAGATCATCGCCGACGTGCTGCAACTGCCTCCCAACGAAATGGTCGTTTGCGGCATGTCGCTCGGTTATGCCGATCCTGACAAGATCGAGAACACGCTGGTGACGGAGCGTGAAGCGGTATCGACGTTCGCAAAGTTCATCGAGTAGCGATTATGTCGTTCGAGGAAATAATGTAGTAGTTTCCGTTTAATGAACGGCGCGGCGATACGCATTAAGATCTTGCGTAATCATTGGAGGAGCAGAGTATGAGCACGCATCGTATCGCCGTCATTCCCGGCGACGGCATCGGCAAGGAAGTGGTACCCGAGGGATTGCGCGTCCTGGACGCCGCCGCGCGCAAATTCGGTATCGATTTCAAATGGGATCATTTCGACTTCGCGTCGTGCGACTACTACGCCAAGCACGGCCAGATGATGCCGGACGACTGGAAGGACCGGATCGGCGGGCATGACGCGATTTTCTTCGGCGCGGTGGGCTGGCCGGATACCGTGCCGGACCATATCTCGCTGTGGGGCTCGCTCTTGAAGTTCCGGCGCGAATTCGACCAGTACGTGAACCTGCGTCCGTGCCGCCTGATGCCGGGCATCCCGTCGCCGCTGGCGAACCGCAAGCCGGGGGATATCGATTTCTACGTGGTGCGCGAGAATACCGAAGGCGAATATTCCTCGGTCGGCGGCAAGATGTACGAGGGCACCGAGCGCGAAGTCGTATTCCAGGAAAGCGTATTCTCGCGCAAGGGAGTCGACCGCATCCTGAAGTTCGCATTCGATCTGGCGCAGCGCCGGCCGAAAAAGCACCTGACCTCGGCCACCAAGTCCAACGGTATCTCGATCACGATGCCGTACTGGGACGAGCGGGTAGAAGAAATGGCGAGGTCCTATCCGGACGTGAGGTGGGACAAGTACCACATCGACATCCTGACAGCGCATTTCGTACGCAACCCGGACCGCTTCGACGTGGTCGTGGCATCCAACCTGTTCGGCGACATCCTGTCCGACCTTGGGCCCGCCTGCACCGGGACGATCGCGATTGCGCCGTCGGCCAATATCAATCCGGAGCGCGACTATCCTTCGCTGTTCGAGCCGGTGCATGGCTCCGCTCCCGACATCGCCGGCAAAGGCATCGCCAACCCAATCGGGCAGATCTGGTGCGGCGCCATGATGCTGGAACACCTCGGGCATCATGCAGCGGGCGCGGCCGTCCTTCGCGCAATCGAAAAGGTGCTGGAAGCCGGACCGAGGCATGCGCCCTTTACCTCAGACATGGGCGGATCGGCCGCAACGGCGGATCTTGGACGCGCGATTGCCGAAGCCTTGTAACGCAAATTCACCCTCATCCAATAGATTGAAAAGCCCTTCCACCTAGTGGACGGGCTTTTTGTTTGCGGGGTATCAATTTGCAGTAAGAAATTTGTTTAACTGCCTGTGCTAACCCTCTCATTTTCTTGCTGATTTTCACTATTTTGCTAGACTGCAAGATATAATGAATTCGAGCATGAAATGGGGGGGATGCCGATGTTCAAGTCCGCGCTACGGGTCGTTTTTTCAATATGTGCCCTGTCGGTCACTGTTCCTGCGGTACACGCCGAAAACAAGTCCGCTACAAAGTCTTCCGTAAAGAAGCACGTTCACAAAAAGAGTTCCAAAAGTAAAACGGAAGTGGCAAGCCATGCCCACGCGAAGCACCGGCAAGCGTCACACAAGTCGCACAGGAAATCCGGCAAGAAGCCTGTCGTCGCCCATGTCACACATCGCAATGCGGTTCAGCCCGTGGCCTACACGCCGGCCTTGCCGGTGATGCCGCCGGTCATGACGGCCGGCGATCTGGCTGGCTTGAACGCAACACGCGATCCGTTGGCCTTGAAATCCAATGTCGCGTTTGTCATCGACCAGACCAATTCGCAAGTCTTGTTTGAAAAGAATTCCAGCGTTCCGTTGCCGATCGCATCCCTGACCAAGCTGATGACTGCGACAGTCGTGGTGGAAGCGCGCCAGGACATGGACGAGGTGCTGGAGGTGACGGCGGACGATATTGACCGAGAAAGAAACAGCGCCTCGCGCTTGCGCGTCGGTTCGCACCTGAAGCGTTCCGATATGCTGCATATCGCCCTGATGAGTTCGGAAAATCGCGCCGCCTCCGCGCTGGGACGCCACTATCCGGGAGGACTGCCGGCATTTGTTGCTGCTATGAATGCAAAGGCCAAGGCCTTGGGCATGGCCAATACTCATTACGTCGATTCCACTGGGCTGTCCAGCCAAAACGTCGCGACTGCGCGCGATCTGGCCAAGCTGGTTGTGGCGGCTTACAGGCATCCACTGATTCGCGAATATTCAACCGATAGCAAGTATTCGGTGAACACCGGCAAGCAAGTATTGCAATACATTAATTCGAATCGGCTAGTGATGAATCCTCATTGGGAGATCGGCCTGCAAAAGACCGGCTATATCACCGAAGCAGGGCGTTGTCTGTTGATGCAAACCAGGATCGATGGTCGCCCCGTCGTGATGGTTTTTCTTGACTCCAAGGGCAAGGATTCTCGCCTGGCCGATGCCGGGCGCATCCGTAAATGGCTCGAAGTGAACAAGCATCAGGCGCTGACCCAGGTGACGCCGCATCAAAGCTAAGTTTCCACGCATAGATCCTCCAGGGCGGTCGCAGCCAGATGGCTGCGACCGCCTTTTCTTTTGTCGTTCGGAACGGCTTTCATAGAATTTTGGTTACAGCCGTTTTCCTGTATCTGTGTTAGATTGGATTATTAAATTTGCAGCGTGTTGTGCAAGTGGCATGCTACCGACGTTGTATTGCCCGTCTTGATGGAAGACGCGCATAGTGGTGAAGCCGATCGTAGATTCGAATTAACCCATGAATGGCGGTCCCAAGAAGTTGCGGCATCATCGACAAACAGGTGTGCCGGCTTCTGCAGGCCGTTTTTCTTTTGCATAGGCGTTCGATTGTTCGTGTTTGTTCCCAAAGTCCTTCTCGTAAACGACGACTCGGCCAGCCTGCTGGCGCTGTCTAGCCTGCTGGTGGACCGGAACAGTTACGAGGTCATGACCGCGCGTTCCGGCGAAGAGGCGCTGCGCCACGTACTCAACCACGATTTCGCGGTGATCCTGCTCGATGTCAGCATGCCGAGCATGGATGGCTTCGAAACCGCCGAAGCGATCCACTCGCATCCGCGCTCGGCATCGGTGCCGATCATCTTCGTGACCGCCCACTACGCGGATGAAATGAACCGCCTCAAGGGTTACCAGAAAGGCGCGGTCGATTACCTGTTCACGCCCATCATTCCGCAGATACTGCAGAGCAAAGTTGCCGTCTTTGTCGAGCTGGCAAAGAAAAACATGCAGTTACAGCACCAGAAGCACGACCTGGAAAATCTCAATGAAGAATTGCAGGCGCAGCGCCGGCTAGACCTGCAGCACATCAACGAGCGCAAGCAGGCAGAAGAAGCACTGCGCCAGTCGCAGAACGAATTGCGCGAGCTGGCCAGCTACCAGGAGCGGGTGAAGGAAGACGAGCGCAAGCGCATTGCGCGCGAAATCCACGATGAACTCGGACAAAACCTGCTGGCATTGCGTATCGATATCGCCATGCTGCATGCGCGCACGGCATCCACGCATCCCAAGCTCAACGGCAAGGTGCACGCGGTGCTCGATCATATCGATGCCACCATGAAAGCGATGCGCTCGATCATCAACAATCTGCGTCCGACTGTCCTCGATCTTGGGCTGAGTGCGGCCATCGAGTGGCAGGTGAAGGAATTCCAGCGGCGCACAGGCATTGCCTGTGAGCTGGAATTATCGGACAAGGAACTGGTGGTCGACGACAGCCGCGCCACGGCGTTGTTCCGGGTATTGCAGGAATCGCTGAACAATGTGTTTCGCCATGCGCGCGCGACCAAAACCAAGATCGAAGTCCACCAGGCGGACAACCGGCTCTATATGCGCGTGGCCGACAATGGTGTCGGCATCTTTCCCGGGTGCCGGCGAAAAGCCAATTCCTTTGGCCTGATCGGCATCAAGGAGCGAATCAGCGCTCTGGGGGGCGATCTCGACATCGACACGGCACAGGACCGGGGAACGGCGCTCACCGTCTCGATTCCGGTTGATAACGGCGACAAAAACGCAGGCGGCGGATGCTATGGCGAGGAAGCCAAGCCGCGCGACAAGCGGGCAAGCGACGCCGACAAAGATAACAACCGGTCTTCTTCTACACATTCCGCTGTCCCGCGTAGGAAAAAAGCGCTGCAGGATGCCAGTTCGGCACGCTGATGATGGCCTTGCGAGGCCGTGGCGTTTTCCGCCGTACTCGCGCTCTCTCATTTTCCGATTTTGATAATTATCAATACGAGCTCAGTTTGCCTGCCTAGGTGAAATTGAGACATTGCTCGAGGACTGTGTTTGCAACAAAATACTTAATCTTTTCCCAAGGGAAACACTTCGCCGCGTATGAGCGTAACGGAGCGCCGATCAGTGCGGGACAAAGCCTGAAATTGACAATAACGAACGTGCATCAAGTCGTAATGGGGAGACGCTGAATGAATAGCCGGTCAGAACAAAAGCAAGAACAAGAGCAAGATCACGAGCAAGATCACGAGCTGGATGCCAAGGCGCTGCTGAGCGTGCTTACCGCATTCAAGAAGGGCGACTTTTCGGTGCGCATGCCGTCGGACTGGACGGGGCTGGCCGGCAAGATTGCCGACACGCTCAACGACATCATCGAAACCAACGAGCAGATGGTCAAGGGCGTCACCGAAGTCAGCCAGGTGGTCGGGCGCGAAGGCCGCCTGTCGCAGCGCGCCTCGGTGCCGGCGGTGTCGGGCGGCTGGGCCGCCATGGTCAAGTCGGTCAACACCCTGATCGACGACCTGGTGCACCCGACCACCGAAATGGCGCGCGTCATCGGCGCGGTGGCCAAGGGCGACTTGTCGCAGACAATGTCGCTCGACGTCGACGGCCGCCCGTTGAAAGGCCAGTTCCTGCGCGCGGCCTCGACCGCCAACACGATGGTCGACCAGCTCTCGTCGTTTGCCTCGGAAGTCACGCGCGTGGCGCGCGAAGTCGGCACCGAGGGCAAGCTGGGAGGGCAGGCGAATGTGCCGGGCGTGGCCGGCACCTGGAAAGACCTAACCGATTCGGTGAATTCGATGGCCGGCAACCTGACTTCGCAGGTGCGCAACATCGCCGATGTGACCACCGCGGTGGCCAACGGCGACTTGTCGAAGAAAATCACGGTGGACGTGCGCGGCGAGATTTTGCAGCTCAAAGACACGATCAACACGATGGTGGACCAGCTGCGCTCGTTCGCCTCGGAAGTGACGCGCGTAGCGCGCGAGGTGGGCACCGAGGGACGGCTAGGCGGGCAGGCTTATGTGCCCGGCGTGGCGGGTACCTGGAAAGATTTGACCGACAACGTGAATTTCATGGCGTCGAATCTGACGGCGCAGGTGCGCAACATCGCGGAAGTGACGACGGCGGTTGCGAACGGCGACTTGTCGAAGAAAATCACGGTCGATGTGAAGGGCGAGATCCTGGAGCTGAAGGACACCATCAACGTGATGGTGGACCAGTTGAATTCCTTTGCGTCGGAGGTGACGCGGGTGGCGCGCGAGGTGGGCACCGAAGGCAAGCTGGGCGGCCAGGCACAGGTCAAGGGCGTGGGCGGCACCTGGAAAGACTTGACCGACAACGTGAACTTCATGGCGTCCAACCTCACCGGCCAGGTGCGTAACATCGCGGAAGTGACGACCGCTGTTGCGCGCGGCGACTTGTCGAAAAAGATCACGGTGGACGTGAAGGGCGAGATCCTGGAGCTGAAGGACACCATCAACGTGATGGTCGACCAGCTGTCGTCGTTTGCCTCGGAAGTCACGCGCGTGGCGCGCGAGGTCGGCACCGAGGGCAAGCTGGGAGGGCAGGCGAATGTGCCGGGCGTGGCCGGCACCTGGAAAGACTTGACCGACTCGGTGAACTCGATGGCCGGCAACCTGACTTCGCAGGTGCGCAACATCGCCGACGTGACCACCGCGGTGGCCAACGGCGACCTGTCGAAGAAAATCACGGTGGACGTGCGCGGCGAGATTTTGCAGCTCAAAGACACGATCAACACGATGGTGGACCAGCTGCGCTCGTTCGCCTCGGAAGTGACGCGGGTGGCGCGCGAGGTCGGCACCGAGGGACGGCTGGGCGGACAAGCTTATGTGCCCGGTGTGGGCGGCACCTGGAAGGACTTGACCGACAACGTGAACTTCATGGCGGCTAACCTGACGGCGCAGGTGCGCAACATCGCGGAAGTGACGACGGCGGTCGCGAACGGCGACTTGTCGAAGAAAATCACGGTGGACGTGAAGGGCGAGATCCTGCAGCTGAAGGACACCATCAACGTGATGGTCGACCAGCTGTCGTCGTTCGCCTCGGAGGTGACACGCGTGGCGCGCGAGGTGGGCACCGAGGGCAAACTGGGCGGCCAGGCGCAGGTGAAAGGTGCGGCCGGCACCTGGAAGGATCTGACCGACAACGTGAACTTCATGGCGGCCAACCTGACGGCGCAGGTGCGCGGCATCGCTGGCGTCGTGACTGCGGTGGCGAACGGCGACCTGAAGAAGAAATTGACTGTGGCGGCGCGCGGCGAAATCGCAGCGCTGGCCAACACGATCAATGAGATGACCGATACGCTGGCAGTGTTCGCGGACCAGGCGACGACAGTGGCGCGCGAGGTGGGCGTGGAAGGCAAGCTCGGCGGCCAGGCACGCGTGCCGGGCGCCTCGGGCACGTGGAAGGATTTGACCGAGAACGTCAACCAGCTGGCGGCGAACCTGACTACGCAGGTGCGCGCGATCGCGGAAGTGGCCACGGCGGTGACGCGCGGCGACCTGTCGCGCTCGATCCAGGTCGAGGCGCGCGGCGAAGTGGCGGACCTGAAGGACAACATCAACGAGATGATCCGCAACCTGAAGGAAACCACGCAAAAGAATGCCCAGCAGGACTGGCTCAAGACCAATCTCGCGCGCTTCACCCGCTTGCTGCAGGGCCAGCGCGACCTGTCCGCCGTCACCACCCTGATCCTGTCGGAACTGGCGCCCTTGGTGTCGGCCCACCACGGCGTGTTCTACATGATGGACTCGGGCGACGACGACGCCCGCCTGCGCATGACGTCCAGCTACGGCTACCGCTCCAGCCGCAAGCTGCCGACCTCGTTCTTGCCCGGCGAAGGGCTGGTCGGCCAATGCGCGCTGGAAAAGCAGCGCATCTGGCTCACCAACGTGCCGCGCGATTACATCCAGATCTCCTCGGGCCTGGGCGCAGCGCCCCCGACCAACATCGTGGTGCTGCCGATCCTGTTCGAGCAGCAGGTGAAAGCGGTGATCGAGATCGCCTCGCTGGACCGCTTCACCGAAACCCATTTGTCCTTCCTCGACCAACTGATGGAAACCATCGGCGTGGTGCTCAACACGATCGAGGCCAACAGCCGCACCGAGAGCCTGCTGCGGCAATCGCAATCACTGGCGCAGGAGCTGCAGCAGACCAACCTGGAGCTGGCGGAAAAGGCGCGCTTGCTGTCGCAGCAGAACAACGAGGTGGAGCGCAAGAACCGCGAAGTGGAACAGGCCAAGCTGGCCCTGGAGGAAAAGGCGACGCAGCTGGCCCTGTCGTCGAAGTACAAGTCCGAGTTTTTGGCGAACATGTCGCACGAGTTGCGCACGCCCCTGAACAGCTTGCTGATCCTGGCACAGCAATTGTCGGACAACCCGGACGGCAACCTCTCCGAGCGGCAGGTGGAATTCGCCCGGACCATCTACGGTTCCGGCAGCGACCTGCTCACGCTGATCAACGACATCCTCGACCTGTCCAAGATCGAGTCCGGCACCGTCACGCTCGAAATGAGCGAGTACCGCTTCCGCACCTTGTCGGGCTATGTCGAGCGCACCTTCCGCCACATGGCCGAGGCCAAGCAACTCGGCTTCTCGGTGGAGCTTGGGCCGACGCTGCCGCCGTCGATGATGACCGACACCACCCGCTTGCAGCAAATCCTGAAGAACCTGCTGTCGAACGCCTTCAAGTTCACTAACCGCGGCCGGGTGGCGCTGCAGATCGGCATGGCAAAGAGCGGCTGGAGCGCAGACAATCCCAGCCTCGCGCAAGCCGACGGCGTGCTGGCGTTTTCGGTGACCGACACCGGCGTGGGCATTGCCGCCGACAAGCTGCAGCTGATCTTCGAGGCGTTCCAGCAGGCCGACGGCAGCACCGCGCGCAAGTACGGCGGCACCGGGCTGGGCCTGTCGATTTCGCGCGAGCTGGCGCGCCTGCTCGGCGGCGAGATCCGCGTCGAAAGCGTGATCGGCGCCGGCAGCACGTTCACGCTGTACCTGCCTTATCAGAGCGTCGCATTCATGAATTACGGCGTGCCGCCGGCGCCGTTCTATGTCCAGCAGCAAGCGGGCAGCCAGACTGGACCGGCACAGGCGGATGGGAGCATGGCATTGGCCGGCGCGGGCGAGGGCGACATGCTGGCCCAGCCTGTCCTGGACGTTGCCCGGCCGGCGGTGTCCATGCCCGGCATGGACACGCCCTTCGTCGAATTCGAAAGCGCGCTGGACGATCGCACGTTGATTGCGCCCGGCGATCCGGCGATGCTGATCGTCGAGGACGACGCCGGCTTTGCCAACGTCCTGCTCGACTATGCGCGCGAGAAGAACTTCAAGGGTATCGTCACGCATCAGGGCGCCTCCGTCCTGACGCTGGCGCGCGACTACCTGCCGGTGGCGATCCTGCTCGATATCGACTTGCCCGACATGGGCGGCTTCGCCATGCTGGACCGCCTCAAGCGGGACCCCGCCACGCGCCACATCCCGGTGCACGTCATGGGCAGGACGCTGGTGCGCGAGCGCGCGCTGCAGCGGGGCGCGATCTCCTGCCTGCACAAGCCGGTCGACCGCGAGCGGCTGCAGGAAGAGTTCGCCCGCATCCAGCAATTCCTGAGCCGCGGCAAGCGCAATCTCCTGATCGTCGAGGACGACGCGCTTCAGCGCGAATCGATGATCGACCTGATCGACGCTTCCGACGTCAATATCGTCGCTGTCGGCACCGGGCAGGAAGCGTTGAGCGAGCTGGCCTCGCAGCCGTTCGATTGCATGGTGGTGGATCTGTCGCTGCCGGACATGAGCGGCTTCGAGCTGCTCGACATGATCGGCGAGGACGATGCGCTGCGCGACCTGCCGATCGTGGTTTATACCGCGAAGGACCTGAACCGCAAGGAAGTGGCGCGCCTGAAGCGCATCGCGAAAACCGTGGTCGTCAAGGATGTGCGTTCGTCCGAGCGCCTGCTGGATGAAACCGCGCTGTTCCTGCATCGTTCGCCGGCCAGCCTGCCGGAGGTGCAGCGCCGCATGCTGGAAGACATCCGCGTTTCCGATAGTGGCCTGGCCGGGCGCAAGGTGCTGATCGTCGACGACGACCTGCGCAACATCTTCGCCTTGAGCTCGGTGCTGGAACGGCAGCAGATGAAGGTGCTGTTCGCGGAAAACGGGCGTGACGGCATCGAGGTGCTGCAACGGGAGCCGGATGTCGAGATCGTGCTGATGGATATCATGATGCCGGAGATGGATGGCTACGACACCATGCGCGCCATCCGCAGCATCCCGCGCTTCAAGGCGCTGCCCATCATCACCCTGACTGCCAAGGCGATGAAGGGCGACCGCGACAAATGCCTGGCGGCCGGCGCGTCCGACTACATCACCAAGCCGGTGGACGTGGCGCAGCTGCTATCCCTGATGCGCGTCTGGCTGCACGGGCAGGGATAGAGAAGGCACAAATGGGCAGGGCCGCGCGAAGCGGCCTGCCTGTTTTATGCGGCGTCCCGGGTTGGATCAGGCGGCGGCGCCTTCCGGCACGTAGCCAAGCACGGAGGAAATCTCGTTGGCGGTCGACACCAGGTCGTCCACCCAATCGTCCTGCAGTCGGTCGGCCGGCGCGGAAATCGACAGGCCGGCGATCAGCTTGCCCGTATCGTCGTGGATTCCGGCGGCGATGCAGCGCACCCCCAGTTCCAGTTCCTCGTTGTCGCGCGCATAGCCGCGCGCGCGCACCAGGCTCAGTTCGCGTTCCAGCTTAGCGAGGTCGGTGATCGAATTCTTGTTGTGGCCGGCCAGTCCGGTGCGGGTCGCATAGGCGCGCACCAGCTTGGGGTCGTCCACCGACAGGAACAGCTTGCCGGTGGAGGTCAGATGCAGCGGCGCGCGGCCGCCGATGGCGCGTACCACCTGCATGCCGGAGCGTTCCGAAAAGGAGCGGTCGATGTACACGATTTCATCGCCCTGGCGCACCGACAGGTTGATCGTCTGCTGCGTCTTGCGATGCAGCGCGCGCATGTAATCGAGCGCGGCTTCGCGCACGTTCAGGCGGCTCTTCACGATATTGCCCAGCTCCAGCAGGCGCATGCCGAGGCGATAGGTGCCGCCTTCGGCGCGATCGACGAAGCGCTTGACCACCAAGTCGTTCAGGATGCGGTGTGCGGTCGACGGATGCAGGCTGGTGACGGTGGACAGCTCTTTCAGGCTGACCGGATCGGGATACTGGGCGAGCGCATCCAATAACGAAATCATGCGCTCGATCACTTGGATCGAAATTTGACTATTCTCGGAAGCTTGTTCAGGTTTCATGTTGCATTTGATGCGTTGCAGTATATGCTTTATATCACATTGTGAAAAAATGAAAAAGAGTTACAGGGAAGTTGACAGGATGGCAGGCATTATTTCGCCGGTATCCGCCGACCTGTTTTCGCTCGGCGCGTCATAATGATCCCTGTATCCACCGCGAGGGCAACCCCATGAGAGTCGGCTTGTTCGTTACCTGCCTGATCGACGCGATGCGGCCGGAAATCGGCTTTTCCACACTCAAGCTGCTGCAAGCGGCCGGCTGCGAAGTGACGGTGCCGCAGTCGCAGACGTGCTGCGGCCAGCCGGCCTACAGTTCGGGCGACCGCAAGGCGGCGCGCGCGCTGGCGGAAAAGTTTGTCACGGAATTCGAGGCGTTCGACTACGTCGTGATTCCGTCCGGCTCCTGCGGCGGCAACGTCAAGATCCACTACATGGACCTGTTCGCGGACGATCCGGCCTGGCTGGCGCGCATGCGGCGGCTGGCGCCGCGCGTCTACGAGCTGACCGATTTCCTGCATTCCGTCGTCAAGCTCGACCGGCTGCCGGGGCCGGGCAAGAATCCGGGCAAGGTCACCTACCACGATTCCTGCTGCGGCTTGCGCGAGCTCGGCGTGCAGCGGCAGCCGCGCGAGCTGCTGGACAAGGCCGGCGTCGAGATCACGGAAATGAAGGACAGCCGGCAGTGCTGCGGCTTCGGCGGCACCTTTTCCGTCAAATACGGCGATATCTCGTCAGCCATCGTCGATGAAAAATGCGCGAATATCCACGACTGTGGCGCCGACGCGGTCGTGCTGGGCGACCTCGGCTGCATGCTGAACATCGAGGGGCGCCTGCGCCGCACCGGCGATGACAAGACGCGCGTGCTGCATGTGGCGCAAGTGCTGGCGGGAGATATCTGATGCAAGTCCAGTCCATGCATTTCAAGGCGCGCGCCGGCCAGAAGCTGGCCGACCGGCGCCTGCAGCAGAACCTGAAAAAGCTGTCCACCAAGTTCGTCAGCGGCCGCGCCTCGGCCATCCTGGAGCTGGACGATTTCGAAGGAACGCGCGACGCCGCCATCGAGCGCCGCATGCGGGCGATCGAGAACCTCGACGTGTGGCTGGAAATCTTCGAGACGAACGCCACCGCCGCCGGCGCCACCGTGCTGTTCGCCGAAAGCGCGGAAGACGCGTCGCGCCTGGTGGTCGAGATCGCGCAAAAGCACGGCGTGAAGAAGGCCACCAAGTCGAAGTCGATGGTGTCGGAAGAAATGGCATTGAACAGCGCGCTGGAAGCCGCCGGCGTGCAGCCGATCGAGACTGACCTCGGCGAGTACATCCTGCAGATCAACAACAACGAAGCGCCGTCGCACATCATCGCGCCGGTGGTGCACAAGGACAAGGAAGAGATTTCCGACCTGTTCGCGCGCGTGCACAAGCGGCCGCGCCTGACCGACATTGCGCAGATGACGCGCGAGGCGCGCGAGATGCTGCGCCCGCAATTCCTGTCGGCCGACATGGGCATCACCGGCGGCAATTTCGTGATCGCCGAAACCGGTTCGGTCGCCATCGTCACCAACGAAGGCAACGAGGGCATGTGCACGATTTTGCCGCCCAAGGTGCACGTGGTGGTGACCGGCATCGAAAAGGTGTTGCCGACGCTGGAGGATTTCGCGACCGTGCTGCGCCTCTTGCCGCGCTCGGCCACCGGCCAGTCGATCTCGAACTACGTGTCGATCCTGACCGGGCCGAAGCGCGCCGGCGACCAGGACGGCCCGGAGCATATGTACTACGTGCTGGTCGACGGCGGGCGCACTGGCCTGATCGGCGGCGAGTTCGAGGAGATGCTGCGCTGCATCCGCTGCGGCGCCTGCATGAACCATTGCCCGGTCTACCAGAAGATCGGCGGGCACAGCTACGGCTGGGTCTATCCGGGGCCGATGGGCAGCGTGCTCACGCCGTCCTACGTCGGGATCGAGAATGCGCTCGACCTGCCGCAGGCCTCGACCCTGTGCGGCGAATGCCACGTGGTGTGCCCGGTGAAGATTCCACTGCCCGACCTGCTGCGCAAGCTGCGCGAAAAACAGGTGGAACGGCATCTGCGGCCGATGACGGAGCGGTTGGGGCTGATGGCCTGGGCGTATGTTGCGAAACGGCCGGCGCTTTATCGACTGGCGAGCAAAATCGGTGTACGCTTCCTGCGCCTGTTGGCAGGCAGCAAGAAGACCGTATCAAGATTGCCATTTGCCGGCGGCTGGACCGATTACCGCGACTTGCCGGCGCCGTCCGGGAAGACGTTCCTGGAGCAGTACAAAGAACGACGATGAAAAACGAACCACAGATCAGCGAGTTCAAGAGCAAAAGCGGCATCAGGCGGATTTACGACGCCTTTTCCTATTCGATCCAGGGTTTCAAGGCCGCCTGGCGAAACGAGCATGCGTTCCGCCAGGAGCTGATGCTGGCCGTGCCGGCAGCCATCGCGGCGCTCCTGCTGCCCGTGAGCGCGCTGGAGAAGGTGGCGCTCCTGGCGGTGCTGACGCTGGTGCTCATCGTCGAGCTGATCAATTCCGCGATCGAGGCCGTCGTCGACCGCATCTCGTTCGAGCGTCATCCGCTGTCGAAGAACGCGAAAGACTTCGGCAGCGCAGCCGTTTTCCTGGCGCTGGCGCTGGCGGCGATGACCTGGGGCGTCATCGTGCTGCCATTGATCATGCATTGAATTAATGCGGCGCCGGGCGCACCGGTGCCGAGGGCGTGGAGATTTTCTGCATCGTCTTGTCCACGTGGGCATTCCACCGGGCCGCAAAGTCGCCTAGCGACACGATGCCGACCAGTTCCATGCTGTTGCGGTTCAGGACGGGAATGCGGCGGACCTGTTCGGAGCCCATTTCCTGCAATACTTCGCCCATTTGCTGGTCGGCGAAGCACCAGCGCACTTCCTTGCTCATGATGTCCGACACCCGGATATCGGCGGGCGCTTTCCCGGTCGGTACTGCGCGTACCGCGATGTCGCGGTCGGTCAGCATGCCGATCAGTTTTTTCCCGTCGCATACCGGCAACGCGCCGACATTCCACTCGGCCATCATCTTCGCAGCCTTTTGAATCGTGTCTTGTGGCGCTACAACTGTCACATCGGGAGTCATTACTTCGGCAATGGTCGTCATCATTTTCTCCGGCTCGTTGATCAGGCAGGGCAGGCAAGGCAAAACGGGCACGCGCGCATGCCCGTCAATCCGGTTGATTTGACTGCGGCCGCATACTGCAGGTTCGCGCAGGTTCGTGCGGGAACGCCGCCTACTTCCTGGCGTTCCGTTCTATCCATTGTGCAAACGCCTGCAGGAATTTCTGCATCAGGTCGCGCGTCGAGTCGTTCGCGATGCCGCCCTTGTCGTCGAACAGTTCGCCGGCGCCGCCGATATACGCTTCCGGCTGCTGCATCATCGGGACGTCGAGGAACACCATCGATTGCCGCAGATGGTGATTGGCGCCGAATCCGCCGATCTTGCCCGGCGAAACGCTGATCACCGCGCCCGGCTTGCCTTCCCAGGCGCTTTGCCCGTACGGGCGGGAAGCGGTGTCGATCGCATTCTTCAGCACGCCCGGCACCGAGCGGTTGTATTCCGGGGTGATGAACAACACGGCGTCGGCGGCCTGCACGCGCTGCTTGAAGTCGCGCACAGGCTGGGGCGGGTCGGGATCGAAATCCTGGTTGTACAAGGGCAGGCCGCCGATCTCGACGATCTCCATCTTGAGCGAAGGCGGTGCCAGCCCGATGAGGGCATGGGCCATTTTCCGGTTCAGCGATTCCTTGCGCAGGCTGCCGACAAAAATGGCGACATTCTTCTGTGTGCCCATGATGCTCCTTTCCTGGAAAAGTGAAGACGAACCACTAGCATAGGCAGAATTGGTGCGAACGCCAGTTGCGGCGCGTCAGCCCCATGCATTTTGCGCAATGACAAGCGAGCGTGAAGGAGGGAATTTGGCGAAAGAACTATTCCGCTTTTTCAAGCATCTGAAATCCAGGTATCCAGCCAAGGAAAGGAGCCGACCATGCATGGGAAACAAACTGGGGCTGTCTCTGAGGATTTCGGGAAACTGATTTTGCGCGCGACGCTCGCGCTGCTGATCCTGTTTCACGGCGTGTCCAAGATCATGGGCGGTGTGGGTTTTATTACGGCAACGGTCGCCAAGGCTGGCATGCCGCCGGCACTGGGCTACCTGGTTTTCATCGGCGAAGTGCTCGCACCGCTGCTGGTGCTGTTCGGTGTGTGGACGCGGCTGGCAGCGCTCGTCATTGCGATCAATATGGTGGTCGCCGTGCTGCTGGTCCACACCGAGCAGTTCTTTTCGGTGGCGCAAACAGGCGGCTGGGCGCTCGAGTTGCAGGCCATGTTCCTTGTCGCCGCGTTGACGGTGGCGCTGCTGGGCGCAGGGCGCTACAGCATGGCGGGGGCGGCGGGGCGCTTCAACTGAGCGACAGGCGCGGCTGGAAAAATGATGAGAACCCCCGTTCTTCGGAAGGTCTAATCCTGAACGATGGATTTCGCTCCGCGAGGGGCCATGACGAGGAGTCATCATGAAAGTACAGCGTTTATGCATGCTCGCCTGCATGCTCGGCATGTCCGCCGTGGCAGCGGCGCAGCCGAGCGCCGTTACCGTGCAGCCTAGAGAGCAGGCCGCCGGCGCCGGCTCTGCGGGAGCGGGGGCTCGACAGAGTGACGCGCCGCCCTCGGGCGACAGGGCTGCGGGCTGCGCCGACAAGAGCGGTGCCTGCGGCGACAGTTCCGGCGCCAGCGGCACGGCAGGCAGCAGCGCATCCGGCGGCGACGAAGTGCGGGGGGAAAGCGGTTCTTCTGCGGACACCGGTCGGGTCACGTCGGACCGGGCCATGTCGCGCACCTGGGAAGGCATCGGCAGCACCGGCGGGGGAACCGGGACCGGCGAGAGCTCGGGCACCACCGCCGACCCCGCGCCTGCCGGGGACGGACGGCGGTAAGAGCCTACCTGACTCCCGACATGTCGGGCAGGCGGTGCGCGATGCCCTTGTGGCAGTCGATGCAGGTCTTTTCGCCGGAGGCGAGCTGGGTGGAGTGCGCGTCGACGGCGCGCTTGCTCTGCCTGGTGAAGTCCATCGACTGGTACAGGTGGCAGTTGCGGCATTCGAGCGAATTGTTCGCCTTGAACCGGTTCCATTCGTGGGTGGCCAGTTCCAGCCGCTTTTCCTCGAACTTCTCGCGCGTGTCGATGCTGCCGAAGATCTTGCCCCACACTTCCTTGGACGCCTGCATCTTGCGCGCGATCTTGTCGGTCCAGTTGTGCGGCACGTGGCAGTCGGCGCACTTGGCGCGCACGCCGCTGCGGTTGGTGAAGTGGATCGTGCCCTGCAGCTCCTGATACACGTTGTCGCGCATTTCGTGGCAGCCGGTGCAGAACTGTTCCGTGTTGGCCGCTTCCAGGGCCGTATTGAAGCCGCCCCAGAAGAGGATGCCGGCGATGAATGCGCCGATGGTGAGCAGGCCGAAGCTCAGGTGGGCGCTTGGCCGGCGCAGGATATGCCAGTAGCGGCGGATCAGGTTCTTCATTCGAGCTCCGCTATTTGCGCTTGGCCGGGGCTGGCGCTGCCTCCGGCTTGTTCAGCATGGTGTCGGCATCGACGAACTGGTTGTTGACCAGCGGGTTCAGGTTGGCCTGCGGCACATGGCACTGCAGGCAGAAATAGCGGCGCGGCGAAAGCTCGGCCAGGAAATTGCCGTCGCGGTTCATGAAGTGCGTAACGCTGATCATCGGCGCCTGGCTTTCCTGAGTGCGCGTGCGCGCATGGCACATCATGCAGCGGTTGGCATTCTTGTCGAGCTGGTAGCCTTCGATCTTGTGCGGGATGACCGGCGGCTGCATCGCATAGTTGCGCGAGCGCCGCACGTCGCTGTTGTCGGGATTGACGATGGGCGGCGGCTGCGTGGTCTGGTCGAGCGGAGTCGGGCCGCGCATGCGGTCGTAGAATTCCTCGGCACAGGCAAGCGCCGGCAGCAACAGCCAGCCTGCCAGCATGCCGGTCAGTGCGCGTGTCAGTATCCATCTCATGGCCGCCTCCTTACACCTTGCGAATCCTGACCGCGCATTTCTTGTAGTCGGTCTGGAATGAAATCGGGTCGGTGGCGTCCAGCGTCACCTTGTTGATGAGCTGGCTGGCATCGAAGAAGGGCACGAACACCAGGCCGCGCGGCGGGCGGTCGCGCCCGCGCGTTTCGACGCGCGAACGGATCGAGCCGCGGCGCGACGCGATTTCGATCATGTCGCCGCGCCGCGCGCCGAGCGCCTGCGCGTCTTCCGGGTGCATGAAGCACACCGCGTTGGGCATCGCGCGGTACAGCTCCGGCACACGGCGCGTCATGGTGCCGGTGTGCCAGTGCTCCAGCACGCGCCCGGTCGACAGCCAGAACGGATATTCCTTGTCCGGCTCTTCCGCCGCCTTTTCGTAGGGGAGCGCGAAGATCACGGCTTTGCCGTCAGGCATGCCGTAGAACTGGACGCCTTCGCCCTGCTTGACGTAGGGATCGTAGCCCTCGCGGTAGCGCCAGCGCGTTTCCTTGCCGTCGACCACCGGCCAGCGCAGCCCGCGCTCCTTGTGGTACATGTCGAACGGCGCCAGGTCGTGGCCATGCCCGCGCCCGAACGAGGCGTATTCCTCGAACAAGCCCTTCTGGATGTAGAAACCGAAGGCCTTCGCCTCGTCGTTGGCATAGCCGGGCTCGATCTGCGAACTGGGAAACTTGTCGACCTGGCCGTTGCGGAACAGGACCTCGAACAGCGTCTTGCCGCGGTATTGCGGCGCCTTGGCCAGCAGCTCGGGTGGCCACACCTCCTCCATCTTGAAGCGCTTGGAAAACTCGGCCAGCTGCCACAGGTCGGAGCGGGCCTCGCCCGGCGCGTTGACCAGCTGGTGCCAGAACTGGGTGCGCCGCTCGGCGTTGCCGTAGGCGCCTTCCTTTTCCACCCACATCGCCGTCGGCAGGATCAGGTCGGCGGCCATCGTGCTGGCCGTCGGGTAGGGGTCGGACACGACCACGAAGTTGTTCGGGTTGCGCCAGCCGGGCAGGATTTCCTGCATGATGTTCGGGCCGGCCTGCATGTTGTTGTTGCACATGACCCAGTAGGCGTTGAGCTTGCCATCCTTGAGCATGCGGCTTTGCAGCACGGCGTGGTAGCCCGGCTTGTCGGGAATCGTGCCGGGCGGGAGCTTCCAGATTTTTTCGGCGACTTCGCGGTGCTTCGGATTCACCACCAGCATGTCGGCCGGCAGGCGGTGCGAGAAGGTGCCGACCTCGCGCGCGGTGCCGCAGGCGGAGGGCTGGCCGGTCAGCGAGAACGGGCTGTTGCCCGGCGAGGAAATCTTGCCGGTCAACAGATGGATGTTGTACAGCAGGTTGCTGCACCAGGTGCCGCGCGTGTGCTGGTTGAAACCCATCGTGAAAAACGACATGACCTTCACCTTCGGGTCGGCATAGAGCTGCGCCAGGCGGATCAGCCTTTCCTTGGGCACGTTGGACAGCTTGGCGACCGAATCGACGTCGTAGGCGCTGACGAATTTCGCGTAGTCGTCGAAATTGATCGGCTTGCCGCCGCCGGCGTCGGCCGCGTTCTTGGCCGCGGCCTGCAGCGGGTGCTGCGGGCGCAGGCCGTAGCCGATATCGGCGTTGCCGAGGACGAAGCGCGTGTGCTTGCTGACGAAGTCGCGATTGACCGCGTTGTTCTTGATGATGTAGTTGGCGATGAAGTTCAGGATCGCCAGGTCGGTCTGCGGTCGGAACACCAGCGACAGGTCGGCCAGGTCGAAGCTGCGGTGCTCGTAGGTCGACAGCACCGCCACGCGCACCTGCGGCGCCGACAGGCGGCGGTCGGTGACGCGGGTCCAGAGGATCGGATGCATCTCGGCCATGTTCGAGCCCCACAGCACGAAGGCGTCGGCATTCTCGATGTCGTCGTAGCAGCCCATCGGCTCATCCATGCCGAAGGTGCGCATGAAACCGGCCACCGCCGACGCCATGCAGTGGCGCGCGTTGGGGTCGATGTTGTTGGAGCGGAAGCCCGCCTTGAACAGCTTGGAGGCCGCGTAGCCTTCCCATACCGTCCACTGCCCGGAGCCGAACATGCCCACGGCGGTCGGCCCCTTGTCGCGCAGCGTCTTCTTGAATTGCTGCGCCATCACGTCGAACGCGGTGTCCCACGACACCGGCGCGAAGTCGCCGCTCTTGTCGTACTTGCCGTTCTTCATGCGCAGCAGCGGCCGGGTCAGGCGGTCCTCGCCATACATGATCTTCGACAGGAAATAGCCCTTCACGCAGTTGATCCCGCGGTTGACCTCGGCATTGATGTCGCCGTGGGTGGCCACCACGCGGCCGTCCTTGACGCCGACGTTGACGCCGCAGCCAACGCCGCAGAAGCGGCAGGGCGCCTTGCTCCAGGTGAGCTGGGTACGGGAAGCGTCGGTCACCACGTTGGAGCCGAGCGTATCGAGCGGGATGCCTGCCGCGGTGGCGGCGGTCATGGCCGCGGTCTGCTTGATGAATTCACGGCGGGTCAGTTTCATGTTTCGACTTCCTCATCCAGGGCGGAGCTGGGTTCGGCGTGCTGGTAGACCAGCGCCACGTTGAGCACGCCGCGCAGCGCGCGGATGGCGTCCATGTAATCCACCGTACGCTTCGTGCTGTCGGTTTCCAGCGTGGCGACGAGCTTGCCCTCGTCCGAGACGGCATGCACCTGCGCTCCGGGAAGCAGGGCAAGGTAGGAACGGATCGCGCGCAGCTCGGCGGCGCGCGCATGGATCACGATCCCGGCGATATGGATTTCCTGGGGCATGAGCTGCTTTCGGTATGGGGAAGGAACGACATGCGTGCCACGCGTGTCATGCGCCGGACGGCAGGTGTCCGGTAATCAACTGGAACATCCAGACGAAGAAGCCATACCCGCCCACCACCATGACCGCCAGGATCGGCGCCATGACGACGGTCAGGAACAGGAAGGCGCGCCACTCCTGCGCGCGGGTGACGGGCTGCAGCTGATCGTCCATGTTTCTCCTTCGCGTCGATGCGCCGAGCCGGCGCGTTCAAGGCAAGTACCGTGGACGCGGCCGCAGGCAGCGGAAGCCGAATGGCATTTCTGGACATAGAGGCATGAAAATCCAATAAGGTTCCGCGCAACCACTTTTTTCGCAGCGCCCCGAAAGGCGGGCCGCGCGTCCTTGTCAGATGGTGACGCGATTGTTTATGGAACGAAACAACCTATATAAAGAAAGCGAATAAAGAACGGCAAAAGTATTCGTTCTGATTCGATGGGCATTTCAATAACCTGTGGTCTTCCGAAAACACTTTGAGGGAGAACACAATGATTCTGAAAAAACTGATCCTGCCGGCGCTGGCCATCGTGCCCATTTCGCTCGCTGCGCCCTCCGTACGTGCCGCCGACGTCACGCTCCTGAACGTGTCGTACGACCCGACGCGCGAGCTGTACCAGGACGTCAACAAGGCGTTCGCCGCCAAATGGAAGGCGCAGAGCGGCGACAACGTGACGGTCAAGCAGTCGCACGGCGGCTCCGGCAAGCAGGCGCGCTCGGTGATCGACGGCCTGGACGCCGATGTCGTCACGCTGGCCCTCGGATACGACATCGACGAGATCGCCGACAAGGGACTGGTGGCGAATGACTGGCAGAAGCGGCTGCCGCACAACAGCGCGCCATACAAGTCGACCATCGTGTTCCTGGTGCGCAAGGGCAACCCGAAAGGCATCAGGGACTGGGGCGACCTGGTCAAGCCGGGCGTACAGGTCATCACGCCGAACCCGAAGACATCCGGCGGCGCGCGCTGGAACTATCTTGCGGCCTGGGGCTACGCGCTCAGGCAGCCGGGCGGTACCGATGTGAAGGCCAGGGAGTTCGTCGCGCGGATTTTCCGGAACGTGCCGGTGCTCGATTCCGGCGCGCGTGGTTCGACCACCACCTTCGTCGAGCGCGGCATCGGCGATGTGCTGATCGCCTGGGAAAACGAAGCCATCCTCGCCATCAAGGAACTCGGCCCGGACAAGTTCGAGATCGTCGCGCCGCAGCAAAGCATCCTGGCCGAGCCGCCGGTGGCCGTAGTGGACAAGGTCGCCGACAGGCGCGGCACCCGCAAGGTCGCGCAAGCCTACCTGCAATACCTTTACAGCGACGAGGGGCAGGAGATCGCCGCGAAAAACTACTACCGTCCGATCAACGACCAGATCGCTAAGAAATACGCGGCGCAATTTCCCAAGGTAAGTCTGTTCACCATCGACGAGGTCTTCGGTGGCTGGGCCAAGGCGCAGAAGACGCATTTCGCGGACGGCGGCACTTTCGACCAGATCTATCAGCCCGGCAAGAAATAATTCTCCGCCTCCCACCGACATCCACAGGAAAAGCCACCATGCACGCCGCGATTCCCTACCACGCGCTGGAACACTATCTCGCCCGCCTGCACAGCACGCCGCAGTCGGGAATGCGGGTCTGGACCGATGCCGGAGGCCGCGCCCAGGGACGCTATTTCAATTCCACCTTGACCAGCGCCTTCCAGCCGATCCGCGAGCTCGGCACCGGCCGCATCGCCGGCTACGAAGGCTTTGCGCGCAGCTATTCGGAGAGCGACCAGGGGCTGTGCGTGTGGAAGCTGCTCGATCATGCGGCCAACGACGACGAGTCGGTCGAACTCGACCGCTTGTGCCGCATGCTTCATTCGATCAATTTCTTCCGCCAGCCGGAAGCGGACGGCAGCGACCTGTACCTCAGCGTGCATGCGCGGCTGCTGGCAGCGGTGGACGGCAATCACGGTGCCGCGTTCCGCCGCATCCTGGAACTGCTTGGCCTGCCGCAGGAAAGGGTGGTGCTGCAGCTGCCGCTGGTACCGCGCCACCAGGGCTGGCTGGTGAACTACGTGGCCGACAACTACCGGCGCAACGGCTTTCGCATCGCGGTCAACGTCCACGACGCCGCACAGGGGCTGGCGCTGCTGCAATGCACGCGCCCGGAAACGCTCAAGCTGGACGCGCGCGCCATCGTGCAGGACCGGGAGGCGGGCAAGTTGTTGTCCGAATGCGCGCGGCGCGGCATCGGCGTCATCTTCAAGCGGGTGGAAAACGCGCCCATGCTCGCGTTGTTGGAGCCGCTCGCCGCTGGCGACGGGCATGCGCTGCTGGCGCAGGGTTTTCTGTGGGACCTGCCCCAGGCGTCGCTGGCGGCGGACAGGAGACCCGCCGCAATCGCTTTGCCCGGCGCGGGCGCCGATGCGGGGGCCGCGTGACATGGATGTGTCTCCGCTTGATTTCTTCCGCGTGCTGACCGTCCCGGGGCTGCACGGCAGTGGTCCGGAGCACTGGCAGTCGCGCTGGGAGCGGCGCTATCCACGGTTCGAGCGGGTGGAGCAGGCGCGCTGGGACGATCCGGTTCTCGAAGTCTGGTCGGCGCAGCTGGGCCGGATGCTGCGGCAATCGCCGCGCCCGGTGCTGCTGGTCGCACACAGTTTCGGTTGCCTGGCGAGCGTACACCGGCTCTCTGGCGCGGATAACGTGGCCGCAGCCTTGCTGGTCGCGCCAGCCGATCCACGCAAATTCGGGGTGGACGATGTGCTGGCCGAAGCCAGGCTCGCCTGCCCGGCGATCATCGTCGGCAGCATGAACGATCCGTGGATGGAAGGCCGCCGCGCGGCCGAATGGGCGCATTGCTGGGGCGCCGATTTCGTCAACGCCGGGCTCGCCGGTCATATCAACGCCGAGTCCGGCCTGGGAAACTGGCCTGCCGGTTTTTCCCTGCTCCGGCGGCTGGCCAAAGCGGCCTTGTCATCCGGTTTTTGCGCCAGCGTCGCGCCGGCCGCCAGGTCGGAACCTGCCGCCGCGGGGCGCGAAAGCTGACACAGCCGCGCCTAGGGCATGAACGACCGCAGCGACAGATGCGCGCCCAAGGCCAGCAATCCCGCGAAGAAAATCTTCCGGAAGACTTCAGGGCGAATGCGCGAGCGTACCCATTGGCCGAAGAACATGCCGGCGAGGGAAGGAATCAGCGCATAGAACGATGTGGCCGCGACAGCGGGCCTGAAGGTGCCGTCCAGGGTCAGGCTCGCCGCCAGTGAAAAAGTCGAGACCGTGAACGCCAGGCCAAGCGCCTGCACCAGATCTTCCTTGTCCAGCCCGAGTCCATGCAGGTATGGCACCGCCGGTATCACGAACACGCCCGTCACGGACGTCACCAGTCCGGTCGCGGCGCCGACCGCAGGCGCAGCCCATGCCTCCATGCGCGCCGGTACAGCCACGCGCACCGCGGCAAGGCCGATGACAGCGTACAGCAGCAGCGCCGCGCCGAGTGCCGTGCTGGCATAGCCAGTAAGGTCGCGCGGCAGCATCGCGCCGCCCGCCAGCGTGCCCGCGCAGATCCCGACCAACATCGGCCGCAGGCGCCGCAGCAATGGCCGGAAATTGGGCCCGGCGAGGAGCTGCCATGCATTCGTCACGGCCGAAGGCACGATCAACAGGCTTGCCGCTTCCGCCGGCGTCATGACGAGCCCGAGCAGAGCCATCGCGACGGTCGGAAGCCCGAGCCCGACCACGCCCTTCACCAGGCCAGCCAAGAGGAACGTGGCCGAGATGACGAAAAGGAGCGGGAGGGCGTCGGCGCCAAGGAGTCGGGTGAGAGTTTCCATGTACCGATTCTGCCTCGGCTGCCGGCGCCTGAAAATGTGGATTACACTGAGGCAGCCTTCGGCGCAGCCGCAGGCTCATCGACAGCCCGGGAAAGGAACCGCATTGCGCTTTGACCTTACAGACATGCAACTGTTCTTGCACATCGTCGAGGCCGGCAGCATTACCGGCGGCGCCGAGCGCGCGCACCTCGCGCTCGCGTCCGCGTCCGCCCGCGTGCGCAGCATGGAAGAGCTGCTCGGGATGCCGCTGCTGGTGCGCGGCCGGCGCGGAGTCCATCCGACACCGGTGGGCCAATCACTGGTCCATCACGCGCGCCTCGTCCTGCAGCAGATGGACAGGATGCGCGGCGAACTGGCCGAATACACCCACGGAATGAAAGGACACATCCGCCTGCTCGCCAATACCGCCGCCATCAGCGAGTTTCTTCCCGAGGCGCTCGCCACCTTCCTTGCCCGGCATCCGAATGTCGACATCGACCTGGAGGAGCGTCTCAGCTACGACATCGTCAGGGCTGTGGCCGAGGGCCTGGCCGATATCGGCATCGTGTCGGATTCCGTCGACCTCGCCGGGCTGGAGACGTTCGCGTTCCGCGTGGACCGGCTGGTCGCGGTAGTCGCCACGAATGGCGCGACAGGAATCGGGGCAGACGGGCAGGGCGTCGGGTTCGGCAAACTGCTCGATTCGGACTTCATCGGATTGGCGGGAGACAGCGCGCTGCAGCGCTATCTGGCGCTGCACGCCGCCCGCGCCGGAAAACCGCTCAAGGTCCGCGTCCGGCTGCGCAGCTTCGACGCCATTTGCCGCATGGTCGAGAACGGCGTCGGCATCAGCGTCATCCCGGAGGCGGCCGCCAGCAGATGCCGGCAGACGATGGCCATCCGCTGCATCCGCCTGACCGACTCCTGGGCACTGCGCAACCTGACCATATGCACGCGGCGCTTCGACGAATTGCCGGGCCACGCGAGAAAGCTGATCGAGGAGATCAGGGCGTGACTGGTGCGGGCAGGGCGTCTATGGCACGAACATCCTGTTTCGCGATAAGCGGAAATGCAGCATAAAATTGACCCAGTGAATTGACGCCTTTCCCGGTGAATTAAACAGGGGTGAGCGATCAGTAGTGTCTGTCAGACCGCGCCTGAAGCGCATTTGGGAGATATCGGCGGGTTGTTTTATCAATCGGCGTTACGGTTTATTAGTCAAGCCGCGACGTATAAAACTAGTTAGGCTTTCGAAATGCCCCATGATCTTGCGAGAACTGTCCAAATTGCGCTCTTGGGTGAAGTGCCGCCTACTCTTCGCTTTGTGTACGCAGGCCCCGACGACGAGAGCTTCAGTTTTCACGCCGTGTTTGCTGACGACGCTACCGATGAACATCTCGAATGCGCGGAGAACTTTTTCACTGAAATCGAAGCCAGCCTTTCTTTCAAAATACGTGGGCCGGTCACTATCGAGCGCAATGGTTCGCTACCTTGGAAAAAAGGCGAAGGGGAGCATCTCATGTATCTCAGGTGGGGTGAGCTAAGTGCCTAACCTCTTAATCAACGCGGACACGCTAAAGCGTGCCGGTTATTGTGCACGTTAGGCGAAAAGGAGGGGGCATGCGACAGGGAACTTTGCTTTTGTTGGTTCTCGCAGCATTGTTGTCCTCTGATTGCCATGCGAGCGAGCAAGATATCAATCCGCAAATAAAGGCCATAGCCGACCAGCAGAGTTGTAAGGTGACGCATTGCGGCGAGCTCGTCGAAGTGAGCTGTCGGCCGGAATTGGATGGGTCACTCACCTATTTCAATAATTCGAGCGGCGCTGTAGTCATGAAATGCGGCGGCGCATGTGATAGTCCGGCAGCACGGTCCGCTGATCCATTGGCATGTAAGTCGTGCCCGCCAAGGGAGTGGATAGCATGCGCCAAGAAATGAGATTCTTCCGCCTTGTCGCGTCTAACTTGCAGATGAACACAGTCAGCTTCGCCCCTGGTTATCCAGATCGTTAATCGTCATCAATAGGGATGCTATGACCGATCCGAGACTTACTTTTGCAAGCCAGGAAGAGTGGGAAACTTGGTTGGAGCGTAATGGAAGCTCCTCAACTGGCGTATGGCTTCGCTTGGCGAAGAAGTCAGCCGACCGGCCTACCGTCTCATATGCCCAAGCACTCGAAAGCGCGCTCTGCTACGGATGGATTGATGGCAAGAAGCAAGCGGAAAGTGAGCACTATTGGCTTCAACGCTTCACTCCTCGGACTGCCAAGAGCCTTTGGTCAAAGGTCAACAAAGGAAAAGCGGAAGCACTCATCGAATCGGGAAGAATGCGTCCGGCAGGGATGCAGGAGATCAATCGGGCCAAGCAGGATGGCCGATGGGATGCCGCCTATTCGCCAGCAGGCACTGCGACCGTCCCTGAAGATTTGCAGTGTGCTTTTGCCGCTAATCCCAAGGCAGAGAAGTTCTTTGCAACGCTGAACAGCAAAAATCGATATGCCATCCTTTTCAGAATACAAAACGCAAAGAAGCCGGAAACGCGCGCACGGAAAATCGCGCAATTCATTGAAATGTTAAGCAATGGCGAAACGCTCCATTCTTAACCTCATCGGCCTAGCATTGCGTTGCACACGTACGTGCTGCGCATCCCGCCGGTGAACTTGCGCGTTAGACCCTGCCTCACACCCCGCCCATGCCTTCCAAACTTCTCTTTCTTCCCGGTGCATTAGGCCGAACCGAATTGTGGATGCCCGTTGCGAACCTACTCGTCCACCCTGCCAGGAAAATCCACTTTGGGTGGCCCGGCTTTGGATCGACTCCGCCCGACCCACGGATAAATGGCATTAATGATCTGGTCGCCAAAGTAGTGGCCGAGATCGATCAGCCTACGGCACTGGTCGCCCAATCAATGGGCGGCGTAATCGCCATTCGTGCCGCCCTGGAGAAACCAGGCCTCGTCACCCACCTGATTTTGAGTGTCACCTCCGGCGGCATGAATATGAGGGGTTTTGGCGCACAAGATTGGCGCACATCCTTCCACGAGGAAAATCCTTCGCTACCTCGTTGGTTTTCCACCTACCAGGAAGACTTAACGCCAGTTCTTCCCGGGCTTCGCATTCCAACGCTTCTCCTGTGGGGCGATGCGGATCCCATCAGCCCTGTCAGTGTCGGCCAGCGCTTGGCTTCCCTGCTGCCGCACGCGACATTACATGTTTTCCCGGGTGGGGAGCACGATCTTGCCAGCGCCTTTGCCGCTGATGTCGCCCCGCTTGTCGACGCTCATCTCCTCAAAGCTGCCTGACAAGCGGCGCCGGCGGCCGGCCTGGTTCCGGTGGACGACGCTACTGTCATCGTCGTTCCCGTTGCGATCGGGCGATCCAACACGGCTTGATCGAACGGGATTTCATGACGGTTGTTGCTGGTCTAAGAATTGACTGGGCCGATTTCACCCTTGTCAGTCGTTCCTCCCCGGAATCCCTTGTTCACTCAAGGAGACCAGCATGTGGATTCTGTTATTGCTCCCATTCATCGGCTTGTTGTGGGTGCCGTTCTATAACCACGAACTGCCTTCCCTGTTCGGCTTCCCGTTTTTTTACTGGTACCAGTTTGCCTGGGTGCCGGTCACCTCGCTTCTGGTCTGGATCGTGTATCGCCATGCGGCACGCAGGAGGGGCGAATAATGGACACGCGACTTGACTGGACGGCGCTGGGCGTCTTCGTTTTCTTCTTCGCCCTGGTCACCGTGCTGGGGTTTGCCGCTTCGCGTTGGCATAAAGGGGCGGCGCACAAGGGAGACCATCTGGACGAATGGGGGCTGGGCGGGCGGAATTTCGGGACGTGGATTACCTGGTTTCTGGTCGGCGGCGATTTCTATACCGCTTACACCGTCATTGCCGTGCCGGCTCTGGTATATGCGGTCGGCGCCTATGGATTCTTTGCGTTGCCATACACCATCATTGTGTATCCGATCGTGTTTGTCATCATGCCGCGGCTGTGGCAGGAGGCGCATCGCGCCGGACATGTGACCGCCGCGGACGTGGTGTATGGCCACTACGGTTCCCGAACGCTCGAATTTGTCGTCGCGCTTACCGGCGTGGTCGCCACGATGCCCTATATCGCGCTGCAGCTGCTGGGCATGGAAGCCGTCATTAAAGCCCTCGGCCTGGCCGGCGAACTGCCGCTTGCGATCGCGTTCGTGATTCTGGCGTTATATACGTATTCGGCGGGGCTGCGCGCGCCGGCGTTGATTGCCTTCGTCAAGGATTTGATGATCTATATCGTCGTGCTGGTTGCCGTGGTGCTGGTGCCGATGAAGTTGGGTGGATACGGTACCGTGTTTGCAGCGGCCAACGATGCCTTTGCCGCCAAGGGCGGCGCGACCGGGATCACCTTGAAGCCGCAACAGATGCTGCCTTTCGCTACCCTGGCGCTCGGCTCGGCGCTCGCCGCGTTCATGTATCCGCATACCCTGACCGGGATTTTTGCCTCGAACAGTGCCGATACGATCCGCAAGAATGCGGTATTCCTGCCCGCCTATACCGTACTCCTCGGATTGATCGCCTTGCTTGGCTTCATGGCGTATGCGGCCAAGTTGACTGTTACTAACAACAACGACGTCGTGCCGGCGCTGTTCAATGCGCTGTTCCCCAGCTGGTTTACCGGATTTGCCTTTGCCGCCATTGCCATCGGCGCGTTAGTGCCCGCCGCCGTCATGTCCATCGGCGCCTCCAATCTGTTCACGCGAAACTTCTGGAAGCCTTACCTGCATCCAGACATGACGCCTGCACGCGAGCAACAGGTAGCCAAGATCGTTTCGCTCGTCGTCAAAGCAGGCGCGCTGGTATTCATCCTGTTTTTGCCGACCAAATTTGCGCTGGATCTCCAGTTGCTCGGTGGCGTCTGGATTCTTCAAACCTTCCCTTCGGTCGTATTCGCGGCCTTTTCACGCTGGTTCCGGGCGCCCGCGCTGCTGGTCGGATGGGCTGTCGGGATGGCAAGCGGAAGCTGGCTGGCATTGGCTGACGGTCTCAAGCCGGTGCATACGTTCCTGCTCGGCGGCGTCGGCTACACCCTGTACACGGGGTTGGTGGCCCTGCTGGCCAATGTCGCGATAGCAGCCATCGTGCAATTGATCTTGGGAGCGGGACACCATCATGCCGGACATGCGACGCCGGAAGGCTCCGTGTCTTGATCCGGCTGGCTCCAGCCAGCATGTCGCGATAACTCGTCAACGCCGACGGTAGCCCGTTCGGTGTTTTGGTCGATCTGGCAAGGGAATGTGCGAAGGCGCCGAAGTGGTCGCCGGCAGCCCTCTAAAGAAAAAAGGCGCGGTCATCACCGCGCCCTGGAGGAAGCCGCGATCAGAATGCCGGGACGATCGCGCCCTTGTACTTTTCCTCGATGAATTTCTTCACCTCGGGCGAAGTCAATGCCGCGGACAGCTTCTTGATGGCGGCGCTGTCCTTGTTGTCTTCGCGCGCGACCAGCAGGTTCGCGTACGGGGAATTGCCGTCTTCGATGAAGAGCGAATCCTTCACCGGGTTCAGTTTCGCTTCCAGCGCATAGTTGGTGTTGATCAGCGCCAGGTCGACCTGGTTGAGCACGCGCGGCAGGGTCGCGGCTTCCAGTTCGCGGATCTTCAGGTCCTTCGGATTGGACACGATGTCTTTCTTGGTCGCCGAAGTGCTGCGGGAATCCTTCAGCTTGAGCAAGCCCTGGCGTTCGAGCAGCAGCAGTGCACGGCCGGAGTTGGACGGATCGTTCGGGATCGCGACCGTGGCACCGTGCGGCAGGTCGGCGAGCTTCTTGTATTTCGTCGAATATCCGGCGAAAGGTTCCACGTGCACCTTGGCCACCGGGACCTCGATGTCATTCTTGTGCCCCTTCTTGAACTCGTCGAGATAGGGTTGGTGCAGGAAGAAATTGCCGTCCAGGCGTTTTTCGTTCACCTGCACGGCCGGCTGCACGTAGTCGGTGAAGACCTTGACCTGGAGGTCGACGCCTTGCTTGGCGAGCTGCGGCTTGACGAATTCCAGGATCTCCGCGTGCGGAACCGGAGTGGCTGCGATGACGAGCTTGTCGGCGGCTTGCGCGGCCAGCGGCAGTACGAGGCTTAGGGTCGAGGCGAACAGGGCAAATTTGAGACGCATAAATACTCCTTTGAAAAACACTCGGGATTACCGGCGGGTGAAATGGCGCACCAGGCGGTCGCCGCAGACCTGCAGCAATTGCACCAGCACGACAAGAATGGAAACGGTCACGATCATCACGTCGGTCTGGAAACGCTGGTAGCCGTAACGCAGCGCGAGGTCGCCCAGTCCGCCGCCGCCGACGACGCCGGACATGGCGGCATAGGAAACGAGCGCGATGGTGGTGACGGTGGCGGCGGCCAGCAGGCCGGGCAGGGCTTCCGGCAGCAGCGCATTGAGCACGATCTGACGGGTCTTGGCTCCCATCGCCTGGCAAGCCTCGATCACGCCGCGGTCGACTTCGCGCAGCACGTTTTCCACCAGGCGCGCGAAGAACGGCGTGGTGCCGACGACGAGCGGCGGTATCGTGCCCTCGACGCCGAGCGAGGTGCCGACCAGCGCCAGCGTCACGGGAATCATCACGATCAGCAGGATGATGAACGGCAGCGAACGCAGCACGTTCACGACCAGCGACAGCACGGCATACACGCCGCGCTGCTCGAGCAGCTGGCCGCGCCCTGTCAGGAACAGCAGCACGCCGAGCGGCAAGCCGAGCAGTATGGTAAAGACCAGCGACACGCCAGTCATGGTGAGCGTGTCGATCGTGGCCTGGCCGATGTCGGCCCAGTCGATATTCGAGAAATCCATCAGTTCAATACCTCGCAGTGCACATCCAGGCGGCGGAACAGGTCGATCACGGCGCCTGCCTCCTCGTTTCCGCCGCCGATTTCCACCAGCAGCTGGCCGTAAGGCTTGTCCTTGATGCGCGACACCGCGCCTTGCAGGATGGTGATCGTGGCGCGGGTCTGTTCGACGACGTGGGTCAGGATGGGCTGGTAGGCCGTGTCGCCGACATAGGTGAGGCGCACCCGGCGCCCGCTGTCCGCGCCCGCGCGCACGCCGGTCAGGTCGACGTCGTCATGCGTGTATTCCGCGACGAGGGCGCGGGTGACGGGGTGCTTCGGATGCAGGAACACGTCGCTGACCTCGCCCGTCTCGACGATGTCGCCCGCCTCGATGACCGCGACCCGGTCGCAGATGCTGCGGATGACTTGCATCTCGTGCGTGATCAGCACGATGGTGAGGCCGAGCCGCGCGTTGATTTCGGCCAGCAGCGCGAGGATGGACTGCGTCGTTTCCGGGTCGAGCGCGGAAGTCGCCTCGTCGCACAGCAGCAGCCGAGGCGCGTTCGCGATGGCGCGGGCGATGCCGACGCGCTGCTTCTGGCCGCCCGACAGCTGCGCCGGATACTTGTCCTTGTGCGCGCTCAGGCCGACCAGTTCCAGCAGTTCGTCCACCCGCCGCTGGCGTTCCTCCCGGGTGAAGCCGCCGGCCAGCTTGAGCGGGAACTCGACATTCGCGCCGACGGTCTTCGCCGACAGCAGGTTGAAGTTCTGGAACACCATGCCGATGTGCTGCCGCGTGCGGTCCAGGTCCGCCTTGGCCAGCGTCGTAATGTCGACGCCGTCGATGCGCACGGAACCGCGCGTGGGACGCTCGAGCAGGTTGAAGGTGCGCAGCAGCGTGCTCTTGCCCGCGCCCGAGCGGCCGATGATGCCGAAGATTTTCCCTTTTGGGATGTGCAAGCTGAGGTCGTGCAGCGCGCTGACTTCGCGATTGCCGACCCGGTAGCTCTTGTGGAGATTTTCAATGTATATCACGTGCCTGAACTGCCTGATTCCCTGCCGGCTGTAGCCGGTATCGTTGAGCGCCGGGGCCCGGGCCGGATCACGGCCCATGACTTGCGCGAAAGAGCTGAAGATTAACGAAAGGGATGTCAATCAGGAACGAAGCATTTCTCATTTGCTTATAGGTGATATTGCCCATAACCCTAGCTTTTCGCGGAATTTGCTTTTTCCGCCGAACAAATGTCAGCCAAGGTTGGTGGGCGCCGAAGATCATGAATATCGAAGGGGCGGAGCGTCGCTGCCCATGGCAAGGGCTGCGACGACAAAGCAGGCCTCGAATTGCAGAAATGTTCCCGTTGTGCAATGCTGATAACAATAGATATGCCATTTGGACGCGTTTGCAACGTCGCAATGGCCTTCGAGCGACCGGCCCAACCCGCAGTGGGAAGGGCGCAGTAGAGGTAATTATGGCCATCAAGCCCGTCGATCAATTAGATAGCAACGTAGCCGCAGCTGAAGACTTGCGTTATTACGCGTGGACGGATTCCCTCGCCTGCGGCCACGAGGGTATCGATGCCGACCACCGCTGTCTTTTCGATATCGCGGAGCGGCTGCGCAATGCAAGCCTGCAGGAGCAAGACAATACCGTCGTCGCAAATATCCTGCGCGAGCTGCTGAGTTATATACAAGGGCACTTCGCCCGGGAAGAAGCGCTTATGGCGGCGGTTAACTACCCCGGCTTCGAGGATCACCGGTTCGAACACAGTCTTTTGGCACGCCACGTCCGCAAGCTCTACCAGGATTTCGTGGATGAGAAACCGATTGCCTATACAGATATGTGGCAATTTCTTCGAAGATGGCTGCGCTATCACATCATGGAATCGGATATGCACATCGCCCGGTACGTCGCCAAGGCTAAGCAGCCTGATGCGGCGAACGAAGCCAGTCTCTATCCAGGCGCGGGCAGCTGAACCGCCTCCACCCGCCTCATCCTTCAAGTACCGCGTTTTACCGCGTCATCCGTCCTGCCCCGCGCCTGCGGCACGCCGGTCCCGGCAATGTCGCCGTTCGCGCCATCCGGATAGTTGAAATCGTTCTATCGACATGCAAAAAAAGTCGTTCTCTTTATAACAACTGAATGCAATTATGCGTCTTCCATAGCTGTATTTGTAATAAAGGAATGATCAATGGGAGCCGCCGGAACGACATGTAAGGGGAACAACCAGGGGAGCAATGCGGCGTCGCGGGTGATGCCGGGTTTTAAGCTATCGCTTGGCTTTACCCTGTTTTACCTGGCACTGATCGTGCTGATCCCGCTGTCGGCAGTGTTCCTGAAAACCTTCGCGATGACGTGGGATGCATTCTGGAGCGCTGTCACGTCGGAGCGGGTAGTCGCTTCCTACAAGCTCAGCTTCGGCGCGTCGCTGATCGGCGCGGCCCTCAATGTCCTGTTTGGCGGCATCGTCGCCTGGGTGCTGGTGCGCTACCGCTTTCCCGGCAAGCGCATCATCGATGCGCTGGTCGATCTTCCGTTCGCCTTGCCGACCGCCGTGGCCGGGATCGCGCTGACCGCTCTGTATTCGGGCAATGGCTGGATCGGCCGCTATCTGGAGCCGGCCGGGATCAAGGTCGCGTTCACGCCGCTGGGCGCGGTGGTGGCCCTGACCTTCATCGGCCTGCCGTTCGTGGTGCGCACCGTCCAGCCGGTGCTGGAGGAAGCCGAGCACGAGCTGGAAGAGGCGGCCGCCAGCCTCGGTGCCAACCGCCTGCAAACCTTTATCAAGGTGATTTTCCCGACCATCCTGCCGGCCTTGCTGACTGGTTTCGCGCTGGCGTTCGCACGCGCCACCGGCGAGTACGGCTCGGTGATCTTCATCGCCGGCAACATGCCAATGGTGTCCGAGATCACGCCGCTATTCATCATCACCAAGCTGGAACAGTACGACTACGCCGGCGCCACCGCGATCGCGGTCGTGATGCTGATCGTGTCGTTCGCGCTGCTCCTGACGATCAACCTGTTGCAAGCCTGGACGCGCCTGCGCGGCCAGGCGCAGAAAGCCTGACATGAATGCTGTCGTTTCCACCTTGCCCGTCGCTGCCCATGGGCGCGCCGAACCGGTGCACGCGCCGGCGGCCACGGTCGAGCCATTCTGGGTACGCGTACTGCTGACCGGCGTTGCGCTGGCGTTCCTGACGCTGTTCCTGTTCGTGCCGCTGGCGGCGGTCTTTGCCGAAGCCTTGAAGAAGGGACTCGGCACCTACCTGGCGGCGATTGGCGACCCCGACGCGGTGTCCGCCATCAGGCTGACCTTGCTCACGGCGGCGATCGCGGTGCCGCTGAACCTGGTGTTCGGCGTGGCCGCCGCCTGGACCGTAGCCAAGTTCGAGTTCCGCGGCAAGAGCGTGCTGCTCACGCTGATCGACCTGCCGTTCTCGGTGTCGCCGGTGATCTCCGGCCTGATCTACGTGCTGATCTTCGGCGCGCAGGGCTGGCTCGGTCCCTGGCTGCGCGAGCACGACATCAAGATCCTGTTCGCCGTGCCGGGCATCGTGCTGGCGACGATCTTCGTCACCTTTCCCTTCGTCGCGCGCGAACTGATTCCGCTGATGCAGTCGCAGGGAACGGAGGAAGAAGAGGCTGCGCTGGTGCTGGGCGCCTCCGGCTGGCGCACCTTCTGGCATGTGACGCTGCCCAACATCAAATGGGGCCTGCTGTACGGGGTGATCCTGTGTAACGCGCGGGCGATGGGCGAATTCGGCGCGGTATCGGTAGTGTCCGGCCACATTCGCGGCGAGACCAACACCATGCCGCTGCAGGTTGAGATTTTGTACAACGAATACAACTTCGCCGCCGCGTTCGCCGTTGCATCGCTGCTGGCCTTGCTCGCGCTCGTCACGCTCGCGCTGAAGACTTTCGTCGAATGGCGCGCGCACGAAACCAACCTACAACCGCTGCGGGAAAACTGACATGGCTATCGAAGTCCACAACATCAACAAGCGCTTCGGCGGCTTCGTCGCCCTCGACGGCGTTTCGCTCGATTTTCCGCAAGGCGAACTGACTGCGCTGCTCGGACCTTCCGGCTGCGGCAAGACCACGCTGTTGCGCATCATCGCCGGCCTGGAGCGGCCGGATTCCGGCCAGGTATTCCTCGATGGCGCAGACGCTTCCTCGCACCACGTGCGCGAGCGCCAGGTCGGCTTCGTGTTCCAGCATTACGCGCTGTTCAAGCACATGACGGTGTTCGAAAACATCGCGTTCGGGCTGCGCGTGAAGCCGCGCAGGCAGCGCCCTTCGGAAGCGCAGATCCGCAGGAAGGTGATGTCCTTGCTGGAACTGGTGCAGCTCGACTGGCTGGCCGACCGCTATCCGCCGCAGTTGTCCGGAGGGCAGCGCCAGCGCATCGTCCTGGCGCGCGCCCTCGCGGTGGAGCCGCGCGTGCTGCTGCTGGACGAGCCGTTCGGCGCGCTCGACGCCAAGGTGCGCAAGGAATTGCGGCGCTGGCTGCGCAACCTGCACGACGAGCTGCACGTGACCAGCATCTTCGTTACGCACGACCAGGAAGAGGCGCTGGAAGTCGCCGACCGCATCGTGCTGATGAACAAGGGCAGGGTCGAGCAGGCCGGCGCGCCGGACGAGGTGTACAACCATCCGGCGTCGCCGTTCGTGTACGGTTTTCTCGGCAACGTGAACCTGTTCCATGGCCGCGTGCACGAAGGCGCGCTCGATGCCGGCGGCATCCTGCTCGACGCGCCCGATCATGGCGACGCGCGCGATGCGCGGGGAACCGGTTTCGTGCGCCCGCACGACATCGAGGTCAGCCGCGATGCGACGGGGCAGATGTGCGAGGCGGGCATCGCCGCCCGCCTGCGGCGCGCGCATGCGATCGGGCCGCTGGCGCAGCTCGAACTGGAGCGCGCGGACAACGCGCAGCTGATCGAGGCGGTGATTCCCGCCGAACGCTACGCGCAGCTGGCGCCGACGGAGGGCGAGACGCTGCTGCTGCGTCCGAAGCGCCTGCGCGTGTTCATCAATGAAGCGAGCCAAGGGGAGCGAGCATGAATTTTCAGCAACTGCGGTCGATCCGCGAAGCGGCGCGCCGCGGTTATAACCTGACCGAGGTCGCCAGCGTCCTGTTCACCTCGCAGCCGGGCGTGAGCCGCCAGATCCGCGAGCTGGAGGATGAGCTCGGCGTCGAAATCTTCGAGCGCAACGGCAAGCGCCTGACCGGCCTGACCGAGCCGGGCAAGGGCATCCTGCAGATCATCGAGCGGCTGCTGCTGGAGGCCGAGAACCTGCGCCAGGCCAGCCAGGAATATTCCGGCGAAAAGAGCGGCACCCTGTCCATCGCGACCACCCACACCCAGGCGCGCTATGCGCTGCCGCGCGTGGTGCAGGCGTTCCGTGCGGCCTTCCCGCAGGTGCGCGTCGCGCTGCAGCAAAGCTCGCCGGAACATATCGCCGAGTGGGTCATCTCGGGCAAGGCCGATATCGGCATCGCGACCGAAGGCCTGTCGCAGTTCGAGGAGCTGGTGTCGTTCCCGTGCTATAGCTGGAACCACATGATCGTGGTGCCGGAAGAGCACCCGCTCGCGGCGCTGGAGCGCGTCTCCCTGAATGATCTGGCCGCATTTCCCCTGATTACCTACGACGTCGGCTTCACCGGCCGCGGCCATATCGACGACGCGTTCAGGCAGGCCGGCATCGACACCGACATCGTGCTGACCGCGATGGATTCGGACGTGATCCAGCAGTATGTGTCGCTGGGGCTGGGCGTGGGCATCGTGGCGTCGATGGCGGTCGAGCGCAACTGCGCGAGCGGCTTGGTCGCGCTGGAGGCGGCGCACCTGTTCGCGCCGAACATCACCCGCCTCGCGGTGCGCCGCGGCGCATACCTGCGCACCTACATGCTCGACTTCATCCTGCAGTTCGCGCCACAGCTCAGCCGTGCCGACGTCGAAACCGCGCTAAGGCACGGCGCCTGAACACCGTAAGCGAAAGCCCGGCAGCGTAGGGCGGACCGAAACCCGCCAATTTAGCTGTGTCGGCGGATCTCGATCCGACCTACGTGAAGAAGGCGATGGCCCAGACCGCCACGATCAGCGCCAGCGGCAGCAGAAAGACGGCAAAGGCGAGCAGACGGCGCGGCGAAAGTCCGGGCGCAATCAGGCGCCAGCCGAGCCAGCCGGAAAAGCCGCTGCCTGCCGCCAGCAATGCGATACGCACCGGCGGCACCCATTCCAGCGGGAGCCGCTCCGCTTTCAGGTGGCTCAGGGTCAGCATCGACAGGCCGAGAAAGATGCCGGTGCCGGCCATCGGAATCAGGCCGAGCGCCAGGCGCCGCCACGACACCTGCGCCTGCCCCGCGATCCGGGCTGAAATCCATATTGGCGCCAGCACCGCGAGCCCCAGCGCGAAGCCGCCGCCCAGGATGAATGCGAGGATGCACAAGCCGTCGAGCCAGGTGAAGACGTCGTTGGCCGCCGGATAGTGCGTGAGCAACCACCACGGCGCGTCGTCCTGCAACAGCGTGAAGGAGTCGCGTTCGACCAGCCATTCGGCCGCGACCGTCTTCATCTGCACGAACCAGCGGCTGGACGACCACTGGAAGGCCGCGGTGGCAACGCCGATGACGCCGAAGATGAGCGTCATCGCTTCTTCGCGGCTGGCATCCCTGTCGCGCGTAGCGAGTATTTCCCTTGCCGGGCTGCGCGCTGCCAGCTGAACCGCGTCGCGGTAGCCGCTGCAACGCCCGCACGCATGGCAGGCGGAAGCGCTTTTCATGTGGCGGATATCGATCAGCGGCGCGCAGTTCACCATCGGGGCGCGCTCGGTGCTGCGCTTCCATGCTTCTTCGTTGACGCGGAAGTGCAGCGGCGCGATTTTCGCCAGCAGCGAGAAGACGCCGTTGGCCGGGCACAGGTAGCGGCACCAGATGCGCTTGCCCTTGCCGTAGACGAAGCCGACCGCGACCGCGGCAAGCGTCGAACCGCCCAGCACCAGCAGCGCCGCCTGCGGATATTCGTACACGCTGACCAGCTGGCCATACACGGTGGTGCAGACGAAGGCGACGAAAGGCCAGCCTCCCCAGCGTATCCAGCGCGGGATGGCGCGTCCGAGACCGTGCCGGCTGGCCAGTTCGGTCAGCGCCCCTTCCGGGCAGAACACGCCGCACCAGACGCGCCCGAGCAGCATGGTGCTCACCATGACGAACGGCCACCAGATGCCCCAGAACATGAACTGCGCGAACAGCCGCAGGTTGTTGTACAGGTGCGCGTCTTCCGGCGGCAGCGGCATGAAGGCGGGAATGACGACCAGCGCCAGGTAGAAGCCGACCACCAGCCATTGGATCGCCTGGATGACGCGCCGGTGGCGCCGCATTGCATGGCCGGCGTTGGCCAGGAATCCAGTGGCGGACCTTGTTTCGTTGCTGCCGCAGGCAGCTTCCAGCGCGATCTTATGCATGGCGCTGCAGGCGGCGTTGCATCAGGTGGACGACCGCCCAGTAGCCCAGGTAGACGATGAGCAGCATCAGCGAAGGCCGGGCGCGGTATCCGGTAAACGCGGACAGCAGGGCGCCGGACGGGCTGCTGTCGTCGACCAGCCGCGACGTGTCCCAGAGCGGATCGATCAGCGCCGGCAGCACGCCCATGCCGATCACGCGTTCGGTGCCGTTGACCAGCAGCGCCACCGCAAACAGCAGCAGCAGGAAGCCGCTGACGCGGAAGAACTGGCGATAGTTCAGAAAGCCCAGGCCGCGATTGAGCGCCCAGGCGGTGACGGCGGCCAGCAGCACGCCGAGTCCGGCGCCGAGCGCCAGTCCGCCGCCGCCGTTCTGGTCCATGCCGATCCCGTACAGGAAGATCACGGTTTCCGCGCCTTCGCGCGCCAGCGCCAGCGCAGCCACGCCGGCGATGCCGAAAGCGCCGGAACGCGCAGTCGCCGCCGACAGCTCGCGCTCCAGCCCCTGCTTCATCTGGCGGCCGTGCTTTTGCATCCACAACACCATTTGCGCGATCAGCGCGGCGGCGACGAACACGATGGCCGTCTGGAACCACTCCAGCGCTTCGCCCGCCAGCTCGCTTTGCGCGGTCATCATGCCCCAGCCCAGCAGTGCCGCCAGGCCGATGCCGGCTCCGACGCCGATCCATAGCGCGCGCAGGCCCGTGCCCTGGCCGTCGTTACGCTTGAGCCATGCGTAAAGGATGCCGATGACGAGCATGGCTTCGACACTTTCGCGCCAGACGATGAAGAGTGAATTTCCCATGACTTCTCCTTATCGGGATTTCAGATCACTCCCCTCTCCCGCAGGCGGGAGAGGGGATGGGGGGCGTAACGATCGCTTTCCCCCGCTACTTGACAATGAACCTGCCTTGCGCTGTCTGCGGATGGAATTCGCCGAAGAACTTGTACGCGCCCGGCTTGAGCGGCTGGAAGATCAGGAAGCTGGACGCGCCCGGCGCCAGCACCTTTTCCTTGCGCAGCTCGATGCTTTCAAATTCCTCCGCGCCCGGGCCTTCGTTGCGGATCTGCAGCTTGAATTTCGTATTGGCCGGCACCTCGATGGTCTCCGGCACAAAACGGCCGTCGCGGATCACCAGATTGAAGGCCGGGAGTTCCTGGGCCAGCGCGCCGGCGCTGGCGAGCAGCAGGGCGGCGGCGAGACAGGCAAGACGTGGCATGACGAACCTCCTTAGTAGTTGAGCTGGGCGCGCAGCCCGAGCATCTTGATGGCGCCGGCGCCGGTGTCGCCGAGCGGGTTGCCGATGTACTGCATGTTCGGCGACAGCTCGAACTGCTTGCTGATGCGGTAGCGGTAGTACAGCTCGGCCACCCGTTCGCCGTTGCCGGCGCCGGTGGCGTCGCGATAAGCCCGGCTGGTTTTCAGGAAGCCGGCGGCCAGGCCGAGGCTGTCGCCGCCGCGGCTCCAGTAAGAACCGTTCAGTTCCGCGCCGAGCGTGAGCGCGTGGTCGAAGCGCACATGGCCCTGCATCTGCTGGCCGTAGCGGCCGAACAGGGTGACGTTGTCGCCGACCCGCTGGTCGGCCGAGACGCCCCAGCCGGTGTGGCGTTCCGTTCCGCCCACGCTGGTATCGAAATGCGTGGCTTGCGGATTGCTCCATGCGTAGATGCGGTAGCTGCCCGGCAGGCCGTCCAGCATGCGCTGTTCGGTTTCCGCCTGCACCATCAGCAGCGGCGAGGTCAGGCTGCGCTCGTAGTTCGAACCCTTTTCTCCGGCGCCGAACACGCCCAGCGACACGCGCCAGGTTTGCGGCTTGCCGGCGACGTTGTTGTATGACAGGCGCAGGCCGGGCGCAAAGCCGTTGGCGTCCACTCCGATATCGCCGCCGGCGTCGAGCAGCGGATTGTGCACGAACACCGTGTTCATGAACTGGCGCGTTTCATCGCCGGCGGCCGCGTTCTGGTCGAAGAAGACGAACGGATCCATCTTGCCGAAGTTGACGGTCAGCGTTTCCTTCGAGCGCGGCTTGAAGCCGCCGAAAGGCAGCGGAATATCGGCCTGGTACCATGCCTGCGCGAGCAGGGCGACCGAGTCGTCGGCGCGCAATCCTCCCTGCAGGCGGAAGGCGGTCGCGTTCGGCCGGGAGAAGACCGGCACGTCGTTCAGGCCGACTCCCTGTCCGAGACGGAATTGCGCGAACACTTTTTGTTCGACATCGCCGACGCGCGCCAGCGGCAGGCTGACGTAGGCATCCGCGCGGTAGTTGAGCTCGCTGTTGGCGCCGTCCACGCCGTAAGGCTTGTGCGCCACCGTGGTCAGGCTCAGGCCGGCGCTGATGCCGTCGAGCGCGCCCATCTTGCGCGCGGTCGCCAGCATGCCGGCCGACTGCATCTCGACCGCCTTCAGGCGGCTGACGAGCTCCGGCTCCTTTTCGCTGATGCTGTCGTTCTCAAGGCCTTTGGCGATGCGCTCCTGGTGCTGTTCCAGCGTCTGCAGGCGCTGCTCGACGGCGGGCTGTGCCGCCTGCGGAAGCGCGCGGCTGTCGCGCAACTCGCGCTCCAGATCCGCGTTGCGCAGCTCCAGCCGTTCCACGCGCTGGTTGAGCTTTTCCAGCATCCGGATCAGCTCCGCCTGGGTCGGCGGTGCCGCCACGGCGCCGCTCGCGCCGCACAGCAGCGCAGCCGCCAGTGCCAGCGGCTTCGGTTGCAGTTGTGGCAGGGCACGCATTCTCAATATCCGCCTTTCTTGCCGATGCCGACGTAGGTGAAGTCGTATTCGACGTCGAACGGCTTGAACCAGGGGCGCACGCCGGTGAGGCGGTCGGTATGGCGGCCGAAGTGCGCATGCTTGTTGTCCGACGGCGGCAGGATCGTGTATTTGACGTGGTATTTGCCCGGGCCGAACAGCTTGATGTTGTCGCCGTAGTGCGGGCCGTCGTTGGCCACCATCGGCATGAATTCGCCGCTGACCTTCTGGCTGGAACCAGCCTTGCTCACCTCGTACTGCACCACCAGGTAGGGAATCCAGGCGCCTTCCTCGAAGCCGTTCGGATTGCCTGCCATGGCCTTGATGTCGGCTTCGATATGGATGTCGGACTCTTCCGCCTTCTTCATCATGCCGTCCGGTTCCATCACCACCGGCTGCAGGTAGACCGCCGCGATTTCCATGCCGAAACGCTGCTGCGGGGCGCCGATCGGATATTCGACCGCGTAGGCATTCACGGTGGCTGTCGCGGCGGCGAGCGCCAGTACGATTCCTAGGAACGGGGTGCGGGCCAATGTGGAAAACATGAGAGCTCCTTTTATGCGGAAATTGCTGGATTTAAAATCTATTTTCAATGAATCTTTTTAGATGATAACAATTCTCATTAATAATTTCCACTCTGAAAATATTTTTTGGCATCGCCCGGAGCCGGCAACTCCGCCCGCATCAAGATTGGAACGGGGCGATCAAGCAACGCGCCTTATGGCGGCAGGGCACGGGGAGCCCTGCAAATGCGAAGCAGGCGGTGTTTCAGATGGGTGGCTTGGAGACTTGCCGTCCGAGCGTGAGGCACGGCGGACGCGATAAAAGGGCGGAATAGAAGGACTGAAGGGGAGTGCCGCACGCAGCCGCCTGGCGGCGCCGCGTGCGGCGAAACAGAAGGCGTTATGGAAGCAGCGGGCGCTTGGCGGCTTGCTTGGTTTTGATGTCCTTGAGCGCTTTTTCCATGGCGGCGATCCGCTTTGCGGTAGACGGATGCATGGCGGTATAGCTGTTGAGCACGCTGGCCGGGTACTGGCTGGCCAGCCGCTGCCAGAACGGCGCCACGCGATCGATGTTATAGCCTGCCCGTGCCAGCATGTAGAGCGACAGCTTGTCGGCCATGGCGTCGAGGTCTTCCGGCATCGGCCGCACGCCTGCTAGCCCGGCCATCGTGCTCATGTCCGGATGCATGCGGACCAGGTTGTCGATGATGCCGCCGATGGTCGAATTCATGCGCTGCCTGCTGGCATGCGAAAGCGCGTTGTGCGCCAGTTCCTTGGCCAGCACGTAAGCCAGTTCCTCGTCGGAGGCGGCGTAGTTCAGCATGCCGCGCGTGATCAGCGCGCGATGCCCGTCGGCGTAGGCGGTGACGTTGTCGGTGTTGCCGAGCTCGATGCCGTAGGCGCAGGCATAGGTGAGCGGCACGGTGAGCGTCTGGCTGGAACCGTTGCGTAGCACCGTCATCTTGACCTTGGTGCGGCCGGTGACCAGCGGCGCCAGGATGGCGGCGGCTTGGCGCTCGGCGTTTTCACCTTCCGGCATGGGCTTGTCGTCCACAGCCACCAGTTCGTCGCCGCGCCGCACGCCCGCGCGCGCCGCGCCTCCGCCGGGCAGCACGCCGACGACCTGCAGGCGGTCGCCCAGACCCAGCAGCGTTTGCGCGGCGTTCGTGAAATCGGCCGAATAAGAGTACCTGTTCTTGGCGGTAAAACCGAGCAGGTTGCGCGCATGGCTGCGGCACAAATCGGTATTGTTCACCAGCAGCGGCGCGGCAACGCGGTAAAGCCGGTCCTGCATTCCCACCAGCGCGCGCAATGCCTCCTGCTCCGTCGAGCTGACGCTGGGCGCGCCGGGCATGCCGGGGGCCGCTGGCGCTGACGGCTTGCCCGGCAAGCCGGGCAGCTGCTCGCCCGGCGGAGGCGAAACAGTCGTGGCGCAGGCCGCCAGCAGCAGGGCAACGGACAGCGCCGGCAAGCGCAGGTTGAAGACAGCGCGTTTCAAGCGCGGCAAGACACGTCGATTCAGGACTGCCATCCAGTTCCCCTTCAGATCAATGTTTTCCGGTGCTGCCGAAACCGCCGGCGCCGCGTTCGCTGCTGTCGAATTCCTCGACCACATTAAAGCCCACCTGCAGCACCGGCACAATGACCAGCTGGGCCAGTCGCTCCATCGGATTCAGGGTGAACTCGGTTTGCCCGCGGTTCCAGGTCGATACCATCAGCTGGCCCTGGTAATCGGAGTCGATCAGGCCGACCAGGTTGCCGAGCACGATGCCGTGCTTGTGGCCCATGCCGCTGCGCGGCAGGATCATCGCTGCGTAGCCGGGATGGGCGATGTGGATCGCCAGCCCGGTCGGAACCAGGTGCGTTTCGCCTGGCTTGATGGTGAGCGGCGCATCGATGCAGGCGCGCAGGTCGAGGCCGGCGCTGCCTGTCGTGGCATAGGTCGGCAGCTGCTCTTTCATGCGCGGGTCGAGGATTTTGACGTCAACGGTTTTCATGGGAATAAAGGATAAAGTCTGGCGCGCGCCGGGCGGGCGCCGGATTACAAAAAGATACAGCTTGAAGCAGTGCCAATCAGAGGCGGTCGGCGATTTCGGCGATCAACTGGCGCGCCAGGTTCTGCTTGCTGGCCAGCGGCAGGCGGCGGTGCCCGCGTTCGTCGAACAGCACCAGCTCGTTGTCATCCTTGCCGAAGGTTTGATGTCCGATATTGCCGACCAGCAGAGGGATGCCTTTTTTCCGGCGTTTTTCTTCGCCGTACTGCAGCAGGTTTTCCGATTCGGCGGCGAAGCCGACGCAGAATGGTTTGTGGGGCAACGCGGCGACTTCGGCCAGGATGTCCGGATTCTGCTCGAACTGCAGCTGCGGCACGTCGCCCGCACCGGTCTTCTTCAGTTTCTGCTCGCTGGCGTTGACCACCTTCCAGTCCGCCACCGCGGCCACCGCGATGAACACGTCCTCGTCGGCGACATGCGACACGACCACGTCATGCATCTGCTGCGCGGTTTGCACGTTGATGCGGTGTACGCCGTAGGGCGTGGAAAGCGCGGTCGGGCCCGACACCAGCGTCACATCGGCGCCGGCTTCGCGCGCGGCGCGGGCGATCGCGTATCCCATTTTGCCGGAGGACAGATTGGTGATGCCGCGCACCGGATCGATCGGCTCGAAGGTCGGACCGGCAGTCACCAGCACGCGCTTGCCGGCCAGCGCCTTGCGATGGAACGAAGCGACCACTTCCTCCAGCAGCTGTTCCGGCTCCAGCATGCGGCCCATGCCGGTCTCGCCGCAGGCCTGGTCGCCCGCGTCCGGACCGAGGATGGCGATGCCGTCGGCCTTGAGCTGCGCAACGTTGCGCTGGGTGGCGGCGTTCTGCCACATCTCCACATTCATCGCCGGCGCGATCATCAGCGGCAAGCCCACCGGACGCGCCACGCACAGGGTCGACAGCAGGTCGTCGCAGGCGCCGTGCGCCAGCTTGAACATGAAGTCGGCGGAGCACGGCGCGATCACCATGGCATCCGCATCGCGCGTCAGGTCGATGTGCGGCATGTTGTTGGCGATGCGCGCATCCCACTGGTCGGTAAAGACCGGCTTGCCGGACAAGGCTTGCATCGTGACCGGCGTGATGAACTGGGCGGCGGCCTGCGTCATCACGACCTGCACCGAAGCGCCTTCCTTGACCAGGCCGCGCGCGAGTTCGGCGACCTTGTAGCAGGCGATGCCGCCCGTCATGCCGAGAACGATTTTTTTACCAGCGAGATCCATTGCGCCTCCCTTTATTTGCCGACGCGCCTCAATTCGTCGAACACGAACAGCGCGGCGCCGCCGGTGATCGCCATGTCGGCGACGTTGAACGCCGGCCAGTGCCAGTTGCCGACATAAAAATCGAGGAAGTCGATCACGTGGCCGTAGATCGTGCGGTCGATCACATTACCGATGGCGCCGCCCAGGATCAGGGCCAGAGCCCAGCAGAACAGCTTTTGCCCGGCATGGCGTTTCAACAGGTAGATGATAAAGACGACCGCCGCCAGCGCGATGCCGGTGAACAGGTAGCGCTGCCAGCCCGATTCGGCGGCGAGGAAGCTGAACGCGGCGCCCTTGTTATGCGCCAGCACCAGGTTGAAGAACGAGGTGACCGGGCGCGACTCGCCGAATACGAACAGTTTGTTGATCGTGACCTTGGTGATCTGGTCGATCAGCACGATGATGGCGGCGATGCCGAGCCAGGGTGCCAGGCTGGTGTTGCCGCCGGATGATGCTGAAAACGTTTTCTTTTTTGTGGCCATGGTATCGAGGTTGAGGAGCGATTCCGGGCGCGCTGCCCGGAATCGCAGGGGATCAGGCGAATTTGCGCGTTTCGCCGCTGCCGAACAGGTTGCTCACGCAGCGGCCGCAAATTCCCGGATGATCGGCATGCGCGCCGACGTCCGCGCGATAGTGCCAGCAGCGCTCGCATTTCTGGTGGGACGAAGGCGTGACGACCACGCCTTCGTCGGCTTCACTTGCAACCTGCGTGACTTTTGTCTGTGAGGTGATGAACACGAACTTCAGGTCATCGCCCAGGCTGTCGAGCAGAGCATATTTGTCGCCGCTGGCCTTGATCTCGACTTCCGCCTGCAGGGACGAGCCGATGCCGCCCGCGACGCGGACTTCCTCCAGCTGCTTGGTCACCTCGGTGCGCAGTTCGCGCAGCGCCGCATACTTGGCGAGCAGGGCGGCGGCATCGGCCACTTCCGGCAGCGCGTAATAGGTCTGCGTGAAAATGGTTTCGCCGCTTTGCTCGTAGGCGTCCTTGCCGGCGAAGACCGCCCAGGCTTCCTCGGTCGTAAACGACAGCATCGGCGCCATCACGCGCAGCAAGGCGTGCGTGATATGCCACAGCGCGGTCTGCGCCGAGCGGCGCGCGCCCGACGTGGTGCCGCTGGTGTACAGGCGGTCCTTGAGGATGTCGAGATAGAAGCCGCCCAGGTCTTCCGAGCAGTACATCTGCAGCTTGGCGACCACCGGGTGGAATTCGTAGCCCTCGAAGTGCTGCAGGATTTCACGCTGCAGCTCTGCCATGCGTGCGATCGCGTAGCGGTCGATCTCCAGCAGGTCCGCCGTCGGCACCGCATCCTTGGCCGGGTCGAAATCCGAGGTGTTCGCGAGCAAGAAGCGCAGCGTGTTGCGGATGCGGCGGTAGGCTTCCACCACGCGCTTGAGGATCTCGTCCGAGATCGACAGCTCGCCCGAATAGTCGGTCGACGCCACCCACAAGCGGAGAATGTCCGCGCCCAGCGTATCCGATACCTTCTGCGGCGCGACCACGTTGCCCTTGGATTTCGACATCTTCTTGCCTTCGCCGTCGACCACGAAGCCGTGCGTGAGCAGCGCCTTGTAGGGCGGGCGGCCGTCGGTCATGGACGATGTCAGCAGCGACGAATGGAACCAGCCGCGATGCTGGTCCGAGCCTTCCAGGTACAGGTCGGCCGGGAAGTGCGATTGCTCCGCGTGCGAGCCGCGCAGCACGGTCTGGTGGGTGGAGCCGGAATCGAACCAGACGTCGAGCGTGTCCTTGTTCTTCAGGTACATGTCGGCGTCGTCGCCGAGCAGTTCCTTCGGATCGAGCGCCTGCCAGGCTTCGATGCCGTTCTTTTCCACCAGCTTGGCCACGGCTTCCAGCAATTCAGGGGTGCGCGGATGCAGCTCGCCGGTCTCCTTGTGCACGAAGAAGGCCATCGGCACGCCCCACTGGCGCTGGCGCGACAGCGTCCAGTCCGGGCGGTTGGCGATCATGCCGTGCAGGCGCGCCTTGCCCCAGCTTGGATAGAAGGCGGTCGCCTCCACCCCCGCCAGCGCGGTTTCGCGCAGCGTCGGGCCGCCGTCTTTGGGCGTGACGTCCATGCCGGCGAACCATTGCGAGGTCGCGCGGTAGATGATCGGCGTCTTGTGGCGCCAGCAGTGCATGTAGCTGTGGTCGAACATCACCAGCTTGAACAGCGAACCGACTTCTTCCAGCTTGGCGCAGATCGGTTTCGACGCTTCCCAGATCGTCATGCCGCCGAAGAAGGGCAGCCAGGATGCGTACTTGCCGTCGCCCATCACCGGGTTCAGGATCTCGTCATCCTTCATGCCGTGCGTCTTGCACGAGATGAAGTCGTCCACGCCATAGGCCGGCGCCGAGTGCACGATGCCGGTGCCGGTGTCGAGCGTCACATAGTTGCCTACGTAGATCGGCGAGAGGCGGTCGTAGCCCTGGTCGGTATTGGCGAACGGGTGCTTGAACTTCAGCAGCGACAAGGCTTCGCCGCTGGCAGTCGCGATGATCTTGCCTTCCAGGCCATAACGCTGCAGGCAGGAAGCGACCAGTTCCACCGCGAGCAGCAGCAGGATGGTTTCGCCGTTGCGCTCGGTCTGCACCAGGCCGTAGCGGTGCTCGGGGTGTACGTTCAATGCCTGGTTGGCGGGAATGGTCCACGGCGTGGTGGTCCAGATTACCGCATAGCCTTTGTCGGTCGGCAGCTTGTCTAGGCCGAATGCATGCGCGATCTTCTCGGGTTCTGCAAACGGAAAACCGACGTCGATCGCCGGGTCGCGCTTGTCCTGGTATTCGACTTCCGCTTCCGCCAGCGCCGAGCCGCAGTCGAAGCACCAGTTCACCGGCTTCAGGCCGCGATACACGTATCCTTTTTCCAGGATCTTGCCCAGTACGCGGATCTCGTCGGCTTCATTGCTGAAGTCCATGGTCTTGTACGGGCGGTCCCATTCGCCCAGCACGCCCAGGCGGATGAAGTCCTTCTTCTGGCGCTCGATCTGCTCGCTGGCATACGCGCGCGACTTGGCTTGCACTTCGGCGGTCGACAGGTGCTTGCCGTACTGCTTTTCGATCTGGATTTCGATCGGCATGCCGTGGCAGTCCCAGCCCGGCACGTATTGCGCGTCGAAGCCCGCCATGTTGCGCGCCTTGACGATCATGTCCTTCAAGATCTTGTTGACCGCGTGGCCGATGTGGATGTCGCCGTTCGCATACGGCGGGCCGTCGTGCAGGATGAATTTCGGGCGGCCGGCGGAAGCCTTGCGGATGCGCTGGTAGATCTTCTTCTCTTGCCATTCCTTCACCCACTTCGGCTCGCGCTTGGCGAGGTCGCCGCGCATCGGGAATGCGGTTTCGGTCAGGTTGACCGGGTACTTGTTCTTTTGTTCGGACATGGTCGTTTCAATCGTAAAAATTCGGTGGATCAAACAGGGGCGGGCGTTTGATCGTCAAATTCGGTCGGTGGCGGAGACGGCGTTCGCGTCGCGTTCCCTGAAGAAGTCGCGCGCCTGGTCGGCGTCGCGCTCGATGGCTGCAGTCAGCGTCGGCAGGTCGACGTATTTTTCCTCGTCGCGCAATTTCTTCAGGAATTCGACCCGCACCAGCTTGCCGTAGCATTGCTGCGCATAGTCGAACAGATAGGTTTCGAGCAGCACCCGGCCGCCGTCTTCCACCGTCGGACGCACGCCGAGACTGGCCACGCCCGGAATCGGATGGGCGGCCAGGCCATGCACCTGCACCACGAAAATGCCGGACAGCGCGGGACGCTTGTGCGCCACGCGCAGGTTCAGCGTCGGGAAGCCGATCGTGCGGCCGAGCTTCTTGCCATGGATGACGTGCCCGGAAATGGCGTAGGGATGGCCGAGCAGCTGCTCGGCCAGCGCGAAGTCGCTTTGCGCAAGGGCCTCGCGCACTGCCGATGACGAGATGCGCATGTCGTTGTTGGTCACCGTCGGCAGCGCTTCCACATGAAAGCCGTATTGTTTGCCGGCCTCGATCAGGGTGGCGAGGTTGCCCGCACGCCTGGAGCCATAGCAGAAATCTTCGCCGACCATCAGCCATTTCACGTGCAAGCCCTGCACCAGGACTTTTTCGACGAAGTCCTGTGGTGACATGGAGGCGAAATGCGCATTGAAGTGCTCGACGATCACGCGGTCGACGCCGGCATTGTCGAGCGCCTGCAGCTTGTCGCGCAGGTTGGCGATGCGCGTCGGCGCTTTCGACAGATCGCCTGCTGCGCGCGCAAAGAATTCGCGCGGATGCGGCTCGAAGGTCATGACGGCTGCTTCGATGCCGAGCCGGGTCGCGGCTTCGCGCACGCGCGCCAGCAGGGCCTGGTGCCCGCGATGCACGCCGTCGAAGTTGCCAATCGTCAATGCGCAAGGCGCGCGAGACGCGGCATTGGGTAGTCCGCGAAATACCTTCATTGCAGGTTGGATAAAAACGATTGCAAAACCTTGGATTATAAATGCTTTCCGCCGGTTTCTTTGCCGCAAGGAGCGTTTTGCCAGTGTAACGGGTCCTGGAGGTAATACAGGGTCAACAAGCGGTAGATTTCCGGGTAATCCTCCGCCAGCGGGGCAGGCCCTACGAAGAACGCTTCCGACGCGACGGCGAAGAACTCCGCCGGATGCCTTGCCGCATAGGGATCGAGCGGCAGCTCGGCAAACAACTCGTCATACATGGCGGCGTCGGCCGGATGGTCGGCATCGAAGTCTTCCGGCAATTGCGCATCCAGCGCATCGACGCGGGCGACAAAATCCCGGTATGCGGCGGAAAATTCCCGTTGCCAGTGCTCGGCCCGGATATCCTTGTGATATGCGACGAGAAACGGCGGGCAGCCGTTTGCGGTGCCGTCCCGCATGTCTATCTTGTGGGCGAATTCGTGGATGACCACGTTGTAGCCGGGCGCCTCGATATCCTCGATGTCTTCACAAGACAGGATCACGGCGCCGCCGGCATGCACGGCTTCGCCGGACACCGGTTCGCGCCACTCGTGCACTACGCCGGCTTCGTCCATTTCGCTTTGTGCAATGACGAACGAGCCGGGGTAAATGATGATGCCGGCCATGTCGGCATATAGGTCCAGCGTCAGGTTCAGCACCGGCAGGCATGCCTGCGCGGCGATCAGCACGGCGATGCGGTCGGTCAGTTCGACACCTGCCGCGCCGGTAAAAGTTTTACGATCGAGAAACGTTTCGCACAGGGTTTTCAGGCGAGCCAAGTCCGGCGCAGGCAGTTGTGCCAGAAACGGCAGCCGATCCTGGCATTGCTGCCAGAGCGCCTCCGGGATCTCGGGTTTGTCGCGTTTGAAGAGTTGTCGAAACCATTGCATGAGGTCATTGTCGCGGAATCCGGCTCTCCGCGACAACGGGTCATTTCAAAAATCCACCGATGAAATGCTCCAGCAATTCGCTCATCGTGCCCAATCCGCCGCGCGGGATATGCCCGGCCGGCGTCAGGGTATCCACCATTTCCGGCAGCAAGCCGCTCAACTGGCGTGCCGTTTCATCTTCCGACAAGCCGCTTTCCTCGGAAATCTGCTGCAGGTGGCCTTCTCCGAGCGCTTCCTGCACTTGTTGCGGCGTGATCGGCACGTTCTCGCCGGTGCCGATCCAGGAGCTGAAGACATTGCCGAGCCCGGCTTCCTGGAAGCGCTCCAGCAGGCCATGCAATCCACCGTTTTGCCCATTGTTGGCAAGCAGCGAAAGTGTGGCTTGAATCAATCGCGTCCTGTTATCCGGTATCGGCGCCTGGTTGTTGCCGCTGAACATATCGGCAGCGCTGTCGAGAATTCCCATTTCATATCCTCCTGGTTCATTGCGCGAAGCTTCACCATAGAGGATAGAGACGATCTACGGCAGCAAATCCCGCCGCTGTTTGATCTTGATTAGGGGGATTAGATTCCACCCCAAATAGCGTTCAGTGCGGCAAGGGCGGCCAGGCCTGCGGTTTCCGTGCGCAAGACCCGTGGCCCCATGGAAAGTGCCAGAGCGCCGTGCGCCAGAGCCAGGTTTTCTTCTTGTTCGGAAAATCCGCCTTCCGGGCCGATCACCAGCGATACCGCCTGCGGCGGATGGTGCCGAGCCCAGTCGGGCAGCGATTGCGCGGCGCGGGGCGACAACAGGATGCGGCGATGCAGGTTCTGCTGGCCGACCCAACCGTTGAAATCGGCCGGTTCCGCCAGATGGGCGAGCCGGTTACGGCCGCTTTGTTCGGCCGCGGCGACGATGATGCCGTTCCAGTGCTCCATTTTCTTCGCGGCCCGCTCGGCGGACAGGCGTACCACGCAGCGTTGCGCGGCGAGCGGCTGAAGCGCGGCGGCGCCGAGCTCGACTGCCTTCTCGATGATCCAGTCCATCTTCGAGCCTTCCGGCAGGGCTTGTGCCAGCGTGACCGAGTAGGGCAGTTCCGTCTCGCGCGGCGAAAACGCCTTGACGTCCGCTTGCACGCGCTTCTTTTCGATCGCGCCCAAGGTCGCCGCATATTCGCCGCCATCGCCATTGAACAGGCTAATGGTGTCGCCGGGCGCAAGACGCAACACGTGGACATGATGCGCAACTTGTTCCGGAAGTGTGATGCTTGCTCCGATGGCAAGAGATGACGGGTAATAAAAACGCGGCATGATGGTGGCTACTTGTTCGAGGCGCAGGCGGGTGCGCCAAAAATATTTCATGAAAGACAACGGATTTTGCCGCGCCCTGCGCTGTCAGAGAGGATAGGGACGGCGGGTGCCGCGAACCTCTTGGCAAAAGTCAATCCTCGATTTTAATGGCGCAATCATGTGTCTGGTAAAATATCGCGCTTTGCAGTGTCCCGCTTCAACACCCGCCTTAACCAGATTTGACATGACTTCTTCTCTCCCGACCGACAAGATGGCCAACGCGATCCGCGCCTTGGCGATGGACGCAGTTCAAAAGGCAAATTCCGGCCACCCTGGCATGCCGATGGGCATGGCGGAAATTGCCGTGGCATTGTGGTCCAGGCACTATCGCCATAATCCGGCCAATCCGCATTGGATGAATCGCGACCGCTTCATCCTGTCCAACGGCCATGGTTCGATGCTGCAATACGCCTTGCTGCACTTGACTGGCTACGACCTGTCGATGGACGAGATCAAGAATTTCCGCCAGTTGCACTCCAAGACCGCAGGCCACCCGGAAGTGCACGTGACGCCGGGCGTGGAAACGACCACCGGCCCGCTTGGCCAAGGATTGTCCAACGCGGTCGGCATGGCGCTCGCGGAACGTCTGCTGGCAGCGGAATTCAACAAGCCCGGCTTTAACGTGGTCGACCACCACACCTACGCCTTCGTCGGCGATGGCTGCCTGATGGAAGGCATTTCGCACGAAGTCTGCTCGCTGGCCGGCGCGCTGCGCCTGTCTAAGCTGATCGTGCTGTACGACGACAACGGCATCTCGATCGACGGCAAGGTCGAAGGCTGGTTCCTCGATGACACACCGAAGCGTTTCGAAGCGTACAACTGGAACGTGATCCGCAATGTCGACGGCCATGACGTGGCTGCGGTCGCAGCCGCGATCGCCGAAGCGAAGAAATCCGACAAGCCGGTCCTGATCTGCTGCAAGACCATGATCGGCAAGGGTTCGCCGAACATGCAGGGCACCGACAAGGTCCACGGCGCGGCGCTGGGCGACAAGGAAATCGCCGCCACCCGCGAAGCGATCGGCTGGACCCATGCGCCGTTCGAGATCCCGGCGGACGTCTATACCGCATGGGATGCGAAGCAGCAGGGCGCCGCGCTGGAAGAAGAGTGGAATGCACTGTTCAAGGCCTACGACGAGCGCTATCCGCAGGAAGCGGGCGAGCTCGTGCGCCGCATGAAGGGCGAATTGCCGGGCAACTTCACCGCGACCATGGATGCCTACGTCGCCGCTTGCATTGAAAAGAAGGAAACCATCGCCACCCGCAAGGCCAGCCAGAACGCGATCCAGGCGCTGGCGCCGGTACTGCCGGAATTCCTCGGCGGCTCGGCCGACCTGACCGGCTCCAACCTGACCAACTGGAAGGAATGCGTGGCGGTGCGCGCCGAGCAGGCGGGCAACCATATCAACTACGGCGTGCGCGAATTCGGCATGAGCGCGATCATGAACGGCATCGCCCTGCATGGCGGCTACATCCCGTTCGGCGCGACCTTCCTGACCTTCTCCGACTACAGCCGCAACGCGTTGCGCATGGCGGCGCTGATGAAGATCCGCTCGATCTTCGTGTTTACGCACGATTCGATCGGCCTGGGCGAAGACGGCCCGACCCACCAGTCGGTCGAGCACGTGTCCAGCCTGCGCCTGATTCCGAACCTTGAAAACTGGCGTCCGTGCGACACCGTCGAATCCGCGATCGCATGGAAACACGCGGTGGCGCGCCGCCACGGCCCGACCACGCTGATCTTCTCGCGTCAGAACCTGCCGTTTATGGAACGCAGCGCGGAACAAATCCAGCATATCAACCGCGGCGGTTACGTGCTGCGCGATGCGGCAGATGCCAAGGCAGTGCTGATCGCCACCGGCTCCGAGGTCGAACTCGCGGTCAAGTCGGCCGACGAGCTGGCCAAGCAAGGCATCGCGGTACGCGTGGTTTCCATGCCGTGTACCGACCTGTTCGACCGCCAGGATGCGGCCTACAAGGCAAGCGTATTGCCGAAGGGCCTGCCGCGCGTGGCGATCGAAGCGGGCGTGACAGACTTCTGGTACAAGTACGTCGGCCTGGAAGGCGGCGTGGTTGGTATCGACACCTTCGGCGAATCGGCGCCGGCCGGCGTGCTGTTCAAGCACTTCGGCTTCACGACGGACAATGTCGTGGCCAAGGTGAAATCGGTGATCGCTTAAAAATTCGGCTTAACTACTTCAGGAGAAAACCATGACTATTCGCGTCGCAATCAACGGCTACGGCCGCATCGGTCGCAACATCCTCCGCGCTTTCTACGAAGGCGGCAAGAAGCAAGACATCCAGATCGTTGCGATCAACGACCTCGGCAATGCGCAGTCCAACGCGCATCTGACCCGCTACGACACCGCGCACGGCAAGTTCCCGGGCACCGTCGAAGTCGACGGCGATTTCATGGTTGTGAATGGCGACAAGATCAAGGTTTTCGCGCAGCGCAACCCGGCTGAAATTCCGTGGGGCGAGCTGAACGTCGACGTGGTACTGGAGTGCACCGGCTTCTTCACCACCAAGGAAAAGGCTTCCGCTCACCTGAAAGGCGGAGCGAAGAAGGTCATCATCTCCGCTCCGGGCGGCAAGGACGTTGACGCAACCGTCGTGTTCGGCGTGAACCAGAACGTGCTGAAGGCTTCCGACACCGTCATCTCCAACGCTTCCTGCACCACCAACTGCCTGGCCCCGCTGGTCAAGCCGCTGCACGACAAGATCGGCCTGCTGAACGGCCTGATGACCACCGTGCACGCCTACACCAACGACCAGGTGCTGACCGACGTGATGCACGAAGACCTGCGCCGCGCCCGTTCCGCTACCCAGTCGATGATCCCGACCAAGACCGGCGCCGCCGCCGCGGTCGGCCTGGTGCTGCCTGAGCTGAACGGTAAGCTGGACGGCTACGCGATCCGCGTTCCGACGATTAACGTGTCGATCGTCGACCTGTCCTTCATCGCCGCCCGCGACACCACGGTCGACGAAATCAACCAGATCATGAAGGACGCTGCCAACGGCGCACTGAAGGGCATCCTGACCTACAACACCGAGCCGCTGGTATCGGTCGACTTCAACCACAACCCGGCATCGTCCAACTTCGACGCTACCCTGACCAAGGTTTCCGGCCGTCTGGTGAAGGTGTCGTCCTGGTACGACAACGAGTGGGGCTTCTCCAACCGCATGCTGGACACCACCGTGGCATTGATGTCCGCCAAATAATCGGAACTTGCGCCTCAGTCAAAACGCCCCGCTTGCCGGGGCGTTTTGCTATATTGATCATCTTTCAATAGCGCAGACGAGGCCGCCGCCATGCTCAAACTCCGGAAACTGGTCGCTGAAAACAAGGGGTTCCTGTTCTTCGTGTTCGGCATGATCCTGGTGCGCAGCGCTGTCGCCGACTGGTATGGCGTGCCTTCGGGCTCCATGTATCCGACCCTGATGATCGGCGACCGCATCGTCACCAACCGGCTGGCGTATGACGTGAAGCTGCCGTTTACCGACGTCATCCTCAAGCATCTCGCCGACCCGAAGCGCGGCGATATCGTCACATTCACTTCGCCGGAAGATGGGAACAGGCTGGTCAAGCGCCTGGTCGCATTGCCGGGCGACGTGGTGGAAATGCGCGGAGAGCAACTGATCATCAATGGCGTGCAAGCCGCCTACGGGCAGGCCGACAGTGGCGCCATTACCCGGCTTTCTCCGGATTACGTCGGCCCGCAGCTGGTATTGGCAGAGCAGATCCTCGGCAGCCGGCGGCCGATCATCGTGATGCCGGAGCGTAAAGCCCTGCGCAGCTTCGGCCCGGTCACTGTCCCGCCCGGCCAATATCTGATGCTCGGCGATAACCGCGACAACAGCAAGGATTCGCGCTATATCGGTTTCGTCAGGCGGGAACTGATCAGCGGCCAGGTCAGCCGTGTCGCCTTTTCTTTCGATACCGGCCATTACTACCTGCCGCGCATGGACCGCATTGGCGCAGCCTTGCAGTAACGCTCATCCCTGATAATGCGGCCAGGCTGCCAGCAGCGCTTCTGCGTCGGCCGCCGGCAAGGGCCTGGAAAAGTAGTAACCCTGGCCGTATTCGACCTTCAGCGATTTCAGCCGTGCCATCTGGCTGGCGCTTTCCACGCCTTCGGCGATCGTATCCATGCCCAGCGAGTGCGCCAGGGTGACGATGGCCTGGATGATTTGCATGTCCTTGTCGCTTTCGTCCATGCGCCTGACGAACGAGGCATCGATCTTCAGGGAATTGACGGGGAAATGATGCAGGTAGGACAGTGAAGAATAGCCGGTTCCGAAGTCGTCCATCAGCAACCTGATGCCCTTGGCTTGCAGCTTGGACAGTACGGCGGAGGCTTCCTCCGCGTGGTCCATAATGACCGTTTCCGTGACTTCCAGCTTGAGGCTGTCGGTGCCCAGGCCGGTTGCGGCCAGCACTTCGTCGATCTGCTGCATGAGGCTCGGGTGCACGAACTGCCGGTCAGCGATGTTGACGCTGATATGCAGCGGCGGCAGGGCGGGAAACTTGAGCTGCCACTCGCGCATCTGGCGGCATGCCTCCATCAGCACATGGCGGCCGATATGCACGATCAGGCCGGTTTCTTCCGTGAGCGGAATGAATTCGTTGGGCGGGATCAGGCTGCCGTCGGTGCGCCGCATGCGCACAAGCGCCTCGAAGCCGCTGATCCGGCCGCTGGCAAAGGCCACGACAGGCTGGTAATACACTTCGAATTCCCGGCCCTTGACGACCGCCTGGCGCAGCCTGGTCTCCATGTCGAGCAGCGCGACCACCCGTTTTCGCAGGTTCGCGCCGAACACTTCGCAGCAGGCGCCGCCGAGCAGGACCGCCTGGTGGTTGGCGGTTTCCGCGTCGCGCAGGAGATCGTCCGGCACCGTGTAGGCGGCGTTGGAGAGGGCGATGCCGATGCTCGCCGTCGTATAGACCTCGGACTCGTCCAGCGTGTATGCCGCGCTCAATGCGACCTGCAGCTGTTCGGCGAAACGCGTCGCTTCGCTGGCGTCCTTGATGCCGTTGAGGATGAGGGCGAATTCGTCGCTGCCGAGATGGGCCGCGGTTTCGCCCAGGCGCAGGCCGGCTTTGAGCCGCCGTGCGACATGGATCAGCAACTGGTCGCCGGCCGCGCGGCCCAGGCTGTCGGTGATAACGCGAAAGCGGTCCAGCGTCAGAAACAGGACCGCGAAGCTGTAATCGCCGCCGAGCTTCGACTGTTCCTGCGTGTCGTTCAGGCGATCCAGCAGCAGCATCCGGTTCGGCAAGCCGGTCAGGCTGTCGTGCAGCGGCTCTTCCTCGATCACCGACGCAATCATCGCCCGGGCGGAGGCGGCGCCGATCACGCCGGCCAGCTGCGCTTCGGATGCGTTGACCAGTTCTGCGTCGGCTTCTCGCGGCCAGTCCAGCCCGCGCTGCCGCGCGTAGCCGGTGAAGGTCGCGATCGCGCGCTCGGGACCCAGGAAGCGGGACAGGAGCGCATGCAGTTCGGGCAGCGATCCGTGCGTGCGCCGGTTATTGGGTGCAACGTCGCGGCCATGCTTGAAGACGTCGACGAACAGCGCCGCCTGCGTCTGTTCCAGCGCGCTCTGGCCGGTCGTCACGGACACGCCGATATAGGCGCCGATGTTGGCCAGCATGCTCCACAGAATCGCATGCGTGATTTCATCGAGCCCCCGCAGGCCGAACAGCTGCTGCGGCTGCAGCAGCGTCAAGCCGAACGGCCCCGCGTCCAAAAAACTCATTGGTAGCCAGCCGGAATGCGCGAAGGCCGGCAGCAGCAGGGTGTAGGTCCAGACCAGGAAGCCCGCGCCCAGCCCGGCCAGGGCACCGGTGCGCGTCGCACCTTTCCAGTAGATGCCACCCAGCACGGCAGGCGCGAACTGGGCGACCGCCGCGAACGAGATCAGGCCGGTCGAGGCGAGAGCGTATGCCTCGCCCGCGAGGCGGAAATAGGCATAGCTGAACAACAGGATGAGCACGATGGTCATGCGCCTGACGCCGAGCAGCAGCCCGGACAAGTCCTCGCTTTCCGACAGCCGCAGGCGCTTGAAGCGCAGCAGCATTGGTATCACCAGGTCGTTGCACACCATGGTCGACAGCGCGATGCATTCGACGATCACCATGCCGGTGGCGGCCGAAAAACCGCCGACGAACACCAGCAGCGCGAGCGCCGGTTGCTGCCCGCTCATCGGCAGGGTCAGGATGAAGGTGTCCGGATCGGTTGCCTGCCCCGCGAAATGCAGCAGGCCGCCGAAGGCGATCGGCAGCACGAACACGTTAAACAGCAGCAGATACAGCGGAAACAGCCAGATCGCCTTGTTCAGATGCTGCTCGTCCACGTTTTCCACTACCGCCATCTGGAACTGGCGCGGCAGGAACACGATCGCCAGCATCGAAAGGAAGGCCACCGTAAACAGGGAAGCCCAGTTGTGGTAGACGTCGAGCTGTCGATTGCCGATGGTAAAGGCGTCGAGCGCCTGCGGCAGCGCCGCGGCCCTGGTGAAGAGGTCGCAGAAGCCGTCGTACAGCCCGTAGGTGACGAAGGCACCGATGCACAGGAAGGCGACCAGCTTGACCAGCGATTCGAAGGCCACTGCCGCCACCATGCCCTCGTGCCGCTCCGAGGCGTCCAGGTGCCGCGTGCCGAACAGGATGGTGAAGGCGCCGAGAATCATGGCCGCATAAAACGCGGTGTCGGCGATGATCGGCCCCGACTGCGGCGGTGGCGGCGTAATGTTCGGGTAGCCGAGCAGGACGTTGAAGCTGACCGAAATCGCCTTCAGCTGCAGCGAGATGTAGGGCACCACCCCCAGCGTCGCGATGGTAGTGACCAGCCCGGCCAGCGCCGCGCTCTTGCCATAGCGCGAGGAGACGAAATCGGCGAGCGAGGTGATGTGGTTGTCCTTGGCGATGCGGATGATCTTGCGCAGCACGATCCACCACAGCGTGGCCATCACGGTCGGACCGAGATATACCGGCAAGAAACCGATACCGCTGGTGGCCGCGCGCCCGACGCTGCCGTAGAACGTCCATGCCGAGGCGTAGACCGCCATCGACAGCGAATACACGTAGGGATTGGCGATGAAGCTGCGTCCCTTGGCGGCAGCCTTGTCGCCGCAATAGGCGATCGCGAACAGGGCGCCCAGGTAGGTGAAGGCGACCAGCGCGATGAGCCAGCCTGGCAACATTTATGCCCGCTCCGGCTGGTTGTCCGGCTTGCACATGGCGTTACCGCTTCTCGACCACGAAGGCCAGCAGGGCGATCAGCAACGCCCAGGCGCCGAACACATACAGGTACAGCACCGGGATGCCCGCCACCATGTCGGCGCGATTGAACAGGGCCAGCAGTGGATAGTTGAACAGCAGATTGGCAAGTAAAAAGAGCGCCGCGAGCCGTTGCCCCTTGGCATTTCGCTTGTTCATTCCGTTCTCCGTTCGCTTTTTCGCCCTGGCCGAAGACCGCTGCGTGCGGCTGCGATCATTCCAGGACGGCGGACCACAGCCGTTTGACGTGCGCTGCTTCGTTTTCGATTCGCCCGAAGTCGACGCGCGCGCGGTCAAGCCCCTGTAGTCGGATCTGGTGCTGCAGTTTGCGGAAGGCGCGGTAGGCCGACGCCACCTCGCCGGCCAGCGCCGCGTCGATCAGGCCCAGTTCGCCGCACAACCTGAGCAAGGCGATATTGCCGATGTCGGCGGTCAGCTGCGGATACCGCGCGGCATGACGCAGCACCAGGAACTGCACAATGAATTCGATATCGATCATGCCGCCCGCATCGTGCTTCAGGTCGAACTGCTGCGAGCGGTTCGGATGCGCGTCGCGCATTTTCCGGCGCATCGCGAGCACTTCGCTCTTCAGCTTTTCGGGATCGCGCGGCTGGCGCAGCACGGCCTCGCGGATCGCCTCGAAGCGCTCCCCGATGGCCGTGTCGCCCGCACAGAAGCGCGCCCGGGTGAGCGCCTGGTGCTCCCACACCCATGCCGATTCGGCCTGGTACTTCTCGAATGCGGACAGGCGCGACACCAGCAGGCCGCTGGCGCCGTCCGGACGCAACGCGATGTCGACATCGAACAGGATGCCGGATGGCGTGTGGCTGGTCATCCAGGTGATGAAGCGCTGCGCCAGCTTCGCGTACAAGGCTGGTGCTTCCGGATGGTCGTCGTCGAACAGGAAAATCACGTCCAGGTCGGACGCATAGCCGAGCTCCTTGCCGCCCAGCTTGCCGTACGCGATCACCGCGAACTTCGGTACCTCGACATGCCGGTTGTGGATCGTCCGCCAAGCGGCGTCGACGGTCGCGCCGACCAGGATGTCAGCCAGTGCGGACAGGTGGTCGGCCAGCCGCTCCACCGTCAGCTCTCCTTCCAGGTCCTGTGCCAGCAGGCGGAACAGCTGGGCGTGGTGCAGGTCGCGCAGCACGTTCATCTGGTGCTCGGTGTCGCCCGCGTGGGCCGCCAGCTGGCGCTGCACTTCGGCGGCGAAGGCGGTCCAGTCGGGCGCCGCCTTGAGCGTGCGGTTCTCCAGAAGCTCGTCCAGCAGGATCGGGTGGCGCGTCAGGTATTTCGCCGCCCAGCCGCTGGCGCTCATCATCCGGATCACGCGCTCCAGCGTATGCGGATATTCGGTCAGCAGGGCCAGATAGGCCGCGCGGCGCGCGATGGCTTCGAAGAAGTCGAGCAGTCGCGCGAGCGTGTCCGCCTGCCCGGCGGCGCCGGCCGCAATGAGCGGCAGCGCCGCATTGATGAGGGCCCGCAGCTTGCCGCGGCTGGCCTCGGGCAGCGACGCCAGTTTCGGCGACTGCAAGGTCAGCAGCAGGCGCTGCGCCACGGATGCCGCGTCGTCGAAGCCGAGCGCGGACAGGCGCGCCGCAATCGCGTCGGCGTTTTCCGCGTCGGCCAGCACCGGCTGCGCCTCGGATTCGCCCGCGCTGCCCTCGGCCTGGCCGCCTTTCTTGTCGCTGAAGATCGCGTCGAACTGCGCGGCGACGATCTTGCGCTGGATATCGAGCTCCGCCAGCAGCGACTCGACGTCCTGGTAACCCATCGTCTTGGCCACCGTCAGGCGGTCATCCGGATTGGCCGGGAAGGTGTGGGTCTGGGCGTCGTCCAGATACTGTAGGCGGTGCTCGACATTGCGCAGGAAGGTGTAGGCGTGCAGCAGCTGCTCCACTTCGGCACCGCTCAGCAGGTTCTTCTCCGCCAGCGTGCGGAGGGTGGCGCGGGTGGAGCGGTCGCGCAGCGTCGCGTCGCGCCCGCCGCGGATGAGCTGGAACACCTGCGCCAGGAACTCGATCTCGCGGATGCCGCCGCGGCCGAGCTTGACGTTGTTGCTGCGCTCCGGATGACGCGCTTCCTGGCGCGACACCTCGGCGCGGATCTGCGCATGCATGTTGCGCAGCGCCTCGATGGCGCCGAAATCCAGGTAGCGCCGGTAGACGAACGGCCGCACGATCTGGTCGAGCGCCGCGATATCTTCCGGCTGCCCGGTGACGGCGCGCGCCTTCACCCATGCATAGCGCTCCCATTCGCGCCCCTGCACGATCAGGTATTCCTCGACCATCGCCATGCTCGCCACCAGCGGGCCGGATGCGCCGTTGGGGCGCAGCGCCATGTCGACCCGGAAGGTGAAGCCGTCCTCGGTAATTTCGGACAGGGCGCCGATCAGTTTCCTGCCGAGCCGCACGAAGAATTCATGGTTGGAAAGCTGGCGCTGTTCCGGCGAGGAGGCGCGCGTTTCCCCGTCCTCCGGATAGACGAAGATCAGGTCGATATCCGACGAAACGTTCAGTTCGTCGCCGCCCAGCTTGCCCATGCCGAGCACGATCATTTCCTGCGGCTTGCCCGATTCGGCGCCGATCGGCACGCCGTGCGCCTGCGTCATTTCCGCCATCAGCTCGGCCAGATGGGTGCGAATGGCGAAATCGGCAAACCCGCTGATGGCCGTCATGACTTCGTCCAGATCGGCGCGGCCGGAAAGGTCCCGTTCGATCAGTCCCGCCAGCACCAGGTTGCGCACCCGCCGCATGGCGCGCGGCAGCGGCATGCCGGCCGCCGTTTCTTTTTGTAAAAGACGAGCAAAAATCGCAGGGGTAATAGATAATTCTGCAAGACACGTTACCATTTCCGCACGGGCCGGATCGGCATTGAGCCATCGTGAATAGAACCGGGAGGCAACGTTACTGGTCAAATAGGACTGGGTCACAGTATCAGGGATAAAAATTAAGAGGATGCTGTCTGCGCTTGGGTGCTCCGTCACCGGCTTCCAGATCAAGGAAAAAACGACAAGCCGATGATACACATGCGAACATGCCGCTCGCAATTCGAGACTATTTGACACTATTTTACGCTGGTGCCTTTCTGATTGATGTCCACCGACCAAATCACTTCGAACAAGACGACTGATCGGTTAGCCGCATGCTGGCAAGCACTTCGGGAAGGTTATCGAACTGCCAACACCGTCACCCACCACGCACTGGGCGCGCTGCTCAAGCTGGGCATTGTCGTCTACTTCATTTTTTGCATGCTGGTGCTGGCGCTGCGGTATCTGGTTCTCCCCAATATCGACAGCTACAAGCCCGACGTCGAGCGGCTGGCCGCTCGCGCACTCGGCAACAAGGTCACGATCGCGGACATCGACGCGTCGTGGGACGGGCTGCGGCCGCGCCTGGCGCTGCACGACGTCGTCATCCATGACAAGTTCGGCAATGCGGCGCTGCACCTGCCCGACGTGTCGGCGACCCTGTCCTGGTGGACGGTTCCCGCCGGCGACCTGCGCCTGCACCGGCTGGAGATCGTCCGGCCCGACATGGATGTGCGGCGCGACGCCGACGGCAAGCTGTACGTGGCCGGCATCTATATCGATACCGGCAAGAGCGGCAACGGCAAGGGCGCGGACTGGGTGCTGTCGCAGAACGAGATCGTCATCCGCGACGGCCGGCTGCACTGGAACGACTACAAGCGCGCCGCGCCCGAGCTGCTGCTGGAAAACGTTGACCTGGTGCTGCGCAACCACTGGCGCACGCATCGCTTCGCCCTGAAGGCGACGCCGCCGGCGGCGTTCGCCGCGCCGGTGGACGTGCGCGCGGCTTTCGAACACCCCGGCTTCGCGGCGCGCATCTCCGACCCGGCCCTGTGGAAGGGCGAGCTGTATGCGGACCTGCGCGACACCGACCTGACGGTCTGGAAGGCGTACATCGACTATCCGTTCGAAATGCAGCAAGGGAAAGGCTCGGTGCGCGCCTGGCTGGACTTCGATCACGCGCGGGTTGCCAATTTCACGTCCGACCTGAGCCTGTCGAACGTGTCGGCCAAGCTGCGCCCCGATCTGCCGACGATGAACCTGGTCGACGTGGCGGGCCGGGTCTCGGTGCGCGAGGAGCTCAACCCGAACCGCGCGGACGGGAAGCCGACGCTGGGGATGAATGGTCATGCCATTTCGCTGACCGATTTCTCGCTGCGCACGGACGACGGCCTGTTCCTGCCCAAAACCACGATCAGCGAAAGCTTCACCCCGGCGCGGCGCGGCAAGCCGGAAAAGACCGAGATCAAGGCCAAGCTGCTCGATCTGCAGACGCTGGCCAGCTTCGTCGAGCGCTTGCCGCTGCCGGCCGAGCAGCGCCGCATGCTGACCGATTTTGCGCCGCGCGGCACGCTCAAGGATTTTTCGGCGCAGTGGCAGGGCGCCTATCCCGCCATTTCCTCGTATAGCGTCAAGGGCCAGTTCGCCAGCCTGTCGCTCAATGCGCAGGAGGCGCGCGCGGCGCGCGCAAAGAGCGGCAAGACGCCGGCGCAGGCCGCCGTGCCGGCCATTCCCGGGTTCGACAACCTGACCGGCCAGATCGATGCCAACGACCGCGGCGGCAGCATCAGTCTCGCCTCCGCCAATCTGAAACTGCAGTTGCCCGGCTATTTCGCCGATCCCGTGATGCCGCTCGACCGGCTGCTGATGCAGGCGACCTGGGCTTTTCAGGGCAAGGACCAGCTCCTGGTCGACGTCCAGAAGATGGACTTCGTGCAGGACGCCCTGTCCGGGTCGTTCTCCGGCAAGCACATGATGTCGCTCAACGCCCAATCCGGCAAACCGAACGGCACGATCGACGTATCGGGCAAGCTGAACGGCCTGGAACTGCAGAACGTCGGCCGCTACCTGCCCCTGCAGACGCCGCAGGGATTGCGCGACTGGCTGCGCGGTGCGCTCGTGGGCGGCACCGCGCATGACTTGAAGCTCAAGCTCAAGGGCGATCTCGCGCAGTTCCCGTTCCAGCACCAGACTGCGGGCGACAGGCCTCGGGGCGAATTCAGCGTGGCCGGACGGATCGAGGGAGGCAGGCTCAACTACACGCCGGGAAGCTTCGCCAAGGACGGCAAGGCCCCGATGTGGCCATTGCTGGAAGAGATACGCGGCACGATCGCGTTCGACCGCACGCGCATGGAAATCAACGCGCACAGCGCCAAGACGGCCGGCGTGAGCTTGTCGAACGTTAAGGCCGTCATCCCCGACCTGGCCTCCCCGGACATGCTGCTGGCCATCGACGGCGATGCCGAAGGCGCGCTGCAGAATTTTGTCCAGTTCACCAAGGACAGCCCGGTGGCCGACTGGATCGGCCAGTTTACGGACGAAACCAGGGCCAACGGCAATGCCCGGCTCGACCTGAAGCTGCAAATGCCGCTGGCACATATGCCGGATACGAAGGTGAAGGGCACGCTGCAGTTCGCCGGCAACAACGTTACGTTGCGCAACATGATCCCGCCACTGCTGTCTGCTAACGGCAAGCTGGAATTCAATGAAAAGGGGTTCAACCTCAACGGGATCAAGGCCAATTTCCTTGGCGGCCCGGTCACGATTACCGGTGGCACCCAGCGCGACGGCAACATCGTGGTCAAGGCCGACGGCATGCTGTCGGCGGAAGGCGTGCGCAGGAATTACGGCGTGCAGCGCGCGTCCGAGCGCATTTCCGGCAGCACGCGGTACAGCACGCTGATACGCGTGCGCAATGCGCAACCTGATATTACGGTCGAATCGAACCTGGTCGGCATTGCGCTCGATTTTCCGGCGCCCTTGCGCAAGGCGGCCGGCGAGAGCCTGCCGCTGCGCTTCGAGCTGACTGGCTTGCCTTCAAATAACCCTGCTGTCGCACGCGACGACATGAAGCTGTCGCTGGGTAATTCCATCGTCGCGCGTTACGAGCGCCAGAAAACGGCTGACAAGGATGCGGATTGGCGCGTGGTGCGCGGCGGCATTGGCGTGAATGTGCCGGCGCCGCAACCGGATGCCGGGGTGGTAGCCAATGTCAATTTGAAGTCGCTTGATGTCGATGCATGGCGCCGCGCGATGACCGCCGTGGTGGCAAGCGACAGGAGCAAGGAGCAGCAGTCCGGCCCGTCCATTTCCCAATACATCGAACCCGGCGTCCTCGCGGCGCGTGCCGGCGAGCTGGTCGTGATGAACAAGAAGCTCGATAACGTGGTGGTCGGCGCGTCGCACCAGAAAGGGGTATGGCAGGCCAACATCGATTCCGACCAGGCATCGGGTTATCTGACCTGGAACGAAGCGCAGGCCGGCCAGGGGCTGGGCAAGGTGACGGCACGCCTGGCCTCGCTCATTATTCCCGAGGCGGCGGCGTCCGACGTGACCGACTTGTTGGAAGGAAAAAACGCATCGACGCAAATCCCGGAAGTCGATATCGTCGCGGAAAATTTCGAGTTGTTCGGCAAGAAGTTCGGCCACCTCGAAGTGGCGGCGAGCGACGCGGGCGGGCCGGCCGGGCGGGAATGGCGCGTCAACAAGCTTTCCCTCGTCAACGCCGATGCCGAATTCAGGGCGACCGGCAAATGGATTTTGCGCGGCGGGGAAAATGTTTCCAGCCTGGTCTATACGCTCAATATCGGCGACGCGGGCCGCCTGCTCGACCGCTTTGGTTTTGCCAATGTGCTGCGCGGCGGCAAGGGCAAGATGGAAGGCGACGTCAGCTGGAAAGGCCTGCCGTTTTCGCTCGACATCCCGAGCCTGTCGGGGCAACTGACGCTGAACATGGCGTCCGGCCAGTTCCTCAAGGTCGATCCGGCCGCCGCGAAGCTGCTCGGCGTGCTGAGCCTGCAATCGCTGCCGCGCCGCCTGGCGCTCGACTTCCGCGACGTGTTTTCGCAAGGCTTCGCGTTCGATGGCATCACCGCGTCGGCATCCATCACGCACGGCGTGGCCAAGACCGATAACTTCAAGATGCGCGGGGTCGCCGCCACCGTTTTGATTGATGGCAGCGCCGACATTGCGAAAGAGGCGCAGAATTTGCATGTGGTGGTGATTCCCGAGATTAACGTGGGCACGGCATCAGTCGTATACGGGCTGGCGGTGAATCCGGTAATCGGCGTCGGCAGCTTCCTCGCCCAGTTGTTCCTGCGCGATCCGCTGATGAAGGCATTCACCTTCGAATACCAGATCACCGGGCCGTGGAAGGACCCGGTGGTGACCAAGCTGCTGCGCAAGCCTGCGGTGGCGCCGGCCAGCGAGGCGTCGAACAATTTGGAGACAAGTGGCTGATATGGTCAAGGAAACAGTCAAGGTCGCCGCGGTGCAGATGGTGTCGACGCCCGTGGTCGAAGAGAACATCGCGACGGCGCGCCGCCTCGTGGCACAGGCGGCGTCGCAGGGAGCGCAACTCGTCCTGTTGCCGGAATACTGGCCGATCATGGGCATGAGCGAGGCCGACAAGGTCGCGCATGCTGAACAGCCGGACGCCGGGCCGATCCAGCAATGCATGTCCGACATCGCGCGCGAGCAGCGCGTCTGGCTCATCGGTGGCACGCTGCCGCTGGCGTCGGCCGAACCCGGCAAGGTCTTGAACACCACGCTGGTGTACGATCCCGCCGGCCAGCGCGTGTCGCGCTACGACAAGATCCACCTGTTCAGCTTCGCCAAGGGCGAAGAGTCGTATGACGAGGCGCGCACCATCGTGCACGGCAAGGAAGTGTCCACCTTCGACGCGCCGTTCGGTAAGGTCGGCCTGTCTGTCTGCTACGATTTGCGCTTCCCGGAGCTGTATCGCGCCATGGGCGATTGCGCCCTGATCGTGATGCCGGCGGCATTTACCTATACCACCGGCAAGGCGCATTGGGAAATCCTGCTGCGCGCGCGGGCGATCGAGAACCAGTGCTACGTGCTGGCGGCGGCGCAAGGCGGCAAGCATCGAAACGGCCGCCGCACATGGGGCCACAGCATGCTGGTCGATCCATGGGGGGAGGTAAAGGACGTGCTGCCGGAAGGCGAAGGGCTGGTAATCGGCGATATCGAGCCGCATCATCTTCACGGAGTGCGGGAAAGTTTGCCGGCATTAAAGCATCGCAAGTTGTGATTAAGAAACGTTCCTGACCGAAGCGCGCAGTGTCGCCTAGGGCGAACATGCGCCAGCCAGATGCTCTACAATTTATCCATCCAATCCAATCATCTCGAAGCCAAGTTGCGCGAAAGGCAGAATCCATGAATCTCTTCGAACCGAATCTTCAGACCTTGGCACAGGCGCGCGACGTGTTGCTCACTCCGTTCGGGCTGGATGAATCCAAGCTGATCAAGGCGCTGGGCGAGATCTTCACGCACCGCGTCGATTACGCGGACCTGTATTTTCAGTTCACCAAGAACGAAGGCTGGAGCCTGGAAGAAGGCATCGTCAAGACCGGCAGCTTCTCGATCGACCAGGGCGTAGGGGTGCGCGCGGTATCCGGCGACAGGACCGCATTCGCCTATTCCGACGACATTTCCGAGCGCGCGCTGCTGGAGGCGGCCGCCGCCACGCGCACCATCGCGCGCAACGGCGCGGGCAAGATCAAGGTGGCATCGGCCATCCAGGCCGCCGGCGGCCGCTCGCTGTATCTGCCGAACGATCCGCTGACTTCGCTCGACGCGACCGAAAAGGTCAAGCTGCTCGAAAAGGTCGAACGCATCGCGCGCGCCAAGGACCCGCGCGTGGTGCAGGTAATGGCGGGTCTGGCCGGCGAATACGACGTGGTGCTGGTAGTGCGCAGCGACGGCGTACTGGCGGCCGACATCCGCCCGCTGGTGCGCGTATCCGTCACCGTGATCGCCGAGCAGAACGGGCGCCGCGAAGTGGGTTCGAGCGGCGGCGGCGGGCGCTACAACTACGGCTATTTCACCGACGAGCTGCTGGAACAGTATGCGACCGAAGCGGTCGAATCGGCCATCGTCAATCTCGACGCGCGCCCCGCGCCGGCCGGCACGATGACGGTAGTGCTCGGCCCAGGCTGGCCGGGCGTGCTGCTGCACGAAGCGATCGGCCACGGGCTGGAGGGAGATTTCAACCGCAAGGGCTCCAGCACCTTCTCCGGGCGCATCGGCGAGCGCGTCGCGGCCAAGGGCGTGACGGTGGTGGACGACGGCACCATCGCCGATCGCCGCGGCTCCCTTAACATGGATGACGAGGGTAACCCGACCCAGTGCACGACGCTGATCGAGGACGGCATCCTGAAGGGCTATATCCAGGACACGCTGAATGCGCGCCTGATGAACATGCCGCTGACCGGCAACGCCCGGCGCGAATCGTATGCCCATCTGCCGATGCCGCGCATGACGAACACTTACATGCTTGGCGGAGACAAGGACCCGCAGGAAATCATCGCCTCGGTGAAGAACGGCCTGTATGCGGTCAATTTCGGCGGCGGCCAGGTCGACATCACCAATGGCAAGTTCGTGTTCTCGGCCAGTGAAGCCTACATGATCGAGGACGGCAAGGTCACCTATCCGGTCAAGGGCGCGACCCTGATCGGCAACGGTCCCGACGTGCTCAACAGGGTGTCGATGATCGGCAATGACATGAGCCTGGACAGCGGCATCGGCGTCTGCGGCAAGGAAGGGCAGAGCGTGCCCGTGGGCGTAGGCCAGCCGACCTTGCGCATCGATGGCGTGACGGTGGGCGGAACTGCCTGACCGAGGCATTCCGGCCTGCGCCGGAATGCCAGCCTTGGCCTCGAAGGCCATTTTGAGGTCGACAGCTTGCCAAAACCCTTGTTTTACTGCACTATTGACCGATACCAGTTGCAAGACACGTAAAAAATGACGTTCGCGCACTTTTACTTTTATTTTTACTTTAGCTATTCCAGCCCCATGGCGGTGGAAAAGCGGTAAGCGCACGAATAAAAGCCCAGACCGAATTCCTTGAAAAAACCGCCAGCGATGGCGGTTTTTTCATTTGTACAGCTTTGAACCCTACTAATCGGAGAGAAAACATGCCGCGCACCGACGATCTACGCATCCGTGAAATGAAAGAACTGACGCCGCCTTCGCATCTGATTCGCGAGTTTCCCTGTACCGACAAGGTTTCCTCGACCGTGGCCGACGCACGCACCGCGCTGCACCGTATCCTGCACGGCCAGGACGACCGCGTGATGGTGGTGATCGGCCCGTGCTCGATTCACGATCCGAAGGCGGCGATGGAATATGCGAACCGACTGGTCAAGGAGCGCGAGCGCTTCGCCGGCGAGCTGGAAATCGTGATGCGCGTGTATTTCGAAAAGCCGCGCACCACCGTCGGCTGGAAGGGCTTGATCAACGATCCGTACATGGACAACAGCTTCCGCATCAACGACGGCCTGCGCATGGCGCGCGAGCTGCTGTTGAACATCAACGAACTCGGCCTGCCGGCCGGCACCGAATTCCTCGACGTGATCAGCCCGCAATACGTGGCTGACCTGATCAGCTGGGGCGCGATCGGTGCGCGTACCACCGAATCGCAGGTGCACCGCGAACTGGCCTCCGGCCTGTCCTGCCCGGTCGGTTTCAAGAACGGCACCGACGGCAACGTCAAGATCGCGGTCGATGCCATCAAGGCGGCGTCGCAGCCGCACCACTTCCTGTCGGTGACCAAGGGCGGCCACTCGGCCATCGTGTCCACCAGTGGCAACGAGGATTGCCACATCATCCTGCGTGGCGGCAAGGCGCCGAACTACGACGCCGCCAGCGTCGATGCCGCCTGCAAGGATATCGCCAGCAACGGCTTGGCATCGCGCCTGATGATCGATGCATCGCACGCCAATAGCTCAAAGAAGCCGGAGAACCAGGTTCCGGTGTGCGCCGACATCGGCAGGCAGATCGCCGCCGGCGACAGCCGCATCGTCGGCGTGATGGTCGAATCGCATCTGGTAGGCGGACGCCAGGATCTCGTTCCGGGCAAGGAACTGACCTACGGCCAGTCCGTCACCGATGGCTGCATCGATTGGGACAGCAGCGTGAAGGTCTTGGAAGGCTTGGCGCAAGCGGTAAAACAACGCCGCCTGCAGGATCCGGATGCGTGATCGGACCGTGTGAAAGCAAAGGGCGCGTTCCGCGCCCTTTGCCTTTGCGGTCAATACCGCTTTGTCAATACCATTTGCTCGCCTTCGCGCCGCATTTCCATGCGATTCAGGAAGGACATCCCGAGCAGGATGAAAGGCAGGCCCTGTTCCTGCACCACCGCGTCCACATGGCTGACTTCGATGTCGCCGAGCTTGACGGTGTCGAGCGTGACGCGGTAGGCGGGCGCAGTGCCATTGGCAGTTTTCACGTAGCTTGGCTGGCCGTTCTTGTAGCTGACGCCCAGCCGCGTCGCTTCCGACGCGGGCAGCGCGATCAGGGTGGCGCCGGTGTCGAGCAACATGCGCACCGCGCCGCCATTGATTTGTCCCTGCGCCATGTAGTGCCCCTGGCTGTCGGGCATCAGGGTCACGCTGGCGCGGCCGCTCGACGCGCTGCGGCCCGCATGGTCGCCCAGCGCAATCGTTTGCCGCTTGCCGTTTACTTCGAGCGTGGCGCCGGAATTGTCGGCCGACAGCAGCTTGATGCCCGCCGCGATCGTGCTGTCGACCGCATAAGTCTTCGGTGCGCCGCCATCGATCACCAGCACGGCCTTGTTGGGAAAAAGGCCGACCACGCTGATGTCGGTGGCGTGCGCCGCACCGGAAAACAACGCGAACGCGCAGAAGAGGGCGGGCGCGCGCACGATGCTAGTCGCGGAAGTTGTTGAATTCGAGCGGCAGGTCGGTCACTTCCTTGCGCAGCAGCGCGATCGCCGCTTGCAGGTCGTCGCGCTTGGCGCCGGTGATGCGCACGGCGTCGCCCTGGATGCTGGCCTGCACCTTCATCTTGCTGTCCTTGATGATGCGCACGATCTTCTTGGCGGCATCCGACTCGATGCCGTTCCTGATCTTGATGACTTGCTTGACCTTGTCGCCGCCGATCTTTTCGATCTTGCCGAGGTCCATGAAGCGCACGTCGACGTTACGCTTGACCATCTTGCCGGTCAGGACATCTCGTACCTGGTTGAGCTGGAATTCGCTGTCGGCATATGCGGTCAGCTCGCGCTCCTTCTGTTCGACGCGGGCATCGCTGCCCTTGAAGTCGAAGCGGGTGGAGATTTCCTTGTTGGATTGATCAATCGCGTTCTTGACTTCGACGAGATTGGCTTCGGATACGACATCAAACGATGGCATGGCGACTTCCTCTTTGCTTCGTTGGTTTGCTGGAACGGCCCATTGCCGCTGCGGGCGGGCCGAGTTGCGATTCGATTAACAGGCCATTCTAGCGGACAAAAAACCGGGTGACTAGACTCGACTATAATCGCAGCCCTATGACTCTTCCTGTTCAGTACGAATTTTCTCTCCGGCCATTCAATACCTTCGGTATCGAGGCCAAGGCCCGGGCCTATCTGCGCGTGACATCGAACGATCAGTTATCGGCGGTTAAACGAGATGCGGAACTCAATGCGTTGCCGCGCCTGGTGCTCGGCGGTGGCAGCAACCTGCTGCTGACGCGCGATTTCCCGGGACTGGTGCTGCACATGGCGACAACCGGTGTCGGGATTGCCGGCGAGGACGCCGAGGCGACCTTTGTGAAGGCAGCGGCCGGGGAAAGCTGGCATCGCTTTGTGTTGTGGACTCTTGAGCAAGGGCTGGGCGGGCTGGAAAATCTGTCGCTGATTCCGGGCTGCGTCGGCGCCTCGCCGATCCAGAACATCGGCGCCTACGGCGTCGAGCTAAAGGACTGCTTTCATGCATTGACCGCGTTCGATTTCGAGACCGGCGAAACCTTCGTGCTCGACAAGGCGGCCTGCCATTTCGGCTATCGCGACAGCGTATTCAAGCATGCATTGCGCGACCGCGCCGCGATTCTCGACGTGACGTTTGCGTTGCCCAAGCAATGGCGGGCGAACGTGCAATATGCGGACGTGGCGCAGGAACTGGCGGCATGCGGAGTCACCGCGCCCACGCCTGGTCAGATCAGCGATGCGGTAATCGCGATCCGGACCCGCAAGCTGCCGGACCCTGCGCAGATCGGCAACGCCGGCAGCTTCTTCAAGAACCCGGTCGTGACCCAGCAGCAGCGCGACGCGTTACTGGCGGGCTATCCGAAACTGGTGAGCTATGCGCAGGCCGACGGAACGTTCAAGCTGGCTGCCGGCTGGCTGATCGACCAGTGCGGATGGAAGGGCAGGAGCCTCGGCTTGGCCGGCGTGTACGAGAAACAGGCGCTGGTGCTGGTGAACCGGGGCGGCGCGACCGGGCGCGACATCGCGCAGCTCGCCGCCGCAATCCAAGCTGACGTGCAGGCGAAGTTCGGCGTGCTGCTCGAACCCGAGCCGGTGTTCATTTAATCCAAAGAAAAAGGGCGATCGGTCGATCGCCCTTTTTTATCATGCCGCGACGAAGTGGCAGACGTAGTCGAGCGTTTCCAGCGTTTCGATGTCGAAGGTGGAATTGCCCGGGACGTTGAAGCTCTGGCCGCCTTCGTAGGTGGTCCAGCTCTCTTCGCCCTTCAGGCGGATGCGGCATTTGCCGGCATTGAGTTCCATGATTTCCGGTGCGCCAGTGTTGAAGGTCAGCGCGGAAGGGAAAATCACGCCGAGGGTTTTCTTGGTGCCGTCGGCGAACAGGACGGTGTGCGAAACGCACTTGCCGTCGAAGTAGAGATTGGCCTTCTTGACGACGGAAACGTTGTCGAATTGTGTGGTCATGGTATCCATGGGATGTCGATTGATTACTTGTCGCCGTTCTTGCCGAGGCGCGGCAGCGCCACCGACGAGGTGGTGCCCAGCAGACCGGCCTTGCCGTAGATGCCGAGCTTGTCGCGCGTATCGGTGATGTCCAGATTGCGCATCGTCAGCTGGCCGATGCGGTCCTGCGGCGTGAACGCGCCTTCGCCTTTTTCCATCGTCAGGCGTTCCGGCTGGTAAGTCAGGTTCGGCGATTCGGTGTTCAGAATCGAGTAGTCGTTGCCGCGGCGCAGCTCCAGCGTGACTTCGCCGGTGACGGCGCGCGCCACCCAACGCTGTGAGGCTTCGCGCAGCATGATCGCCTGCGGGTCGAACCAGCGGCCCTGGTACAGCAGGCGGCCGAGCTTGCGGCCGTTTTCGCGGTACTGCTCGATCGTGTCTTCGTTGTGGATGCCGGTGACCAGGCGCTCGTAGGCGATGAACAGCAGTGCCAGGCCAGGAGCCTCGTAGATGCCGCGGCTCTTCGCCTCGATGATGCGGTTTTCGATCTGGTCGCTCATGCCAAGGCCATGGCGGCCGCCAATGCGGTTGGCTTCCATCATCAGGTCGACGGCGTTGGCAAAGGTGATGCCGTTCAGCGCCACCGGCCGTCCTTCCTCGAAGCGCACGCTCACTTCCTCGCGCTTGACCTCGACATCGTCGCGCCAGAAGGCCACGCCCATGATCGGCTCGACGATCTTCATGCCGCTGTTGAGATGCTCGAGGTCTTTCGCCTCGTGCGTCGCGCCCAGCATGTTGGAGTCAGTCGAATAGGCTTTTTCGACCGACATCTTGTAGTCGAAGCCGGACTTGATCAGGAATTCCGACATTTCCTTGCGCCCGCCCAGCTCCTGGATGAAGGTGTTGTCCAGCCAGGGCTTGTAGATGCGCAGCGCCGGATTGACCAGCAGGCCGTAGCGGTAGAAGCGCTCGATGTCGTTGCCCTTGAAGGTGGAACCGTCACCCCAGATGTCGACCTGGTCTTCCTGCATCGCGGCCACCAGCATGGTGCCGGTCACGGCGCGGCCCAGCGGCGTGGTGTTGAAGTAGGTGACGCCGGCGGTCGAGATGTGGAACGCGCCGCTTTGCAGCGCGGCGATGCCCTCCGCTACCAGTTGTTCACGGCAATCGATCAGGCGCGCCTGCTCGGCACCGTACAGCTTCGCCTTTTTCGGGATCGCTTCGTAGTCGGGCTCGTCGGGCTGGCCAAGGTTGGCGGTGTACGCGTACGGAATCGCGCCCTTCTGGCGCATCCAGTGCAGCGCGGCGCTGGTGTCGAGGCCGCCGGAAAAGGCGATGCCCACTTTCTGATTGACGGGGACGGACTGGAGAATGGTCGACATGATATCTGCTTCGCTTGCTTGAAATGTGATTGATTAATTGAGCTTGCCCAGGACCAGGTATTCGAGCAGTGCCTTCTGTACGTGCAGCCGGTTTTCCGCCTCGTCCCAGACGACCGACTGCGGGCCGTCGATCACCTCGGCGGCGACTTCCTCGCCGCGATGCGCCGGCAAGCAGTGCATGAACAGGGCATCCGGATGGGCGCGCTTCATCTTTTCGCCATCCACGATCCAGCCGGCGAAGGCTTTCAGGCGTGCCGCGTTTTCCTCTTCGTAGCCCATGCTGGTCCAGACGTCGGTCGTGACCAGGTCTGCTCCCGCGCAGGCGTCGGCCGGATTGGCGAAGACGGTGTAGTTGATGTTGTCCTGGGATACCAGCGACGGATCGATTTCGTAGCGCTTGGGGGTCGATACGTTGACGTGGAAGCCGAACACTTGCGCTGCCTGCAGCCACGAGTACAGCATGTTGTTGGCGTCGCCCACCCAGGCCACAGTCTTGCCGGCGATCGAGCCGCGGTGCTCGATGTAGGTGAACACATCGGCCAGCACCTGGCAGGGATGATGTTCGTTGGTCAGGCCGTTGATCACGGGAACGCGCGAATGCTTGGCAAAACGGTCGATGATGTCCTGGCCGAAGGTGCGGATCATGATGATGTCGCACATGCGGGAAATCACCTGCGCCGCGTCTTCCACCGGCTCGCCGCGGCCGAGCTGGCTGTCGCGAGTGTTGAGGTAGATCGCCGCGCCGCCCAGCTGGTGCATGCCGGCTTCGAACGACAGTCGGGTGCGGGTGGAATTCTTTTCGAACACCATGACCAGCGTGCGATCGAGCAGCGTGTGATGGGGCTCGTAATTCTTGAACTTGCGTTTGATGATTCGGGTACGTTCGATCAGGTACTCGAATTCGTCAAGCGTAAAGTCAGAAAACTGGAGGAAGTGTTTGATAGCCATAAAAGGAAACGGCGGCCGGTGCTTGGCGCCTGCCGCCGTAGTTTTTGTAACTCGTTCAATTATATGGGTTTTGTACTCGGAAAGACAGCCTGCCTTGTCCGTATGCTTCGATTCCAGTTTCGCATTTCAGAAATTTCAGTATTGACTGAAATTTCTGATCGGTTTAGAGTAGCTTCATGGAACTGAAACCGATCGCGCAAAAATTCATTCTCCATTGGGGCGAAATGGGCACCCGGTGGGGAGTGAACCGTACTGTCAGCCAGATTCATGCACTGCTTTATATTGCAGGCAGGCCGATGCATGCGGAAGAGATCGCCGAAACGCTCGGCGTGGCGCGCTCGAACGTGTCGACCAGCTTGAAAGAGTTGCAAGGCTGGAAGCTGGTCAAGGTAGCCCACCTTATGGGCGAGCGGCGTGACCATTTCGAAACGTCGCTGGACGTATGGGAGTTGTTCCGTACTGTGGTGCGGGAGCGCAAGGAGCGCGAATTCGACCCAACTATCACGACGCTGCGCGAATGTCTGGCCAGCCCTGATTTGTCGCAAGAAGAGCGTGCCGCGCAGGAGCGCATAGCACAGACGCTTGCGCTGATGGAAACCCTGACGACCTGGGCTGATGAAATGCTGCGTCTGGAGCCGGCAACACTGATGAAGCTGCTGAAAATGGGCGCATCGGTGCAAAAGTTTGTGCGCGGAGAGGGGAAGACGTCGGCCGTGCAGCAGGATGCCGGCGATGACGGGCAGCCGCTGCTGCCGTTGCTGTAAGCAGGGCAAAAATTTTTGCCTGAATATTTCTGTTTTGACTGAAATTACAGAAATGAAAATACTTGTATGCGGTGCCAAAGGCTTTATCGGGCGCCATCTTTGCGCGGCGCTCGCCGCTGCCGGCCATGAGGTGGTGCGAGGCGTACGAGGCGCGACTGCGCCCGATGAGGTGACGATCGACTATGCGTGCGACCTGCGGTCCGACGCTTGGCTGCCGCGCCTCAAGGGCATCGATGCTGTCGTCAATGCAGTCGGCATCCTGGGTGAGTCCGGCGACGCGCGTTTCGAGGCAATCCACCGTGATGCGCCGGCGGTCCTGTTCCAGGCGTGCGCACAGGCCGGCGTCGCGCGCGTGCTCCAGATTTCCGCGCTGGGCGGCATGGAGGGGCGGGCGTCGACGCCATATATGCGGACCAAGCGTGAAGCCGATGCGCTTCTGATGGCTTCGCCGCTGGACTGGACGATCCTGCGCCCGTCGCTCGTGGTGGGCGTGGACGGTGAAAGCAGCCGCTTGTTCCGCACGCTGGCGAGCTTGCCGCTGATCGGATTGCCCGGGGCTGGCGACCAGCTTTTGCAACCGGTCCATATCGACGACCTGTGCCAGGCGGCGGTGCATATTCTGGCATCGGATAGATACGCGCGCCGCATCGTCGATGTGGTCGGGCCGCGACCGATGACTTACCGCGCCATGCTCGCGGCCTATCGCAAAGCGATGAAGCTGCGTGTGCCCGTATGGCTGCCGATCCCGCTGGGCGTCGTGCGGTTGGCGGCGCGCTGGGCGGCGAAACTGCCGCAGCGCGTGCTGACGCCCGATACCCTGCGCATGCTGAATGAGGGAAATGTGGGCGATCCGGAGCCACTGCGCGAGATACTGGGCCGGCCGCCGCTGGAGCCTGCACGCTGGTTTGCCGCGATTCCCGCCGAACTGTTGCGCTGGCAGGCGATAGCCGGCTGGATGTTGCCGCTGTTTCGCGTCACGCTCGCCGTTGTCTGGATCGTGACCGGCCTGCTGTCGCTTGGCCTGTATCCGGTTGCGGACAGCCTAGTGATGCTGGACCGGATCGGCCTGCACGGAACGGCGGCGCAAGTGGCGCTTTACGGTGCCGCACTGCTCGATTGCGTGTTCGGCATCGCCACGCTGGCCATTCCGCGCCGCGCATTGTGGCGACTGCAGATCGCGCTGATTCTCGGCTACACCGCCATCATCACGCTGTTCCTGCCGCAGTTCTGGCTGCATCCGTTCGGCCCAGTGCTGAAGAATCTTCCCATCCTTGCGCTCCTGGTCGTGCTGGATGCCTCCGAAACCCGTTAATCGTAGCCACTCATGTCCACCTACCTGATTTTCAAGACGCTTCATATCATTTCATCCGTCGTCCTGGTCGGCACCGGCCTCGGTTCGGCGTTCTACCTGTTTTGCGCCAACCGCAGCAAGAGCCTGGAGGCGCAAGCCGTGGTGGCGCGCTTCGTGGTGCTGGCCGATTGGATATTCACCACGCCGGCCGTCATCCTGCAACCGGTGACGGGCTTGGCGATGCTGTCGCTGGCTGGTTGGCCGGCGAGCACGCCGTGGGTGATGTGGTCGATCGCGCTGTATCTGCTGGCGGGCGCCTGCTGGTTGCCGGTGCTGTGGCTGCAGATCCGGATGAAAAGGATGGCAGACGATGCGCTCCGGTCCGGGGCAGCGTTGCCGGCCCGTTACTGGACCTATGCGCGCTGGTGGGAAGGGCTGGGTTATCCGGCCTTCGTCTCGATGGTGGCGGTGTACTTCCTGATGGTGAACAAGCCGGGATTCTAGTAGCCGATCTTTTGCGACGACTCGTGCAGGAGCTGCTGGTACAGCGCATGCCGCATCGGCGCAATCGTGTTTGCCTCGACCGCGGCCAGGACCGCGCAGCCGGGCTCGGTCAGGTGATGGCAGTTATAGAACCGGCACTTGCCGAGATGCGGGCCGAACTCGCGGAACGCCCGCTCCAGCATGCCTTCGCTCAGGTGATACAGACCGAATTCCTGGAAACCGGGCGAGTCGATGATCGCGCAGTCCGTTCCGATGGCATACAGGCGGGTGAAGGTGGTAGTGTGCTTGCCCGAGTCGAGCGCGGCGGAAATCTCGCGCGTGGCGATATCCGCATCAGGCACCAGCAAATTGATCAGCGACGACTTGCCCATGCCGGACTGGCCGATCAGGATTGACGACTGGCCGCGCATCAGCGGCAGCAGTGTTTCGCAGGCGGCATCCGGCGCGCTGCGCGCCGATACCTCATGGACCCGATAGCCGAGCGAGGCATAGAGCGCGACGCGTTCGCGCGCCTTGGGCAGCAACTCCGTCACGTCGGTTTTGTTGAGCACGATGTGCGCCGCGATGCCGGCGGCTTCGGCGGCGATCAGCGCGCGCGATACCAGGTCGTCGGAAAAACCCGGCTCGGTGGCGACGACGATGAACAGCTGCGTCACGTTCGCCGCCAGCAGCTTGGACTTGTACTGGTCGGAGCGGTACAGCAGCGTCTTGCGCTCGTCGATAGCTTCGATCACGCCCTGATTGGGTGACGTTTCCTTGATCCGGACGATATCGCCCACGGCAACGTCGCTTTTCTTGCCTCGTGTGACGCACTGCAGCCGTATCCCGTCGACCTGGGCCAGGTAATGCCGGCCGTGCGCCGCGATGATGGTGCCGATCTTTCCCGCCATCGGTCAGGCCGCGCGCTGGTGAAACACGGCGTCCACCTTGGCCGCACAAATGAAGTCGTTCTCGGAGATGCCGCCGCGTCCGCCGTTCACCGAATGCGTGTCGAACTTCACGACGCAGCGGTTATAGGTGACGGCCAGTTCCGGATGATGGTCTTCGGCATGGATCACGTAGGCGATCGCATTTACGAAAGCCAGCGTTTCGTAGTAGTTCGCGAAGCTGAAGGTCTTGGCGACCTTGCCATCCTGTAGCGACCAGCCGTCGACGGCGGCAAGATGCTCCTTGATCTGGGCATCGCTCAGGCCGGTATCCAGATGCCGGCATCTCTTTTTCAACAGTTCGTTGGCGGTAACCATGGTGTTTCCTTTTATCGGCCGGCAAGCAGATGCTGGATCCGCACGCTGGCTGGCGGATGGGAGTCGTAGAACGCCGAATGGAGCGGGTCCGGCGTCAGCGTCGAGGCGTTGTCTTCATACAGCTTCACCAGCGCTGCGACGAGGTCGGATGCCTCCGTATGCCGGGCGGCGAACGCGTCGGCTTCGAATTCATGCTTGCGCGAGGTGATCGACGTCAGCGGCGAGAGCAGGAAGGTGAACACCGGCAGTGCCAGCATGAACAGGATCAGCGCCATCGCGTCGTTGTTACCCAACAGCATGGGGTTGACGCCCAGGCCGGTGAAGAACCAGATTTGCGTCTTCAGGTAGCCTAGCAGCGCGAGAAAGCCGAGCGAGAGCGCGAACATGACGGCGATGCGCTTGATCACGTGCTTGAGCTTGAAGTGGCCGAGTTCGTGCGCCAGCACCGCTTCGATTTCCTGCGGCGCCAGGCGCGCCAGCAGAGTGTCGAAAAACACGATGCGCTTGGCTGCGCCGAAGCCTGAGAAATAGGCATTGCCGTGCGCGCTGCGCTTGGAACCATCCATCACGAACAAGCCTTTCGACGCGAAGCCGACGCGCTGCATCAGGCTCTCGATGCGCGCACGCAGGTTCTCGTCCTGCAGCGGCGTGAACTTGTTGAACAGCGGCGCGATCACGGTCGGATACAGCACCAGCATCAGCAGCTGGAATCCGCTCCATACGAACCAGGCGTACAGCCACCACAGGTCGCCGGACTTCGCCATCAGTGTCAGTATCACCCACAGGAGCGGCAGGCCGATGATGGTGCCGATGATGATGTTCTTGATCAGGTCGGTCACGAACAGGCGCAGGCTCATCTTGTTGAAGCCGAAGCGGGCTTCGAGCACGAATTGCTTGTAATAGTCGAACGGCAGGTCGATGGCCGCCGAGATGAATGCGAACGAGGCGATGAGCAGCAACTGGTACGCCATGCCGGGGCCGGTCAGCCTGAAGAGGTATTCTGAAAGCGCCTGCAAGCCGCCCAGCAGCGTGAAACCGATCAGCACCGCCGCGTTCACCAGCATCGTCAGCAATCCCAGCTTGGTCTTGGCAACGGTATAATCCGCCGCCTTTTGATGCGCATACAATGGGATCTTTTCGGCGAATTCCGCCGGCACCGCGTTGCGGTGGGCCAGCACGTGACGGATCTGGCGCGAGCCCAGCCAGAAGCGCACCAGCAGCGTAACAGCGAGAAAACCGATGAATAATACCGAAAACGCAAGTGAAGACATTCTGTGCCTGTGAGAAAATGGCTGGTTTTAGGTGCGGGCGCTCTTGCGCAATGGGACGGCACGGGCCGATGCCAGGCAAGACCGCTGCAAAAGCGTGCAGATTATCGCGCACCAATCCTTACCGAGGAAAATAAATTATGTCACAAGCTACCAATTCCAACGTTCCTGCCAACGCGCCCGCCCGGCCCAATGAATTCAACCTGATCTGGGTTGACATGGAAATGACCGGGCTGGACCCGGACAACGACCGCATTATCGAAGTGGCGGTCGTGGTGACCGACTCCGAGTTGAATGTGCTGGCCGAAGGCCCGGTGTTCGCGATTCACCAGCCGGACGAGGTGCTGGACCGCATGGACGCTTGGAACAAGGGCACGCATGGCCGGTCCGGCCTGATCGACCGTGTGAAGGCGTCGACCGTGACGGAAGCGGATGCTGAAACGGCATTGATCGATTTTCTCAAGCATTTTGTGCCGGCCGGTAAGTCGCCGATGTGCGGCAACTCGATCTGTCAGGACCGCCGCTTCATGGCGCGCGGCATGCCGAAACTGGAAACGTTTTTCCACTATCGCAACCTCGACGTGTCGACGCTGAAAGAATTGTGCAAGCGCTGGAAGCCGTCAGTGGCAAGCGGTTTCAAGAAACACCAGAAGCATACGGCGCTGGCCGATATCGTCGAGTCGATCGAAGAGCTGCGCTATTACCGCGAGCATTTCATCAAAGAGTAATTCCATTCTTGTGAGGCGGGATTCCGGCCTCACATTCAGATTCCGCTTTACATATCATCAAAAGCATCATGTCCTCCGCTCCAGATCTCCCGACCGCCGATACCGCCGAGGTCGCCTCCGAATCCCGCAAGGCTCCCGCCGAGCTGATCGCGCGCGAAGTCGCGCGGCGCCGTACCTTCGGCATCATTTCCCACCCGGACGCCGGTAAAACCACGCTGACGGAAAAGCTGCTGCTGTTCTCGGGCGCGATCCAGCTCGCCGGCACGGTCAAGGCGCGCAAGAGCGGCCGCCATGCGACTTCCGACTGGATGGAGATCGAAAAGCAGCGCGGCATTTCGGTGGCCAGCTCGGTGATGCAGTTCGAATACCGCGACCACGTGGTCAACCTGCTCGACACGCCGGGCCACCAGGACTTTTCGGAAGACACCTATCGCGTGCTGACCGCGGTCGACTCGGCGCTGATGGTGATCGACGCCGCCAAGGGCGTGGAAGAGCAGACCATCAAGCTGCTCAACGTGTGCCGCATGCGCGATACGCCGATCCTGACCTTCATGAACAAGCTGGACCGCGAGTGCCGCGATCCGCTGGAGCTTCTGGACGAAGTCGAATCGGTGCTGAAGATCCAGTGCGCGCCGGTGACATGGCCGATCGGCATGGGCAAGAACTTCCGCGGCGTGTATCACCTGCTGCGCGATGAAATCCTGCTGTTCAAGGCGGGCGAGGAACGCGCCGATCAGGAATTCGAAGTGGTCCAGGGCATCGACAACCCGCGTCTGGCCGAGATGTTCCCGCTCGAGATCGAACAGCTGAAGATGGAGGTGGAACTGGTGCATGGTGCATCGCATCCGTTCAACCTCGAGGAATTCCTTGCAGGTAAGCAAACGCCGGTCTTCTTCGGCTCGGCGATCAACAATTTCGGCGTGCGCGAAATCCTCAATGCGCTGCTGGACTGGGCGCCGGCGCCGCGCGAACGCGATGCGACCGTGCGCTCGGTGGCGCCGGTCGAGGCGCCTTTCTCAGGCTTCGTGTTCAAGATCCAGGCCAACATGGACCCGGCGCACCGCGACCGTATTGCATTTTTGCGCGTGTGTTCCGGCCGTTTCGAGCGCGGCATGAAAATCAAGCACCTGCGCCTGAACCGCGAGATCAAGGTATCGTCGGTCGTGACTTTCATGGCCTCTTCCCGCGAACAGGTGGAAGAAGCCTATGCGGGCGACATCATCGGCTTGCCGAATCATGGCAACATGCAGATCGGCGACAGTTTTTCCGAAGGTGAATTGCTGCAATTCACCGGTATTCCGTATTTCGCGCCGGATTTCTTCCGCTCGGTGCGCATTCGCAATCCGCTGAAGATCAAGCAATTGCACAAGGGCTTGCAGCAGCTGGGCGAGGAGGGCGCAGTCCAGGTCTTCAAGCCGGTGCATGGGGGCGACCTGGTGCTGGGCGCGGTCGGCGTGCTGCAGTTCGAAGTGGTGGCGTCCCGCCTGCTGAACGAATACGGCGTCGATGCGGTTTTCGAAGGCACCAGCATCAGCAGCGCGCGCTGGGTTACATCTAATGACAAGAAGGCTCTGGCGGATTTCGAAAAATCCTCGGCCGGCGCCAATGTCGCTTTTGACGCTGCGGGGAATATGGCTTATCTGGCAACTTCCGGCGTCAATCTCAAGCTCACGCAGGAGCGTTGGCCGCAGCTGACTTTCCATTCCACCAGGGAACACGCGGTAAAGCTGAGCTGATCTGTATTCTTGCTTCGCGGATTGATATGTTGCCCGCCAACATGGTCAATCCGCATTACTTTCCCTATTCCTTCTTACCTTTCTTACCGGCACACACTCCTCCTCGAGTTTGGGTCGCGTATCACGGTCGTTGCGCTTCTGTTACTAATCATTAGCGTATTAACATTAAGTTACCTCAAATTACTTGGCTTCTCCGGTCAATTTGCGTAATGTCAAATGAGCAAATCAACCGCCGCCTATACTTAGCGCACGCTTTTTTTAACCCATTCCCCTCGGATTTTCGCAGTGCAACGTCTGGATTCGTTGAATCCCGGATCGTCTAGCCGCAGTTACAGAATCAAGGAGTCCGCATGCTAACTGCCACTTATTCCCTTGTTGCTATTGCTGCAGAGCAAGATGTCGCGCACCGTTTCCTTCGCAAGCTGCAACAGCATGTCCGGAATATATGGCAGGGCATCCAGAACATCGATTTTGCTTTCCTCGATTCTGCGTTTGGCAAGCTTGTCGAGTTCGACGAGTTTTGCCGAAAGCGCAAGCTGACGGTGTATGTGATTCCCGCCCTGCGCAACGCGACACGCGAGGCCGATGCATTGCTGGCCGAACTCGATGCGCTGAGCGAGGCTGGCCGAATCCTGTTGCGCGACGTGCGTGAGCACCTGACCGAGGCATTTGCGGCGGGGCGCGGCACGCTGCACGAGATTTGCTCGGCAATGGAATCGTACTGCGAACGCTTGCATACGCGCCTGGTGAGAGAAGAAGAAGAGCTGTTCCCGATGCTGAGCCGCCTGCTGTCTGGGGAGGAATGGTTCGGGATCGCCGCCCAATTCCTGTCGGATGATGCCGATGCCGACGGGCGCAAGCGCTATCCGCTGCCGCAATTTCGCCTGCCGGCATCGCCTTCCATGCCCAACCTGACGGCTAATTAATTAGTGTCATTACCATTGAAGCTGGCGGTCTTGCCGGAGCAACAGGACGGCGTTGGCAGGCTTGCTATTGCTTAGTCGCACATTTCTTGGCATGGTGTGACCATGATTTCATTCAGGTCACGCATGCCGAAAATTCTGAAGTTTACCCAATTCTCGCTCCGCGATTTCCTTGTTGCCGCTGGCCCGGCGGCGCTCGCCATCGCGGTCACCTGTCTGCTGGCATACTGGCTGGTGGACCCGGCGCCGCCTTCACAGGTGACGCTCTCGACCGGGCAGGAAAATAGCGCCTACGAGGCGTTCGGGAAAAAATACGCCGCCGCGCTGGAGCGTTTCCACGTTCACGTCGCCTTGAAGCCGTCGCAAGGCTCGCAGGAAAATTTGGCGCGCTTGCACGATCCGGAGTCCGGCGTCGATATCGCCTTTGTCCAGAGTGGATCGTCCGAGCTGGAAGACGCGGAGCAAAAAGGCCTGGTTTCACTGGGCAGCTTGTTTACCGAGCCGGTCTGGTTGTTTCTGCGCGATGCGAAAAGCATCACGAAGCTGACCCAGTTGCGCGGCATGAGGATCAACGTCGGTCCGGAGGGGAGTGGTGTTCCGGCACTGTTTCGTAAGCTGTTGTCGGTCAATGGCGTCGAGCCGAGCGAGCTCAGGCTCGGGGCGCTGGAGAATACGCCGGCCACGGTGGAACTGCTGGCCGGGCGCATCGATGGCCTGGTATTCAGTTCGGCGCCGGACGCGCCGCTGATCCAGATGCTGCTGCAAACACCCGGCATCAAGCTGTTCGACTTTGCGCTGGCGGAAGCCTATACCCGGCGCTTTCCGTTCCTGTCGCATGTGGTGCTGCCGCGCGGGATCGTCGACCTCGGCCGCGACCTGCCGCGCAAGGATTATCATCTGATCGCGCCGACGGCTACCCTGGTGGCGCGCGCGGACTTGCACCCGGCCGTCGTCGACCTGTTCGTGCAGGCAGCGGTCGACATCCATGGCGGCGCCGGCTGGTTCCATCGAAAAGGCGATTTTCCGACCGCCAGCTACACCGAAATTCCGGTTTCGCGCGCGGCGCAGCGGTTCTACAAGGAAGGGCCGCCGCTATTGCGGCGCTATCTGCCGTTCTGGCTTGCCAATTTCTTCGAGCGCATGTGGGTGGTCGTGGTCGCGCTTGGCGCGCTGATCCTGCCTCTGTCGCGCATTATCCCGCCGCTCTATGTATGGAAAGTGCGTTCGCGCGTCTATCGCTGGTATGGTCAGTTGCGCGCGGTCGAGCAGGCGATCGAGGACGTGCCGCGCGAGCGCCAGGCGGACGTGTATCCGGCGCAGCTCAAGCGCCTGAACGACATCGAGGACCGGGTCAACCGGATCTCGATCCCGCTGTCGTTTGCGGACGAGCTGTACGGGCTGCGCAGCCATATCAATTTCGTGCGGCGGCGCGTGACCGGCCTGATGCGCGCGGAGCAGTGACGCTCAGGCCCCCAGCCACGGCAGGCCGGCTTTGCACCAGCCGCCGACGGTTTTGCGATGGCCGTCGGCGTCCTTGTCGCCTTCAAACCCCTCGAGAATGTCGAAGCAGTTGGCGTAGCCATGTTCGGTCGCCAGCTTTGCCGCATGCCGCGAGCGCACGCCCGAGCGGCATAGGAACAGCAGCACGTCGTCTTTGCCCGCCACCTGCTCCAGTTGCTTCAGGAATTCGGGATTCGGCGTACCTGCCGGGTAGAGGTTCCATTGCACGGCGGCGTGCTGGGGATCGGGGATGGCAACACGCCCGACCCAGTCGCGTTCGGCGTTGGTGCGCACGTCCACCAGCTTGGCGGTCGGGTCTTGCCGCAGAAGGGTATAGGCCTCCTGCGGCGTGACCGCGCCCGCATAGGACAGCTGGCGCTCTTGCCCGCGTTGCCGGGCCGTTGAAAGAATCTGATTGGTCATGGCAGCCTGCATCAAGTGAAGTCTTCTGTATTTTATCTTTTAGATTATATTGATTCGGAAGGCCTGTCAGACATCCCTAGATTGGTGCAAAAACACATCTTTGCTGCAAAAATGCACCAACATAGTGCTAACACTAATTTTTGCACCAAATTGGTGTTTCTCGAGGGGCGGATTTTCAGGCAAAAGTATTTCATTTGCTCATTATTTCTAATAATTTGTGCGTTTTATGACATTGGGCAAGACTTGCTTTTTTAGAAGATGGTGGCATGGAATCTGCTATCATCTCCGGCTGAGTTTAGGCTGCACTTCTGCCCTTGGCGTCCGATACGCTGACGGGATACCGAGCGGACTCACAACCGATTCAATAAAACCCATACCACTTTGCTCATTTAGGAGATTCGCATGGCAATGACGGCCGCAGATGTCTTGAAGATGTCGAAAGAGAACGAAGTCAAATTCGTTGATTTCCGTTTTACCGACACCCGAGGCAAGGAACAGCACGTAACTGTTCCGGCTTCTCACTTCGATATGGACAAGTTTGAGTCTGGCCATGCCTTCGACGGTTCCTCGATCGCTGGCTGGAAGGGGATCGAGGCTTCCGACATGATTCTGATGCCGGACCCGAATACCGCCAACATCGATCCGTTCATGGAAGAGACCACGCTGTTCATGCAGTGCGACGTGATCGAACCGTCCGACGGCAAGGGCTACGACCGCGACCCGCGCTCGATCGCCAAGCGCGCCGAAGCCTACCTGAAGTCTTCCGGCCTGGGCGACACCGCCTACTTCGGCCCGGAACCCGAATTCTTCATCTTCGACAACGTGCGCTGGAAGATCGACATGTCCGGCTGCTTCGTCAAGATCGGCTCGGAAGAAGCATCCTGGAGCACCGGCAAGGAACTCGAAGGCGGCAATACCGGCCACCGTCCGACCATCAAGGGCGGCTACTTCCCGGTTCCGCCGGTTGACAGCTTCCAGGACATGCGTTCGGAAATGTCCCTGATCCTCGAAGCGATGGGCATTCCGGTTGAGGTGCATCACCACGAAGTGGCAGGCGCCGGCCAGAACGAGCTCGGCACCAAGTTCTCCACGCTGGTGCAACGCGCCGACTGGACCCAGAACCTGAAGTATGTGATCTGGAACGTTGCCCACACCTATGGCAAGACCGCGACCTTCATGCCGAAGCCGCTGGTCGGCGATAACGGTTCGGGTATGCACGTGCACCAGTCTGTCTGGAAGGATGGCAAGAACCTGTTCGCAGGCGACGGCTATGCCGGCCTGTCCGAGTTCGCGCTGTACTACATCGGCGGCATCATCAAGCATGCACGTGCGCTGAACGCGATCACCAATCCAGGCACCAACTCGTACAAGCGCCTGGTGCCGGGCTTCGAAGCGCCGGTGAAGCTGGCTTATTCCGCCAAGAACCGTTCCGCTTCGATCCGCATTCCGCACGTCGCCAATCCGAAGGGCCGCCGCGTCGAAGCGCGCTTCCCGGATCCGCTGGCCAACCCGTACCTGTGCTTCTCGGCTCTGCTGATGGCCGGTCTGGACGGCGTGCAGAACAAGATCCATCCGGGCGAGGCAGCGTCGAAAGACCTGTATCACCTGCCGCCGGAAGAAGATGCGAAGATCCCGACCGTATGCTCCTCGCTGGATCAGGCGCTCGAGTACCTGGACAAGGACCGCGAGTTCCTGACCCGCGGCGGCGTGTTCAGCGACACCATGATCGACGCTTACATCGAGCTGAAGATGCAGGAAGTGCAGCGCTTCCGCATGACGACGCACCCGATCGAGTTCGACATGTACTACTCGCTGTAAGACGCATTCGCCGGCTGGCGATGAAAGCGGGGAAAACTGCGGTTTTCCCCGCTTTTTTATTTGTAACGAGTTGAAACATCGCCGTGGCATGTGTTTGTATCGTCTTGATTCTTATCCTAAACTAATAGGCGCTTCTGGTGTTTCCAAAAAGAAAGATTATGAAAAAGCAATTAGTGGGGTTGCTCCTGCTCGGTGCCGCCGCAGGCTATGCGCATGCTCAGAATGAGGTGTATCTATGCGTGGACGAGCATGGCAAGAAGGAATACAAGAACACCGGATTGACCAAGGGGTGCAAGAAGGTCGACCTGCCCGGGATTACGATGATTCCGGCGCCGCCCAAGCGGACGGCGGCCCAGAATCCGCCCGCCAGGGCGGCGGCGAGTTCGCCGTCCGATTTCCCGAAGGTGGACGGCGACACGCAAAAGGCGCGCGATAACGACCGCAAGCAAATCCTGCTCGACGAGATGAAAAGCGAAGAGCAGAAGCTGGCGAACCTGAAGAAGGAATTCAACAACGGGGAGCCCGAGCGACGCGGCGACGAGCGCAACTATGCAAAATACCAGGAACGCGTCGGGGCGATGAAGGAAGACATCGGCCGCACCGAAAAGAATATCGAAGCGTTGAGGCGCGAGATCGGTAACTTAAAATAGGGCAGGTATGACGCTTGCATGAAGGCCGCGTGATGCGGCCTTTATTTTTATTCGGGATCATCTTGAAGACATCCGTTACCTCGCTCGACGGCCTCGACCTGCTTTCGTCGGCGGTGCTTATCCTCGATGCGCATTACCGCATCGCCTATGCGAATGCTGCCGCGGAAAATCTGCTGGAGACGTCGATCAAGACGCTTATGCAGCAAACGCTGGGGGACTTGTTTTTGAACGCCGGCCAGCTTGACCCGGTGCTGAGGCAGGCGGTTGAGCACCAGTTTGCCGACAAGCGCCAAGATCTGGCGCTCGAACGCGTCGGGCGCGAGCCGCTGCACGTGCACATGATTGTGACCGCGCTCGACCTGCGCGACATGCCGGTGCTGATCGAGTTGCGCGAAAACGTGCAGCAGCTCAAGCAGGACCGCGAGGAGCGTCTGCTCGACCAGAGCCAGGCCAACAAGGAGCTGATCCGCAACCTGGCGCATGAAATCAAGAATCCGCTGGGCGGCATTCGCGGCGCGGCGCAGTTGCTGGAATTCGAGCTGCCGGAGCGCCACTTGAAGGAGCTGCGCGAATACACGCAAGTGATCATCAAGGAGGCCGACCGCCTGCAGACCTTGGTCGACCGCCTGCTGGCGCCTCACAAGCGGCCGCATATCGTGGGCGACGTGAATGTCCACGAAGTGTGCGAGCGCGTTCGCAGTCTGATCCTGGCCGAATTCCCGAACGGACTGACGATCAAGCGCGACTACGACTTGTCGGTGCCCGAATTCCGGGGCGACAAGGAGCAGCTGATCCAGGCGGTGCTGAACATCATGCACAACGCGGCGCAGGCTTTGTCCGCACAGATCAAAAGCGGCGATGCGCAGATCACGATCCAGACCCGTATCGCGCGCCAGGTGACGCTCGCGAAGGTCCGCTACAGGCTGGCATTAGATTTGCATATCATCGACAATGGACCGGGCATCCCGCCCGACATCCGCGACCGCATCTTTTATCCGCTCGTCTCCGGGCGGGATGGCGGCAGCGGACTGGGGCTGACCCTCGCGCAGACGTTCGTGCAGCAGCACATGGGCGTGATCGAATGCGAGAGCCGGCCGGGATGCACCGACTTCAGGATCTTGATACCGCTGCCTTGACAGCACGGCTTTAACCAACGCATACGACGCGGGACGCTGAATAAAACATGAAGCCAATCTGGATTGTTGACGACGACGAATCGATTCGCTGGGTGCTGGAAAAGGCACTCGCCCGCGAAAACCTCGCCACCAAGAGCTTTGCCAATGCGCGCGATGCGATGGACGCGCTCCAGACCAGCGTGCCCCAGGTGCTGGTGTCGGACATCCGCATGCCGGGCGAATCCGGGCTGGAGTTGCTGCAGGCGGTCAAGGCCAAGCACCCCGGCCTGCCGGTCATCGTGATCACCGCGTTCTCCGACCTCGACTCGGCGGTGGCCGCGTTCCAGGGCGGCGCCTTCGAGTATCTCGCCAAGCCGTTCGACATCGACAAGGCGGTCGAGCTGATCCGGCGCGCGCTGGAAGAAAGCCTGCGCGAATCGGATGTCGAGCAGACCGCCGCCGACACGCCGGAAATCCTCGGCCAGGCACCGGCGATGCAGGACGTGTTCCGCGCCATCGGCCGCCTGTCGCAATCGAACGTCACGGTGCTCATCACCGGCGAATCCGGCACCGGCAAGGAGCTGGTGGCGCGCGCGCTGCACAAGCACAGCCCGCGCGCGACGCAGCCTTATATCGCGTTGAACACGGCGGCGATCCCCAAGGATCTGCTCGAATCGGAATTGTTCGGCCACGAGCGCGGCGCCTTCACCGGCGCGCAGGCGATGCGGCGCGGCCGATTCGAGCAGGCCGAAAACGGCACGCTGTTCCTCGACGAGATCGGCGACATGCCGTTCGACCTGCAGACGCGCCTGCTGCGCGTGCTGTCGGACGGGCACTTCTACCGCGTCGGCGGGCATCAGCCGCTCAAGGCCAATGTGCGCGTGATCGCGGCGACCCATCAGAACCTGGAACAGCGCGTCAAGGAAGGGCTGTTCCGCGAGGACTTGTATCACCGGCTGAACGTGATTCGCTTGCGCCTGCCCAGTTTGAGGGAGCGGCGCGAGGATATACCGCTCTTGACGCGCCACTTTTTGGCGCAGAGCGCCAAACAATTGGGCGTCGAGGCCAAGCGCATGTCCGATAGCGCGATGCAATTCCTGAGCGGACTGGATTTGCCAGGCAATGTGCGGCAGCTGGAAAACCTGTGCAACTGGATTACCGTGATGGCACCGGGGCAGACGGTCGAGGTGAAGGATCTACCGCAGGAGCTCACGCATGGCCAGGAATTCGTGCCGCAGGCAACGGGCGCGTCGCCGGCGGCCCCGGCGCAGCCGCAGGTGTTCGTCGCACCGCCAGAGACGAGCAGCCTTGCCGTACCGAACGGCGGTGGCCTGATGCCTTCGGCGGCGGCAGGGGCCTCGGGTAACGGCGCCGCGGAAAAATCCGGCTGGATCGCCCTGCTCGAATCCGAAGCCGCGCACATGCTCGCCGCCGGGCAGCCGGAAGTGATGGACGCGCTGGGGCGCCAATTCGAATCCGCGCTGATCAAGACCGCATTGAAGCATACGCACGGACGCAAGAACGACGCGGCGATCCGTCTCGGGATCGGGCGCAACACGATCACGCGCAAGATCCATGAACTCGGGATCGACGGCGCCAAGGACGATTGATTCCCGCTGTGCCGAATGCGGCACGTGGGCACGGCTAACCTGTTTGCGGGTTTGCCGGGCTCAGGAATTGCGGCGCGGGTAACCCTGCGCCGTGATCCTGGTCCATACCCGCTCCTTTTCCTCTTGCGTCATGAACACCCAGTTCGCGACTTCGGCAACCGTGCGTCCGCAGCCACGGCAGACATCGTCGAAAGTGGTTGAGCAAACGGCAACGCAAGGCGTATCGGGGCGGGAAGACGGAGGTTTCTGCATGGTGTGCAATGATAGGCCAAACGCCGGATGGCCGCCATCCGGCGTTGCAGCGGCGCGAATCCGCCGGACGATCATTCCAGGTATTGCTCGTTCCAGCGCTGGTACAGCGCATAAGCCGCCTGCTTCATCGCATGCTTGTCCGGATAGGCTTTGGGTTCTAGCGGATCGTAGACATAGTAGTTGGCGCGGTTGTTCCGGGTCTTCATCATGTGCCAGATCTTGTCCGGCAGCGTGTAGGGCGGCTGCCACTCGAAGTCGTCCTGCGCCTCGTAATGCAGGAACACCGGCAGGATCGGCACGCCGGTGCGCATCGATACCTCGAAAGCGCCGGACTTGAATTCCTCGAACAGGCGCCGTCCCTTGCAGCCGCCTTCCGGGTAGAGCGCGATGTTGCGGCCGGCGTTGACGGCGTCCACCATGGCCTGGATCGCCTGCCGGCGCGAGGCGGGATCGTCGCGGTCGACATAGAGCGTGCCAGCGGCCCTGGTGATGCGTCCGACGACAAACCAGTCCTGCACCTGCACCTTGGCCAACGACACCACGTCGAACAGCGCCGGGATGCCGATGTCCTCGAAGGCGGCCGGATGGTTGGCGATCAGGATGAACCGCTCGGGCAGGTGTTTGCGGTTTTTCTGGTGCAGCCGCAGGTCGACATCGATGGCGCGCACGAAGGCGCGGCACCATGCATGGAACATGCGCGCCACCGGATGCCTGCCGCGCCACGGCAGCCAGGACAGCACGACCATCAGCGCGGTAAACAGGATGAAATCGATCCAGCCGACGAGTTTTCGCAGCAGGCGCAGCAGCAGTAGCATTCGGCTTGTCCCCAAAAGGAAGTGCAATACGGTGATGGGCGCACATTCCTGGCGCGCCAGATCATTATTGCTTCAGAGGATTTGTTGGGCAAGCAGTAACGATGCCGGCGCGCCACGGCGGCGTCGTTACTGCTTGCGCGCGAGCTTGCGCCACAAGGTGGTGCGGCTGATGCCGAGGTGTTTTGCGGCCGCTTCGCGATTGCCGTTGAAGCGCGTCAGCACCTGCTCGATCGATTCAGGCGGCTCTTGCGGGGCGGGGGGGCTTGCCTGCTGTGGCCCTGCCGCCGCCAACTCAGGCGCTATTGCCGCGACAAAGCCCGGCGAGAGCGCCTGCAGCGGTTCGGCGGCAAGGAATAGCGCGACGCGCTCCATCATGTTGCGCAGTTCGCGCACGTTGCCGGGCCAGGTGTAGGATGACAGGAGCGGCATGCAGGCCACGATTTCCGCGTGCAGGTTGGCATGCGGGCGCACCCCGAGCGAGGCCAGCGCGTTTTTCAGGCACCATTCGGCCAGCGCCACCAAATCCTCGGCGCGCTGGCGCAGCGCCGGCAAGCCAAGGCGCAGCACGCACAGGCGGTAAAACAGGTCGGCGCGAAAGCGCCCGTCCTTGACGCGCTGGTCCAGGTCGCAGTGGGTGGCGCTGATGACGCGCACATTCACGGGGATGGGGCGGGTGCCGCCGACGCGCACCACTTCGCGCTCTTCCAGCACGCGTAGCAGGCGCGTTTGCAGCTGCAGCGGCATTTCGCCGATTTCATCGAGGAACAGTGTGCCGCGGTTTGCTGCTTCGAACAGGCCGGCGCGCCCGCCGCGGCGCGAGCCTGTGAATGCGCCTTCTTCGTAGCCGAACAGTTCGGATTCCAGCAGCGACTCGGCCACCGCGCCGCAATTGATCGCGACGAAGGGCTGGCGCGAACGCTGGCTTTCGCGGTGGATCGCCTGCGCGGCCAGCTCCTTTCCCGTGCCGGTTTCGCCCTGGATTAATACCGTTGCCGGTGACTTCGCGAACAGTTCGATCGAGTGCCGCACCGCCTGCATGGGGGGGGAATCGCCGCGCAAGTCGTTCAGCCCGTGCCTGGCGCGCAGCGTGTCGAAGGGTGAATGGCTGCGGCCGGATCCGGATTCAAGCTGGGTGAAGCGCGCGATCTCCAGCGCATCGTCGAAGGCCTGGCGGATCGACGCGGCGGAGTACACGAATACCCCGGCCAGTCCCGCTTCCTCGACCAGGTCGGTTATCAGGCCGGCACCGACGATGGCCTTGATGCCGGCGGCTTTGAGCTCGCTGATCTGGGCGCGCGCATCCTCCGCCGTGACATAGGTGCGCTGCGCGATCTGCAGGCCGAAGGTCGCCTGGAAATCGGCCAGTTCCGGCATGGTCTGCTGGTAAGTGATCAGCCCGATGTCCGGCGTGATCTTGCGTGCGCGCGCCAGCGCCTGCATCACGTCGAAGCCGCTGGCCTTGGCTGTCACCACCGGCAGCGACAGCCGGCTCTTCAGGTAGGCGGCGTTCGAGCCGGCGGCAATCACCGCGTCGCAGCGCTCCGTGGCCATGCGCTCCCGGATATGAAGCACCGCGTCCTCGAAGCCGAGGCTGATCGGCTCGATTACCGCGCGGCCGTCATATTCCGGCGTGATGGCACGAAACAGGTCGCGCAGGCGCGAAATGGCGACAGTCCAGATGACCGGCTTGTCGTCAGGCGCAGCAAGGGGAGGGGAAGGTTCGCGCATGTTTCATGTTGCGTTTCAATGTTTCAAGTGTAACGCAGTTTGAAACATTTTGGGGTGGGGTGGATGTTTTCGCTATCCGGGATGGAGAGTGTAAGCCACTGAAAAAAAAGAAAATCTAGGGGCGAGCGGAAGTGGAGAATGATCTCATTACCAATTGGCACGGCGATTGCACTAGGAGACCCAGCTTCTCTCAATGAAACAGTCCAGACAAGGTGACGACATGAGTCTCTATTCCGCAGGTGCCGCTTTCCGCAAGGCCGTCAAAGAAGAATCTCCGCTGCAGGTGATCGGCGCGATCAATGCCAATCATGCATTGCTGGCCAAGCGCGCCGGCTACCGCGCGATCTACCTGTCCGGCGGCGGTGTGGCCGCCGGTTCGCTCGGCTTGCCCGACCTTGGCATTTCCAACCTGGACGACGTGCTCACAGACGTGCGCCGCATCACCGACGTGTGCGATCTGCCGCTGCTGGTGGACGTCGATACCGGCTTCGGTTCCTCCGCGTTCAATGTGGCACGTACCGTGAAGTCGATGATCAAGTTCGGCGCGGCCGCGATCCATATCGAAGACCAGGTCGGCGCCAAGCGCTGCGGCCATCGTCCGAACAAGGAAATCGTGAGCAAGCAGGAAATGGTCGACCGCATCAAGGCAGCGGTCGATGCGCGTACCGACGAAAATTTCGTGATCATGGCGCGCACCGATGCGCTCGCCGTCGAAGGCCTGGAAGCGGCGCTGGACCGCGCGCAAGCTTGCGTGGAAGCAGGCGCCGACATGATTTTCCCCGAAGCGATTACCCAGCTCGACATGTACAAGACCTTCGCTGACGCGGTGAAGGTGCCGGTGTTGGCGAACATTACCGAGTTCGGCGCAACACCGCTGTACACCGTCGAGGAACTCAAGAGCGTGGACGTCGGCCTGGTGCTGTATCCGTTGTCGGCCTTCCGTGCCATGAACAAGGCCGCCGAAAACGTCTATAACGCGATCCGCCGTGACGGCACGCAAAAGAATGTGGTCGATACCATGCAGACGCGCATGGAGCTGTACGATCGCATCAACTACCATGAGTTCGAGCAAAAACTGGATGCGCTGTTTGCGCAACAAAAATCGAAATAAATCTTTCAGGAGATATTGATGAGCGAACAACAAGCAGGCTTCAAACCGAAGAAATCCGTTGCCCTGTCCGGCGTGACAGCCGGTAACACCGCGCTGTGCACCGTCGGCCGTACCGGCAACGATCTGCACTACCGCGGCTACGACATCCTCGATATCGCCGACGAATGCGAATTCGAAGAGATCGCGCACCTGCTGGTGCATGGCAAGCTGCCGACCGCCGCCGAGCTGCGCGCGTACAAGGCCAAGCTGAAGGCGTTGCGCGGCCTGCCCGCGAACGTGAAGGCCGCGCTCGAATGGCTGCCGGCCTCGTCGCACCCGATGGACGTGATGCGCACCGGCGTGTCCGCGCTGGGCTGCGTGCTGCCGGAGAAGGATGATCACAACACGCCGGGCGCGCGCGACATCGCCGATCGCCTGATGGCGTCGCTCGGTTCCATGCTGCTGTACTGGTATCACTACAGCCATAACGGCAACCGCATCGAAGTCGAAACCGACGATGAGTCGATCGGCGCGCACTTCCTGCACCTGCTGCACGGCGAGAAGCCGTCGGCGCTGTGGGAAAAGGCAATGCATACGTCGCTGATCCTGTACGCGGAGCACGAGTTCAACGCATCGACTTTTACAGGACGCGTGATTGCCGGCACCGGTTCCGACATGTATTCCGCCATTACCGGCGCGATCGGCGCGCTGCGCGGCCCCAAGCACGGCGGTGCCAATGAAGTCGCGTTCGAGATCCAGAAGCGCTACGACAACCCGGACGAGGCGGAAGCCGATATCCGCAAGCGCGTCGAGAACAAGGAAGTGGTGATCGGCTTCGGCCATCCGGTGTACACCGTGTCCGACCCGCGCAACAAGGTAATCAAGGAAGTCTCGCGCAAGCTGTCGAAGGAAGCAGGCTCGATGAAGATGTTCGACATCGCCGAGCGCCTCGAAACCGTGATGTGGGAAATCAAGAAGATGTTCCCGAACCTCGACTGGTTCTCCGCCGTGTCGTACCACATGATGGGCGTGCCGACCGCGATGTTCACGCCGCTGTTCGTGATCGCGCGTACTTCGGGCTGGGCAGCGCACATCATCGAGCAGCGCATCGACAACAAGATCATCCGTCCGAGCGCCAACTACGTTGGCCCGGAAGACCTGAAGTTTGTCCCGATCAGCAAGCGCAAGTAAAGCCGGGAGCCTGTGATGATTGCATCACAGGCTTTTCTCCTTGACGCCACCCTTTTTTTTACCGAGCCATGAACACCGCATACCGCAAACCCCTGCCGGGCACCCAACTGGATTATTTCGACGCGCGTGCAGCGGTCGAGGCGATCCAGCCGGGCGCCTGGGAAAAGCTCCCCTATACTTCCCGCGTGCATGCCGAGAACCTTGTGCGCCGCTGCGACCCCGCGATCCTCACCGAATGCCTGAAACAGATCATCGAGGTCAAGCGCGAGCGCGACTTCCCGTGGTTTCCGGCGCGCGTGGTGTGCCACGACATCCTCGGCCAGACTGCGCTGGTGGACTTGGCCGGCCTGCGCGACGCGATTGCCGACCAGGGCGGCGATCCCGCCAAGGTCAACCCGGTCGTTCCGGTGCAGCTGATCGTCGACCACTCGCTGGCGGTCGAATGTGGCGGCTTCGACCCGCAAGCGTTCGAGAAAAATCGCGCGATCGAAGATCGCCGCAATGAAGATCGTTTCCACTTCATCGAGTGGACCAAGGACGCGTTCAAGAACGTGGACGTGATCCCGGCGGGTAACGGCATCATGCACCAGATTAATCTGGAGAAGATGTCGCCGGTCATTCACGCAATCGATGGCGTGGCCTACCCAGATACCTGCGTCGGCACTGACAGCCACACGCCGCACGTCGATGCGCTCGGCGTAATCGCGGTGGGCGTGGGCGGCCTCGAAGCCGAAAACGTGATGCTGGGCCGCGCATCCTGGATGCGCCTGCCGGAAATCGTCGGCGTGGAGCTGTCGGGCAAGCGACAGCCTGGCATCACTGCGACCGATATCGTGCTGGCCTTGACCGAATTCCTGCGCAAGTCGAAAGTGGTTGGCGCCTATCTCGAGTTCTACGGCGACGGCGCTTCCTCGCTGACACTGGGCGACCGTGCAACGATTTCCAACATGGCACCGGAATATGGCGCCACCGCCGCGCTGTTCTCCATCGACCAGCAGACGCTCGATTACCTGACGCTTACCGGCCGCTCTGCAGAACAAGTGAAACTGGTCGAGACCTATGCGAAGGAAGCGGGCCTGTGGTCTGACACGCTGAAGAATGCGAAGTACGAGCGTGTACTGAAATTTGATCTTTCCAGCGTCGTGCGCAACATGGCTGGCCCGTCCAACCCGCATGCGCGCGTGGCGACCACCGATCTGGCAGCCAAGGGCATCGCCGGCAAGTGGCAGGAAGTCCCAGGCCAGATGCCGGACGGCGCCGTGATCATTGCAGCGATTACCAGCTGCACCAACACCTCCAACCCGCGCAACGTGATTGCCGCCGCACTGTTGGCGCGCAACGCCAACCGCCTGGGCCTGACCCGCAAGCCGTGGGTGAAGACATCGCTCGCGCCGGGATCGAAGGCGGTGGAGCTCTACCTGGAAGAGGCGGGACTGAAGGAAGAGCTGGAAAAGCTCGGCTTCGGCATCGTCGCTTTTGCCTGCACCACCTGCAACGGCATGTCCGGCGCACTGGATCCGAAGATTCAGCAGGAAATCATCGACCGTGATTTGTACGCGACTGCTGTCCTGTCCGGTAACCGCAACTTCGACGGCCGTATCCACCCGTATGCAAAACAGGCTTTCCTGGCTTCGCCGCCGCTGGTCGTCGCGTATGCAATCGCCGGCACGGTGCGTTTCGACATCGAGCGCGATTCGTTCGGCACCGATGCAAACGGCAAGCCGGTCACGTTGAAGGACCTGTGGCCGTCGGATGAAGAGATCGACGCGATCGTCAAATCCAGCGTGAAGCCGGAGATGTTCAACAAGGTGTACATCCCGATGTTCGACCAGCGTGCAGCGTCGTCTGCCTCGGTGAGCCCGTTGTATAACTGGCGTCCGATGTCGACCTACATCCGCCGTCCGCCATACTGGGAAGGCGCGCTGGCAGGCGAGCGCACGCTCAAGGGCATGCGTCCGCTGGCTGTTCTGCCCGACAACATCACGACCGACCACCTGTCGCCGTCCAATGCGATCCTGGCAGATTCCGCTGCTGGTGAATACCTCGCCAAGATGGGCCTGCCGGAGGAGGACTTCAACTCCTACGCCACGCACCGTGGCGACCACCTCACCGCGCAGCGCGCGACGTTCGCCAATCCGACGCTGAAGAACGAGATGGTGCGCGACGCCGACGGCAAGGTGAAGCCGGGTTCGCTTGCGCGCGTCGAACCGGAAGGCAAGGTGATGCGCATGTGGGAAGCGATCGAAACCTACATGGGGCGCAAGCAGCCGCTATGCATCATCGCCGGTGCCGACTACGGACAGGGTTCGTCGCGCGACTGGGCAGCCAAGGGCGTGCGCCTGGCGGGCGTGGAAGCGATCGTGGCCGAAGGCTTCGAGCGCATCCATCGTACCAACCTGATCGGCATGGGCGTGTTGCCGCTGGAGTTCAAGCCGGGCACCAATCGCAATACGCTCGCCATCGACGGTACCGAAACCTTTGACGTGATCGGTGAGCGCAAGCCGCGCGCCGACCTGACGCTCGTCATCACTCGCAAGAACGGCGAGCGCGTGGAAGTGCCGGTGACCTGTCGTCTCGATACGGCCGAAGAGGTGTCGATCTACGAAGCGGGCGGCGTGCTGCAGCGTTTTGCGCAGGACTTCCTCGCATCGTCGTCGGCCAAGGCTGCCTAACAGCCTCTTTTGGTTCTTTTTGCTTCTCCCCCACAAGGGGAGTGTCAGGGAGGGGATGGGTTTTGTCATTCGCATTGCACCCATCCCTCAACCCGATTGCAGAAAAAGTTTGAACAGCGGTGCAGCAATGCGCCGCCTAGTTTTACCAGGAAAACATTCCATGGCCCACGTACCCCAAATCAAGATTCCCGCCACCTATATCCGAGGCGGCACCAGCAAGGGCGTGTTCTTTCGCCTTCAGGACTTGCCCGAAGCTGCGCAGGTGCCGGGCGAAGCGCGCGACAAGCTGCTGCTGCGCGTGATCGGCAGCCCCGACCCGTACGGTAAGCAGATCGACGGCATGGGCGGCGCGACCTCCAGCACCAGCAAGACCGTCATCCTGTCCAAGAGCAGCAAACCCGACCACGACGTCGATTACCTGTTCGGCCAGGTCTCGATCGACAAGCCGTTCGTCGACTGGAGCGGCAACTGCGGCAACCTGTCCGCGGCAGTAGGATCCTTCGCCATCAGCGCCGGATTGGTCGATGCCGGTCGCATCCCGCAAAACGGGACTGCGACCGTGCGTATCTGGCAGGCGAATATCGGCAAGACCATCATTGCGCATGTGCCGATCACCAACGGCCAGGTGCAGGAAACCGGCGACTTCGAACTGGACGGCGTGACCTTTCCCGCAGCCGAGGTGCAGCTCGAATTCATGGACCCTGCGGCCGAGGAAGAGGGCGCGGGCGGCGCGATGTTCCCGACCGGGAACCTGGTCGATGACCTCGAAGTGCCCGGCATCGGCACGCTCAAGGCGACCATGATCAATGCCGGCATCCCGACCATCTTCGTGAACGCGGAAGCGATCGGCTACAAGGGCACCGAACTGCAGGACGATATTAACGGCGACGCCAAGGCGCTGGCGATGTTCGAGACCATTCGCGCCTATGGCGCGCTGCGCATGGGGCTCATCAAGAACGTCGACGAAGCCGCCAAGCGCCAGCACACGCCGAAGGTCGCGTTCGTCGCCAAACCGGCCGACTATGTTGCGTCGAGCGGAAAACCGGTGAAGGCTTCCGACGTCGACCTGCTGGTGCGCGCGCTGTCGATGGGCAAGTTGCATCACGCGATGATGGGCACGGCCGCCGTCGCGATAGGCACCGCCGCGGCCATTCCCGGCACGCTGGTTAATCTCGCCGCCGGCGGCGACGAACGCACCGCGGTGCGCTTTGGCCATCCGTCGGGCACCTTGCGCGTGGGGGCCGAAGCAAAGCAGGTCAACGGCGACTGGAGCGTGACCAAGGCCATCATGAGCCGCAGTGCGCGGGTGCTGATGGAAGGCTGGGTGCGCGTGCCGGGCGATACATTCTGAGCACGATGAGTTGATGATGAATAAGAAAAAGCGCACCGACAATTTTCGATGCGCTTTTTTTTCGACCCAGTAAGTCCTTTGTAAGTAGCCCTACCCAAACTTGAAGCTATAGACAGGAGCGGTGCGCATCGCGGCGCGCCCTGCACAAATAATCCATACGTTGGAGACATCATGAACTACGCAGACTTCTACCAGCAATCCGTCAACGATCCCCAGACCTTCTGGGGCAACGAAGCCAAGGCCATCGACTGGCACCAGCCGTATTCGCAGGTGCTCGATTATTCCAAGCCGCCTTTCACCAAATGGTTCGTCGGCGGCACCACCAACCTGTGCCACAACGCCGTCGACCGCTGGGCCGCAAGTCAGGGCGACAAGCCGGCGCTGATCGCGATCTCGACCGAGACCAACAGCGAGAAGGTGTATTCGTTTGCCGAACTGCAGCAAGAAGTGATGCGGACCGCGGCCATCATGCAGACGCTCGGCGTGGGCAAGGGAGACCGCGTGCTGATCTACATGCCGATGATTGCGGAAGCGGCGTTCGCGATGCTGGCCTGTGCGCGCATCGGCGCGATCCATTCGGTGGTGTTCGGCGGCTTCGCTTCGAACAGCCTGGCAACACGCATTGACGACGCCAAGCCTAAGCTGATCGTGTCGGCCGATGCCGGCTCGCGCGGCGGCAAGAGCGTGCCGTACAAGCCGCTGCTGGACGAGGCGATCAACCTCGCGCAGCACAAGCCGGCGCATGTGCTGCTGGTGAACCGCGGGCTGGCATCGATGCAGACGGTGCCGATGCGCGACGTCGATTACGCGTCGATGCGCGAGCAGCACATGCATGCGCAAGTGCCGGTGACCTGGCTGGAGTCGAACGAGCCGTCCTACATCCTGTACACGTCCGGCACCACCGGCAAGCCCAAGGGCGTGCAGCGCGACGTCGGCGGCTATGCGGTGGCACTGGCATCCTCGATGAAGCATATATTCTGCGGAAATCCGGGCGAGGCGTATTTCTCGACCTCGGACATCGGCTGGGTGGTGGGACACTCGTACATTGTGTACGGCCCGCTGATCGCCGGCATGGCGACCATCATGTACGAAGGCTTGCCGATCCGTCCCGACGCCGGCATCTGGTGGAGCATCGTCGAGAAATACAAGGTGACGCGCATGTTCTCCGCGCCGACTGCGGTGCGCGTGCTCAAGAAGCAGCCGCCGGAATTCATGAAGAAATACGACCTGTCGTCGTTGAAGGCGCTGTATCTCGCCGGCGAGCCGCTGGACGAGCCGACCTCGCAGTGGATCGCTTCGGAGCTTGGCGTGCCGATCATCGACAACTACTGGCAGACCGAGACCGGCTGGCCGATCCTGTCGATCGCCAAGGGCGTGGAAGACAAGCCGACGCGCCTGGGCAGCCCCGGCGTGCCGATGTACGGCTACAAGGTGAAAGTCTTGAACGAATCGACCGGCGCGGAATGCGCTCCGAACGAGAAGGGCGTGGTGGTGATCGACGGCCCGCTGCCGCCGGGCTGCATGCAGACCGTGTACGGCGACGACGAGCGTTTCGTGAAAACCTACTGGGCGAATTTCAGGGAGCCTGCGTATTCGACCTTCGACTGGGGCATTCGTGACGCCGACGGCTATTACTTCATCCTCGGCCGCACCGATGACGTGATCAACGTGGCGGGCCACCGCCTCGGCACGCGCGAAATCGAGGAAAGCATTTCCAGCCACCCGAACGTGTCGGAAGTCGCGGTCGTAGGCGTGGAAGACAAGCTGAAGGGGCAGGTCGCGGTCGCCTTCGCGATCCTGAAGAATCCGGACCCGGCATCCACCCCGGACGGCAGGAAGGCGCTGGAAGCGGAGGTGATGGCGGTGGTCGACAAGCAGCTCGGCGCGGTGGCGCGTCCGGCGCGCGTGCATTTCGTCTCGCTGCTGCCGAAGACGCGTTCCGGCAAGCTCTTGCGCCGTTCGATCCAGGCCTTGTGCGAAGGCCGCGATCCGGGCGACCTGACGACGATCGAAGATCCGGCTTCACTCCAGCAAATCAAGGCAGTCCTCGTCGCCTGATCCGCATACCCGGCGCGGCGTGTTCATCGCGCCGCGCCCGGCCTTCTTTTTCTCCCCGCCGCACCGCCTTTTATTGCTGCACCGAAAAGGTTTCATTAAAAGACAATCTATTCGGAACGCTTGAAGTTGCTCTCGGGTCGAACCCGGGCAGGCACTTGTTGTTTGCCAACCGCGGAGCAGGGCGACGTGAAAATCTTTTTTCGAGGCAATCTGAAGGCGCGCCTTGTGCTGTTGATCCTGATGGCCATGACGCCAGCATTCGCGTTGTACGTGTTCAATTCCTATCGGCAGATGGAAACGCAGAAGGAGAACGCGCGCGAGGCCGCGTTGCGGCTGGTGCGCGTCATGAAGGCCAGCCATATGCAGATGATCGACGACGCGAAAGGCGAGTTGAAGGCGATGTCGCAGCTGCCCTCCCTGCGGGGAGATGGAAAGCGGCGCTGCAACTTGCTGCGCAGCGAGCTTGCGCCGACGTTTCCTGGCTATGGAGAGATCGGGCTGGCCAGACCCAATGGCGACATCATCTGCCTGACCAGCCCCTCCAGGCTCAATAACAATGTCGCGGGCATGCCGTTTTTCAGCGATACCATTGTCAGGCATGATGTCGGCGTCGGGCCTTATGAAATCGATGCGGTGACGTTGGTGCCGCGGGTGTTCATCGGCGTGCCGGTGACCGGCGCGACGACGCGCGTCGAGGCCGTGCTGTTCGCGTCGCTCAGCCTGTCGCAGTTCGAGCTCCTGCCGCCGGCGGCCCAGCTGTCGCGCGATTCGGTCATCCTCATATTCGACGACTCCGGGCTGATCCTTGCGCGCTATCCCGATTCGCAGGGCTGGCGCGGCACCCGCCGCATCGCCGACTCGCCGCTCGTGCGCTCGGTGCGCGGCAGCCTCGATGAGGAAGGCGTGAACGACCTGATGGGCGCCGATGACGTGTCGCGGCTGTTCGCCTTCGCGAAGATCCACAGGACGCCGAAGCAGACCGCCTATCTCGCCATCGGCATTCCTACTGCGGTGGCATACGCCGGCGCGAATAGCGCATTCCAATCCAACATGCTCAATCTCGCGCTGGTGTCGCTGCTGGCGCTGGGAATCGCCTGGGTCGGCAGCCATCGCCTCGTGGTCAGGAAAATGCGCTCGCTGATCCGGGTCAGCGACCGCATCCGCAACGGCGACTTCGGCGCGCGCAGCGGAGTGGCGCGCACCGGGGACGAGGTCGGCCAGCTGGCCGCCGCCATCGATGACATGGCGCACTCCATCCAGAGCCGCGTCGCCGAATTGCAGCGCCATGGCGACGAGCTGCGCGAACTGAAGGAAATGAACGACGCGCTGCAGTCCTGCGTGACGCAGGACGAAGTGCTGGCGATCGTTCGCCAGTTCGCGCTGCGCCTGTTTCCCGACCAGCCAGGCATGCTTTACCTGATGCATTCGAGCGGCGATCACCTGGAAGCGAAAAGCCGCTGGAACGATCCGGCGGCGATGGGCGAGTTCCTGCCGCAGGATTGCTGGGCGGTGCGCCGAGGAAAAATGTACCGGGTCGAGGCCGAGGGCAACCAGCCGCGCTGCCACCATGTGCAGGAGCCGCCGCCCGGCAATTACGTGTGCGTGCCCCTGATGGTGCAGGGAGAAATGCTGGGCGTGCTGCATATCGAGAACGACAGGGCCGGAAGCCGCTCGCGGGAACAGCCGCTGGTGCAGGCGGTGGCCGAACATACAGCATTGACGCTGGCGAACCTGCGCCTGCGCGACACGCTGCATGCGCAGGCCATGCGCGACGGGCTGACTGGTCTGTTCAATCGTCGCTTCATGGAAGAGTCACTTAGCCGCGAAATGCGCAATGCGCAGCGCAACAAGTCACCTGTGGCGATCGTCATGATCGACATCGATCATTTCAAGCGCTTCAACGATACCTTTGGCCATGCCGCCGGCGACATGCTGTTGCGCGAAGTCGGCGGCATGCTGCAGCGGCAGATGCGCGGCGGCGATCTGGCATGCCGTTACGGTGGCGAAGAATTCACCGTCATCCTGCCGGCGACGGCATTGCGCAACGCCGCCGAGCTGGCGGAAAAGCTGCGCGACAGCGCGCGCGGCCTGAGCGTGACCATGGATGGTCACGCGCTCGGCCAGATCACGATTTCGCTCGGCGTGGCCTCTTTCCCGGAGCATGGCGACACATGGGAGGCGGTCCTGCATGCCGCTGATATTGCGCTCATGCAAGCCAAGCACACGCGCAATCGCACCATGGTCTACGGCGCGGAGGAAGCGCCTGAGCCGGAGATCAAGGTGGGGACGTAAGGGTGGGGACTTAAGTGTCGGAACTTAGACGGGAATGGCTGATCTGTTTCTGTCAGGGACATCAGTATGCGGCATCGGCCAGCCGGTGTGTCATTTGGGGAACATCGCCTGCCTTTGCCCGTCCAAGCGTAATCGGCATCGGTCTGACAGGGGGCGGTGCGGCGCATGCAGCGGCGTCGTGCCAGACGTGCCGCCGCACATGCCTTGGCTATGCCGCATGATGCCCCCCACGTCCTGATCATTCGTCTGCGGCAGCCCCGTGGATCGAAACACCGCGAGAGGCAAGATCCATGGTCCAGACTGATGAGATCCGAGTTTTGCTTGTCAACGACGACCCTGGATCGCGTTTTGCACTGCATACCATCCTGACCGATCTTGACGCCGGGATCGAGACCGCGGCCTCCGGCGAAGAGGCGTTGATGTTGCTTCTGAAGAAGGATTTCGCCGTCATCCTCCTCGACGTCAAGATGACGGGTATCGACGGCTTTGAAACGGCGCGCCTGATCCGGCAGCGCCCGCGCACGAAATCTACGCCGATCATCTTCCTCACCTCGCACCGCGCCACCGACCTCGACCGCGCCACCGGCTACGAGCTGGGCGCGGTCGACTACCTGTTCATGCCGGTCGCGCCCGAGGTGCTGAAATCGAAGGTGCAAGCCTTCGTCGATCTCGCCAGGAGCACCCGCCGGCGCGAGCGCGGCGACGCCGACCTGGAAACCCAGAACCGCCAGCTGCGGCAGCAGCTGGACCACGTGACGCGCCTGAACGAAACGCTGCGCGCCGAGATAGCGGCGTGCGGGCAGGTGGCGGCCGATGCGCGGGAAGCCGGCGGCAGCAGCGACATCGAGCGCCTGATCGCGCAGCATGCGGGCGACTACGTGTCGCTGCTCGACGCCGACGGCGCCTGGGTGTACGCCAGCCCCTCCTGCCATGCGGCGTTCGGCAACGCGATCCGGGCGCCGGGCAGCTATTTCGACATCGTGCATGCCGACGACCGGGAACGGTTGCGCGAAGCTTTCGCCCGACTGGTCGGGGATGGCGCGAATAGCCGCCTGCAGTACCGGGTTCTCGAGCCCGAGCGCGGCGAACGGTATCTGGAGTCGGAGGCCAGTACCATCCGCGGCCCGTCCGGAAAGGTGTCGCAGGTGGTGATGGTGTCGCGCGACATCACTGACCGCAAGGAAATGGAAGCCTACATCCTGCACCAGTCATTCCACGACACCCTGACCGGCTTGCCCAACCGCCTGCTGCTGGAAGACCGCATGCGCCAGGCCACTGCCCACCTGGGGCGCCAGCATGCGCCGGTGGCGGTGCTGTTCATCGACCTCGACCGCTTCAAGGATATCAACGACACGCTCGGCCATGCCTCCGGCGACCGCTTGCTGCAGGAAGTCGCGGAGCGCCTCGGCCGCTGCGTGCGCGAGGGCGATACCGTGGCGCGCCTGTCGGGGGACGAGTTCGTGGTGCTGCTGGCCGGCCTGCACGATGTGCAGGACGCCGCACTGGTGGCCAGCAAGATCGTGCGCGCGGTCGGCGAACCATGCCAGCTCGGCGGCCGGGAGCTGCGGGTGTCGCCCAGCATCGGGATCGCGATTTTTCCCGACGACGGGCAGAACATGGACGAGCTGCTGCGCAACGCCGACACCGCGATGTACCACGCCAAGCAGGAAGGGCGCGGCCGCTATTCCTTTTTCACCGCAAGGATGAATGAAGCCGCCAACGAGCGGCTGGCCGTCGGCAGCGCCTTGCAGCGCGCCATCCAGGAGGGCGAGTTCATGCTGTATTACCAGCCCAAGGTCAGCGCGGCCGACGGCGAACTGCGCGGCTTCGAAGCGCTGATCCGCTGGCCGCAACCGGACGGCGAATGGATGGCGCCCAGCAAATTCATTCCGATCGCCGAGGAAACCGGGCGCATCGAGCCGATCGGCAAGTGGGCGCTGCATGAAGCGGCCAGGCAGATCAGGTATTGGATCGAGGCGGGCGCCAAATGCTGCCCGATAGCAGTCAATGTGTCTGCGCGCCAGTTTCACCAGGATAGCCTGGCGCAGGATATTCAAATGGCGCTGCAAAGAACGGGCATCCCGCCTGGCATGTTGGAAGCCGAGCTGACCGAGTCGGCGGTGATGGCCGATCCGGCAAAGACGATCCAGGCGTTGCACCAGATCCGCGACCTGGGCGTGTCGATCTCGGTGGACGACTTCGGCACCGGTTACTCGTCGCTGGCCTACCTGAAGCGATTCCCGCTCGACAAGCTGAAAGTCGACGCCGCCTTCGTGCGCGATATCGCTTCCGATCCGGACGACGCGGCCATCGTGTCGGCCATCATCACGCTCGCGCACAGCCTGAACCTGACCGTGATCGCGGAAGGCGTCGAGACCGCCGAGCAGATGGCATTTCTCATCGAGCACGGCTGCGACGAGATGCAAGGCCATTATTTCAGCAAGCCGGTGCCGACCGAAGAAGCGCTGGAAATGATCAGGCGCGGCCGGTTCAATCTTCATTAGCGAGGAGGACGACGTGGGGCAGGAATCCGTAACGCATGAACGCCGCAACTATGCCAGGCGCGCGCACGACCGCGCCATCATGGAGCAGGGCCCTGAAGCCGATACGCTGGATCACGTCACCGTGCTGCGGGCATTGAACGCGGTGCGCGAGGGCGATTTCAGCGTGCGCCTTCCGCTGCACTGGGAAGGCATGCACGGCAAGATCGCGGAGGCATTCAACGAGATCGTCGCCACCAACGAAAATCTGGCCAAGAACATCGAGCAAGTTTCCGAAATCGTCGGCATGGAAGGCCAGCTCGGCCGGCGCATTTCCTGCGACAAGGAAGACGGCGCATGGGGCGTGGAAGTGCGTTCCATCAATACCCTGATCGATAACCTGGTACAGCCGATCCGCGACTCGGGACGGGTGATCGGCGCGGTCGCGCGCGGAGCGCTCGACCAGGACATGGAGCTGGAAGTCGAAGGCAGGCCTTTGAAAGGCGAATTCCTCAAGAATGCCAAGACCATCAACACCATGCTCGACCAGTTGAACAGCTTTTCCAGCGAAGTCTCGCGCGTGGCGCGCGAGGTCGGCACCGAAGGCAAGCTGGCCGGACAGGCCCAGGTCACCGGCGCATCCGGAGTGTGGAAGGACCTGACCGACAACGTGAACCTGATGGCAAACAATCTTACCGGCCAGGTGCGCAACATCGCCGAGGTCACCACGGCGGTGGCCAGGGGCGACCTGTCGCGCAAGATCACGGTCGACGTGAAGGGCGAGATCCTGGAGCTGAAGGACACCATCAACATCATGGTCGACCAGTTGAACAGCTTTGCCGGCGAGGTGACGAGGGTGGCGCGCGAGGTCGGCACCGAGGGCAAGCTGGGCGGGCAGGCGCAGGTCAAGGGCGTGTCGGGCGTATGGAAGGATCTGACCGATAACGTCAACCTGATGGCGAGCAATCTTACCGGCCAGGTGCGCAATATCGCCGACGTCACCACGGCGGTGGCCAAGGGCGACCTGTCGAAGAAGATCACCGTCGACGTGAAGGGCGAAATCCTGCAGCTGAAGGACACGATCAACATCATGGTCGACCAGTTGAACAGCTTCGCCGGCGAGGTGACGCGGGTGGCGCGCGAGGTCGGCACCGAGGGCAAGCTGGGCGGGCAGGCGTTGGTGCCGGGCGCGGCGGGCGTGTGGAAAGACTTGACCGACAGCGTCAACGCCATGGGCAGCAACCTGACTGCGCAGGTGCGCAACATCGCCGAGGTCACCACGGCGGTGGCCAAGGGCGACCTGTCGCGCAAGATCACGGTCGATGTGAAGGGCGAAGTGCTGCAACTGAAGGACACGATCAACATCATGGTCGACCAGTTGAACAGCTTCGCCGGCGAAGTGACGCGGGTGGCGCGCGAGGTCGGTACCGAGGGCAAGCTGGGCGGGCAGGCCGAAGTGGTGGGCGTGTCGGGCGTATGGAAGGACTTGACCGACAGCGTCAATGCGATGGCCGGCAACCTGACCGTGCAACTGCGCGACGTGTCGAAGGTGGCGACCGCGATTGCCAGCGGCGACCTGGGGCAGAAGATCACGGTCGCGGTGCAGGGCGAGATCCTGCAGATCAAGGACGTCATCAACATCATGGTCGACCAGCTGAACCGGTTCGCCGGCGAAGTGACGCGGGTGGCGCGCGAGGTCGGCACCGAGGGCAAGCTGGGCGGACAGGCCGAAGTGGTGGGCGTGTCGGGCGTATGGAAGGACTTGACCGACAACGTCAATGCAATGGCCGGCAACCTGACCGTGCAGCTGCGCGACGTGTCGAAGGTGGCGACCGCGATTGCCGGCGGCGACCTGGGGCAGAAGATCACGGTCGCGGTGCAGGGCGAGATCCTGCAGATCAAGGACACCATCAACATCATGGTCGACCAGCTGAACCGGTTCGCCGGCGAGGTGACGCGGGTGGCGCGCGAGGTCGGCACCGAGGGCAAGCTGGGCGGGCAGGCGCAGGTCCAGGGCGTGTCGGGCGTATGGAAGGATCTGACCAACAACGTCAACCTAATGGCGAGCAATCTGACCGACCAGGTGCGCAATATCGCCGCCGTCACCACCGCCGTGGCCAACGGCGATCTGTCGAAGAAGATCACGGTCGACGTGCGCGGCGAAGTGCTGCAGCTGAAGGAAACCATCAACACCATGGTCGACCAGTTGAACGGCTTCGCCGGCGAAGTCACGCGCGTGGCGCGCGAGGTCGGCACCGAAGGGCGCCTGGGCGGCCAGGCTTACGTGCCGGCGGTGGCCGGGGTGTGGAAGGACCTGACCGATAACGTCAACCTGATGGCGGGCAACCTGACCGCGCAGGTGCGCAATATCGCCGCCGTCACCACGGCCGTGGCCAACGGCGACCTGTCGCGCAAGATCACGGTCGACGTGCGCGGCGAAATCCTGGAGCTCAAGGACACCATCAACGTCATGGTCGACCAGCTCAATGCCTTCAGCAGCGAGGTGACCAGGGTGGCGCGCGAGGTCGGCACCGAAGGGCGGCTCGGCGGGCAGGCGAACGTGAAAGGCGTGTCCGGCGTGTGGAAGGATTTGACCGACAGCGTCAACCTGATGGCGGACAACCTCACCGACCAGGTGCGCGGCATCGCCAAGGTGGTGACCGCGGTTGCGCTCGGTAATCTCAAGCAAAAGATGATGGTGCCGGCCAAGGGCGAGGTGGCATCGCTGGCCGAAACCATCAACGACATGGTCGACACCCTCGCCACCTTCAGCGACCAGGTCACGCGCGTGGCGCGCGAGGTCGGAGCCGAAGGACGGCTCGGCGGCCAGGCGGTGGTGCCCGGCGCGGCCGGGAGCTGGAAAGACTTGGTCGACAACGTCAACGAACTGGCCGCCAATCTCACCACCCAGGTGCGCGCCATCGGCGAGGTGGCCACCGCCGTGACCAAGGGCGACCTGACGCGCTCGATCCAGGTGGTGGCACGCGGCGAGGTGTCGGACCTCAAGGACAACATCAACCAGATGATCCGCAACCTGAAGGAGACCACCGAGCACAACACCGAGCAGGACTGGCTCAAGACCAACCTGGCGCGGCTGACACGCATGCTGCAGGGGCAGCGCGACCTGATCACCCTGTCGCGCATGCTGCTGTCGGAACTGGCGCCGCTGGTGGCCGCGCCGCACGCGGTGCTGTACCTGATGCAGGGGCAGGGCGCGGCCATGCGCCTGAAGCTGATGGCGAGCTACGGCTACCAGCAGCGCAAGAACCTGTCGCAGAACTGGGCCGTCGGCGAAGGCGTGGTCGGTCAGGCGGCCTTCGAGAAGCAGCGCATTCTGGTCACCAACCTGCCGGACGACTACGTGCAGGTCGTATCGGGACTGGGGCAGGCGGTGCCGCGCAACATCGTGGTGCTGCCCATCCTGTACGAAGGGCAGGTCAAGGCCGTCATCGAGCTGGCCGCGTTCGAGCGCTTCCAGGCGATCCACCTGACCTTCCTGGACCAGCTGGCCGAGGGCCTGGGCATCGTGTTCAACTCGATCGAGACCGCCAGCAGCACCGAAACGCTCTTGCAGCAGTCGCAGTCGCTGGCCAACGAACTCAAGTCGCAGCAGGACGAATTACAGAAGACCAATGCGGAGCTGGAACAGAAGGCGCGCCAGCTATCCGACCAGAACGCCGAAGTCGAGCGCAAGAACCGCGAAATCGAAGTCGCGCGCGGCAACCTTCAGGAAAAGGCGGAACAGCTGGCGCTGACCTCGAAATACAAGTCGGAATTCCTCGCCAACATGTCGCACGAATTGCGCACGCCCTTGAACAGCCTGCTGCTGCTGGCCGAGCAGCTTCAGCAGAACCGCGACCGCAACCTGTCGGACAAGCAGCTAGAAATGATCCGGATCATCCACGGTTCCGGCAGCGACCTGCTGCACCTGATCAACGACATCCTGGACCTGTCGAAAATCGAGTCCGGCAGCGTCACGCTCGACATCGAGGATGTGCCGGGCGATGAATTGAGGGAGTATGTGGACAAGACCTTCCGCCACCTGGCCGAGGCCAAGGGGCTGGACTTTAGCGTCGAGTTCGCCTCCGGGCTGCCTGCCTACATCCGCACCGACGAGCAACGCCTCAAACAGGTGCTCAAGAACCTGCTGTCCAATGCGATCAAGTTCACGGCCAAGGGCAGCGTGACCCTGTCGGCGCATGTCGCGCGAAGCGGCTGGAGCCCGGCGCATCAAATCCTCAACCGCGCACCGCTGGTGATCGCGTTTTCCGTGACGGACACGGGCATCGGGATCCCGCAATCCAAGCAGAAAATCATTTTCGAAGCCTTCCAGCAGGCCGATGCGGGCACTTCGCGACGTTACGGCGGCACCGGCCTCGGCCTGGCGATCAGCCGCGAGATCGCCTACCTGCTGGGCGGCGAGCTGCGCGCCGAGAGCGAAGAGGGCGTCGGCAGCAAGTTCACCTTCTACCTGCCGCAGCAGATGCCGGGCATGCCGGCCGAAAAAGCGCCGCAGGCAAGGCAGGCCAGTGCGCGTGGCGAAGCGCGGGCTGCGCAGCCGGCGGCCGCGCCGCACCGCGCACAGGCACTGTGGGACGATCGCATGACGATCGCCGAGGGCGACCGGTTGGTCCTGATTATCGAAGACGATCCGGTGTTTGCCGGTTCATTGCGTGATATGGCGCATGACAATGGCTTCAAGACCCTGATGACGGAAAGCGGCGAGGATGGCCTCATGCTCGCGCGCAAATACCGCCCCGATGCGATCACGCTGGACCTGATCCTGCCAGACGCCGACGGTTGGGAGGTGGCGGAACAACTGAAGGCACATCCGGCCACGCGAGACATCCCGATCCACGTCATTTCCATCCGCGACCGCCCGTCCGCGGCCGCCGAACACGGCGTGAGCAGCTATACCGCCAAGCCGGCCGACATCAGCGCGCTGGGGCAGGTGTTCAGCCGCATCACGCATCACCTGGGGCGGCCGATCCGCGCCCTGCTGGTGGTCGAAAACGACGCGGCCAAGCGCGATACCCTGGTGGCAGCGCTCAAGGGCGAACGGCTGGAGCTGGACGCGGTTCCGAGCGCGACCGAAGCGCTGGCCGCGCTACACGGCAGGCAGTACCAGGGAGTGGTGCTGGACCTCGACCTGCCGGACATGAGCGGCGAGTCGCTGCTGCGGGAAATCCGCCGCAGGCAGGAGTTGGCGGACCTGCCGGTCGTCGTCTATACCGCGCATCCGATCGCGCGCGCGACGGAAGAAGAAATTGAACGGCTGAATGCGACCGTGGTGACGGAAGGCGACAGCGCGCTGGATCGCCTGACGATGGAAACAGGGCAGTTCCTGCACCGGGTGAAAGACAGCCTGGCCAGGAGCCGGCCAACGCCGCCCCAGGACGCCGCCGACGTGTCTCTCGACGGGCGCAAGGTGCTGATCGTCGACGACGACGTGCGCAACCTGTTTGCGCTGACCGGCCTGCTGGAAAACCACGGGATGACGGCGCTGGCGGCAGAAGCCGGCGCCGAAGCCATCGAGCGCCTGAATGACGTAGCCGACATCGACATCGTGCTAATGGATATCATGATGCCGGATATGGACGGCTACCAGGCGATACAGAAGATCCGCAGCGATCCCCGCTTCAAGAATTTGCCGATAATCGCGCTGACCGCCAAGGCGATGAAGGGGGACCGTGAAAAATGCCTGGCCGCCGGCGCATCCGATTATGCGTCCAAGCCGGTGGACGCGGAACAGCTGCTGGCGCAGATGCGGGTGCTGCTCGGGCGATGATCTTCAGGAAAGCGTCGCGATCACCGGCGCATGATCCGACGGCTGCTCCCACTTGCGCGGCGCCTTGTCGATGGCGCAGGCATTGCAGCGCGCGGCCAGCGTGTTCGACAGCAGGATATGGTCGATGCGCAGCCCCATGTTGCGGCGGAACGCCATCATGCGGTAGTCCCACCAGCTGTACAGCTTCTCGGGCTGCTCGAACAGGCGGAACGCATCCTTGAAGCCGAGATCGAGCAGGCGCCGGAATTGCGCGCGCTCCGGCTCCGAGCACAGCACCTGCCCGGCCCAGGCGGCAGGATCGTGCACGTCGCGGTCCTCGGGCGCGATGTTGTAGTCGCCCAGGAGCGCCAGGTTTTCGTGCGACTTCGATTCGTCGGCCAGCCAGTCGTGCAGCGCATCGAGCCACCGCAGCTTGTACTGGTATTTGTCGGAGTCGACCGCCTGGCCGTTGGGAATGTAGGCGCACACCACGCGCATGCCTTCGATGGTCGCGGCGATGATGCGCTGCTGCTCATCCTCGAAGCGAGGATTGTTCTTCACTACCTCGCTCATCGGATATTTCGAGATGATCGCCACGCCGTTGTAGGTCTTCTGGCCGGTGAAGACGACCTGGTAGCCGATCTTCTCGATGTCGCCGACCGGGAATTTATCATCGGTCAGCTTGGTCTCCTGCAGGCACAGCACATCGACAGGATTGTCCGCCAGCCACTGCAACACCTGCGGCAGGCGGACCTTCAGCGAATTCACATTCCAGGTGGCGATCCTCATGCCGTTCCTTATGCCGCTTTCTTGCCGCTGGCCTTGTTGATCAGGAAGGTGGTCAGCAGCGGCACTGGGCGCCCGGTCGCGCCCTTGGCCGCGCCGGATTTCCAGGCAGTGCCGGCGATATCCAGGTGCGCCCAGGTGTACTTGCGGGTGTAGCGCTCCAGGAAGCAGGCTGCCGTGATGCTGCCGCCGGGCGGCCCGCCGATATTGGCCATGTCGGCGAAGTTCGACTTCAGCTGTTCCTGGTAGGCGTCCTCGATCGGCATGCGCCACGCGGTGTCGCCGGCGGTCTTGCCCGCGGCCAGCAGCTCGTTGGCCAGCGCGTCATGCGCGTCGTCGCTGCGCGTGAAGAGGCCGGAGTTGTGATGGCCGAGCGCGGTTACGCAGGCGCCGGTCAGCGTCGCCACGTCGATCACGGCCGCCGGCTTGAAGCGCTCGACGTAGGTCAGCGCATCGCACAGGATCAGGCGGCCTTCGGCGTCGGTGTTGAGGATTTCGATGGTCTGGCCCGACATCGAGACAACGATGTCGCCCGGTTTGGAGGCGCGGCCGGAAGGCATGTTTTCGCAGGTCGGGATCACGCCGATCACGTTGAGCTTCAGGCCCATCTCGCCGATCGCATGGAAGGTGCCCAGCACCGACGCTGCGCCGCACATGTCGTACTTCATCTCGTCCATGTTGGCGCCCGGCTTGATCGAAATGCCGCCGGTATCGAAGGTGATGCCCTTGCCGACCAACACGATCGGCGCATCCTTGGCCTTGCCGCCCATGTGCTTCAGGATGATGAACTTCGGCGGTTCTTCGCTGCCCTTGGTGACAGACAGGAAGCTGCCCATCTTGAGCGCCTCGATCTGCTTGCGGTCCAGCACTTCGACGCCGAACTTGTAATCCTTCGCCAGGCTCTTCGCGACATTGGCAAGGTGGGTCGGCGTGCAGATATTACTGGGAAGATTGCCGAGGTCCTTGGTGAGGGCCACGCCGTTGGCAATCGCAACGGCTTGCGTCACGGCGGCCTTGGCGGCAGGCGTTGCGGCGCCGGAGGCGGCAAGCGCGACCTTCTTCACGCCTGTCGGCGCTTCGTCCTTCTTGCTCTTGGTGGTGTCGTAGCGGTAGGCGCCGTCGCGCAAGGCCAGGATCGCCGCGCGCGTCGCCCAGGCGGCGTCGCGCTCCTTGACGCCTTCCAGCGGCAGCGCCAGCAGCGCATCGCTGCTGCCGAGCGAAGCAAACACGCGCCCGGCGGCCTGCACGGCGGAGACGAAGGTCTTGTCGCTCACCGCTTCGTCATTGCCGAGGCCGACCAGCAGTACGCGTTCGGCCGCGACGCCGTCCAGTCCGCGCAGCAGCAGGGTGGAGCCGGCCTTGCCGCTGATGTCGCCCGACTTGAGCGCGGCGCTGATGGCGCCCTTGCCGTCGAGCTCGCGCGCGGCTTGCGACAGTTTCTTGTTTTCAAATACGCCGACGACCAGGCAGCCCGTTTTGATGCTGGCGACGCCGGTTTTTGCGTCGTATGTTTTTATGCTAAAGTCCATGAGTCGCTCCTTATCCAGACGCAATTATAGTCTTCAATTCAATGATCTTTCAGCGCGCTCTCCGACGCGAATTGGTAAGTACCGCAGGCGCTGTCTTCACCACGCTTTTCACCATTACCATCACCGTGATGCTCATCAAGATCCTCGGCCAGGCCGCGGGAGGCAAGGTCGCATCGTCGGATGTGATCGCGCTGATCGGCTTCGCGGCACTTAATTATCTGCCGGTCATCCTTATTCTCACAGGGTTTATTTCCGTCCTGGTGGTAGTGACGCGCAGTTATCAGGACTCTGAAATGGTTGTATGGTTCGCGTCCGGACTTTCCCTGACGCGCTGGATCGCGCCGGTGCTGTCGTTCGGCGTGCCGATCGTGGTGCTGACCGCGTTGCTCTCTTTCATCCTGACACCCTGGGCAGCGCGCCAGAGCGCCGAATTCCGGGAGCGTTTCGAAAAGCGCGAAGACATCGCAAAAGTATCTCCGGGAAAATTCCAGGAATCGGCATCGGCCGACCGCATCTTCTTCGTCGAGGGCGTGAGCGGCGACGCCACCAAGGTCAGGAACGTGTTCGTCAACACCGTGCAGAACGGGCGCACCAGCGTCGTGGTCGCCAGGGAAGGCTCGGTCGCGCTCGATCAGCATGGCGACAAGTTCCTGGTCATGAGCAAGGGACGCCGCTATGACGGCATCACCAACCAGCCGGATTTTCGCGTCATGGAGTTCGAGCGTTACGGCGTGCTGGTGGGGCGCCAGTCGCAGGCGGTGGTGGGGGACAAGTCGGCCCGTTCGCTGCCCACACCGGCCCTGCTGGCCGATCCGAACAAGTTCAACCGCGGCGAATTGCTGTGGCGCGCCTCCTTGCCCCTGATGTGCCTGCTGCTGATGCTGCTTGCCATTCCCCTGGGCTTCGTCAATCCGCGCGGCGGGCGCTCCGCCAACTTGCTGATCGCGCTGCTGCTCTTCGTTGTCTACAGCAATATGGTCAGCGTGCTGCAGGCCGCCGTGGTGCAGGAGCGCCTGTCGCTCGGGGTCGCGTCGTGGCCGATTCATCTGACGGCCGCCCTGCTGATCGCGCTGCTGTTCGCCTGGCGCCTGTTCATCAACAGCCCGCGCCATCCGGCGGCGCTGTGGGGCGCATTCAAGCGCACCGTCATGTTCAGAAAGGCCGCGCGGGCATGAAAGTCTTGCAAAGATATGTCGCGTCCGAAATCGTTGGCGCGGTCTTCTTCGTGCTGGTGGCCTTCCTGGCGCTGTTTGCGTTCTTCGACCTGATCAGCGAGTTGCCCGAGGTCGGGCGCGGCGGCTACAAGCTGCAGCATGCGTTCATGTACGTGGCGCTGGGCTTGCCCGGCTACGTGTATGAACTGATGCCGATCGCGGCGTTGATCGGCACGATCTATGCGCTCGCCCAGCTCGGGGCGCGCTCCGAATTCACCATCATGCGCGCTTCCGGCCTGTCCACGCGGATGGCGGGCTTCATGCTGGCCAAGGTCGGCATCGTGTTCGTGCTGCTGACTTTCCTGTTCGGCGAATTCATTGCGCCGGCATCCAGCCAGTTCGCGGAAAAGCTGAAGCTGCAGGTGCAGGGCTCGATGATTTCGCAGGAATTCCGTTCCGGCTACTGGACCAAGGATGTGATCCGCGAGAACGGGCTGACCGGCGAAGCCATCGGCTCGCGCTTTTTGAACGTGCACGAGGTGACTCCTGACGGCCAGTTGCGCGGGGTGACGCTGTACGATTTCGACCGCGACTTTCACCTGACCGCGGTGGTGACGGCAGTCCATGCGGACTACCAGGGCAATAACGCCTGGCGCTTGTCGGACGTGGCGGAGACAACTTTCTCGACCGGCGCTCCGGATGTCACCTCCACCGTGAAGACGGCACGCGAGCCGTCAAGAAAGCTGATCTCGGAAATCACGCCCGACATCCTGTCGGTGCTGTTCGCCGACCCGGACCGCATGTCGGCGCTCGACCTGTCGGCCTACATCAAGCATCTGGCGGAAAACAACCAGAGCACCGGGCGCTATGAAATCGCGTTCTGGAAGAAGCTGGTCTACCCGTTCGCGGCGCTGGTGATGATGGCGCTGGCATTGCCGTTCGCCTACCTGCATTTCCGCGCCGGCGGCGTGAGCCTGAAGATCTTCATCGGCATCATGATCGGCGTGAGTTTCCAGCTGCTTAACAGCCTGTTCTCGCACCTGGGCTTGCTCAATACCTGGCCGGCGCTGGCGACGGCGCTGCTGCCGAGCGCTTCCTTCCTGGTGCTGGCGATCGGCGCGCTGCTTTGGGTGGAAAGACATTGACCATGAAAAAACGCGCACTTGTCCTGTTTGCGCACGGCGCCCGCGATCCGCGCTGGGCCGAACCGTTCCAGCAGTTGCAGCAAATCATCCAGGCGCAGGCGCCCGACCTGTCGGTGTCGCTCGCCTTCCTCGACCTGATGGCGCCGCGCCTGCCGGAACTGGTGGAACAACTGGTGCGGGACGGCTGCGGCGACGTCACCGTGGTGCCGGTATTCTTCGGGCAGGGCGGGCATGTGCTGCGCGACCTGCCGCTGATGATGGAGCAGTTGCGCCAGGCATATCCCGGCCTCACATTGAAGACCGCCCAGGCTGTAGGCGAGGATGAACAGGTGCTCGGCGCGATTGCGCGCTACTGCATCTCGACGCTTTGAAGGGTAGCGGCGCCGGATCGGATTCAGCCGCGCTTGTTTCGTGTCGCCATTGCCTCGCCTATCATCACCAGCACCGGCCCGCTGCAATCGGCCAGCCCTTTTTCCAGATCGGCCAGACGCAGGCGCAGCACGCGCTCGTTGTCGCGGCTGCAGTTCTCCACCACCACGAGCGGCAAGTCGGGAGAGCGTCCCTGCGCCAGCAATTTTTGCGCGGTGACGATCGCCTCCCTGCCGCCCATGTACTGGATCAGGGTGTCGCAGTCGGGCAGGGTGGTGTGTTCAGGGTGGTTCGGCGCGGTGGCGGAAGTGAAAAACGCGACGCTGCGCGCCACGCCGCGCTTGGTCAGCGGCTGTTTGGTCGAGGCGGCGGCGGCCAGCGCGGCCGTGATGCCTGGCACGATCTCAACCTCGATGCCTTCGGCTTCCAGCGCGTGCAGCTCCTCGTCGGCGCGCCCGAACATCATCGGGTCGCCGCCTTTCAGGCGTACCACCAGCTGGTATTTCTTTGCGCAATAGACCAGTTGCTGATTGATGAAAGTTTGCGCGGTCGAGCGTTGCCCGGAGCGCTTGCCGACCGAGATCTTTTCCGCCTGCGGGCACAGCGCCAGCATGTCGTCGGTGACCAGCGCGTCGTACAGCACGACATCGGCCTGGGAAAGGATGCGGGCGCCGCGGACCGTGATCAGGTCGGCGGCGCCCGGGCCGGCGCCGAGCAGAACGACTTTGCCGAACGTGTTCTGCGCGGGCAGTTTTGACATGAGCTGCTGTAATCAGGCGATGCGGATCATGCCGGCGGCGACGGTCTGGTGCGTCACCTCGTCGATCAGGATGAACGCGCCGGTGGAGCGGATCGCGTCATACGCATCGGCCGCCAGCGGCTGCTGCACGTTGATCGATACGGTCGCGATATCGTTCAGCTTCAACGCATCGGCGGGGCGGCACTCCTGTGTATTGATGTCGAGCAGCGTGTCGATCTTCGTCACGCGCGCCGCCACCTGCTTGGTGGTGTGCTTGAGCCAGTACTTGCGACGCATGTCGAGCGGTTCTTCCGACAGCCAGCAGACGTCTGCGGTGACGGTCTTCTGCAGCGTGGCCGGCTGCTCCGCGGAGGAGAGCATGTCGCCGCGCGAAATGTCGAGATACTCGTCCAGCAGGATCGTGACCGACTGTCCGGCGACGGCGGACTGCAAGGAGCCTTCCAGCGTCAGGATATCCTTGACCGTTGCGCTCTGGCCGCTCGGCTGCACCACCAGCTTGTCGCCCTTCCTGACCTTGCCGGCTTCGATACGGCCCATATAGCCGCGGAAGTCGTTCGCTTCGTGGCCGTTATGGCGTGCCACCAGCTGCACCGGGAAGCGCAGCGGCTGCTCGTGCGCTTCGTCGTAGACGGACAGCGATTCGAGCAGGCTGATCAGCGTGGGGCCCTTGTACCAGGGCATCTTGTCGGAGGCTTCCACCACGTTGTCGCCGGCCAGCGCCGACAGAGGAATCGGATGCACGTCGGCCAGGCCGAGCTGTTGCGCGAACTGCTTGTAGGCCGCGACGATGCGGTCGTACACGGTCTGGTCGTAATTCACCAGGTCCATCTTGTTGACCGCGACGATCACGTGCTCGATGCGCAGCAGGTGAGCGATGGTCGAATGGCGCTTGGTCTGCGTCAGCAGTTCCACGCTGCCGTCGTCGCCCAGCTTCACTTTCGACACGTCGATCAGGATGATCACCGCGTCGGCGGTCGATGCGCCGGTCACCATGTTGCGGGTGTACTGCTCGTGGCCGGGGGTGTCGGCGATGATGAACTTGCGCTTCGGTGTGGCGAAATAACGGTACGCCACATCGATCGTGATGCCTTGCTCGCGCTCGGCTTCCAGGCCGTCGGTCAGCAGGGAAAGGTCGACCGTGTCGCCCACGGTGCGCTTGTGCTTGGCGCGCGAAATCGCGTCGAGCTGGTCGGCGAAGATCCCTTTGCTGTCGAACAGCAGGCGGCCGATCAGCGTGCTCTTGCCGTCGTCGACCGAGCCGGCGGTAATGAAGCGCAGCAGGCCGCGCTCGGCGCTGGCGTTAGAAAGTACTTGTTCTGCAACTGCGGCGTTCATCAGAAATATCCTTCTTTCTTGCGTTTTTCCATCGATGCTTCGGAAGTCTGGTCATCCATGCGGGTCGCTCCGCGCTCGGTGATTTGCGTGACCGCGGTTTCGGCGATGATCGCATCCACATCGGCTGCGTCGGACGCGACCGGGCAGGTGCAGGAGATGTCGCCGACGGTGCGGAAGCGCACCACGCGGGTTTCGACCGTCTCGCCTTCGCGCGCGGGAGTGAGGTTCGTCAGCGGCACCAGCAGGCCATTGCGCGGGATCACCTGGCGCTCGTGCGCGAAGTAGATCGGCGGCAGTGCCAGCTGTTCGCGCGCGATGTACTGCCACACGTCGAGTTCGGTCCAGTTCGAGATCGGGAACACGCGCATGTTTTCGCCCGGATGGACGCGGGTGTTATACAGGTCCCATAGTTCGGGGCGCTGCGCCTTCGGGTTCCATTGGCCGAATTCGTCGCGGAACGAGAAGATGCGCTCTTTTGCGCGGGCCTTCTCTTCATCGCGGCGGGCGCCGCCGATGCAGGCGTCGAACTTGAATTCGTCGATGGTTTCCAGCAGGGTCACCGCCTGCGCAGCGTTACGCGAATCGGTTTGCGGATTGCGCAGTCGTACCGTGCCGCGCTTGATCGAGTCCTCGACCGAACGCACGACCAGGCGCTCGCCCAGTTCCTTGGCGCGGCGGTCGCGGAATTCGATCACTTCCGGAAAATTGTGACCGGTATCGATGTGCACCAGCGGGAACGGGAATTTGCCCGGACGGAATGCCTTCTCCGCGATGCGCAGCAGGACCACCGAGTCCTTGCCGCCGCTGAACAGAAGCGCCGGGTTGGAGCACTCTGCCGCCACCTCGCGCATGATATGGATCGCTTCCGATTCGAGCCAGTCCAGGTGCCGGTTGCTGGCTGCATCCAAAAAGAGTTTTTCGACTGCTGTATTCATGTTTTAGTTTGCCACCGATTTGATTCTGACGAGCTTGCCATCGACCACGTGCAGGCCGCATTCCTTCGATTCCGGGTTCTCCCACCACCAGCGTCCGGCGCGCACGTCTTCGCCCGGCTGGATGGCGCGGGTGCAGGGCTCGCAGCCGATCGACGGATAACCCTTGTCGTGCAGCGGGTTATACGGCACGTTATTGCTGCGGATGTAGTTCCACACATCCTCTTCCGACCAGTCGGCCAGCGGGTTGAACTTGGCCATGCCGTGCGCGGCGTCGTCTTCCTGCACTGCGAGTTCGGCGCGGGTGGTCGACTGCGCGCGGCGCTGTCCGGTGATCCAGGCCTTGTTGCCGGCTAGGGCGCGCTTCAGCGGCTCCACCTTGCGGATGCGGCAGCATTCCTTGCGCATCTCGACACTGTCATAGAACGCGTTCAAGCCATGCTGCTGGACGTAGGCATCCACTGCGGATTGCTCCGGCTTGAACAGTTTTACTTCGTAGTCGTAGGTTTCCCTGATGCGGTCGAGCATGCCCAAGGTTTCCCTGTGCAAGCGGCCGGTCTCCAGCGAAAAGATTGTGATCGGCAGCTTTGCGCGCAGGATCATGTCGGTCAGAACCATGTCCTCGGCCGCGAGGCTGGAGGCGAACACAGCCGGGGAGAAGTCGCTGCCAATCCGGCTCAGTGTGGCCTGCGTGGCGGCCACCAAGGCGTTGAAATCGGCCATCGCTTATTCCTGCGCTGCTTTCTGACCGCGCTCGGCGCGGCGGTACAGCGGCAGCTTCATGTCCCAGGCGGCCTGATAGGCTTCCGAAAAATCGGACAGGCTCTTCAGTGCGTCGTGGATGTTGCGATCCTCGCGCGTGGCGAACGCATTGAAGCCGACGCGCTGCATGTAAAACATCTGGTCGCGCAACACGTCGCCGATGGCGCGCAGTTCGCCGGCATATCCCAGGCGCACGCGCAGGTTGTAGGCGATCGAAAAGCCGCGGCCATCGGAAAACTTCGGGAAATCGACCGCGATCACCGGCAGCTGTGTCACGTCTTCCTTCAGCACTTCCGGCCGTTCGTGGCTGGCGATCCATACGCCGATGTCCGTGCGCTTCTTCAGTTCGGTGCGCTGCGCTTCCCATACCGTCAGCGGCACGATGAACTTGCCAGCCGGGACGGCAACCGCCTCCGGTGTTTCGCCTTCGGCCAGTTTCAGCACGGTCCAGTCGTCGTTGACGACTGCCTTATCCTTGATGATTTCACGCATATTCGTCTTCCCCTACCAATGCGCCGCCTTCGATCGGCGTCGCATACACATGTTCCTTGAAAGGCTCGATACCGATGCGGCGCACCGTATCGATGAAGCGCTCTCCCTGCAGGCGGTCCCGCACATAGACCTGCAGCAGGCGATCGACCACGCCCGGCACCTGCAGTGCCGAGAACGACGGGCCGATGATCTTGCCGACCGAGCTGTGGTTGCCCTGCGCGCCGCCGATCGAGATCTGGTACCACTCGGAGCCGTCCTTGTCGACGCCGAGGATGCCGATGTTGCCGATATGGTGATGGCCGCAGGCGTTGATGCAGCCGGACATGTTCAGCTCGATCTCGCCGATGTCGTGCTGGAAGTCGATATCCTCGAAGCGCTCGGTGATGGCCGCCGCGATCGGGATCGACTTGGCGTTGGCCAGCGAGCAGAAATCGCCGCCCGGGCAGCAGATCACGTCGGTCAACAGGCCGATGTTCGGCGTGGCCAGATGATGCGCCTTGGCTTGCTGCCATACCTCGAACAGCTCCGATTGCTTGACGTCGGCCAGCACCAGGTTCTGCTCGTGCGTCACGCGCAGTTCGCCGAAGCTGTAACGGTCGGCCATGTCGGCCACGAAATCCATTTGCTCGGCGGTCGCGTCACCGGGCGGTACGCCGGGCTTTTTCAGCGACATGACGACGGCGGCATAGCCGGGCACCTTGTGCGGCTTGACGTTGCGCTTCATCCAGTTGTCGAAGGCCTTGCTTTCCGCGCGCTGCTGCTTGAGCAGCGCATCTTCGTTTTCCAGCTTTTCATAGGCCGGCGGCGTGAAGTAGGCGGCGATGCGGTTGAATTCCTCTTCGGTGAGGGTGCCGGGACCATCCTTCAGGTCGGCCCATTCTTCCTCGACCATGCGCGCGAATTCCTCGACGCCGGTGGCCTTCAGCAGGATCTTGATGCGTGCCTTGAACTTGTTGTCGCGGCGGCCATACTGGTTGTAGACGCGCAGGATCGCTTCGATATAGGTCAGCAGGTGCTGCCACGGCAGGAACTCGCAGATGAAGCTGCCGAGGATCGGGGTGCGGCCCAGGCCGCCGCCGACCAGCACGCGGTAGCCGATTTCGCCTTGCGCGTTCTTGACGATCTCGATGCCGATGTCATGCATCTGCAGCGCCGCGCGGTCTTCCTTGGCGGCGTTGAAGGCGATCTTGAACTTGCGCGGCAAGTAGGCGAATTCCGGATGGAAGGTGCTCCACTGGCGCACCAGCTCGGCATACGGGCGCGGATCGACCAGCTCGTCGGCCGCGACGCCGGCATACTCGTCGGCGGTGGTGTTGCGCACGTCGTTGCCGGAAGTCTGGATCGAGTGCATCTCGACCGAGTTCAGGTGCTCCAGGATGTCCGGCACTTCTTCCAGGTTGATCCAGTTGAACTGGATGTTCTGGCGGGTCGTGAAGTGGCCGTAGCCGCGGTCGTACTTGCGCGCGATGTAGGCGAGCTTGCGCAGCTGGGTCGACGACAGCAGGCCGTACGGGATCGCGATGCGGTACATGTAGGCATGGCGCTGCATGTACAGGCCGTTCTGCAGGCGCAGCGGCAGGAATTCCTCTTCGGTCAGCTCGTTGGCGAGGCGGCGCCGCACCTGATCGCGGAACTGCGCGAGGCGCTCCTTCACGATCAGGTGATCATATTGGTCGTAACGATACATCTCTCTTCCAATCTCTTAAAAAACCATTTTCGCGGCGACGCCGGTGAGCGTCGTGGCCAGCAGGCCGCGCAGAACCTTTTCGGGCATCGCCTTGGCGGCGAGCGAACCGATCGTAATGCCGGGCACGGAGCCCAGCAGCAGCGTCATCAGGAGTTCCCAGTCGATCGAACCCAGCCACCAGTGGCCGAACGCGGCGATGGCCGTCAGCGGCACGGCGTAGGCGATGTCGGTGCCGGCGATTTCCGCCGGGGACAGGCGAGGATACAGTAATACCAGGATCGTTGCACCCACGGCGCCGGCGCCGATGGAGGAAATGGTTACCAGCGTGCCGAGCAGTGCTCCGACAGCCACGGTGGCGATGGCGAGCTTGACGCCTTGCAGCTGCTTTTCCGGGTGGGCAATCACCCAGGCCTGCATGCGGCCGCGAAACAGAAGCGCGACCACGGTCAGCAGTACCGAGCCGGCGATCGAGTAACGGATGATGTGGGCGATTTCCTTGTCCAGCGCCCCGAAGTATTTCAACCCCAGCGTCGCCAGGACGGCTGCCGGCAGCGCGCCCATGCACAGATGGCGCACCACTTCCCAGCGTACCGTGCCGCGCACGCGGTGCGCCAGCGTGCCGGCGGCCTTGGTGGTCGAGGCAAAAGCCAGGTCGGTGCCGACCGCCACCGTGGGGGAGACGCCGAACAGCAGCGTCAGGAGCGGTGTCATCAGCGACCCGCCGCCCACGCCGGTCAAGCCGACCAGGGCACCGACCGCGAACCCGGAAAATACATAAGAGAGAGTCATGAAGCCTCGCACAAAGGAGTACGAATCGTAATAAACTAATTCCTTATTCCAAACTACTTAGTATTTATTTGCTTATATGCTTATTTGGCATAAACAAAAATGCGAATAAGTTGGCAATGAATCAAGGGAAACGATGAACCTGCATCAACTTCGCTTCGTGCGCGAAGCCGTCCGGCAAAATTTCAACCTGACCGAGGCCGCCAAGGCGCTGTACACCTCGCAGCCGGGCGTGTCCAAGGCCATCATCGAGCTGGAAGAAGAGTTGGGCGTGGATATCTTTACCCGCCATGGCAAACGCATCCGCGGTCTGACCGAGCCGGGCAGGGCGGTGCTGCGCTCGGTCGAGCTGATCATGCAGGAAATCGACGGCCTCAAGCGCATCGGCAAGGAGTTCGCGGCGCAGGACACCGGCAGCTTCACCATCGCCACCACGCATACCCAGGCGCGCTATGCGCTGCCGCCGGTGGTGCAGGCATTCATGCACCGGTTCCCCAAGGTACGATTGTCGCTATTGCAAGGAAATCCCAAGCAGATCGCGGAAATGGTGCTCAAGGACCAGGCGGACATGGCGATCGCAACCGAAGCGATTGCCAGCGTGGACGGCCTGGTGACCTTGCCATGCTATCAATGGGAGCATGTCGTGGTGGTGCCGCCGGAGCACCCCTTGCTCAAATCCAGCACCATCACCCTGGAAGAAATCGCCACCTTTCCTCTGATTACTTACGACAGCGCCTTTACCGGCCGCGCCAAGATCGACCATGCTTTCGCGATAAGAAGCCTCAAGCCCGATGTATTGCTGGAAGCGATCGACGCCGACGTGATCAAGACCTATGTGGAACTGGGCATGGGGATCGGCATCATTGCGGGAATGGCATTCAACGAAGAGCGCGACAAGGGCTTGCGGGCTATTTCCGCCGGCCACCTGTTCGGCACTAACGTCTCCCGGGTGGCGTTGAAGCAAGGCGCCTATTTGCGCGGCTATGTATACAGTTTCATCGAATTGCTGACGCCCACGATGAATCGCAAGCTGATCGAGCAGGTGATGAGCGGCGTGAAAGACAGCTACGAGTTATAACTATTTTCCGTCGGCTCGACATCCTGTCTGCAATGACTTAGAATCCTGTCCGTCATTGGGGAGTAGCCGCCCTCCGAATTGCGAGAGGGGCTTGCGTCAACAGACTTGATCCATCCGCGATCATGGCGCAAGCGACTTCAGGTTTGGCGAGACCTTTGACCATGCCGCTTCTGCTTTGGGCCGGAGGGTGCGCATGGTCATCGGTTCATGTCCGGCCCTGGAGTTTTCATGGAAGCTTTCCTCGTCTCATCCGGCATCGTCGCCCTGGCCGAAATGGGCGACAAGACGCAACTGCTGTCGCTGCTGCTTGCCGCCAAGTTCCGCCGTCCGATTCCGATCATCCTCGGTATTTTCGTCGCAACAATATTCAACCATGCGTTTGCCGGTGCCGTCGGCAACTGGATCACTGCTTATGTGGGCAAGGATGCCATGCGCTGGGTGCTCGGCCTGTCCTTCCTCGCGATGGCGGCGTGGATGCTGGTGCCGGACGAGCTGGATGATGTGGAAGCCAAGCCGGCGCGCTTCGGCGTGTTCGGCGCGACCGTGATCGCATTCTTCCTCGCGGAAATGGGCGACAAGACGCAGATCGCCACCGTTGCACTGGCGGCGAAATACGAGCAGTTGTGGGCGGTCGTGGCCGGCACCACGTTCGGCATGATGCTCGCTAACGCGCCCGCCGTGCTGCTCGGCAGCAAAATCACGAAGGCTGTTTCGATGAAGCTGGTGCACGCGGTTGCGGCGGCGATTTTCGCGGTGCTGGGCGTGCTCACCCTGCTCAATGTCGGCAGCTTGTTCTAGTTATTCCCGGTAGCCGAGGCGCTGCGACAGCTGCCGCGCATGCGCCCTGGTTTGTTGCGCGACCGGGCCTTCCCACTCATGGTCGATCTGGGCGGCGGAACCGACCACCGTCAGTGCGAAGCGCATCCTGCCCTCGTGGTCGAACACCGGGGCGGAGAAGGCGTTGAAGCCGGCGATCAGGCGTTCCGCGGCACGCGTGCGGCCGGGTGCGCGCGCTGCCGCCGGATCGAGATGGCCGATCATGCGCGCCATCCCGTGCTGCCGCGTTTCCTGCAATAGCGGCGCGAATTCCTGTTCCGATTGCGGCGCATCCAGCTGCTCGCGGCGATTCTGCATCAGTTCGGCGTGCAACAGTTCCTTCGTTTCATCTTTCGGCATGAATGCCGCAAAACACAGCCCGCTGGCGGTGTACGTCATCGGCATCACGCTGCCGATCTGCAGGTTGATTGCGACCGGCCGGCGCGACTGCAGCAAGCGGATATAGGTCGGGCCGAAAGTGCCCCAGGCCGACAAGGCGACCGTCTCGCTGGTGGCATCGCGCAATGCCTCCAGTGTCCGGTCCGCCAGCCGCACCGCATCCAGCCTGCCCAGCGAAACCAACCCCAGTTCGAGCGCGAGCGTCCCAAGGTCGTACAGTCCGCTGGCCGCATCCTGCTCGACCAGGCCGATGCGGATCAGGCTGACCAGATACCGGTGGGCCTTGGCGGCCGGCATGCCGGCGCCTTTCGCCAGCGCGGAGAGCGCAAGCGGGCCGGGCGCCTTGGCCAGCGCCAGGAGCAGCGGGCCGGCCACTTCCACCGACTGGATGCCTTGACGCGCGTTAACGGCGTCGGTTTCGGCTGGCGTGACCGGCGAGAGGGTGGTTGATTTCATGCTGGAGCGGGATTACGATATGGTGAATTAATTTAATAATACGTAATTGTCGCAATGGTAAAGCAGTTTGCCTCTACACGCTACCCTGCGCCACCTTTCAAGGAGACCGGATGAAACTTGCCACACTTAAAGACGGCACCCGCGACGGCCAGCTTGCCGTCGTGTCGCGCGATCTCAAGTCGGCGCATATCGCCGACGGCATCGCGCCGACGCTGCAGCGCGCGCTGGACGACTGGGGCTTCGTCGCGCCGCAACTGGAGCGGATTTACGAACAGCTCAATGCCGGCAAGGCGCCGCGTGCCTTTGACTTCGATCCGAAACGCTGCATGGCGCCGCTGCCGCGCGCCTTCCAGTGGGCCGACGGCTCGGCCTACGTCAACCACGTCGAGTTGGTGCGCAAGGCGCGCAATGCCGAGATGCCGGAATCGTTCTGGCACGATCCGCTGATGTACCAGGGCGGCTCCGACGACTTCATCGGCCCGGCTGACGATATCGTACTGGCGTCGGAAGAGTGGGGCATCGATTTCGAGGGCGAGGTGGCGGTCGTTACCGACGACGTGCCGATGGGGACGACACCGGAACGGGCGTTATCGCACATCAGGCTGCTCATGCTGGTCAACGATGTCTCGCTGCGCAATCTGATTCCGGCGGAGCTGGCGAAGGGCTTCGGCTTCTTCCAGTCCAAGCCGGCTTCGAGCTTTTCGCCGGTTGCGGTCACGCCGGACGAGCTTGGCGAAGCCTGGAAGGAGGGGAAGGTGCACCTGCCGCTGCGCGTGACCTGGAACGGCGCGCTGGTCGGCCAGCCCGATGCCGGCGTCGACATGGTATTCAATTTTCCGCAGCTGATCGCGCATCTGACCAGGACGCGCAACGCGCGCGCCGGAACCATCGTCGGTTCCGGCACGGTGTCGAACAAGGATGCGAAGAAGGGATACAGCTGTATCGCCGAAAAGCGTTGCCTCGAAATGATCGCCGACGGCGCGGCCAAGACGCCGTTCATGAAATTCGGCGACCGGATTCGCATCGAGATGCTCGACGCGAACGGAAAATCGATTTTCGGCGCGATCGACCAGCAGGTTGCGCCGGCTGAGCTAACCCGGAAGTAAGGAGGCGTCATGGACTCGGTAACCACTACCCAGATCGGACTGCCGGCTGCCTTGCCGGCCTCCGTGCCGGTTCACGGACTGCATCATTTCGCCTACCGCTGTCGCGATGCGGAAGAAACGAGGCATTTTTATGAAGACATCCTCGGCCTGCCGCTGTTTCACTACATCCGCTCCGACATCGTGCCGTCGACCGGCGAATACTGCCCGTACGTGCATATCTTCTTCCGCATGACGGACGGTTCCTGTCTCGCGTTCTTCGACCTGGGCGACGACGTGGCGCCCGCGCCATCGCCAAATACGCCGGCCTGGGTGAACCACATTGCGTTGCGCGTCGACACCGTCGAGCAGCTGGAAGCGATGAAGGCGCGGCTGGAAGCGCATGGCATCGAGGTGCTCGGCGTGACCGATCACCGCGTGTTCAAGTCGATCTACTTCTTCGATCCGAACGGCATCCGCCTCGAATTGTGCGCGCAACTGGCGTCCAATTCGCAGATGTTTGCCGAGCAGAAGGGCATTCGCGACAAGCTTGCCGCCTGGTCGAAGGAAAAGGCGGAGCGGCTCGCCAGCAAATAAGCAATCCGTGGCGCGGCGCTTTGCCGCAGGAACGCGGTGTCGAGCCGGAGCGTGAAGCCGGGCGCGCGGTGTGGCATCATCGGCGGGAATGGAAAATTCGGAGAACCGAGATGAGCGAACTGTTCCCTGCATGGCCGCTGATGGCGGCATTTTTCGTGGCGAGCCTCGCGCTTACCCTGACGCCCGGACCCGCCGTGATTTACGTGGTCACGCGCACGCTGGCCCAGGGGCGGCCGGCCGGGCTGGCTTCCGTGGCGGGCGTCGCGCTGGGCAACCTTGGCAATGCCGTCGGGGCCGCGATCGGGCTGGCCGCGCTGTTTGCGATTTCATCGCTGGCATTCACCGTGGTCAAGTACGCCGGCGCGGCATATCTCATTTATCTGGGGATAAAGGCCTGGCGCGCGCCTGCGCAGCAAGCGGCCCAGACGCAATTCGCTCCGGCGCGCCTGACCAGGATTTTTCGTGATGGCTTCGTGGTCGCGCTGTTCAATCCGAAAACCACCATTTTTTTCGCTGCGTTCCTGCCGCAGTTCATGCAGCCGGGGGCTCCGGCCATGCCGCAGAGCGTGCTCCTGGGGGCGATCTTTGTCGTCATCGCGGTGGCGACCGACTCGATTTATGTGCTGGCCGCCAGCATCGTCGGGCCGTTGCTGACGCGGGTGCGCAGCGCAGGAGCGATCGGCCGCTATGTAACGGCCGGCGCTTTCATCGGACTTGGCGTATTTACTGCTGCAGCCGGCGGGCGCGGCGCAAAGTAGGCGGGGTAGCGTCCTGCCGGCATTGGCGGCAGGACGCGCGGGCGCAGATTTATGCAGCCAGCCGGTTGGACATGATCTTGCAGCCGTCCAGCAGGAAGGCGAGGCTGATCACCAGCACCAGTTCGCCTTCGGCGGAACGCGCCGTGCCGTTGACGCCCGGGACTGCCAGCGCGGTCAGCGGCTTGATCACGAGATCGGCCGTGCCGTCCACGCCTTCCACCGCGAGAATGTAGGGGTGCGGCGCGGCGATCACGATCCCGACCTTTTCACGGCACGGTTCGTAGCCGAGGATTTCCGCCAGCGAGCGCACCGCCAGCGGCCGGCCCTGGTCGCGCAGCACCGGCGCGCCGCCGACGGCGGAAAATTCTTCCGGCAGTTCGACCACGCGCTGCACCACTGCCATCGGCATCGCCAGCAGGGCGCCGGAGGTGCGTACCAGCATGGTCGGCACGATCGACAGCTCGATCGGCAGGCGGATCGTGAAGCGGGTGCCTTCGCCCAGCTCGGAATCGATGCGGATGGCGCCGCGGTGCTTTTCCACCGCCGTCTTCACCACGTCCATGCCCACGCCGCGTCCAGAAACGCTGGAAGCGACTTCCTTGGTCGAGAAACCCGGCAGGAAGATCAGCTGCAGCGCCTCTTCCTTGGTCTGCGCCGCGTTGTCGCCGATCAGTCCCTTGGACAGCGCCTTGGTGCGCAGGCGGTCGGGATCCATGCCCTTGCCGTCGTCCGACACCTCGATCATCACGCTGCTGCCTTCCTGCCAGGCTTTCAGGCGGATGGTGGCTTTCGCGGCCTTCGGCGTGGCGGCGCGCTCGTCGGCGGTTTCGATGCCGTGGTCGAGCGCGTTGCGCAGCATGTGCACCAGCGGATCGTACAGGCTGTCGACAACGACGCGATCGACTTCCGTTTCCGCGCCTTCGATCACCAGATCCACGTCCTTGCCGAGATCCTTCGCCAGCTCGCGCACCAGGCGCGGGAATTTCTGGAACAGGCGACCGACCGGCTGCATGCGGGTGGACAGGGTGGCGCGCTGCAGTTCGGTCGAATAGCGCGACGCCCGCGCCAGGGTTTCGGCCAAGGTCGACATGAGCGCGGCGGCCTGGCCTTCGAACTTGAACTGCGCCAGCTTTTCCAGCAGCACGGCGGCCTGGTTCGCGGCCTGCACCGATTCGCCGGCGACTTCCAGCAGGGCGTCGAGCTTGACCGCATCGATGCGGATGGTGTCTTCCTTGACCTGCGCGATGACCGGTTTGGCGCCCTCTTCGGTCGCGGCCTTGGCAATCGGCGTCACGGTCGCCGCCGCAGGTGCGGCCGGCGCCTGCGGGGCGGGCAGCGTGCCTGCCGGGACAACCGCGCGGTACAGCGCTTCCCAGTCCAGCTCGCCGCCGGGCAGGGTGGCAGCCGCTGGCGCGGCCGTGGCCGGGGCGGCCTGCGGCGCTTCGGCCGGTGCCGCTGCGACTGCCGCCGCGGCCTTGCCTTCGATGGCTTGAGTCAGGATATCCTTGAGTGCGTCCGGCATCGCCGGCAACGTTTCCGGCGCGGCGCCGTTGGCCAGCTGTTTCAACTGGTCGCCGACAAACCCGCTGGCCTGCAGGCCGGCTTCGATCGCTGTCGGCGTCACCGGCACCTTGCCGGTGCGCAGGCCGTCGAACAGGTTTTCGGTCAGGTGGCAGGCGGATACGATGGCCGGAAGGTTCATGAAGCCGGCGCCGCCCTTGATGGTGTGGAAGGAGCGGAACAGCGCGTTCAAGGTATCCGTGTCGTTCGGATGCCGTTCCAGCGAGAGCAGGTGCTCTTCCACGTTCGTCGCGAGGTCGAGCGCCTCGACGACGAAATCCTTGAGCATGTCATCCATTAGAACCCCAGATCGGCAAGCAAGCTGTCGACATCGTTTTGCGCCAGCGCCGTCTCCGGCGCCGACGGACCTTGCATCAGTTCGACCGGCTTCTGTTCCGCGATCGCGGCCTTCACCTCCGGCGGCGCATTATCGCGCAGCAGCTGCGCCAGCTCGAGCTCGACGGTGTTCGTGATGGCGATAATCTTCTTGATCAACTGGCCGGTAATGTCCTGGAAATCCTGCGCCATCATGATGTCGAGCAGCCGCGCCTTCTCGGCGTCGCTGGCCGCCAGCACGGCGGTGGCGAACTGTTTCGAATCGCCGGCCAGCACCTTGAATTCGTCGATGCTGAGCTTGCCATCGAACAGCTGCGCCCAGCGGCCTTCCATGTCCGAGGCTTTCTTGCCCAGTTCTTCCTGTTCCGGCATGCAGGTGTCGACCGTGTTGAGCACCTTGTTGGCCGCCTGCTCGGTCAGCGCGGCGATGTGGTCGAGGCGACCCTGCGCATCGCTGATCTGGTCGGCGACGTTCGACAGCGAGCGGTCGTAGCCGAGCTGGCGCAGCGAGTCGTGCAGCATGCGCACGATGCCGCCCAGGCGCTCGTACATCGGCTTGCCCGACTGGTCCTGTACAACGCATGCCGCATCGCCGTCCTGCAGTTCGGCGCTGACGGCGCATGCGACATCGACGGCGACGGGTTCGGCGGCCTGTTCCGCCGCTGCGGGGGCTGGGTCGGGTACTGTCTGCGCGCGCTGTGCGGCTACCTGGTCAAATAGTGCTTCAAGATCATCTGCAGCGTCGGTCATGTCAGTGCTTTCCCAATATGGATGTCGGCGTTGTTCTTACAATCGACCCTGTCGCAGGTCTGTGTCCGGCATTTTGTAACGTTTTGAAACACGATTATCAGTCACGAGTTGACTATTCGCAACTTCGTATTTGCCACATCATAATACTGGCCGTCTGGCACGGCCAAGGACACGCTTTAAATCTGTTGTACCGATGCTTCTTCGCCGGCAGGACGGACGCATCCGGCGTCGGAAAACAGCGCGATGCTGGCTTCATGCAAGGGGTGTCCCGGTGTGGCGAATGCATCGCAGATGGTGAGGTGATTGGCGTCCGGCAGCGCGATATCCGCGCGGTGATTCGCTTGCCAGGCATTTGCGATGAGGCCGGTCTGGCGCTTGAATTCGTCCGATTCGAGGCCGCCGACGGCCGTGATGAACGGCGCCGCATGCGCCTGCGGCATGGCGCTGGGCGACAGGGGCGCGATATCGTCTTCCGTCAGTTTCAGGTCGACGTTGACGAAGCCGGCATGCCGTACCGGCTCCAGATCGTAAATGCCAGACATCAGCACTGCAGCCTTGACCAGGTCCGGCGGCAGTTCCGGATCGAACGTCGGCCATAGCGCCGCGAGCATCATCGCGGTCAGATGGGCGCCGGCCGAATGCCCGGCAACCACGATGCGCTGAGCATCGAAATCGTAGGCGTCGGCGTGCCGGTACAGCCACGCCAGGGCACGCAACTGCTGGCGCACGATCTCGGCGATCGGGACTTCCGGCGCCAGCGAATAATTGGTCAGCGCGACATTGAACCCGGCGCGGGTAAAGGCCGGCGCAATGAACGAGAAATCCGACTTGTCGAGCGAACGCCACCAGCCGCCGTGGATGAATACCAGCAGCGGCGCGCCGCTCTTCGGCGCCGGGAAGAAATCCAGCCGCTCGCCGCTGGCCTCGCCATAGGCAAGGTCGAACAGCGCCGCGTGACTGCGCCGCACGGTCGCCGAATCCTTCAGCCAGCGGGTGAAGATGCGCGGATGATCGGGGATCGCGGCGCGGGCGTTGTATTGCTGGCTATAGTATTCGGCTTGATTTATTGACATGGATATGCGGCATCAATCGGAAAAATGAAGGCGCATAGTTTACTGGTTTGTCATGAGACAGGCCATGTGTTTGTCAGCGCTGTCGCAACGACCGGAGAAGAATTGTTCATTTGACTCGACGTCTTGTGGCACGTAAACTACGCGCGTTTTGGTGCCCGCGCCCATGTTCATGAGCGCAGTTAAACGGGAAACACGAGGCTTGTCATATAGCTAACGTGTGCTGCCCCCGCAACGGTAAACAAGCGTCACCCTGAGGTGACAGGCGATCTCTCGACACCACTGTGCAAGCTGCATGGGAAGGTGGATTGCTTTGGCTTGTTAGCCCGGATACCGGCCAGGACAAGGAGGAAGTGCTGCGACGGGGAGGTTCGCGAACGCGCGCTGGTTTGCCGGCTAAGCCGGTACCGGTTCTGGTTCATTCGTTTTCGATCATCCCGTCGGGACTTCTGTTGAATTCGGTGTGCGGGGAAGCATGCCGAAAGCCTTTTTCGAAAACACCATCATGACTTTTTTCACCTCACGTCCAGTCAACGCGGCATGGACGCCGATCGCGCTCGTTTCCGCATTGACCGTCGCGCCCGTTTACGCTCAGACAGACAGCGAAAAGACGCTGGCTCCGGTCGTAGTGACTGCGTCGCGCACCGAGCAGCTGCAGACCGAAGCGTTGCCGCATACGACGGTGCTGACTGCACAGGAAATCCGCAATTCGCAGGCAGTTGACCTGCCTGCGCTTCTCAAGCGCGAAGCGGGCGTTCAAATAACGCAAAACGGCGGCCCCGGCCAAGCCAGCGGCATGTTCGTGCGCGGCGCTGAAACTCGGCAGACGTTGGTGCTGATTGACGGTGTGCCGCTGACCAAGCAGGACGCTACCGGCACGGTCAGCATCGAGCACCTGATGCTCGACCAGATTGACCGGATCGAGATCGTGCGCGGTAACGTCTCGAGCATTTACGGCTCCGGCGCCATCGGCGGGGTCATTCAAGTCTTCACTAAACGTGGAGAAGGAGCGCCGAGCCTCAACGTCAACGCGGAAGCGGGATCGCGCGGCACGACGCGGGTATCGGCAGGTGTCAATGGCTCATCAGGCGCTACGCGTTATTCGCTTGCAGCTTCCGACTTCCGGACTGACGGATTCTCGGCGCTGAATCATGACCAGATTGCGAGCGCCAACCCCGACAAAGACGGCTACCGGAATACCAGCGTCAGCGGAATGGTTTCCCAGGAGTGGTCGAAGGGGCAGGAGCTGGGCCTGCGCTTTTCAAGCGCGGAGGGTAAATTCGATTTCGACAGCAGCTTCGGCGCCCCGACCGACGTCCATTTCGGCAAGACCAATGTCGACACTTTCACACTGTTTACCCAAAACCGATTTGCCTCGAACTGGTCTTCCCGCGTGATGTACTCCGAGTCCCGCGACAAGAACGCAAATCACTACGATACGGCATTCGGCGTTTCGGATGACCGCTTCGTCAGCAAGACGCGCAGCCTGCAATGGAATAACGAAATCACCTTGTCGCCCACTTGGACCGCAACGGCGGGAGCCGAGCGGCAGTGGCAGGCGCTGGACAGCGACGACGGATTCGGTACCGTGTTTGCAACGAACCGCAATGCCAACAGTATCTTCGCCGGGTTGCAAGGCAGACTGGATGCGCATCAGTGGCAAGTGAACGTGCGGCACGATCAGACCGATAAGGTCGATTCGGCGACCACGGGATATCTCGGTTACGGATTCAATTTCACGAAGGCGTTCAAGGCGACCGCTAGCTTGTCTTCCGGATTCAGCGTGCCTCCGCTCGGTTACCTGTACTCGCCGTTCTTCGGCAATCCGAACCTGAAGCCGGAGCATTCCCGCTCGGCAGAACTCGGTCTGCAGTACGCAACTTCGGCTGCATTGCTGCGCGCGACCCTGTTTAAAACGCGTGTTACCGATCAGCTGCAATACGACCTGGTGGCGAACCGCTTCGAAAATGTTGCGCGTGCCAGCAACGAGGGCCTTGAGCTGAGCGCCAGCGGTACCTGCCTTGATACCGATTTGCGCGCGAGCCTGACCCTTCAGGATCCGCGCGACGATACGACCGGCCAGCGTTCGCGTCGACGCGCACGGACGCTCGCGTCGCTCTCCGCGAACAAGACTTTTGGTCATTGGCAGGTGGGCGGAGATCTGGGCTATACCGGGGTTCGCCAGGATGGAACACGCGAGCTGGGCGCGTATTGGATCGGCAACCTGACTTCAAGGTATGAGATCAAGAAAGGGCTTTCGCTGTTCGGGCGAATCGAAAATCTGTTCGATCGTGATTACCAGACCGCTTACGGCTACAACCAGCCTCCGCGCGGCGTATTCGTCGGCGTAAACTGGCAACCTTTGTAACCTGGTACCGGACAAGACGATGCGACAGGCGAACTTCCTCATGGCTGTGCTGGCCCTGCTGGCCTGTGGCAGCCTATTGTTCGCCAGTGTCGTCGGTTCGGTTGCCACCCCTGTCCCCGATTTAATTGCGGCATTCGGCGAGATCCTGCGCGGCCAACCTTCTTCGCTCACCGCCACTCTCCTGGAGTTGCGCCTGGGCCGCGCCCTGTCCGCCTTCGTCACCGGCGCCGCCCTGTCGCTGGCCGGCGTCATGATGCAGGCATTGCTGCGCAATCCGCTGGCCGATCCCTATGTGCTAGGGGTTTCCGGCGGCGCCGCCGTGGGAGCGCTGGGCGCCATGCTGTTGTTCGGCGCTGCCTGGATCGTCGATGCCGCGGCCTTTGGCGGCGCCGTCGTGGTGGCGCTGCTGCTGTTTCTCCTTGCGCGCCGCGACTTGCGCGGCGGCGCGGAAGGCAGCGCGCCGATGCTGTTGCTGACCGGCGTCATCGTGTCGTCCGGTTGCGCCGCGCTGGTTACCTTGATGTTGTCCATCGCGCCGGAAAACCGCCTGCGCGGCATGGTGTTCTGGCTGATCGGCGACCTGTCTTCGACCCAGCCACGCCTTCTGCCATGGCTGATCTGGCTGGCCGCGCTCGGATTTGCGCTGCGCATGGCGCGCGCGATCAATGTCGTCGCGCTGTATGCGGAAGCGGCGGCGACGCTGGGAATCCGCGTCGATCGATTGCGGAAAGGGCTGTTCCTGTGCGCAGCGCTGCTGACCGCAAGCGCGGTGAGCAGCGCTGGCAGCATCGGCTTCGTCGGCCTGATCGTGCCGCATGCCTGCCGCTTCGCCTGGGGCTCCGATCACCGACTGCTGCTGCCGGCCGCCACCCTGGCCGGCGGAAGCTTCCTGGTGCTGGCCGATACGCTGGCGCGCACCGTCGCGGCGCCGCAGCAACTGCCGGTCGGCGTGATCACCGCGCTGATCGGCGTGCCGGTGTTTCTGTTACAGCTGCATCATGTCCAGAGGAGGGCATGATGCAGGCCGCCGGTTTATCGCTGCGCGTCCGCGGCCGCCTGCTGGTCGATGCGCTGGACTGGCAGGTCCGCCCCGGGGAATGCTGGTGCGTGATCGGCCGCAACGGCGCCGGCAAGAGCACGCTGCTGCGCACGCTGGCCGGCTTGCGCGAGCCGGACGGCGGGCGCGTATGTGTCGGCGGCCGCGATCTGGCCGCGTGGCCATTACTGGAGCTGGCGCGCCAGCGGGCTTATCTGCCGCAGAACCGCAATGACGCGTTCGGTTACCGCGTCATCGAAACCGTGCTGGCTGCGCGACACCCCTATCAGGATGCGCATTACTGGGATGCCGAGCAGGATCACCAGAGAGCGCACGCAGCGCTGCGCGCGCTCGATGTCGATGCCCTGGCGCAGCGCGACATCCGCACGCTGTCCGGCGGCGAGCGGCAGCGCGTCGCGATTGCGGCGGCGCTCGCCCAGGACACGCCGCTGCTGCTGCTGGACGAGCCGGCCAATGCCCTCGACCTGGCGCACCAGGTGGGCGTGATGGAGCTGATGGCGAGCCTGTGCCGCCGCGACAACAAGTCGATCGTCATGGTCAGCCACGACCTGAACCTGGCCCACAGCGCAGCCACCCATGCGCTGCTGTTGATGGGCGACGGACGCTGGATTGCGGCCGATGCCGCCAACGCGATGAAACCGTCGCTGCTGAGCGCCTGCCTCGGGTATCCGATCGAAACCGTCCAGCATGGCGGACGGACCATTTTTATTCCAACGCAGCGCTCCCATCATGAATGAATACGCAAGCGGGCAGGCCTGTTACCGCCGCATCGTCTGCCTGTGCACCGAGGCGGTCGAAACGCTGTACGCGCTCGGCGCGCAAGATGCGATCGCCGGCATTTCCGGGTTCACCACGCGGCCGGCGCGTGCTCGCCGGGAAAAGCCCAAGGTCAGCGGCTTTTCGTCATCGCGCATTGAACGCATCCTGGCGGTCGAGCCCGATCTGGTGATCGGCTTTTCCGACATGCAGGCCGAGATCTGCCGCGATCTGGCTGCGGCGGGTGTGGAAGTGCACTTGTTCAACCAGCGCGATATCGCCGGCATTTTTCATATGGTGCGCGTGTTGGCCATGCTGGTCGACCGGCAGGAGCAGGGGCGGGAACTGCTCGCCGGACTGCAGGCGCACATCGACGCGGCGCGCTTAAGCGCGAGCCGATGGACTGCCCGGCCCAGGGTTTATTTCGAGGAATGGAACGATCCGCTCATCAGCGGCATCGGATGGGTTTCCGAGCTGATTTCTATCGCCGGCGGCGACGATGCGTTTGCCGAGCTTGCCAGCCACGCGGGCGCGAAGGAGCGCATCATCGCCGATCCCTTCGAGGTGGTGCGGCGGGAGCCGGATATCATCATCGGCTCCTGGTGCGGCAAGAAGTTCCAGCCCGACAGCGTGCGCGGACGTCCCGGATGGGACTGCATCCCGGCGGTGCGCAACGGCATGGTTGCGGAGATCAAGTCGGCCGACATCCTGTCGCCGGGACCGTCGGTCATCACTGAAGGATTGCCGCAAATCGCCGCCCTGGTCGAGCGCTGGCAGCGCGCGCAACTATGACGTTCCCGTATCACACCCTGATGGTGCAGGGCACGACCTCGGATGCGGGAAAAAGCACCCTGGTCGCTGCGCTGTGCCGTCTGCTGGCGCGCGAAGACGTAAGGGTTGTACCGTTCAAGCCGCAGAACATGGCCCTCAACAGCGCCGTCACCATCGACGGCGGCGAGATCGGCCGTGCGCAGGCGCTGCAGGCGCAGGCGGCCGGGCTGGCGCCGCATACCGACATGAACCCGGTGCTGCTCAAGCCGTCGAGCGACACCGGTGCGCAGGTGATCATTCACGGCAAGCCGTGCGCCGAGATGGAAGCGTGCGACTACCATCGGTACAAGACCGTGGCGATGCGGGCGGTGCTTGCATCCTATCGACGGCTGTCCTCCGCTTACGATGCCGTGATCGTCGAAGGCGCGGGCAGCCCGGCCGAAATCAACCTGCGCGACCGCGACATCGCTAACATGGGATTTGCGGAAGCGGTCGACTGCCCGGTGATCCTGGTCGCCGACATCGACCGCGGCGGCGTGTTCGCGCATATCGTCGGCACCTTGGACTGCCTGTCCGAAAGCGAACGCAGGCGCATCATCGGCTTCGTCATCAACCGCTTTCGCGGCGACATCCGCTTGCTGGAGCCGGGGCTGGAGTGGCTGGAAAAGCGGACCGGCAAGCCGGTGCTGGCCGTGCTGCCCTACCTGCACGGGCTGCAGCTGGATGCGGAAGACGCGATCGAGCAGGCGCAGGGCGCGCGCGGGACGTTCCGCGTCGTGGTTCCCGTGCCGCCGCGCATCAGCAACCATACCGATTTCGATGCGCTGCGGGCGCAGCCGGAGATCGATCTGCATTTCGTCGGTCCGGGTCGGCCGATTCCGCCGGCCGACCTGATCATCCTCCCCGGCAGCAAGAACACCCGCGCCGATCTCGCCTGGCTGATGGAACGTGGCTGGCGCGACGCGCTGTTCAAGCATCTGCGCTACGGCGGCAAGGTGATCGGCGTGTGCGGCGGCTACCAGATGTTGGGGAAAACCATTACCGATCCATCGGGCGTGGAAGGAAATCCCGGCGTGTCGCAGGGATTCGGCCTGCTTGATATCGACACGGAACTGACGCGGGACAAGCGGCTGGCGCAGGTCGAAGGCCGTTGCGCGTTCGCCGATGCGACGGTGAGCGGATACGAGATCCACATGGGCATCACCCGGGGCTCCGCCACGGCGAATCCCGCCTTCCGTATCGCCGCTCGACCGGAAGGAGCGCGCTCGCCGGATGACCAGATCCTGGGGACTTACCTGCATGGCCTGTTCGACCGTCCGCAGGCGCTTCGCGCATTGCTGAACTGGGCCGGGCTGACGCAGGTGACGCCGGTCGACCTGGCGCAACTGCGCGAGCAAAGCATCGACCGCATCGCCGACGCGGCTGCGCCGGTGCTGCAGGCGCTCCGGAAATAAGGGCGGGCGGCCGCGCCCGCCGCCGATTTTTACGCCGCTTCCTGCGTGCGCCGCTGCAGCACGAAGATCGGCTGCGCCCAGTGCGTGTCCTTTTTCTTCTTGCTCGTAATGAGCGTCAGTTCGGACGGATCGTAGACGTCGGTGTTGTGGGTGAGCGGCGTCGTCATCAGGTACTGCGCATCGGTGTTCTTCAGGAACTCGCCGACCAGCTGGATGTTGCGGATGTCCAGGTGGGCGAACGGCTCGTCGATGAACACGAAGCCGCCGGAGCCGTCGTCCGACTTCAACAGGCCGATCAAGAGGATCAGCGACTTCATCACCTGCTGGCCGCCGGAGGCTTCGCCGTCGTTCAGGCCGATCGGGCCCTTGCCGTCGAACTTGAAGCGCACGTGCAGGCCGGCCTGCGCCAGCTGCACATCGTCGTTTTCCAGCCGCACCGGATCGGTATGCACCTCGATGCCGGCCAGTTCGCCCAGCTCCTTGATGTTGCGGCTGTAGGTCTTGATCGTGTAGCGCAGGCGCTCGATGTAGGCGCCGCGCGCATTCTCGGTCGCTTCGCGCGCACGGTTGTTCTGGTAGCGGCGCTCCTCGGTTTCCGCCTGGCGCCCCTGCAGCAGCGCGGTCAGGCGCACATGCTGATCGACCACGGTGGAGTCGGTTTCCCAGTCGTCGCGCGCCAGGTCGGTGGCCAAGTGTTTCAGGCGCAGCTCGACCTGGTGCGCATTCTGATGTTCTTCCACCAGTTCCAGGCGGCGCGCCGGCTTGCGCCAGGCGTGCGGCAGGTGGCGCCAGGTCTGGCGGATTTCGCGCAAGACCTTGCCATGCGCTTCGCGTTCCTCGCGCTGGCGCTTCTGCGACTGGCGCAGGTTGGCTTCGCCGTCGGCCAGCGCGCGCTTGGCGTTTTGCCAGGCGTTGTCGGCCAGCGTGCGGTCTTCCGTCGCTTTCTTCGTCAGCGGGAACAGCTCGCCCAATCGGCTGCCGACTTCGGTGCGGGCCGCCTTCAGCGGTGCCGCGCCGTGCGTGGCTTCGTCGAACTCCGCCTGGCGCGCCACCAGTTCCTTGGCCGCGTCGACGCCGGCGATGCGCGCCTTCAACGCGCTGACTTCGCCGGCGAGCTTGTTGATCTTCAGCGTGAGCTGGTCTTCCTGCGCTTCCAGCTTGGGCAGCGACTGCAGCAGCGCCGCCAGGCGCTGCGCGCGGCCTGCCTGGCCGAAGCGGTAGCGCGCGGCCTCCACGAACAGCGAACGGCCGCCGCGGCGCTCATGATGATAGGCTTCCGGCGTGATCCATTCGTCGCCGGAGCGCTGCTTCATGCCGGCGTCGACCGAATCGACGCGGGCGATGCGCGCGAGCTGGTCGATCAGCCAGGACGGCGCCGGCGCGGTAAAGCGCACTACCGACAAGAGGCTCTGGTCCTTCACCTCCGGCGCGCGCACGCGGTCGGATACGATGAAGTGGCCGTAGCGCTCCTTCTCGCCGATGCGGTAGGCCGCCGACGCGTCGCGCGCATTTTCCAGCAGCACGACCGAGGTATAGCCGCGCAACACGCCTTCGACCGCGCCTTGCCAGCGCGGATCGGTCACTTCGACGATATCGGGCAGCATTGCATGCTCGATCTTCGCGTCGGCCAAGGCACGGCGCATCGAACGCACATGTTCCGGGTCGGGCAGGGCGGATTTGCCCTCCAGCGCGGCAATCGCGGCGCGCTCGCCTGCTATGCGCGCGGCAAGCTCGTCGCGCGACTGGCGCAGGCGCATGTACTCGGCTTCCTTCTGCTCCAGTTGCGCGGCCACGTCGGCGATGTCGGCGCCTTCATCCGCCGCCAGCTTTTGCAGGCGCGCCTTTTGTTCGAGCAGGCTTTCCAGCGGCTTGAGCTTGGCGTTGAGTTCGCCGAGGCGCTTTTCCAGGACAGACTTTTCCTCTTCCAGCGCCGTCTCTTGCTGATGCGCGGCGGAGAGCGCGTTGGCGCGCTCGGCCAGTTCTGTGCGTCGTTCGGACAGCTGGACATCCTGCTGCGCCATCGACGCCTTCGACTCTCGCAGCATGCGGCTGGTCGCGCTCGCCTTTTCGCGCACTTCGTGGTACTGCAGCGTCGGCAGGATTTCCTCCTGCAGGTCGCGCTGTTCCTTGTTCAGTCCTTCCCATTGGTGGAAGTTGGCCGCGCGCAGGCGCAGCCGCTCCAGGTTGGTCTGCGCCGCTTCCAGCTCGGTCTCGAAGCGCTGCAGCTCGATTTCGGTGTCGTGCTGGTGGCGCTTTGCTTCGTCATAGGCATCGAGCACTTCCTTGTCGCCGAACACCTGGAACACCAGGTCCAGCAGCTGGCGCGGCGCGTATTCGCACAGCTTGTCGGTTTCGCCTTGCTCGAGTGCCAGCACTTTTGCCATCGCGGGCGAGAGACCTGCGTTGGCCAGACGCTTGCGATAGGTTTCCAGGCCCAGCCAGTCGTTCGCTTCCCGCACTTCCTCGATGTCGACCACGCCGCCGCGCATCAGGTACTGGCGCTTCCAGTCGCCGCCGTTCTTCTGGATCTGGCAGAACAGCGTCACCTCGTCTTCGCTGAAGAAACCGGACGAGCGGAACGGTCTATTCGACAGCTGCCGTCCGACAGGGCGGTTGTCGACCACCGCGCGCAGCCAGGAAGTTTGCTGGCCGGCGTGGCGCGCATAGTGCTTGTACGAGCGGCCCATCGAGCAGTCGAGGCCGAACAGGGTGCGCAGCGCGTCCAGGAGCGTGGTCTTGCCCGAGCCGTTCTGGCCGGCGATGGTGATGATCTTCGCGTCCAGCGGAATGTTCTTGACGCGTTGCCAGTAGTCCCAGTGGACCATCTCCAGCGATTTGATATGAAACATGCGTATCCTGTCTGCTTATTGTTCTGCTTGCGGGAATGTGAGGATGGCCGCTTCCTTGGGCGGCGGGCGATGGAAGATGTCGGCTAGCGCGCCGTTGATGATGCGGTCGCGCAGCGTGTCGGTATCCATCATCAGGTCCAAGAGCGGCCCTTCCACGATCATGTCGCCGCGCCGCTCGATGAAGCCGAGCTTGTTCAACTGGCCAAGGTTCATGTCCATGCGCGTCTTCTTGCCCAGCTTGTCGCCGAAATCGGCCAATAGCGCCTTGTAGGAAATGCCCATCGACGCGTCTTCCGCGCGCGGCATCGGTTTCTCCTTGCCGAACATGTCTTCCTGGTCTTCCAGCGCGGCCTGATGCGCTTCCTGGCGCTCGCGCTTGGGCAGGATAATCATCGCCCACAGCACCACCAGCAAGGCGACGCCGTCGCGCGCCAGGCCCATGTTGTTGTTCTGCCAGACTTCGCGCGAGCCGAAGATCTTCGGCTCGATCTCGCGCGCAAGCGCAAGCGTGACGTTGTCCGCGTAGACGTTGTCGACGAACTTCATGCCGCAGGCGGCCAGCCGCGCATCGAGGTCCTGGCGGAACAATTCGTCGGTCAGCGCTCGTTTCACCAGCTTGTTCTCGCGCGCCAGGGTCTGGTGCGTGAGCAGCTGCGCGATCAGGATTTGTGCGTCATCGGTCATTCTGTGTTTCCGTATCTGATGTCGGTGTCAGGGTGGCCATCGAGATGGCCGCCACGTGCGGGTCTTTCAGCTTCACCATGTCGTCCTGCGGCGCGAACTCCAGCGGCAGGCGCGCCATGGTCGCGGTGCCGCCCTGCAGCGCCGCCTCGCTCTCGTCGCCCAGCAATGGCAGAAGCGAAGCGCGGTAGGAAGCGATCGCGAAGGTCGCGGGCAGCAGCGTGTCGTGCACCGTGGAGGCGGAACCGGTGGACGAGGCAAAGGACGTCAGGCGTGTCAGCCAGGTATCGAGTTCCACCGGAATGGCCGCAGCCTCGCTTTGCGTGACGTGCGCATTTTCGCCGGTCGGCAGCACGTCGTCGGCGCGGTTGTTCTTGTCGGCGAAAAGCTCGGCCTCGGCCACGTCGATCATCTCGGACGGCGTGATGAACATCGGCGTGACCGGCAGGGCAACGGCACTGCTGGCAAGTCCCGCCAGGTCTTCGTGCTGCATCAGCCAGGTCTTGATGTCGGTGGTCGACAGGCCCGACTGGCCGAGATGCACGCGCTGGCGCTCGATCTGGTTGAGCGCGCGCGAGAACATGCCCTGCATGTTGAGCAGGGCGCTTTGCGCGCGGCCGATCGCCTGCGCGGCACGGTGCGTGGCCGCGTCGGCATCGGGGTCGGTCGTGATCTGCTGGATGATCTGCGAGCCCTTATCGACCCAGTCGCAGGCGGTGTGCCATTTCTGCTGCGCGGCGCGCAGGCGGAATTCCGACCCGGAGGCGATCGCATCGCGGAATTCCTCGGTCAGGTCGACCATGCGGCCCAGCAGGTGCTGCAGCTGTTCCACCGAGACGCCGCCTACTGCTTGCGACCCGGCCACCTGTGACAGCAGAAAGCCCATTTCCGCATCGTCCTCGTCCTGGCCCAGTCCCAACAGCGCGTCGAGCGCCGCCAGGATATTGCGCGCCATCGGGGTGATGCGGTACACGCCCTGCGCGGCGTCCCACGCCAGCAAGTGGTGCGACCGCAGGCGTGCCAGCACCGTTTCCAGGCTGTCCGGATCGAGGTAGCCGAGCCTGGTGTTGATGTCGGCGCGTGACAGGGACGTCGCCTGTGCATCGGATGCCAGTTCCTGCAACACCAGCAAGCGCACCAGGACGCTGTCCGAGCCGCCATGGAACAGCGCGGTAAATGCCTGCAGCAGCGGCTGCGCCTGTTTCAGGCGAAATACCTGTTCGATATCGTCCGGGGAAATCTGGGGCTTGAAGTAGGCTTGCAGCGAGGTCGGTTGTTCGTCATCCGGCACGGGGCCGGAATTGGTCGATAAGTTTTGCATCCCAGTATTTTAAGGCAGTGCCCCATAGGAAAGAACCTGAAATCGGCCACGGGCGCCTGGAAGCCGAAAATCTGCGTGCTATGCTTGCAAAAATGCTGTTTCCAAATGGAAAATTGATGCCAAAACATTAATTTGAGCGGAGGAGAACATGCCGGTCATCGTCATCGCCAATCCCAAGGGCGGCGTCGGCAAGAGCACGATTGCCACCAATCTTGCCGGTTATTTTGCCCGGCAGGGCCACAAGGTCATGCTGGGAGACGCCGATGCACAACAGTCGTCGCGCGCCTGGCTGGCGCTGCGGGCCGGCAGCCTGCCGCCGATCGCGGCATGGGAAATTGACAACGGTTCTGTGGCGCGCCCGCCCAAGGGAACCACGCACATCGTGCTCGACACGCCGGCCGGGCTGGGCGGCGCGCGCCTGGAAGAAGTGCTGCGCATCGCCGACAAGGTGATCGTGCCGCTGCAGGCATCGATGTTCGACATTCTGGCGACCCAGGCCTTCCTGGAGGGGGTGAAGGCAAGGCACGGCGCCCGCAACATCGGCGTGCTTGGCATGCGGGTCAACGTGCGCACCCGCGCCGCCGACCAGCTTGCGCATTATGTCAGTAATCTTGGTGTGCCGGTCCTGGGATATCTGCGCGAGACGCAGAATTACGTGCAACTGGCCGCGCATGGCGCGACCTTGTGGGACGTGGCCCAATCACGCGTGGAAAAGGATGTCGAGCAGTGGGGCGCGCTGGTGCGGTGGGCGCAGCTGTAATGCCTACCGGTTGCAGACCGGATGCTTGTTTTCGTCCAGCACCGGGGTGAGGACTAGTTGCGCGGACAGGTACTGGAACATGTAGGCGCAGCCATAGGGGTCTTTCACGAACATGCCGTGCACCACGGTTTTGGCGTTCGCCAGCTTTTGTCCCCTGGCGACAGCCGGCGATACGAAATTTTCGCCTTCAGACGCCGCCGCACTGGAGATCGGCTGGCCGATCATGCGAGCGACCCGTTCATATGCCGACGGGAAGAAAGTCAGTGCAAAAAGCGCGCAGGACGCGGCTCCGGCCAGCATGATCAGGGCACGCTGCCATAGCGGCTTGCGGGAGATGTTGACGGCGGATTTTTCGTTCAGATTGCTCATACGTGTCCACTGAATCAGCGATGCGGCAAAAAACGGACTCTGGCGCCCGGCGTCGAACAAACCGGATGTTTCGGCGAGAAAGCGTGTCATGCCCCGCAAGAGCCATCGATTATATGAACAGAAAGAATGCGGTCAATCCCATAAATAAGTGTTGATTTTGGGCAATAAAAAGACGCGACGGCATTGATGTCGCGGCGCGGCTGCGGCGATTCGGGGCTGGGCCGAGGCGGGATTAACGCTTGTTGCGCACGGCGTCGAGCTGCCGGCACAGTGTTTCGGCGCCATCGAGAATGCGCGGGCCGGAACGGTTCAATATGCCGCCGTCGACCAGCAGCATGTTTCCGCGCGCAACGGCTTTCAGTTGCGGGAACCGGCGCCAGGTGCCGAATACGTCATCCTGTTCTCCGATGCTTGCAATGACGACGTCGGGATCGGCTTTTAGCACGGCTTCGATGCTTACCGTCGGCGCAAGCTGCGGCAGTCCACCGAAAATGTTTTCGGCGCCGCAAAGGCGCAATACCGCCGCCGGTGTCGTTGCGTCGTTCAGGGTCATCAGCGGCGAACGCCAGATCTGGTAGAACACCTTGAGCCTGGAGCGCTGCCGATAGGCTGCATCGAGGCCTTGCAGGCGGGCGCGGAAGGAAGCGGCGGCGGCATGCCCGGCGGCGTCAGTGCCGGCCAGGTGCGCCAGACGCTCGAGCGACGTGGCGATGGCGGAAAAGCCATGCGGCTCGCTCCTGAAGACAGGGATGCCGAGCGCGTCGAGTTTTGCCAGCTGTGCCGCGGCACTGCCGTTGTTCCAGCCCACGATCAGGTCGGGCTTGAGCTGGAGAATGCGTTCCAGGTCGAGGGAAATGCCGCTGCCGACCGACGCGATGCGCTTCGCCTCGGGCGGATAGTCGCTGTACTCGGTCACGCCGACCACATGGGAACCTGCGCCGGCGGCGAACAGCATTTCGGTGGTATGCGGCGCCAGGCTGACGATGCGGCGCGCCGGGCCGGGCAGGGTGACGGTGCGCTGCGTATCATCGACGGCCGAGACAGAGGCCACGGCAGGCTGGGCTGCCGCACATAGCAGCGCCACAGCCGCCAGCGCGCATGCCGGCAACAATCGTAAAGTCACGGCGTGCCCGACCGCGGCAATCAGATTTCGAGATTGTCGATCAGGCGCGTCGTGCCGAGCTTGGCGGCGGCCAACACGACCAGCGGCGCACCCTGGGCCAAGTCGCCCGCGGACGGCGGCTGCAGGTCGGCGCGTTTGCGGATCGAGATATAGTCCGGCTTCCAGCCGCGCGTTGCCAGCTTGGCCATAGCTTGGCGCTCCAGCTCGAACATGTCGAGGTGGCCGCCTCGTACTTCATCGGCGACTTCGTTAAGCAGGCGGTACAAAGCAGGCGCTTCCGCACGTTCCTGTTCCGACAGGTAGCCGTTACGCGAAGACAGCGCCAGGCCGTCCTCGGCGCGCCAGGTCTCCGCCGCGATGATTTCGGTCGGCAGTGCGAATTGCCGCGCCATGTTCCGCACGATCATCAACTGCTGATAGTCCTTCTTGCCGAACACTGCCACGCGCGGCTGCACGCAGGAGAACAGCTTCAGCACCACGGTGGTCACGCCGGTAAAAAATCCGGGGCGGAATTCGCCTTCCAGGATATTGCCGAGATCGTCCGGCGGCCGCACGCGGTATTCCTGCGGTTCGGGATACAAGTCCTTCTCCGTCGGCGCGAACAGCACGTAGACGCCTTCCTTTTCCAGCTTCTCGACGTCGGCCTGGAAAGTGCGCGGATACTTGTCGAAATCCTCGTTCGGGCCGAACTGCAGGCGATTGACGAAGATCGATGCGACCACCGGGTCGCCATGCTTGCGGGCCAGCCGCATCAGCGACAGGTGCCCTTCGTGCAGGTTGCCCATGGTGGGCACGAAAGCGGTGCGTAGTTGTCCGCGCAACTGGTCGCGCAGCTCGTCGATGGAAGAAATGATTTTCATGGCAGACCTTGCTACATCAAAATGCCGGAATAGTGGAATATGCGGCGCGGGGTAAAAAATCAGGTCGGAGAATAAGCCAGGCGAACGTAGATCGGCGCAAAGGCTTCGGCCTGCGTGATCTCGATCAAGGTTTCCTTCGCCAGTTCAAGCAGTGCGATGAAGTTGACCACGACCACAGGCACGCCGCGCGACGGGTCGAACAAGTCGGCGAACTCGACGAATCTTGTCGTCTGCAAGCGACGCAGGATCGCGGTCATGTGCTCGCGCACGGACAGTTCCTCGCGGGTGATGGTGTGATGCGCGGTGAGTTTGGCGCGTTTCAGAATATCGCCCCAGACCGCCTGCAGCTCGCTGATGCTGACATCGGGCCAGCGCGTGACCATGCTCTGCTCGATGTGGATCTGGGCGCGCACATAATCGCGCCCCAATTGCGGCAGGGTGTCGAGCTGCTGCGCGGCGAGCTTCATCTGCTCGTATTCCAGCAGGCGGCGCACCAGTTCGGCGCGCGGATCTTCGGCTTCCTCGCCATTCTCGTTCTTCTTTACCGGCAGCAGCATGCGCGACTTGATCTCGATGAGCATCGCTGCCATCAGCAGATATTCTGCCGCCAGCTCCAGATTGTGCGAGCGGATTTGCTCGACATATTCCAGATACTGCAGCGTAACCTGCGCCATCGGAATATCGAGGATGTTGAAGTTTTGCTTGCGGATCAGGTACAGCAGCAGGTCGAGCGGCCCCTGGAACGCTTCCAGGAAAACCTCGAGCGCGTCCGGCGGAATGTACAAGTCGTTGGGCAGCTTGAACAGCGGTTCGCCATACAGCTTGGCCCGCGCCACGCCGTCGACCACGTCCGGCGTGGAATCCGGATGACTTGCGAGCGCTTGCTCGGGGGCGTCGGCCGGCAGGTGCATCAGCAGCGCGTCCTGCGGTGTGCTCACACTCAGTGTTTGGTCTGGTAGACGTAAGGCTGTTGCTTGATGCGCGACGCTTCGGCGCGCTGGCGGGCGTCAAGGTCTAGCGGCGCCTTGTCCCACAGCAGGGCACGGCCTTCGCGCTGCTTCTGTTCCAGCGTCGGATCTTTCTGCTTGAGTTCCTTCAGGAATTTCGTGAATTCGGATTCGTAACGCGTATCTTGCTTGCTGAATTTCATGGTGTCTTCAATCACAATGGAAAGGCAGGCGGTATTTTACATCGGGTTGACATGCTTGCCGCCAAACAAATATTTTTGTGAATGCATGTCGCTTTGGCAAGCATTGCATCCGGCTGCGCCATGTCGTGTTCAGGCTGCGGCCGCTTTCGCTCCTGCCAGGAAATTGGCCCGGTCCAGAGCATGGGATAGATCGGCGACACAGTTTTCCGCCCCGAGCCGGTCGAGAAAGCCGGTCCGCGTCATCAGGCTGAGCGGCTGGTGATTCGGTCCCGCCAGGATCAGCTGGCAGCCGCGCGCAAGCAGTGTCTTGTTCAGCGTCTCCAGCGCATCGAGGCCGGTGGTGTCGAGATTGATCAGTTGCTGCAGCTTGAGGACCATCGCAGCGCCGGGAGCGGCTTGCGGGTCGAGCAGCGCCTCCATCTTGCCGACCGCGCCGAAAAACAGCGAACCGAAAATCGAATAGACGGCCACGCCGGGAAGCGGCGGGTGGGGCAGGGATTCCGGTGCCAGGCGCTCGATGCGCGTTAGGCTCGAAACGCGGTAAATGAAGAACACGCACGCCAGCACCAGGCCGACTTCCACCGCCGCCGTCAGGTCGATGATCACCGTCAGCAGGAAGGTCGACAGCAACAGGATGCGGTAGTTGAGCGAAAAATGGACAAGGCGGACGAATTCATGCCATTCGCCCATGTTGTAGGCGACGTGCAGCAGGATTGCCGCCAGCGCGGCCAGCGGAATATTCTTTGCGAGCGGTGCTGCCACCAGCACGATCGCGACCAGGGTGAGCGCGTGCACCATGCCGGCAATCGGCGAGCTGGCGCCGGTGCGGATATTGGTGACGGTGCGGGCTACCGTGCCGGTCGCGGGCAGGCCGCCGAAGAAGGGCGTAACGACATTGGCAATGCCCTGCGCCATCAGTTCCTGGTTTGGATCGTGCCGGTCGCCGGTCAGGTTGTCCGATACGCGGGCGCACAGCAGTGATTCGATCGCACCCAGCAGGGCGATGGTGACGGTCGGCGCGATGAGCTGCTTGACCAGGATCCAGGAAAACTGGGGCAGCTGAAATTGCGGCAAGCCCTGCGGAATGCCGCCGAATTTGGTGCCGATGGTTTCCACCGAAAGATCAAGCACTGTCACGGCTAGCGTGCTCAATATCAGCACGATGATCGGGCTTGGCAATGGCTTGAGCAATTGCACCAGGCGCGGATGCCGGTAAAGCATGCTGCGCGTACCATCCTGCCGGGCACGGAACACCGCCGGCCAGCTGAACATGATCACGAGCGATGCTCCGGCCAGCGCAAGCGTCGTGAGGTCCAGCGTGTGCGCGTTCAGTGCCAATATCCGGATCTGCTCAAAAAAATCCCCGGGCATCTTGTCGATCTTCAGTCCGAGGAAGTCTTTCAGCTGCGACAAGGCGACCAGCACCGCGATGCCGTTGGTGAAGCCGATCACGATCGGCACCGGAATGTACCGGATCAGCGAACCCAGCCGGAACACGCCCATCGCAAACAGCAGCATGCCGGCGAAAATGGTGGAGATCAGCAGGTTGGCCAGACCGTATTTTTCGATGATGCCATAGATGATCACGATGAACGCACCGGCAGGGCCGCCGATCTGCACGCGCGAACCGCCCAGCGAGGAAATCAGGAAGCCGGCGATGATCGCGGTGAAGATGCCGGCTTCCGGCTTGGCGCCGGAAGCAATCGCGAATGCCATCGCCAGCGGCAGCGCAACCACGCCCACGGTCAGGCCGGCGTTGATGTCCGCCATCAGGTGCGTGCGGTCGTAATCTTTCAGGGAATCGAGCAGGCGGGGGCGAAAACCGATGCTGGGCAGGTTCATGCAATCGTGCTCCTCAGGACAGGCGGGCGCGACGGGAATGCAATTCAGGCGTCGGCCACAGGTGCAAGTATTTTGCACCTGCGGTAACAGGTACGCCAAGCATTTACATCAAACTGCACGCCGGTGTGGCTATTCCATCAGTAGCCCAGCAGTCGGCGCATCACCGTTGGCGCGGGTTCGGCCGGATTGGCATGGGTGTATTCGAGTTCGGGCGCGAATTCAAAGCCGAACGCCGCGTACAGGTCCAGCAGGCGCGGCTGATCGGCGCGCACCGCAAGGCGAAGCTCTTCAATGTCGGCCACCTGTGCCCGATGGATCACCGCTTCCAGCAAGTGCTCGGACAGATGCTCGCCACGATATGCCGGCAGCACACCCATGCGCAGGATTTCCCAGACGTTCGCTTCGCCGTCGAGGGGCACCCAGCGTACCGAGCCGACCGGCAGGTCGTTCTTCAGCAGGATGAAGCCGCCACCCTGCAGCAGGTGTACTGTGACCCGCTCCGCCGTTTCGCGATGCCCGCTCGAGGTGGCGGCGACCTTGCCGAACCAGGCGGCGCGGGTCAGTTCCGCGATCAGCGGCGCGTCGTCGAGGACGGCTTCGCGAACGACGACGCTCATCGCCCCCTCTGGCAACTGCCGCCCATATCCTCGCAAGGCATGGTCAGCGCACCCGCATGCCTGGTTCGGCGCCCGGCCAGGGATTCAGGACGTAAATGCCCGGGGTGGATTTTTCGTCGGCGGCGGATGCGGCCAGCACCATGCCTTCCGAAATCCCGAACTTCATCTTGCGCGGCGCCAGGTTAGCCACCATTACCGTCAGCTTGCCGATCAGGTCTTCCGGCTGGTAAGCCGACTTGATACCGGAGAAGACGTTGCGCATGCGGCCTTCGCCCACGTCGAGCGTCAGGCGCAGCAGTTTGTCGGAGCCTTCGACATGCTCGCAATTGACGATCTTCGCGATGCGCAGATCAACCTTGGCAAAATCGTCGATCTTGATTTCCGGAGCAATCGGCTCAATCGTCGCGGAGCCAGCGTCTTGCGCTGCCTCGGCAGGCTTCGCAGCCGCAGGCTGCTCCGGCGCTTCGAACAGCGCATCCAGCATCTTCGGGTCGACCCGCGTCATCAGGTGCTCGAAGGTGCCGATCGAATGCGGCATCGTCTGAAGATCTGCCCAGGTCAGGTCGTGTTCGATGCCGAACAGTGCCGACACCTTGCGCGCCAGCGCCGGCAGGATCGGCGCGAGGTAGATCGTCAGGCAGTAGAACGAGCGCAACAGGTTGCTGCAGACATCCTGCAGTTCCTGGTTGTTGGCCGGATCCTTCGCCAGTTCCCACGGCTTTTTGGTGTCGACGTACTGGTTGACCTCGTCGGCCAGCGCCATGATCTGGCGGATCGCCTTGCCGTACTCGCGCGCTTCGAACGCTTCCCGGATTGCGGCTTCGTGTTCGCCGAAGCGCAGGCGCCAGGTCATGGCGGCATCGCCGGTCACCTCGTCGGAGAGCTTGCCGCCGAAACGCTTGGTGATGAAGCCGGCCGCGCGGCTGGCGATGTTGACGTACTTGCCGATCAGGTCGGAGTTTACGCGCGATACGAAATCATCCGGGTTGAAGTCGACGTCTTCCACCTTGGCGTTGAGCTTGGCGGCGATGTAATAGCGCAGCCATTCCGGATTCATGCCGAGTTCCAGGTAGCGCAGCGGCGAAATGCCGGTGCCGCGCGACTTCGACATCTTTTCGCCGGAAACCGTGATGAAGCCGTGCACAAATACATTGGTGGGCACCTTCAGTCCGGAGAACTTCAGCATGGCCGGCCAGAACAGCGTATGGAAGTAGATGATGTCCTTGCCGATGAAGTGGTACTGCTCGGTCGATGCATCGTTCATGAAGGCGGTGAAGTCGCGCCCGGTCTTGTCGAAGTAATTCTTCAGCGATGCGAGATAGCCAACCGGCGCATCCAGCCACACATAGAAATACTTGCCCGGCGCATCGGGAATCTCGATGCCGAAATAGGGCGCGTCGCGGCTGATGTCCCAGTCGCCCAGGCCTTCGTCGCCTTCCAGCCATTCCTTGGCCTTGTTCACGACTTCCGGTTGCAGACGGTTCGGCGTCTGTGTCCATTCGCGCAGGAATTCGACGCACTTCGCATCGGACAACTGGAAGAAGTAGTGTTCGGATGACTTCAATACCGGCGTCGCACCCGACAGCGTCGAATACGGGTTCTTCAGGTCGGTCGGCGCATAGACCGCGCTGCATACTTCGCAGGAATCGCCGTACTGGTCCTTGGCGCCGCATTTCGGGCATTCGCCCTTGATGTAGCGGTCCGGCAGGAACATGTTCTTGACCGGGTCGAAGAACTGTTCGATGGTCTTGGTCGTGATTAATTTCGCATGGTCGCGCAGACGGCGGTAGATGTCCTGCGATAATTCATGGTTTTCCGGCGCATCGGTCGAGTGCCAGTTGTCGAAGCTGATGTGGAAGCCGTCGAGGTACTGTGCGCGGCCGGCGGCGATCTTCGCGACGAATTCCTGCGGCGTCACGCCGGCTTTTTCGGCCGCGATCATGATCGGCGCGCCATGGGCATCGTCCGCGCCGACGAAATGCACCTCGTTGCCTTGCATTCGCTGGAAGCGCACCCAGATGTCAGCCTGGATGTATTCCATGATATGGCCGATGTGGAACGCGCCGTTGGCGTAGGGCAGGGCGGTGGTGACAAACAGCTTGCGGTGCGGTGTGGTGCTCATTTGGCAATGCTTGTTGAAGGAAAAACTGCCATTTTAGCAGTGCGGGAGTGCCGAGGTGGCGCTAATGGCAGGATTGCGCTGTCAAATAACGAGCGTCGACCGGTGACTTGTCTGGACCGGGAATTCGTTTAGACTTATTGCAACAAATTTCAGGAGAAGTAATGAGCATCAACGTTGAAGCCATCAAGGCGGCGCTTTCCGGCGTAGTCGATCCGAATACCGGCAAGGACTTGGTGGCCGGCAAATCCGCCAAAAACATCCAGGTAAACGGCGCCGACGTCACCCTCGACGTGGAACTCGGCTATCCGGCCAAGAGCCAGTTCGCTCCGATCCGCCAAGCGGCGACCGACGCCATTCGAGCCATTCCGGGCGTCGGCAGCGTTACGGTAAACGTGTCGTCGAAGATCGTCGCACACTCGGTGCAGCGCGGCGTCAAGCTGTTGTCGAACGTAAAGAATATTATCGCTGTCGCGTCGGGCAAGGGCGGCGTCGGCAAGTCCACCACTGCTGTCAATCTGGCGCTGGCGCTGGCAGCCGAAGGCGCGTCGGTCGGCATTCTCGATGCCGACATCTATGGCCCGTCGCAGCCGATGATGATGGGTATTTCCGGGCAGCCAGAATCGCTCGATGGCAAGACCATGGAGCCGCTGGAAAACTACGGCCTGCAGGTATCGTCGATCGGCTTCATGATCGATCCCGACCAGCCGATGGTCTGGCGTGGCCCGATGGTCACGCAGGCACTGCAGCAACTGCTGGAACAGACCAACTGGCGCAACCTCGATTATTTGATCGTTGACATGCCGCCTGGCACCGGCGACATCCAGCTCACGCTATCGCAAAAGGTGCCGGTCACCGGCGCCGTAATCGTCACCACGCCGCAGGACATCGCGCTGCTCGACGCGCGCAAGGGCCTCAAAATGTTCGAGAAGGTCGACATTCCGATTCTCGGCATCGTCGAGAACATGAGCGTGCACATCTGCTCGAACTGCGGCCATGCGGAGCCGATCTTCGGGCAGGGGGGCGGACAGAAGATGTGCGCGGATTACGGCGTCGATTTCCTTGGTGCGCTGCCTCTGACCATGTCGATTCGCGAACAGACCGACTCCGGCAAGCCTACTGTGGTGGCTGACCCGGACGGGCAAGTGGCAAAGATCTACATGGAAATTGCGCGCAAGGTGGCGGTAAAGGTTGCGGAAAAAGCGAAGGACATGACCAGCAAGTTCCCCAACATCGTGATCAAGAACGATTGAGTGCATTTGGCGCGCGTTTCACCCCTGTTGCCGACAAGGTAAAATAGCGCATTCTTTATCTTTCTCTAACACGGCTTTGGCGCCCCAAGGCCGTTTTTATTTGCCATGACTGTCCGTACCCCTGTTCGTACCCGCTTTGCTCCCAGCCCGACTGGCTATCTCCATCTCGGCGGCGCGCGCACCGCGCTGTTTTCCTGGGCCTTCGCACGTCATTTCGGCGGCACCTTCATCCTGCGCATCGAAGACACCGACCTGGAGCGTTCCACGCCGGAAGCGGTGCAGGCGATTTTGGATGGCATGAACTGGCTCGGCCTGCATCACGACGAAGGCCCGTTCTACCAGATGAAGCGCATGGACCGCTACCGCGATGTGGTCGCGCAGATGCTGGAAGCGGGCACTGCCTACTATTGCTATTCGTCGCCGGAAGAAGTCGAGGCGATGCGCGAGCGCATGCGTGCCGCGGGCGAGAAGCCGCGCTACGACGGCACATGGCGTCCGGAGCCGGGAAAGACCTTGCCAGCCATCCCCGAAGGCCGCAAGCCGGTGGTGCGCTTCAAGAATCCGCTCGACGGCGACGTGACCTGGGACGATATGGTGAAGGGCTCGATCACGATCTCCAACCGTGAACTGGACGACCTGGTGATCGCGCGTCCAGATGGTACGCCGACCTACAACTTCTGTGTCGCGATCGACGACTGGGACATGAAGATGACCCACGTGATCCGCGGCGATGACCATGTGAACAACACGCCGCGCCAGATCAATATTCTGCGCGCACTGGGGGCGCCGCTGCCGCAATATGGCCACGTGCCAATGATTCTTGGCGCCGACGGCGAGAAGCTGTCCAAGCGCCACGGCGCGGTGAGCGTGATGGATTACCCGGCGCAGGGTTATCTGCCGGAAGCGATGCTGAACTATCTGGCGCGCCTCGGCTGGAGCCATGGCGACGACGAGATTTTCTCGATGGAGCAGTTCTGCCAGTGGTTCGACGTCGACCATCTGTCGAAGTCGCCCGCGCAATTCAATCCGGAAAAGCTGGCTTGGCTGAACAACCACTACATCAAGCAATCCGACAATGCGCGCTTGGAAGGGCTGGTGCGCCCGCTGATGGAGCAGGATGGTGCGCAGTTCGACGGCGCGCCGAATCTCCAATCGGCAATTGCACTCCTGAAGGAACGCGCGAACACGATCAACGAGTTGGCCGAGGCCGCCATGCTGTTCTATCGACAGCCATCTCCTGATCCTGCGCTGATTGCGCAGCATGTGACGGAAGCAGTGAAACCTGCGCTGGAACGTTTCTCGGTCGTGTGCGAAACGGTGGAATGGAGTAAGGCGGCGCTCTCCGGCGCAATGAAGGAGGTGCTTGCCGCGCACAAGCTGAAGACGCCGCAGCTGGCCATGCCGTTGCGCCTGCTGGTGACCGGCCAGTTGCAGACGCCGTCGATCGACGCGGTGCTGGAATTGTTTGGCCGTGAAACGGTCTTGGCGCGTCTGAAAAAATTTATCGGGTAATCGTCGAAAGAGGATTTACACGGGAGAAAAAACTTTGCTATACTCTCGTTTCTTCGCAAGGGGGGTATAGCTCAGCTGGGAGAGCGCTTGCATGGCATGCAAGAGGTCAGCGGTTCGATCCCGCTTACCTCCACCACTTCAAGAGGTCATTGAAGGTTACGAAGAACGGCTTCAGTCCCCATCGTCTAGAGGCCTAGGACACCGCCCTTTCACGGCGATAACCGGGGTTCGAATCCCCGTGGGGACGCCAGGATATTCTGGCTAAAAAGACCCGGCAGACTTGCCGGGTCTTTTTGTTTTAGAGTGAGTGCTTCAAGTTGTTGGAGTGGCGCTCACGCGTTTTCTGCTTTGATCGGAAAACATGCCGCAAAGAAATGTGCTATAATTGCAGGATTGGTAGGCCGCAGTAACGACAGATTTCTGTCCCCATCGTCTAGAGGCCTAGGACACCGCCCTTTCACGGCGATAACCGGGGTTCGAATCCCCGTGGGGACGCCAGATAAAACGCCACGCAATCGCGTGGCGTTTTGCTTTTTTCGGCCGCTTCGGTAGCATTCCAAGCATGAATGCGCCGGGCAAGCGCGGGTGTGCTTTCATGCTGCCGCAGCATGTGCCATCGACAGCGCGGGCCTGCGCCAAGTAGCTGCCTGCACCGTCAAATATGTCATCCAATAAAACCTCCGTTATATCTCTTGCCTTGTTCTGCAAGGTGGTCGACAACTATGGCGACATCGGCATCTGCTGGCGCCTGGCAAGGCAGTTGCGTCAGGAGCATGGCATTGCCGTCGTTTTGTGGGTGGACGATCTGCGCAGTTTTCGGCGGATTTGTCCGCAGGTCGTAGTCGATGCCGAAGCGCAGGAAGTTTTCGGTGTGACAGTGCGGTACTGGCGCGATCAGGAGGGGGTGTTTTCCGTCGATGAAGTTGCTGACATTGTCATCGAATTTTTTGGCTGCGATATCCCTCCCGGCTATATCTCTGCGATGGCTGAACGCCATCCGCGTCCGGTGTGGCTCAACCTCGAAGGCTTGAGCGCCGAGGAGTGGGTCGAGGGCTGTCATACCTTGCCTTCATCGCATCCGCGCTTGCCGTTGACGAAACATTTTTTTTTCCCGGGCTTCACGAGCAAAACGGGTGGCCTGCTGCATGAATCTGGCCTAGAGCAGCAGCGCCAGCAATTTCAGGCGGACCGGGCGGCGAAGGGGGAATTTCTTGCGCGGCTAGGTCTAACGGCGGCAGAAATGGATGCGCTGAAGGTGTCGTTATTCTGTTATCCGCATGCGCCGGTTTCCGCGCTGTTTGAAGCATGGCAGGGCGGTAGCGCACCGGTTACCTGCCTTGTGCCCGAAGGGGTGGCGGCCGATGCGGTAAAATCGTTCTTCGCGGGCGAGGCTGCATCGGGCGCCGCAATGACCCGCGGCGCGCTTACGGTGCGAATCATGCCCTTTGTCGCGCAGCCCGACTACGACAGGCTGCTATGGGCTTGCGACCTGAATTTCGTGCGCGGCGAGGATTCCTTCGTGCGCGCGCAATGGGCCGGCAAGCCTTTCATCTGGCACATTTACCCGCAGGACAAGAACCTGCATCACGTGAAATTACGCGCGTTCCTGCAACGATATTCCCCTGATATGAGCAGCGTGAATGCACTCTCCCTGCGCTGGAACGGCGCGACGAGCGGAGATGTGGAGGGGCAGCCCGGATGGCCCGATTTGTGGAAGCAATTTCAAGCCGACATTCCAATGATTACGCGCAGAACTGAGGAATGGCGGCGGCAGGTACTTGCAAATGGGGATTTGGCCGCCAATTTACTGAAGTTCGCCGCGTCGCTTCGTTCGGTTGCCCCGAAAAACGAGGTATAATGCGCGGTTAATCTAAATCGTTTGATTGCGGTCAAACGTAGGCTAAGCGCCGTTGGCCATGACCATGAAGCGGCAGATTTTTACGCAACTTATTTTTTACGTACACTCACTATGAAACCTGCAAAAGAAGTTCGTGTTGGCAACATCATTATGGTTGACGGCAAGCCTTTTATCGTGCTGCGTTCCGACGTCAACGGTTCGAGCCGCACCGGCTTCACCTATAAGTGGAAGATGAAGAATCTTCTGACCAACGCTCCGCTGGAAAACGTGTTCCGCGGCGACGACAAGTTCGACGTCGTTGTCCTCGACAAGAAGCCGGTGACTTTCTCGTATTTCGCCGATCCGCTGTATGTATTCATGGACGAAGAATACAACCAGTATGAAATCGAAGAGGAAAACCTGGGCGATGCATTGCATTACCTGAAAGACGGCATGGAATGCGAAGCCGTTTTCTATGATGGCAAGGCGATTTCCGTCGAACTGCCGATCACGATCGCCCGCAAGGTGGTGTATTCCGAGCCGGCAGTCAAGGGCAATACCTCCGGCAACGTCCTGAAGGAAGCCAAGATCGAAAACGCTATCGAAGCGCATTGCCACATCGTTCAAGTGCCGCTGTTTGTCAGCACCGACGACGTGATCGAAATCGATACCCGCACCAACGAGTACAAGCGCGTCGTGCGTAACTAAGCCGCCGTGCTTCAAGAAAACGCTGCCTGCACGGCAGCGTTTTTTTTTTGCCCTCCAAAACTGGGCTTTGCACGATCGATTCCGTACGGTATACACTTGCCGGCTGTAATGCGAGACCGGAATGGCGCATGACATCGGCACGTGTAGCGAAGTGTGAAGGAGCCAAAAAATGATGAAATCAAAAATCCATTTTCTTGTGCTGGCGGCGTCGGCATGGGTGGCCGGTTGTTCATTCATGCCAGCGAGCGGAGACAATGCGTCGCAGGCCGCACAGGCAGCAGCGGGGACCGGGCAGACGAGGCAAGGCAATGCCGCAACCGCATCCGCCTATCGCATGGTCGTCGAAGACAACGGCGGGCGTGTCGAAGTTGAGAAGGTCGCATTCCGCCCAGGCGTTTCATCGGCCAGCGTGGAGCGGCTCGCGAAGCAGCATGATTGTGCCGGCAGCGCCGGCGCCGGACTGCTCACAGTAAAGGGGCCGGTCGAGGTGTACCGCATGCAGTGCGACAACGGCACGGTGTTCATGGCGCGATGCGAACTGCGCCAGTGCCGGCCAATGCATTGACATGAAAAAAGCCCCTTCCCGAACGGGCAAGGGGCAAACCATGAGACGATGATACTGATTTAATACAGGGCTTATTCGTCCTTGGCGACTTGCAGCACCAGCTTGCCGAAGTTTTTGCCTTCGAACAGCATCAAGAGCGCTTCCGGGAAGTTTTCCAATCCCTCGACGATATCCTCGCGCGTCTTGAACGTGCCTTCCTTCATCCATTTGGCCATTTCGGCAACGCCAAGGTGGTAACGGTCCGCGTAATCGAACACCACGATGCCTTCCATGCGCGCGCGGTTCACCAGCAGCGACAGGTAATTGGCCGGGCCTTTCACCGGCGTGGTGTTGTTGTACTGCGAGATGGCGCCGCAGATCACGATACGCGCCTTCATCGCGAGTCGCGCCAGTACGTCGTCCAGGATGTCGCCGCCGACGTTGTCGAAATAGACATCGACGCCATTCGGGCAATGCTTCTTCAAGCCTTCGCGCACCGATTCATTCTTGTAGTCGATGCAGGCGTCGAAGCCGAGTTCGTTGACCACGAAATCGCACTTGTCCTTGCCGCCGGCGATGCCGACCACGCGGCATCCCTTGTGCTTGGCGACTTGGCCGACGGTCTGGCCGACCGCGCCGGCGGCGCCCGACACCACCACGGTTTCGCCTGCTTTCGGCTGGCCGACCTCGAGCAGGCCAAAGTAGGCGGTCATGCCGGGCATGCCGAGCGCATTCAGATAAGTTGGCAGCGGCGCGGCTGTCGCATCGATCTTGTAAAACGCCGCGCTCTTGTCGTCCGCCGGGCCTACCCAGTACTGCTGCACGCCGATGCCGCCCGATACATAATCGCCGACCGCAAATCGGGGCGATTTCGAAGCCACTATCTTGCCGATGCCGCCGGCGCGCATGACCTCGTCGATTGCCACCGGACGGATGTACGACTTTCCTTCATTCATCCAGCCGCGCATGGCCGGATCGAGCGACAGGTATAGCGTCTTGACGACGATCTCGCCGTCGGCGATGTCGCGTACCGGTTCAGACGTGAATTTCCAGTCGCTGCGCTTGGGCATGCCGACCGGGCGGGCGGCCAGACGGATCTGTTTGTTACTCAAGTTTGTTGTGCTCATCATGTCTCCAGTGAGGTGTGGGGCCTCGATAAATATACATGAAATTGAACGATCGTGCTTTTTTGGTAAAAAATGTAACGTGGGAAAAAATTTCGGAACTTTCCCTGCGGCATAAGGACCAAGCAGGGAGCCGCGACGTTGCTGCGACTCAAGAGGTGGGGAGATTGCTTCCTGCAGCGCAAACGCAAGTTGAGCGTTGCCTCGTTTTCGACAGGGAATGCCGCGTGCGTCGTTTCCATGTCATCGCAAAAGTCACGTTCTACTACGCAATTCATTTTCAGGAGATCACATGCTTCGTTCCGAAACGCTTTTTGGCAAACGCGAATCCAACACGCCAAATTCCCCTCTCAACACCGCCAGCGGCATCGTCCCCGCCGGAACCGGCATGAACAAGACCATGGCATCGGTCACCAGCCCGCTCGGTTCTTCCGGCAGCGAGTCGACGTCGTCGACCTCCTCCAGCACCGCAGAAGGCGGCAGCAAGCTGATCGTCGGCCCCAATATCAAGCTCAAGGGCGTTGAAATCACCGACTGCGACACGTTGGTGGTGGAAGGCCGCGTTGAGGCGACAATCGACTCGCGCGTGATCCAGATTTCCGAGCGCGGCGCATTCAAGGGCTCTGCTGAAATCGATATCGCTGAAATCCACGGCGACTTCGACGGCGACCTGACCGTGCGTCAAAAACTGGTCATTTATTCGACCGGCAAGGTCTCCGGCAAGGTCCGTTACGGCAAGGTCGTGATCGAAGAAGGTGGCCAGCTGTCCGGTGACATTCAGGTCGGCACTGCCGCTGCATCCAAGGGCCTGTCCGTCGCCAAGGTTGGCTAAGCCCTGACGCTGTTGAAGAAAACGCGCTGCCATGCTCGGCGGCGCGCAGACCCGGACGCGCATCACGCGATCCGGGTTTTTTGTTTCTGGTAAGCCATGCGACAATAGCCATCTTTGACTCGCGCTATTTTCAATCGGTCATCATGACTCACCCGGAATACATTCTCACCCTGTCTTGCCCCGACCATCGCGGTATCGTCCACCGCGTATCGGGTTTTCTGGCCGAGCACGGCTGCAACATCATCGACTCCGCGCAGTTCGGCGACGCGCAATCCCAGCTGTTTTTCATGCGCGTGCATTTCGCCGCGGAAGACCGGACGGTGAGCGACGCAACCTTGCGCGCCGATTTCGCGCAGGTGGCGGCCGAATTGAATATGGATGCGCAACTGCATGACGCGCACAAGAAGCCGCGCATGATGCTGATGGTATCGAAGATCGGCCACTGCCTGAACGACCTGCTGTTCCGCTACAAGAGCGGTCTGCTGCCGGTCGAGATCCCGGCGATCGTATCGAACCACACCGATTTCTACCAGCTCTCGGCGAGCTACAACATTCCGTTCCACCATTTGCCGCTGGCCGCCGGCGCTTCGGCGGAAGCCAAGCGCGCGCAGGAAGAGCGAGTGATGGAAATCGTGCGCAACAACGACATCGACCTGGTGGTGCTGGCGCGCTACATGCAGATCCTGTCACCGGAAATGTGCACTGCCCTGAAAGGCCGGGCGATCAATATCCACCACTCGTTCCTGCCCAGCTTCAAGGGCGCCAAGCCGTATTACCAGGCGCACGAGCGCGGCGTGAAGCTGATCGGCGCGACTGCGCATTTCGTCACCGGCGACCTCGACGAAGGGCCGATCATCGAGCAGGACGTGGAACGCGTCGACCATGCGATGGAGCCGGACACGCTCACGGCGATCGGGCGCGACGTCGAATGCGTGGTGCTGGCGCGCGCCGTGAAGTGGTTTGTCGAGCACCGCATCCTGCTGAACGGCCACAAGACCGTCGTATTCAAGTAAGTTCCGCTTGCCCGGCCAGGCCGGGCGCATTCCCTCCTTAGGCTGCCTGCGCACGCTGGGCGGATGACCGTGCCCGCAGGTTCGACGTGTAAATGTTGTCACGTTCAAGCTGGCTGTCGGCCTGTACTGCTGCAAGCCATTCGTCGGTCGTGGCTACCGCTGCAAAACTCGAATGAAACACGACGCTGAACGCGCGATGGATTTCTTCTGCGCTGGCTTTGCCGGCCGCGTTTTCGTAGGGAAGCGAGCCACTTGCATCGCTCAGGAATTCCACCTTCAATCCGGCATGCGCGGCATGCAGGATCGTCGACGCGTCGCAGTTGTGCGTCATGTAGCCGGCCACGGCCAGCGTGTCGATTTCGTGCTCGTTCAACCATTGCGCAAGATCGGTGCCGGCGAAAGCGCTCGCCATGGTCTTGTTGACGAGGTGGTCGTGTGCGCGCTCGGCAACGACCGCGTGCAGCTGCCATCCGGCTGAACCTTTCGCGAACAGCGGCGCCGCTTCCGGCGAATCGTGCTGCACGACGATGACCGGTACGCCGGCTGCGCGCGCGGCATCCATCGCACGCCCGATATTGGGTAGCGAGGTCTGGATCGGCGGATATTCGATCGGCAGGTTGCCGGTCACGTATTCGTTCTGGACGTCGATGACGATCAATGCGCGGCGCGGTGCGTTGCTCATGTTGTTCTCCTGTTTAAAAAGGGCGTCAATTGCCCGATGAGCAGCATTGTCGATCTTTCCTGAATGGGGTAAAAGTGGCCTGAAGGTCAACGAGCGATATAATCGGGCCATGATCCGTTCCAACTCTTCTCAACCGGCCCTGCAGCGCATGACGCTTGCCGTCGTCGCCTTCGACGGCATTAGCCCGTTTCATCTGTCCGTGCCGTGGCTGGTATTCGGGGAAAACCGAAGCGGTCTTGGAATTCCCGATTTCAATGTGCTGACATGCGCTGCCGAGCCCGGCTCGTTACGCACTGCGTCTGGCTTTGACATTGCCGTGGCTCACGGGCTGGAGGTATTGCGCGACGCCGATATCGTGATCGTGCCTTCCTGGACAGATGATTGCGCTGCTGCGCCGCCGGCGTTGCTCGACGCCTTGCGGCAGGCGCACCGGCGCGGCGCACGTATCGTCGGCTTGTGCCTCGGCGCGTTCGTGCTTGCCGAAGCCGGCTTGCTCAACGGTAAAACGGCGACCACGCACTGGTACTGCGCGCAGGCGCTGGCCGAACGGTATCCCGCGGTGCGGGTCGATCGCGACGTGCTGTATGTGGATGAGGGAAGCGTGTTGACCTCGGCCGGAGTTGCTGCCGGCCTCGACTGCTGCTTGTACCTGCTGCGCCAGCTGTGCGGCGCGGAAGCCGCCAATCGGGTCGCGCGCCGTCTGGTGATTGCGCCGCACCGGCAGGGCGGGCAGGCACAATTCATTGAAAAGCCGCTGCCTGTGTCGCACGGCGACGATCGCCTGTCCAAGGTGCTGGAATGGGTGGCAAGCCATCTCGACCAGCCGCACAGTATCGATACGCTTGCCCGGCGCGCCGCGATGAGCCGCCGCAGCTTTACCCGGCACTTCCGGCAGGCGACCGGCACCACGGTTGTGCAATGGCTGCTGAACCAGCGCCTGGCACGCGCGCAGCGCATGCTGGAAACGGGAGAGCAGCCGATCGAGGCGATCGCACAGCAGGTCGGTTTCGGATCCGCGCTATCGCTGCGCCAGCATTTTCGCCTCGCGCTCAATACGTCGCCGTCGGCCTACCGTAAACAATTCGGCAAGCTGGCGCCGCGCGACGCGGCTTGATACTCAGGCCAGAATGCGCTTGAGCCACACGCCGATGTCGTCGAGCTCTTCCTCGCAGACCGAATGCGGCATCAGGTATTCATGCCATTCGACTTGGTGGCCAAGTGCCTTCAGCATGTCGCGCGATTTTCGCGCCAGGTCGATCCGGACGATCGGGTCATCGACGCCGTGGGCGAAGAAAATCGGCGTGTCGTGGTTGGCGCCGTGGCGCTCGTCCGGAACGGTCGCATGTATCGGCAGGTAGCCCGACAGGCATAGCAGGCCGGCCAGCTTTTCGGGGTGGCGCAGGCCGGTTTGCAGCGTCATCGCGCAGCCTTGCGAAAAGCCGGCGAGGATGATGCTGGAGGCGGGAATGCCGCGCGACTTTTCCCGCGCGATCAGCTGTTCGACCAATGCCTGCGACTTGCGCAGGCCGGCTTCGTCCTCTTGCTGGCTGAGATCGGTGCCGAGGATGTCGTACCAGGCGCGCATCATGTAGCCGGCGTTGACGGTCACCGGCATTACCGGCGCATGCGGGAAGACGAAACGGATCGGCGGGCAGCCGGACAGGTCGAGTTCGCGCACGATCGGCACGAAATCGTTGCCGTCGGCGCCGAGGCCGTGCAGCCAGATGACGGCCACGGTCGGGTTGGGCGCGGTTTCGATCTCGATGGCTTCGAGCGGGAGGTTGTTTTTCGTCATGATGCGGATCGGAGCGTGACGTTTGTGCGGCAAGCCGCTTATTTTTGGCGAATCGCCGATTTCGGGCGGAAAGCCTTGCATACCGCGTCGTTGGTGTCGACATACGGCCCGCCGATGAGGTCGATGCAGTAAGGAACGGCCGCAAAGATGCCGGGAACGACTTGTTTGCCGTCGGCGTCCTTCAATCCTTCCAGCGTTTCCCTGATCGATTTCGGCTGTCCCGGCAGGTTCATGATCAGCGCCGCATGATCGGCCGTTTCTCGGATCACCGCGACCTGGCGCGACAGGATCGCGGTCGGCACGAACTTCAGGCTGATCTGGCGCATCTGCTCGCCGAAACCCGGCATTTCCTTGGTGGCTACCGCCAGTGTCGCTTCCGGCGTGACGTCGCGTCGCGCCGGGCCGGTGCCACCGGTGGTGAGGACGAGGTCGCAGCCGGCGTCGTCGACCAGCTCGATCAGCGTCTTTTCGATTTGCGCGCGTTCGTCGGGAATCAGCCGGGTTTCCATTTGCCACGGACTGGACAGCGCGGCACCGAACCAGTCGCGCAGCGCCGGGATGCCCTGGTCTTCATACACGCCGGACGAAGCGCGGTCCGAGATCGACACCAGGCCGATCAGCAATTCGTCGGGATTATTCCTCTTCAGCTTCGTCATGCTCATCCTGCTCCGGGGAAGTAGACGGCGCCTGCAGTCCCTTCAGAATCTGGAAGATCTCGCGGTAGGCCTTGGGAGGCTTGTTTTCCGCCTGCTCCTTGCGGGCGTTGCGGATCAGCGCGCGCAACTGCTGGGCATCCGCTTGCGAATGCTGCGCCAGCAGGGCTGTCAGCGCCTTGTCGTCGGCCAGCAGCTTTTCACGCTGGCGCTCCAGCGCGTGCATGGCGGCGGTTTCCGACTTGGACGCACCTTTCCAGCTGTCGAGCACCTTCTGGATCGCCGCGACTTCTTCCTCTTCGAGGCTGCGCATCTTCTTGCCGACGTACTGCATCTGGCGGCGCCGGCCTTCGTGGTCCTTGATCTTCTGGCATTCGAGGATGACCTCGCGCACGTCTTCCGGCATCGGCACGCGCATGACGCGGTCCTTCGGTTGCGCTACCAGTTCTTCGCCGAGCTTTTGCAGGGCAGTCATTTCGCGCTTGAGCTGCGATTTGGAGGGGCGGTCGTATTGCTGTTCAAATTCGTCGGAACGGAAGCCGACGGCACCGCGATTGGGATTAACCATGATTCAATTTCAGAAAAGGGCAAGGCGCCGTTTGAAAATCTACTGCTCGGACTGCTTTTCAAGCGGACGCAAGGTCATTCGGTAAACGACTGCTATGATAACTGTTTTAACCGACTTCCTAGAAAAACAAGCTCATGAGCAATCCCGTATTTACCCATAGCCAGGACCAGTTGCAGCAGCTCGCGCAGGATGTGCTGCGTTTCGCCAAGGAAAAGGGTGCGTCCGACGCGTCGGTCGAGATCAGCGAAGGTAATGGCCTGTCGGTAACGGTGCGCAAGGGGCAGATCGAAACCATCGAGCAAAACAAGGATAAAGGGATTGGCGTGACCGTCTACCTGGGCGAGGGACGTCATGTCCGCCGAGGTAATGCCAGCACCTCCGATTTTTCGCAGCAGTCGCTCAAGGATACCGTCGAGGCGGCGTACGATATCGCGCGCTTCACCGCCGAGGACGACTGCGCCGGCCTGCCGGACGCCGATACGCTGGAAATGCACCCGCGCGACTTGCGGCTGTGCTATCCGTGGCTGATCTCCACCGAGGAAGCGGTCGAGATCGCCAAGCGCTGCGAAGCGGCGGCCTTCGCCGTCGACAAGCGCATCACCAACAGCGAAGGCGCCAGCGTCTATGCGCAGCAGTCGCACTTTGTGTCGGCGAACACGCGCGGCTTCATGGGCGGCTACCCGTATTCGCGCCACACGATTTCGGTGGCGCCGATCGCCGGCAAGGGCAGTAACATGCAGCGCGACGACTGGTATTCGTCCACGCGCGACCCGAACCTGCTGGCCAGGCCGGAAGATGTCGGCCGTTATGCCTCCGAGCGCGCTCTGGCTCGCCTGAATGCCCGCAAGCTCGATACGCGCAAGTGCCCGGTGCTGTTCGAAGCCCCGCTGGCGGCCGGCCTGCTCGGCTCCTTCGTGCAGGCGGTGTCGGGCGGCGCGCTGTACCGCAAGTCGACCTTCCTGCTCGATTCGCTCGGCAAGCAGGTATTCGCGCCGCATATTCAAGTGGTGGAAGACCCGCACGTCATCGGCGCCGTTGGTTCCTCGCCGTTCGACGAGGAGGGCGTGAAGACCAGCCGGCGCGACGTGGTGAAGGATGGCGTGGTACAGGGGTATTTCCTGTCCACTTATTCTGCGCGCAAGCTCGGCATGAAAACGACCGGCAATGCCGGCGGCTCGCACAACCTGACTCTGACGTCGCTGCTGACCACGCCGGACGACGATTTCGTGGCGATGCTCAAAAAGCTCGGCACCGGCCTGCTGGTGACCGAGTTGATGGGGCAGGGCGTGAATTATGTGACCGGCGATTATTCGCGCGGCGCATCAGGTTACTGGGTGGAGAACGGCGTGATCCAGTATCCGGTGGAGGAAATCACGATCGCGGGCAACATGAAGGACATGTTCCAGCAGATCGTCGCGGTCGGCGCCGACACCCTCGTTCGCGGTACCAAGGAGGTCGGTTCAATTCTTATTGAAAGCATGACGGTTGCCGGCAACTGACGGCATCGGCATTACATCGCCGTAAAATGAAACAGCCCGCGCAATGGCGGGCTGTTTTTTTTGGGGCGAGATTGCGCCGATCGCGCAATCGCAGCTTTCCATCTGACGCTCAGGCGACTTTCTTCGCCTTCGCCGGTGAATGCACTTCCACCGGCTTGAGTGCCGGCGCCGCTGCGCCGGACTCGCCGTCCGCGCCATTGTTCAACTGTTGCTGCAGCTTCGCGACATCGAGGTCGCCGGTCCACTTGCCAACCACAACGGTAGCCACACCATTGCCGACCAGGTTGGTCAGCGCGCGGGCTTCAGACATGAAGCGGTCGATGCCGAGGATCAGTGCGAGGCCGGCAACCGGCACGCCGCCTACCGCCGACAAGGTCGCCGCCAACACGATGAAGCCGCTGCCGGTAATGCCCGCCGCGCCCTTGGAGGTCAGCAGCAGCACCGCGAGCAGGGTCAGCTGCTGCATCAGTGTCATCGGGGTGTCGGTGGCCTGCGCGATGAAGACCGCGGCCATCGTCAGGTAGATCGAGGTGCCGTCGAGGTTGAACGAGTAACCGGTCGGAATTACCAGGCCGACCACCGATTTCTTCACGCCGAGGTTTTCCAGCTTGGTCATCATGCGCGGCAGCACGGACTCGGACGAGGAGGTGCCCAGCACGATGAACAGCTCTTCCTTGATGTACTTGACGAATTTCCAGATCGAGAAGCCGTGCAGCGCCGAGATGGTACCCAGCACCACGAAGACGAACACCAGGCAGGTCAGGTAGAACGTGCCCATCAGCTTGCCCAGCGAGAGCAGGCTGCCGACACCGTACTTGCCGATGGTGAACGCCATCGCGCCGAACGCGCCGATCGGGGCGGCCTTCATGATGATGCCGACGATACCGAACAGGACATGCGAGGTCTTTTCGACGAAATCGAACACCAGGGTGCCGCGGCCGCCGAACTTGTGCAGCGCAAAGCCGAACAGCACCGAGAACAGCAGCACCTGCAGGATGTCGCCCTTGGCGAATGCATCCACCACGCTGGTCGGGATGATGTTCATCAGAAATTCGGTCGTGCCCTGCATCTTGCCGGGAGCGGTGAAGGCGGCGATGGACTTGGTGTCGAGCGAGTGCGGATCGACATGCATGCCAGCGCCCGGCTGGAGCACGTTCACGATGATCAGGCCGACGATCAGTGCGATGGTGCTGACCACTTCAAAATAGATCAGCGCCAGCCCGCCGGTCTTGCCGACCTTTTTCATATCTTCCATGCCGGCGATGCCGATTACGACGGTGCAGAAGATGATCGGGGCGATGATCATCTTGATCAGCTTGATGAAGCCGTCGCCGAGTGGCTTCATGTCGGCGCCGAGGCTCGGATAGAAGTGGCCCAGCAGCACGCCGATGACGATTGCCGTCAGTACCTGGACGTACAGAGACTTGTAGATCGGTTTGTTTCCCATGTGATTCTCCGTGATATGCAAGCAGCCCTGCCACCCAGTCGTTTTCCACCGGCCCGCTGCGGCGGACCTGTGGCGATGTGGCATAGATGAGGCATTGTCCTTGTGCTCAGTAGGGGTAGCAATTGTGGACATCCACACTGAACGGGGTGGAATGGGGAGGAAATGCTTGATTTACAAGATTGATTTTTCGAGTTGACTGGGATAAATACTCGCATCAAGTCTCGCGCATGATTTATATTGCAACTTGTTCTACGCGATATTACCTACGCGGTTTTACTTTGCCATGGGTTTTGTATTGCCGTACTCGCAAGTGGACGCCTAGAATCAGTGGGTTACTACGTAGGCTAGCCGTCTTATGTGGTGGTCCCGGACAATTTTCATGCCGCACTATAAAAGGAGACAAAATAATGGAGCGCCGTTCCTTTCTAAAAAAAGCAGCAGCTGGAGCATCCGTTGGCGCCGTGGCAGCGCCCGCGCTGGCACAAGCCCAGCCGACATTCAACTGGCGCCTAGCCTCGAGCTTCCCCAAGTCGCTCGATACGCTTTACGGAACTGCTGAAATCTTTAGCAAGCGCGTGTCGCAGCTGACCGGCGGCAAGCTGAACATCCGCGTGTTCGCGGGCGGCGAAATCGTTCCGCCCTTGCAGGTGGTCGACGCGGTCCAGAACGGCACCGTCGAAATGGGACATACCGCGCCTTACTACTACTTCGGCAAGGATGCGACTTTCGCATTCGATTGTGCGGTGCCTTTCGGCATGACCTCGCGCCAGCAGACGGCATGGTTCGAGCAGGGGGGCGGCAAGCAACTGTTGCGCGAGTTTTACAAGGATTACGGCATCATCAATTTCCTCGGCGGGAATACCGGCACGCAGATGGGCGGCTGGTTCCGCAAGGAGATCAAGACGGTGAAGGATCTGCAGGGCCTGAAGATGCGCATTTCCGCATTTGCCGGCAAGGTGCTGCAGCCGCTGGGACTGGTGCCGCAGCAGCTGGCCGGCGCCGATATCTATCCCGCGCTGGAAAAAGGCGCGCTCGATGCGGTCGAGTGGACCACGCCCTACGACGATGAGAAGCTCGGCTTCTACAAGGTTGCGCCGTATTACTATGCTCCGGGATGGTGGGAGGCCGGCGCGCAGTTGTCCTTCTATGTCGGCATCAAGGAGTGGGAAAAACTGCCCAAGGAATACCAGGCGGCCATCGAGGTGGCAAGCTACGAAGCGCACGTCTTCATGCAGGCTGAATACGATGCAAAGAACCCGGCTGCGCTGGCGCGCCTAATCAAGAATGGTGCCAAGCTGCGTTTCTTCTCCAAGGAAATCATGGAAGCCTGTTACAAGGCAGCGGTGACCACCATGGATGAAGAGGCTGCCAAGAACGCCAAGTTCAAGAAGATTTACGAACACTACAAGCGCTTCCAGCGCGACGAAAACCAGTGGTTCTCGGTAGCAGAGGCCCCGATGCAAAACTTCATGACCACGCATGGCAAGTAATGAAACAGGCTGGCCCAGTTTGTTGATTTATTTTTAGCTATGCCGGCCGGAATTGCACCCGATGCTTCGTCCGGACAGGGGGAAATGCATGACTTACGCCCTGCTTGATTCGGACGTTAATAATTTTCATCCGGGTGCATTTGCACGAATCCCAGATATTTTTTGGGTGGCAAGAGGCTCCATACAATCCACAGCAAAACTTGGCAGTGTTGCCATGTGCAAGTTCGGAATCGTATGGTTTTGATGTTCAATTCAAGGAGACAAAATGGAACGTCGTTCATTTCTGAAGAAGGCGGCAGCAGGTGCGTCGGCAGGCGCTTTGGCCGCTCCCGCGTTAGCGCAATCGCAGCCTACGCTTAACTGGCGTTTGGCATCGAGCTTTCCGAAAACGTTGGAAACCGTGTTCGGCGCCGCCGAAGTGTTCAGCAAGCGCGTGGCGCAGCTGACCGGCGGTAAATTCAATATCCGTGTATTTGCTGGCGGTGAAATTGTGCCGGCGCTGCAGGTGATGGATGCGGTTCAGGCCGGCACCATCGAGATGGGCCACACCGCGCCGTACTACTTCTTCGGCAAGGATCCGACTTTCGCATTCGACTGCGCGGTACCGTTCGGCATGAATTCGCGCCAGCAGACAGCGTGGTACGAGCAGGGCGGCGGCAAGCAGCTGATGCGCGAGTTTTACAAGGACTACGGCATCATCAACTTCATTGGCGGCAATAGCGGTGCGCAGATGGGCGGCTGGTTCCGCAAGGAGATCAAGAGCCTGAAAGATCTGCAGGGCCTGAAGATGCGCATCGGCGGCTACGGTGGTCGCGTGCTGCAGAAGCTCGGCCTGGTGCCGCAGCAGATCGCCGCCGGCGACATTTATCCGGCGCTGGAAAAGGGCACGATCGACGCCGCCGAATGGATTGCGCCGGTCGACGACGAGCGCCTCGGCTTGTACAAGGTCGCTCCGCACTACTATGCGCCGGGATGGTGGGAGCCCAGCACGCAGTTCTCGTTCTATGTCGGCATCAAGGAGTGGGAAAAGCTGCCCAAGGAATACCAGGCGGCCATCGAGGCGGCAAGCTACGAAGCGCACGTGTACATGCAGGCCGAATACGATGCAAAGAACCCGGCTGCGCTGGCACGTTTGCTGAAGAATGGCGTGAAGCTGCATTCCTTCTCGAAAGAAATCATGGAAGCCTGCTACAAGGCCGCCAATGAAGTCAACGAGGAAGAAGCCAGCAAGAACGCGAAGTTCAAGAAGATCTACGAACCATGGAAGCGTTTCCGCCACGATGCCAACCAATGGTTCTCGGTGGCAGAGGCCCCAATGCAGAACTTCATGATTACGCACAAGTAATCTGCAGTAAGTCACTGCAGCCCGCGCCGCCTATGCGACGCGGGCTTTTTTATTCTCTCGCTTTTTCAAGGGGATCGTCGCATGCGATTCTGCGGCCGTCCACATATCGCCGGCACCATCGCCATGCCATAGTGTCAGAAGCGGGACCATCGAATTGCATGGTCGATCCGATCGCCAGCCATAAACAGGAAGTGGGAATTGCACGTGCCCGTCCGCCCGCAATGCGCGAGATATGCGGGTTTTTTGTCATGTTATTGCCGCAGTAAAAAACCCCGCGCGGCGAACCGGGCGGGGTTGGCGGGAGGCCGGGAGGTTTATTTCTTGTCTTCTTCAGTCGAGAAATTCAACTGCGGAGCCTCATCACCCTGGCCGCTGCCCGGGGTCGAGAAATCGAGCTGAGGCGTGCCTTCGCCGTAACCCTGGCCGGCCGGGACGTCGATCTTCAATTCGATCTTTTCCTTCATGTCCGTTTTCTTTTCGATCGACACGATGCGCGGGAAGACGATGATCAGCGCCACCATGATTACCTGGATCAGCACGAAAGGCACGGCGCCCCAGTAAATGTCGGAGGTCTTGACTTCCTTGGGGGCGACCGAGCGCAGGTAGAACAACGCGAAGCCGAACGGCGGGTGCATGAACGAGGTCTGCATGTTCACGCCCAGCAGCACGCCGAACCAGATCAGGTCGATACCCATTTTCTCGGCCACCGGGCCCACCAGCGGCACCAGGATGAAGGCCAGTTCGAAGAAGTCGAGGAAGAACGCCAGCCCGAAGAACAGCAGGTTCACCACGATCAGGAAGCCACCCGTGCCGCCCGGCAGCGAAGTCAGCAGGTGCTCCACCCACAGGTCGCCGTTTACGCCGCGGAACACCAGCGAGAACACGGAAGAACCGATCAGGATGAACACCACGAAACAGGAGAGGCGGGTGGTCGAGTTCATCGCCTGCTTGAGCAGGTCCATCGACAGGCGGCGGTTCATGATCGCGAGGATCAGCGCACCGAGCGCGCCCATGCCGCCGCCTTCGGTCGGTGTGGCGATGCCGACGAAAATCGTGCCCAGCACCAGGAAGATCAGCGCCAGCGGCGGAATCAGGACGAACACGACTTTCTCGGCCATGCGCGACAGCAGGCCGATCTTCAGCCTGCGGTTGATCACGGCCAGCACGAACGCGCCGACGATGCCCACGCCGGCCGAATAGATGCCGACTTCGTCCGCGGGCGCGTTCGGATGCGTCGACCCGTAATACGAAGCGAATGCGAACGAGGCGCCAACCGCGAGCGCCAGCAGCGCCAGCAGGGAGACGACGCCGCTCCTGCCGTTCGGCTCGCGCAGGTTGCGCGCTTCCGGCGGCAGGGCCGGCACCGTCGCCGGCTTGAAGATCGACAGCGCGAGCACGTAGCCGGCATACATCGCGGTCAGCAACAGGCCGGGCACGAACGCCGCCTTGTACATGTCGCCGACGGAGCGGCCGAGCTGGTCGGCCATCACGATCAGCACCAGCGACGGCGGGATGATCTGCGCCAGCGTGCCGGAAGCGGCAATCACGCCCGAAGCCAGTTTCTTGTCATAGCCGTAGCGCAGCATTACCGGCAGCGAAATCAGGCCCATCGAAATCACCGAAGCGGCCACCACGCCGGTGGTCGCCGCCAGCAGGGCGCCGACGAAAATGACCGCGTAGGCGACGCCGCCGCGAATCGGTCCGAACAGTTGGCCGATAGTGTCGAGCAAGTCTTCCGCCATGCCCGAGCGCTCCAGGATCAGGCCCATGAAGGTGAAGAACGGAATCGCCAGCAGCGTGTCGTTGGCCATGATGCCGAACAGGCGGTTCGGCAGCGCCTGCAGCAGTTCGGGCTTCAACAGGCCGAACTCGATGCCGAGGAAACCGAAGAACAGGCCATTGGCGGCCAGCGCGAACGCCACCGGGAAGCCCGACAGCAGGAAGACGACCAGGGCGCCGAACATTACCGGCGCCATGTTTGTGATCAGAAATTGCTCCATTGCTTAGTCTCCGGACGATCAGTTGAGTTTGTTTGCGGCTTTGATCGCCTCGATTTCTTCTTCGGGGGTGCTGCCATGCTTTTCGAACTCGCTCGCGTCGACCAGGCCCATCAGGAAGCCGATGCGCTTGATCAGTTCGGAAAGGCCCTGCAAGCTCAGCAGGAAGAAGCCGGCCGGAATCAGCGCCTTCGCGGGCCACACGATGAGGCCGCCGGCATTGCTCGACACTTCCTGATTCTGGATCGAAAGCAGGGCGTACGGCACGGCGTAGTACAGGATGATCAGCGTCATCGGCAGCAGGAAGACCAGGAAGCCGAACAGGTCGATCCAGACCTGGGCGCGCTTGGACAGGCGTCCGGCGATGACGTCGATGCGCACATGCTCGTTGCGGCGCAGCGTGTAGGAGCTCGCCAGCAGGAAGATCGCCGCGAACAGATACCACTGGATTTCCAGCCAGGCGTTCGAGCTGGTGTTCAGGGAATAGCGCACAAGCGCATTGCCGGCGCAGATCAGTACTGCCAGAAGAAGAGCCCAGCTGACGCCGAGTCCGATTTTTTCATTGATTTTGTCAATGAGTCTCGATAGCGAGAGAAGAAAAGACATGGTTTGTCTCCGTTGATAAAAGTGCCTTGAACCGGACCGCGTGATTTTTATGTGCAGCCCTCGCCGCGTTGCGCGGCAGCGCTTACGGTCCGGGGCAGTATATGTCATTTCATCTGTCAAGCGAACACTTCAAATACATGTTCGAACTTCTTTTCATGCTGCGATGCGAAAGCCGGAAAAAACGACGCGCCGCCGCGCCCGCACTTACGTGGAGCGCGTAAGTAGAAGTACGCATGGAGTGCGCATTGCGCGGTGCGGCAGGCGGAGATAGACGAAAGTGCGCTGGATGGCAGGAGGGAAAGAGGGCGGATGGCGTTGCGCGCATCCGCCCGAGACTGCTTGGATCAGCCGAGCAGTGCGCGCACGTGCGCGATGGCCGCGCGCACCTGTTCCGGCGCCGTGCCGCCGATGTGATTGCGCGCCGCCACCGAGCCTTCCAGCGTGAGCACGTTGAAGACGTCGGCTTCGATCAGCGCGGAGAATGCGCGCAGCTCGTCGAGCGACAGGTCGGTGAGGTCGCAGCCGCGGCCCTCGCAGGCGCGCACCGCGTGCGCCACCGCTTCGTGCGCGTCGCGGAACGGCAGTCCCTTCTTGACCAGGTAGTCGGCCAGGTCGGTGGCGGTCGCATAGCCCTGCAAGGCCGCTGCGCGCATCGCGTCGGGTTTCACCGTGATGCCGCGCGCCATGTCGGCAAAAATGCGCAGCGTGTCGGTGACGGTGTCGACGGTGTCGAACAGCGGCTCCTTGTCTTCCTGGTTGTCCTTGTTGTAGGCCAGCGGCTGGCCCTTCATCAGGGTCAGCAGGCCGATCAGGTGGCCGTTGACGCGGCCGGTCTTGCCGCGCGCCAGTTCCGGCACGTCCGGGTTCTTCTTTTGCGGCATGATCGACGAGCCGGTGCAGAAGCGGTCGGCGATATCGATGAAGCCCACGCGCGGGCTCATCCAGATCACCAGTTCTTCCGACATGCGCGAGATGTGCGTCATGACCAGCGCGGCGGCGGCGCAGAATTCGATCGCGAAGTCGCGGTCGGACACCGCGTCCAGCGAGTTGCGGCACACGTCATCGAAGCCGAGCGTCCTGGCCACGCGCTCGCGGTCGATCGGGAAGGTGGTCCCGGCCAGCGCGGCCGCGCCGAGCGGCAGGCGGTTGACGCGCTTGCGGCAGTCGGCCATGCGTTCGGCGTCGCGCCCGAACATCTCGACATAGGCCAGCATGTGATGGCCGAAGGTGATCGGCTGCGCCACCTGCATATGGGTGAAGCCGGGGAGGATGGTGTCGGCGTGCTTTTCGGCGAGGTCGAGCAGCGCCACGCGCAGTTCGCGCAGCAGGCCGGAAATGTCGTCGATGGCGCCGCGCATGTACAGGCGGATGTCGGTGGCGACCTGGTCGTTGCGCGAGCGTCCGGTATGCAGGCGCTTGCCGGCGTCGCCCACCAGTTCAGTCAGGCGCTTCTCGATGTTCAGGTGCACGTCTTCCAGGTCGAGCAGCCACTCGAACCTGCCGTCGGCGATTTCGCCCCGGATCTGCGCCATGCCGCGCTCGATATCGGCGCGGTCCTGCGCGCTGATGATGCCCTGGTGCGCCAGCATCTCGGCGTGCGCGAGCGAGCCCTGGATGTCGGCTTCGGCCAGGCGCTTGTCAAAAAATACAGAGGCGGTGTAACGCTTGACCAGGTCGGAGACCGGTTCGGAAAAGCGGGCCGACCAGGCCTCGCTTTTTTTGGAAAGTTGTGCTGTCATAATTGTGCTCTCAGTGAATACGTGATTATAAAACAAGCCTTACTGCCTATGCCGCCATCCACCACATCCGTCAGCGCGCCGACCGAGGTCGTCATGCCGGACTGTTGCAATATCGGCGTCGTCTATCGCTCGCTGCTGGCAGTCAATGCCGTCGTCCTGGTCGGCATCCTGCTGCGGGCCGGCAGCGTGACACAGGGGCTGCAGGAATTCGTCGAGGCGTCGATGGTGGTGGAATTGTCCTGCCTGTGGTCGCTGTTTGGAATGTGCGTGTTGCGGCGCATGTTGTTGCGCGCCGGCGGCATGGGAGCGCTTTCGGCGGTCGGGCAGCGCATCTTCTGCGCGCTGGTGCCGGCGGCTGCGACGGCGGTCGTGATTCGTTTCCTGGCCTCCTTCGTATGGTTTTCAGGCAGCTTTGCCTACCTGACGCCGCAAAAGGGCGCTTTCGCGGCCGCCTTGCTCGGGCTGTCGTTCCAGCATTATTTCGAGCTGCGTACGCGCGCCTATTCGCCGGCGCTGGTCGAGGCGCGCCTGCAAGCCTTGCAAGCGCGCATACGTCCGCATTTCCTGTTCAACAGCCTGAACGCGGTGCTGTCGCTGATCCGCAGCGAACCGCGCCGTGCCGAGACGGCGCTGGAAGATTTGGCGGACCTGTTTCGCGTGCTGATGAGCGATCCGCGCAGCATGACGACGCTGGAGGAAGAGATCCGGCTATGCAGGCAGTACCTGTCGATCGAGCAGATCCGACTGGGCGAACGCTTGCAGGTGCAATGGGAGTTGGACAGTGTCGGCCCGGAGGTGTTGCACCGCGCGCAGGTGCCGGTGCTGTTGCTGCAGCCGCTGCTCGAAAACGCGGTGCACTACGGCGTCGAGCCGGCCGCGGCGCCGGTATGCATACAGGTGCAGGTGAGCCGCTCGATCGACCGCATCCAGATCGTCGTCCTCAATCCGTATCAGGAGGGCGCCGTGGCGCCGGCGGGCAACCACATGGCATTGAGTAACATCCGCGAACGCCTTGAATTGTTGTACGACGTGGAGGCACAGTTGATCACGCATATCGCGAACGGATTCTTTGAAGTGCGCCTGCGGTTTCCCTACGCGACGGGGCCGGTATGACGCCGCGGCTGTTCATCGTGGATGACGAGGCGCCGGCGCGCGCGCGGCTCAAGACCCTGTTGTCGGATATCGCAGCGGAATGCCCGCACGAACTGGCGGGCGAAGCGGGCTGCGCGCAACAGGCGCTCGACGGCATCGCGCAATCCAGGCCCGACATCGTCCTGCTGGACGTGCAAATGCCGGGCATGAGCGGCATCAAGCTGGCTTCGCACCTGTCGCGCGCCGTCGACCCGGCGCCGGCCATCATCTTCGTCACCGCGTACGACGAATATGCGCTCAAGGCATTCGAGGTGCGCGCGCTCGACTACCTGCTCAAGCCGGTGCGCGCCGCGCGCCTGGCGGATGCGATCCGGCGCGCCGCCGCGTTGCGTGCCCAGGCCTCGCCGCAGCACGCCGCGATCGGTGCGGCGGCCTCGGTCATGTCATCGAAGCGCCAGCATTTTTCGGTGCAGGAGCGCGGCCGGGTGCTGCTGGTGCCGGTCAGCGAGGTCATCTACCTGAAGGCGGAACTGAAGTACGTGACGCTGCGCACCAGGCTGCAGGAATACCTGATCGAAGAGTCGCTGACCTCGATCGAGGAGGAATTGGGCTCATCGTTCGTGCGCGTGCACCGCAATGCGCTGGTGGCGCGCCATGCCATCCTCGGCGTCGAGCGCGGCGCGCAGCCGGTCGATGCCGACGGTGAGGCGGACAAGTCGTCGGAGCAATGGCAGGTGATTCTGCGCGACGTCGACGAGCGCCTGCCGATCTCGCGCCGGCAGTGGCCCGTGGCGAAGGCGCTGGTGCGCTGATCGCTCGCGGCCGCCGCCTGGTTAACCGGTATTGCGCAAGCCGGCCGCAATACCGTTGATTGACATATGGATGCCGCGCCGCACCCGTTCGTCTAGCTTGCGGCCTTCGGCGGACGCCGCGCGGTGCCGCTTGATCAGTTCGACCTGCAGGTGGTTCAGCGGATCGAGATAGGCGAAGCGGTTCTTGATCGAACGCGCCAGCAAGGGGTTGTTCGCCAGCCTTTCCTTCGTGCCGGTGATCAGTGACAGGCACTCGATGGTGCGCTGATGTTCGGCGAGGATGCGCTTGAAGATGCTGTTGCGCAGCTTCTTGTCGCCGACCAGTTCCGCATAGCGCGACGCCACCGCCAGATCCGTCTTCGACAACACCATGTCCATGTTCGACAGCAGCGTGGCGAAGAACGGCCATTCCTTGACCATCGCGCGCAGGAGCGTCAGCCGCTTCTTGTGTTGCGCCGCATCGCCTTCCAGCAGCCACGATGACACCGCGCTGCCGAAGCCGTACCAGCCGGGCAGCAGCAGGCGGCACTGCCCCCAGGAAAAGCCCCATGGGATGGCGCGCAAGTCCTCGATGCGGCGCGTGGACTTGCGCGACGCCGGGCGCGAGCCGATATTCAATTCCGCGATTTCGGCGATCGGCGTCGACGCGAAGAAGTAGTCGGTGAATCCCGGCGTGTCGTACACCAGGTCGCGGTAGCCGCGATAGGCGCGCTCCGACAATTCCTCCATGGCGCGCTCGAATCCGGCCAGCTTCTTGGCCTGCCTGCCTTCTTCCGCGTGCGGCGCGAGACTGGCCTCCAGCGTGGCGGCCACCAGCAGCTCCAGGTTGCGGTGGCCGATTTCCGGGTTGGAGAATTTCGACGCGATGATTTCGCCTTGCTCCGTCAAGCGGATCTGACCGTTCACCGTGCCCGGCGGTTGCGCCAGGATCGCGTCGTAGCTCGGTCCGCCGCCGCGCCCGACGGTGCCGCCGCGACCGTGGAACAGGCGCAGCTTCACGCCGGCGCGCTCGAACAGGTCGACCAGGCGCGTTTCCGCCTTATACAGCTCCCAGTTGGACGTGAGGAAGCCGCCGTCCTTGTTGGAGTCCGAGTAGCCGAGCATGACTTCCTGCAGGTCACCTTGCCTTGCGATCAGGCGTCGTACCTGCGGCAGCGCCATGAACTCGTCCATGATCTGCGGCGCATTGCGCAGGTCCGGGATGGTCTCGAACAAGGGGATGACCATCAATTCCTGCCGCGCGTCCGCGATCTGGCCGGACGCGTTGTCCCATTCCATGCGCAGCAGGCCGGTTTCCTTTTGCAGCAGCAGTACTTCCAGCAGGTCGGAAACGGTTTCCGTGTGCGAGATGATGTAGTTGCGGATGGCGCGCTCGCCGTAGCGCCGGCGGATGTCGCGCGCGGCGCGCAGGATAGCCAGTTCCGAATCGGTTTCCGCGGAGTAGGGCAGATAGGGCGAATGCAGCAGGCGCGGCTTGCCCAGTTCGTCAAGCAGCAGTTCGACCTTGCGCTCTTCCGCCAGGGCGGCGTAGTCCGGTTCCACCCGCGCGCACGAAAACAGTTCGGCCAGCACCCGTTCGTGCACGTCCGAGCTTTGCCGCATGTCGAGCGTGGCGAGATGGAATCCGAAGATTTCCGATGCGCGCTTGAGCGCCGCCAGGCGCGGGCGCACGAGCGCCGCGCCGTGATGCGCCTTGAGCGAATCCTCCAGCACCCGCAAGTCGCGCGTGAAGTCGGCAGCGCTTGCATAGGGCGCGGCCGCGCCGACTTCCTGGCGCAGCACATGCGCGGCGCCCAGCGCGCGCGCGGTCGCGGCCAGCCGGGCGTACAGGCCGATTAGCGCGCGCCGGTAGGGTTCGTCCATGCGATGCTCGGAATGGTCGGGCGAGGCTGCGGCGAGCGCTTCCAGTTCCGGGTTGACGCCCACCAGCAGGGTGGAAATCGACAGCTCGGCGCCGAGCGCGTGCACTTCTTCCAGATAAAAATCGAAGATCGCGGTCGACTGCCGCACCAGCGCATGCTGCATGGTGCCGGCGTTGACGTTGGGGTTGCCGTCGCGGTCGCCGCCGATCCAGCTCCCCATCTGCACGAAGGGCGGCAGATCGAGTTCGGCGGACGCATGCCGCTGCGGGAAGTGCGTCGCGACTTCCTGTTCGATGTCCGCGTACAGCGCAGGCAGTTCGCGCAGGAAAGTGATGCGGTAGTACGACAGCGCGTTCTCGATTTCGTCGGCGACCGTGAGCTTGGTGTAGCGCAGCATGCGGGTCTGCCACAGCGTGGCCACGCGCGCATGCAGCAGCTGCGTGTTTTGCGCCAGCTCCTTCGGCGTCAGCGGGCGGTCGCGCTCGGCCAGCAGCCGCGCGATTTCGCGTTCCGCGTCGAGGATGCTCTTGCGCTGCACTTCGGTCGGGTGCGCGGTCAGCACCGGGGAAATCAGCGCTTCCTTGAAGAAGTCGCGCACCGCGGAACCCGGCACTCCGGCGTCGTCCAGCCTGGACAGCGCGTAGGCGATGCTGCCCTGCTGCGGCGCGGAGCCGGCCAGCAGGTGGGCGCGGCGGCGGCGATTGTGATGCTGATCTTCCGCGATATTGGCCAGGTGCGAGAAATACGAAAACGCGCGCACCACAGAGATGGTCTGGTCGCGCGTCAGCTTCTTCAGCAGCTTGTTCAGTTCGGCGCCCGATTGCGCGTCGGATTCGCGCCGAAAGCGCACAGCCGTCTGGCGGATGGTTTCGACTACCTGAAACACCGCGTCGCCTTCCTGTTCGCGCAGCACGTTGCCGAGCAGGCGGCCCAGCAGGCGGATGTCTTCTTTCAATGGAGCGTCTTTGTCTGCCGCCGCCTTGCTGGCGCCGGAAGGCATATTCGGTTGTTTAGCCATGTTAAATGAGTGCAATCAGCTAGGGAGAGTGGCTTTTGGCCACGGTTGCGCATGATAAAATCGCCGCTTCGATGCGATCGGCATCAATGATTCGAAAGAGCCCGCTGTGAAAGTATCTCCTCCCTCCAAGTTAGTGATCGCATCGCGCGAAAGCCGCCTGGCGATGTGGCAAGCGGAGCATGTCCGCGCAAGGTTGTCTGAATTATATCCGCAGTGCAGCATCGAGATTCTTGGCATGACCACGCAGGGCGACCAGATTCTCGACCGCGCCTTGTCCAAGGTCGGCGGCAAGGGGCTGTTTGTCAAGGAACTGGAAGTCGCGATGTCCGAGCGCCGCGCCGATCTCGCCGTGCATTCGCTCAAGGACGTGCCGATGGTGCTGCCGGAGGGTTTTGCGCTGGCCGCCGTGCTGGAGCGCGAGGATCCGCGCGACGCCTTCGTGTCGAACCAGTATGCCTCGCTCGACGAACTGCCCGACGGCGCCGTGGTCGGCACCAGCAGCCTGCGCCGCCAGGCGCTGATCGCCGCGCGTTTTCCAAAACTGGTGATCAAGCCGCTGCGCGGCAACCTCGATACGCGGCTTGGCAAGCTCGACCGCGGCGAATACGCGGCCATCATCCTGGCAGCGGCGGGCCTGAAGCGGCTCGGTATGTCGCAGCGCATCCGCGGCCTGATCGAGCCGGAACAAAGCCTGCCAGCGCCGGGACAGGGCGCCATGGCCATCGAAATCCTCGACGGCCGCGACGACTTGGTGCAATTGCTCGCGCCGCTCAACCACGAGGCGACGGCGCAGGCCGTCAGCGCGGAACGCACCGTATCGCGCGTGTTCGGCGGCAGCTGCCAGATTCCTCTGGCGGCTTTTGCGACGGTCGACAGCGGCGCGATGCGCCTGCGCGCAATGGTCGCCACGCCCGACGGCAAGCGCATTGCGACGGCGGACGCGTCCGGTCCGGCCAGCGCCCCAGAAGCCCTGGGCAACCAGATCGCCCAGTCGCTGCAGGCGCAGGGCGCCGACGACATTCTCGCGGCTTGCAAGGCAATGGATGCCTGATGCGAAGGCGGGATGGCGGCGCTCGCCATCCCGGACGCAAGCCTCTTTCCCACGAAGCGTGGCTGTTATTCCGGCGCGCCTGCCGCGCCATTGCACGGTTGCACGATGACAGATCAAACCGCCCGTCCCGTTATCATCACGCGTCCGCTGGCACAGGCGACGCCCCTGGCGCAACGCGTTCGCGACATCGGACGCCACGCCGTCGTATTCCCGCTGCTCGACATCGAGCCCTTACCCGATCAGACGCAGCTGCGCGCCGAATTGCATGATTTGCGCCGCTATGCGATGGTCGCCTTCGTCAGCCCGAATGCGATCAACGCGGCCTTCGCCATCCTGCCGTCGTGGCCGCGCGAGGTCGCGATCGCCGTGGTGGGCGAGGGCAGCCGGCAGGCGCTCGCCGCGCATGGCGTGACCGACGCGAATGCCACCATCTTCAGCCCGAAGGATACGGAGCGCACCGATTCGCAGACGTTGCTGGAAGTGCTTGACATCGATGCGCTGCGCGGCAAGCGGGTGCTGATCGTGCGCGGCGAAAGCGGGCGCGAATTGCTGGCCGACGCCTTGCGCGCGCAGGGGGTCGATGTCACGCCGCTGCCAGCCTACCGGCGCCGCGCGCCCGCGCTGGACGATGCCGGACGCGGCCAGCTGCTCAGCCTGCTGGATGCGCAGGGCGACTGGATCATTACCAGTTCCGAGGCATTGCGCATCCTCGTGGAGATGGTGCGGGAAGCGGCGACCGAAGACGGAGTGGCGAAATTGCAACAGCAGCATCTGGTCATTCCCCACGTCCGCATTGCGGAAACCGCGCGTTCACTCGGCTTCACCCATCTTACCCAGACGGCGTCAGGCGACGAACCGCTGCTTGCCGCGTTACAATTTTGAGCATGAACGAATTGCCATCCTCCAATAATTCCACTCCATCCGGCGGTGCCAGCCCCGCGCCGCAGCTGCCTTTGCAAACTGAGACTGGCTCCGGGCATCATCGGCTGAACCGCCCGGTGTACGCGGCGCTGGGCGTGCTCGGCTTCTTGCTGGCGGCGCAATGGTGGTCGTCGAACCACGAAATCAGCAGCTTGCGCGAGGAAATGGCGCAGCGTCTGAAAACCGGCGAGTCGATCAATGCCGAAACCAAGGTGCTGGTGAAGTCGATGCAGGACAGCATGCGCGACATGCAGGCCAAGGTCAATGTCCTCGAAGGCAAGCAGGTCGAAGCGCAGGGGCAGCAACTGGCGCTGGAACAGATGTACCAGGAGCTGTCGAAGAATCGCGACGACTGGGCGCTGGCGGAAATCGAACAGGTGCTGTCGACCGCCAGCCAGCAATTGCAACTGGCCGGCAATGTGCAGGGCGCGCTGATTGCGCTGCAAAACGCCGACAACCGCCTGTCGCGTTCGGACAAGCCGCAGTTCATCGTCATCCGCCGCGCGCTTGCCAGGGACATGGAGCGTCTCAAGCTGCTGCCGAACATCGATCTTCCCGGCATCGCGTTGCGCCTGGATAGCCTGATCGGACAAATCGACAGCATGCCCTTGCTGGCCGATGAAAAGCCGGCGTTGCCGGCCACCCAGCCCAAGACCTCGCGCCGCGCATCGAAGAGCGCAAGCGCCGCGAAAGCGCCGGCGAACGCGGGCAATTCCGCCGCCGACTGGTTCAGCGACCTGGAAGACAGGTGGAACAGCTGGACCAATGAAGTCTGGACCGAGCTCAAGCAAATGGTCCGCGTGCGCAATGTGGAAACGCCCGATGCGCTGCTGCTGTCGCCGACCCAGGCCTACTACGCGCGCGAGAACGTGAAGCTGCGCCTGCTGAATGCGCGCATGGCGCTGTTGACCCGCAATGAAGCCATGTTCCGCAGCGATCTTCTCGCCGCGCAGGACGCCATCTCCAGGTACTTCGATACGCGCGCCAAGCAGACGCAGACGGCGCTGGCGCTGCTGCGGCAAGTCCAGTCGAGCAACCTGTCGATCGACATGCCGACCCTGGCCGACAGCCTGAATGCGGTGCGCAATTACAAGGCGAAGCCATAATGCGTATCCTGCTCTCGCTCGTGATCCTGTTTGCCGCCGCCATCGGGCTGGCGGTAGGGGCGCAATTCAATCCCGGCAACGTGGTGTTCTTCTACCCGCCGTACCGCATCGATCTGTCGCTCAACCTTTTCATCGCACTGGCCGCGCTGCTGTTCGTCGTCGTATATTCGGTCCTGACCGCCATCCGCAGCACGCAGCAGATGCCGCAGCGCGTGGCGGCCTACCGCCGCGACAAGCGCGAGCGCGAAGGCAACCGCGCCATGCGCGAGGCGCTCAAGGCCTTGTTCGAAGGCCGCTTCGGCCATGCGGAAAAGGCGGCCATCCGCGCCGCCGACAATCCGGACAATGCCGGGCTGTCGGCCCTGATCGCGGCGCGCGCGGCGCACCGCATGGGACAGCCTGAGCGACGCGACGTCTGGCTGGCCAAGGCGCAGGACGACCAGGCGCTGAAAACCGCGCGCCTGATGACGGCCATTGAACTCGCCGTCGACGGCCAGCAGCCCGAAAGCGCGCTGGAAGCGATCAGGGAACTCAATGCCAGCGGCATGCGCCATATCCATGCGCTGCGCCTGGCGCTCAAGGCCAACCAGCGCGCCAAGAACTGGCCCGAAGTGCTGCGCCTGGTGCGCTTGCTCGACAAGCGCAACGCATTGCATCCGGCGCTGTCGCACCGCCTGCGCGAACTGGCCTATGAGGCGCTGCTTTCCAGCGTTGCGCATGACACCGAATCGATTCGGCGGATTTGGGCGGCCGTGCCTGCCGAAGACCGCGTGCGGCCGTTCGTGGCGGTGCGCGCCGCCGGGGCGTTCAACGCCAGCGGACTGCACGACGAGGCGCGTACCATCGTGGAAAAGGCGCTGGAGGTCGAATGGGACGAGCGCCTGGTGCGCGCGTACGGCAATTCCGCGGCGGCCGAAGGATCGCCCGCCCTGCTGGCCCAGATCGAACGCTGCGAGGAATGGGCGCGTTCGCATCCTTCCGACTCCGAGCTGGCGCTCACGCTGGGCGTGCTCTGCCTGCGCCAGAAATTGTGGGGCAAGGCGCAGCGCCACCTGGAGCAGGCGCTGTCGGAGGCATCCGGCGCGTCCACGGTGCGCGAAGCGCATCTGAAGCTGGCGCAACTGCACGAAGCGCTGAAGCAGCCGGACGAAGCGGCCGCGCATTATCGCCAGTGCGCACTGGCCAGCATCCTGTAGCTTGTAGCTATCACTTGTTGCTGACACGCGGCTGACGGCGTTGCGTGTCAGCCCACAGCGCGCGGCGCGTGCTGTTGCGACGCACAAAGCCAGAATGAAAGCCGCTATAATCTGCGGGTTTCCAAATTTTCATTAGATGAGAGAGCAACATGAGCTTGAATAACGTTCCCGCCGGACGCGACTTGCCGAACGATTTCAACGTGATCATCGAAATCCCGATGAACGCCGACCCGATCAAGTATGAGGTGGACAAGGATACCGGCGCGATTTTCGTCGACCGTTTCATGGGCACCGCGATGCACTATCCGTGCAACTACGGCTATATCCCGCAAACCATTTCCGCCGACGGCGACCCGGTCGACGTGCTGGTGGTGACTCCGTTCCCGCTGATCCCGGGCGTGGTCGTGCGCTGCCGTCCGATCGGCGTGCTGAAGATGACCGACGAGGCCGGCGGCGATGCCAAGGTGCTGGCGGTTCCGGTAGATAAGGTGCTGCCGATCTACACCCACTGGCAAAAGCCGCAAGACCTCAACGACCTGCGCCTGCAGCAGATCCAGCACTTCTTCGAGCACTACAAGGATCTCGAAAAAGGCAAGTGGGTCAAGGTGGACGGCTGGGAAGGCCCGGACGAGGCGAAAGCTGAAATCATGGCTGGCGCGGAAGCCTACAACAAGGCGCACAGCAAGTAATCGCCAAAGTGTTCTTACGAAAGGGCGCACCGCAAGGTGCGCTTTTTTTTTCGCCCCAGCGCCGCGCTTGCACGCTTTCGTTGCCGCACAGTGATAACTTGCATCTCCAGCGCACGTTTGCATCGACAACTGAATTCAAATGCGTCATTATTGGCTAAAGTTGCCGTGCGGCAATAATGGAGCGGGCAGTGGAATTAAAGAAGGCTGGAGCATCGGGCTCCGGGACGGGGATAGGGACAGGTGACGGCGGCGTCCAGGACGCGGCCCGGGCGCGCGATCGTTTGCTGCAGAAAATTAACGCCGCCGCCGATCTCCCGGCGCTTGGCAGCGCCGTATCCCGTGTGGTGCAAATGGCTTCGTCGGACGATGAGGCCGTCAGCGATCTCGCGCATTTCATCCTGTCGGACGTCGCGCTGACGCAAAAGATCCTGCGCATCGCCAACACGGTCAGCTACCGCACCGCTTCGGGCCGGCAGGTGACGACGGTGTCGAAGGCCATCTTCCTGCTTGGCCTGGAAACGGTCAAGACGACGGCGCTGGCGATGCTGCTGGTGGACCGGTTGGCCGGGACGCATGCGCAAAGCGTGCGCAACGAACTGCTGCTGGCGCTAACCGCCAGCATGGTGGGACGCGAGATGGCGCGCCGCAGTCAGCACAAGGATGCGGAGGAAGCGGCGATTGCGGCGCTGTTCAAGAATATCGGCCGCCTGCTGGTGGCCGCGCACGACCACCGGCTGTACCTGAATATCGCCAGGCTGGTGGAAAGCGGCACGCATACGCCGGCCCAGGCATCGAAAGAGCTGCTGGGTTGCAGCTTCGACTTGCTGGCCGAGTCGGTACTGCGCAGCTGGAATATCCCCGAGTCTATCGTGCATGCGCTGTCAGCGTTGCCGTCAGGCGTACTGAAACCGTCGAAAGGGCGGCAGGAGTGGATGCAACAGGTCGCATCCTTCAGCCTGAACGCCGCGAAGCTGATTCCGGCAATGGACGACCCCGCCCAGGCGGATGCCCGCAATGCCTTACTGCTGCGCTTCGGCGCGGCGTTCAACCTCGATCACGCCAGGCTGGAACAATTGTTCGCCAGCGTCGCGCAAGAGTCGAGCGCGCTGGCCAGCGACAGCGAACTGGCCCCGTACTTCGACGCGAGGGGCGAGGCGCACGGTACGCATGCCGACGCCGGACAATCCGCGGCGAAGGCGCCGGCACAAGCCGGCCTGCTCAACGAGTTGCTGCTGGATTTAGTCGAGGAAAGCGAGCCGGTGCAGGTGGGAGCGTGCCATCCGAGCGGCAAGCCGCTCAACGCGCGCGACCTGCTGCTGGACGGCGTGCTGGACGTGACGCAGATGATGGCCTCGGGTAACTGCAAGCTCAACGACTTGATGCTGCTGGTGCTGGAAACCTTGTACAGCGGCATGGGGTTCCGCTTTGCCACGGTGTGCCTGAAGGAAAAGCATTCGAACCGGTTCCGGGCGCGCATCACCGTCGGCGAGAATTATGCGGCGCGCGAGGCGGGCTTCGTCTTTCAATTCGCGCCCGGCGACGATCTCTTCAAGCTGGCAATGGAAAACAATGCCGACCTGATGATTTCGGATGCGTTCGCCCCCAAGATACGCAGCCTGCTTCCTGACTGGCATCGCGCGCTGCTGCCGGAGGCGCGCAGCTTCATCGTGCTGCCGCTGGTGGTCCAGAACAAGCAGCTTGGCCTGTTCTATGCCGACCGTGCGCAACCAGCCCCGGAAGGCGTGCCGGCCGATGAAACGGCGCTGATCAAGACATTGAAAGGGCAGGTGTTGACAGCGCTGAACTCGCTTTAGGCGCGGTTCAGCGCAACATCCTGAACGTCAGCATGGTCGCCGCTGCCAGCGCCAGGCATCCGCCCCAGAAGAGCGGGCTGCGCGCAAAATTCAGCTTGCGCGGATGGCGGCGTTCGAGGGCCACCATCTCGAGTTTCATGCGGCGCATTGCGCGCCTTTCGCGCAGCAGGAAACGCTTCAGGTCGAGCGCCATCGCTTCCGCCGTCTGATAGCGCTTCTCGGGGCGCTTGCTCATTGCCTTCATCACGATTTGCGACAGCGCCATGGGAATGTTCGGATCGACCTCGTGCGGCGGTGCCGGCGCCCGCAGCGCGATCTCGTTCAGGAGCTTGTCGACGCTGCCGGACTGGAACGGCTTCTGGCCGACCAGCATTTCATACATGACGGCGCCCAGGGAATAGATGTCGGTCGGCGGGCCGGCTGGTTTGCCCGCCGCCTGTTCTGGCGACATGTAGGCCGGGGTGCCGAACAGCTTGTTGTTCTGGAAGATGGTGTGCGGCCAGTGATCGGCGGGCGTTTCCCCCTCCGCGCCGCCGCTGCGTTTCGGCGCGCGCGCGATGCCGAAATCGACCAGCTTGGGCAATTCATCCTTCACCATGAAGATATTGGCCGGCTTGATGTCGCGGTGCACGACGTCATGGCGGTGCGCGTGGTCGAGCGCATCGGCGATCTTCCATCCGATCGAGGCCGTTTCTTCCGGCTTGAAGCGATGGCCATTGTCGAGCATCCTGCTCAGCTCGCGCCCTTGCAGGTATTCCATCGCGATGTAGGTCGCTCCGTTTTCAACCGAAGCGTCGTAGATCGTCGCGATATGTGGATGCGACAGGCAGCCCGCGGCGCGGGCTTCGTTGAGGAATTGCTGTTCGTAACGCGACTTTTCGGCTGGCGTCAGGCGCGGATTGAAGGTCTTGATCGCCAGGTCGCGGCCGATGACCGGATCGTGGCCGAGATAGACGCAGCCGACCGTGCCGCGCCCCAGCTCGCGCGTAATGTAGAAGCGTCCGATTCGGCTGAGCGCAGGGGCGATCGATGTCATGCGGGCAGTCGGCTGGGAGATCATGATGCGACAGGATGCCGCGAAGTTTTATTCTTGGCAAGAAAATAGCGTCGACTCGCACCAGAAATATCCTCCTGCGCGCCGTGCTGTGCCCGCAAGTTTTTTGTCGGTGTCGACTCTTGGTTAAGGTGATTTGAACGGCGTGTGTTCGTCGAGCTCGTCAATGTAGGCATCGATCCCGCCAGATTCCTGCTGCAGGAAACGTTCGATCGCTTCGGCGAAGGCGGGATGGGCCAGCCAGTGGGCGGACCAGGTTTTTTCCGGCAAAAATCCACGTGCCATCTTGTGCTCGCCCTGGGCGCCGCCCTCGAAGCGTTCGATGCCGCGCGCAATGCAGAATTCGAGCGGCTGATAGTAGGCGGTCTCGAAATGCAGGCAGGGCACATCCTCCAGCGCGCCCCAGTAGCGGCCGTACAGCGCAAGACGATCGTGAAAGACCAGCGAAGAGGCGATCGGCTTGCCGTCGCGTTCGGCGAGGATGAGCCGGATATGCTGCGGCATCGTTTCGCCGATGCGCAGGAAAAATTCCAGGTTCAGGTAAGGCGTGGAATAGTGGGCCGCATAGGTGCGGTCGTAGCAGCGTTTGAAAAACCGCCAGTCCGCTTCAGTGGCATCCTCTCCCGCGACATGCCGAAAGCGGATGCCTGCTTCCTGCACCTTGCGCCGCTCGGCGCGGATGTTCTTGCGCTTCTTGCGGTCGAGCGCCGACAGAAAATCGTCGAAGCTCCGGTAGCCCTGATTGAGCCAGTGGAACTGCACGCCGCTGCGCAGCATGAAGCCGGCCGCTTGCAGGGCCTGCGCCTGCGCCGCGGGCGGAAACAGGATGTGGGTGGACGACAGTCCGCTGTGCTCCTGCAGCGCGCACAGCGCATCGATCAATTGTTGCGCCGCGTCCGCATCGCGCGCCAGCAGGCGGCTGCCCGTGACAGGCGTGAACGGGATCGCCGACAGCAGCTTCGGGTAGTACGCAAGACCGTTGCGGCGGTAGGCGTCGGCCCATGCCCAGTCGAACACGTACTCGCCATACGAATGGGATTTGACGTACAACGGCAGCGCCGCGCACAGCTCGCTGCCTCGCCAGAGCGTCAGGTATTGCGGCTGCCAGCCGGTGTCGGGTGCGGCACAGTCGGTTTCATGCAACGCCGCAAGAAAAGCATAGGAAAGAAACGGATTGCGCTCCGCTTGCACCGATACAAGCGCATCCCATGCGGCTTGACCGATCTCGGACAGAGCGGAAACGATTCGCGTGCGATAATTCACTATCAATAATTTGTTTCAGCAGAGTTAAGCCGTCTGTGCACCATCATGACAGTCAAAGTTGCAATCGCCCAAATCAATAGTACCGTCGGAGACCTGGCGGGCAATCGCGCCAAAATCGTCGATTTCGCGCGCCGCGCCGCCACTCAGGGCGCGGACGTGGTGCTGACCCCGGAAATGTCGCTGGTCGGCTATCCGCCGGAAGATTTGTTGTTGCGCCATTCATTCTACGCAAAAGTCGCCGAACAGTTCGAACTGCTGACGGCCGAGCTGGCGGACCTGCGGGATGTACATATCGTCGTCGGCCATCCTGTCTTGCTGGAAGGCGCGCGCTTCAACGCCGCATCGGTTGTCGTCAACGGCAAGCTGCTGGCTTCCTATCGCAAGCACGACTTGCCCAACGACACGGTGTTCGACGAAAAACGCTATTTCGCTTCGGCTGATGAACCGGTCGTGTTCGACGTGAAGAGCGTGCGCTTCGGGATCAACATTTGCGAAGACACATGGTTTTCGCATGCGCCGGCGCGCGCGCAGGAAGCCGGCGCGCAGGTGCTGCTGGTGCCGAACGGCTCGCCTTATCACATCAACAAGCAGCACCTGCGCTATGACGTGATGCGCGCCAACGTGACCGCGCGCGGCATGGCGATCGTGTACGCGAACCTGGTCGGTGGCCAGGATGAGCTGGTTTTCGACGGCAATTCCTTTGTGCTGGATGCGCAAGGCGAGGTGCGGGCCCGCATGAAGCACTGCGTGGAGGAGCTGCGGATCGTGGAGTTCGACGGTGCGACCCCGAAGCCGTCGACGATCGAGCCCGACCTGCCGGTCGAGGAGCAGGCGTATAAGGTGCTGGTGCTGGGCGTGCGCGATTACGTGACCAAGAACGGCTTTCCGAGCGTGCTCATCGGCCTGTCGGGCGGCGTGGACTCGGCGTTGACGCTGGCGGTCGCGGTCGATGCGCTGGGCGCGGACAAGGTGCGCGCGGTGATGATGCCGTCGCCGTACACCGCCGAGATTTCCTGGATCGATTCGCGCGACATGGTCAAACGCATCGGCGTGCGCTATGACGAGATTCCGATCGTCGACTGCTTCGATGCGTTCCGCAAGACGCTGGCCGGCGAATTCAAGGGCTTGCCGGAGGATACGACCGAGGAAAACATCCAGGCGCGCATCCGCGGCACCATCCTGATGGCGCTGTCCAACAAGTACGGCTCGATCGTTCTCACAACCGGCAACAAGAGCGAGATGGCGGTCGGCTACTGCACGCTGTACGGCGACATGGCGGGCGGTTTCGCGGTAATCAAGGATATCGCCAAGACGCTGGTGTACCGTCTGTGCGACTACCGCAATGCGATTTCCGACGTGATCCCGACACGCATACTGACGCGCGCGCCGTCGGCCGAGCTGCGGCCCGACCAGACCGACCAGGATTCGCTGCCGCCGTACGAGGTGCTGGACGCGATCATGCAGATGTACATGGAAGAAAACCGCAGCATTGCCGAGATCCTGGCGCAAGGGTATCGTAGGGAAGATGTCGAGCGTGTAACGCGGTTGATTAAAATAAACGAATACAAGCGCCGCCAGGCCCCGATCGGCATTCGCGTCACGCATCGCGCATTCGGCCGCGACTGGCGTTATCCGATTACGTCCAAATTTCGTGAGTGATTACATTAAGGAGCATATATGAAATTGATTACCGCAATCATCAAACCCTTCAAGCTGGACGAAGTGCGCGAAGCGCTGGGCGAGATCGGCGTCACCGGCCTGACCGTGACCGAAGTAAAGGGTTTCGGCCGCCAGAAGGGCCACACCGAGCTGTACCGCGGCGCCGAGTACGTGGTCGACTTCCTGCCGAAGGTGAAGATCGAGGCGGTGGTGGATGAAAAGGTGGTGGAACAGGCGGTCGATGCGATCATCAAGGCGGCGCGCACCGGCAAGATCGGCGACGGCAAGATCTTCGTGCGCGACGTGGAGCAAGTAATCCGCATCCGCACCGGCGAAACGGGTCCGGACGCGGTCTGATCCTGTTTTCCTTGCGGACTATGGAATCGTTCATGCGCAGCCGCATTCGATTCCGTAGTCCGCATTCATTCGAGGCGCACGCCTTTGGCCCAGGTCAGCAGGCGCAAGCCGCAAATGACCAGCGCGCTCGACCACAGTGAAAAATCCGGCGGCACGCCGGTTTTTTGCATCAGCAGGTACATCCAGCATCCCGCGAACGAGCAGATCGCATAGGGCCTGCCGTCGCGCAGCACCATCGGGATTTCATTGCACACGATATCGCGCAGGATGCCGCCGAAAATGCCGGTAATGACGCCCATCATCGAGGCGATAAAGATCGGCATGCCGGCCGCCAGCGCCTCGGACACGCCGGCGATGGAGAACAGGCCGAGCCCGAGCGCATCTGCGAATACGATCACCCTTTCCGACACGATTTTGCGCGCCATGCGCACCGCCGGCACGGCGATCAGGGACAGCACGAAGATCAGGATCGCATATTCCTGGTGCGTGACCCAGAACAGCGGACGCTTGTCGAGCAGGATGTCGCGCAGCGTGCCGCCGCCGAACGCGGTGATGAAGGCCACCGTGAACACGCCGACCACGTCCATCTTCTTGCTGCGCGCTTCGGCGAAGCCGGAGAACGCGCCGACCAGGATGGCGAGGACCTCGATGATCTTGATCAGGGACATGCGGCGCGCGGGCGAGTGGTTGATCGCTGCATGATACCGGCAGCAAGCAGGGACGGTCGAGACCCGCCGATCATCGGTTGCTGGCGGCGGGTCTCGGCCCGCACTATGCTTTTCTATGCCTTTAACAGAACGACCAGCGCGCCCGAGCCGCCGTCGGCGGCGCGTGCCTGGCAAAAGGCGATCACTTCCTCCTTTTGCACCAGCCAGTTGCGCACCTTGTTCTTCAGGACCGGTTCCTTGTTGACCGAGCCCAAACCCTTGCCGTGGATGATGCGCACGCAGCGCGTGCCGCGCTTGACGGCATTGCGCAGGAATTCGGCCAGCGCCTCGCGCGCTTCGTCGCGCCGCATGCCGTGCAGGTCGAGCTGGCCCTGGATCACCCAATGGCCGCGCCGCAGTTTGCGCAGGATGTCCTGGCCGATGCCGGGGCGCGCATAGCTCAGGGCTTCGTCGGTGTCGAGCAGGGTGTCGACGGTGAATTCGTCGGACAGCGATTCCTCCAGCGCCGCCAGCTCGTCGGCGATGCGCTGGCGCGGGATCGGCAATGGCGCCGGCGACGCCGGGTGCGCCTTGTCCGACGGCGGCAGCAGCGACACCTCGCCCACCGCGCGGCGGAACAGTTCGGCGTCGCGCCTGCTTTCCTGCTCGCGGCGCAGCCGTTCCGCTTCGGCGGCCTTGCGCGCCTCTTCCTGCGCCTTTACCTGCGCGCGCAGGGATTTGAGTGCGGCGAAATCCTTGATGGGGCCAGACATGATGGGTGCTTCCTGAGGCCATTCGCCGCCATCAGGCGGCGAATGGATTACTACTGTAACGGCTTCAGCCTTCCAGGCTTTCCAGATAGCGCTGGGCGTCGAGTGCGGCCATGCAGCCGGTACCGGCACTGGTGATCGCCTGGCGGTACACGTGGTCCTGCACGTCGCCGGCGGCGAACACGCCCGCGATGTTGGTCGCGGTGGCCATGCCTTCCAGGCCGGTCCTGGTCTTGATGTAGCCGTTGTGCATGTCGAGCTGGCCTTCGAAGATGCCGGTGTTGGGCTTGTGGCCGATGGCGACGAACACGCCATGCACCGCGATCTTGCTGATCTCGCCAGTGGTGGTCGACTTGACGTTGACGCCGGTGACGCCGCTGTCGTCGCCGGTCACTTCATCGAGCGTATGGTTGAGCTTGAGCTCGATCTTGCCTTCGGCGACCTTGGCCATCAGGCGGTCGATCAGGATCGGCTCGGCACGGAACTTGTCGCGGCGGTGCACCAGGGTCACCTTGCTGGCGATGTTGGCGAGATACAGCGCTTCCTCGACCGCGGTATTGCCGCCGCCGATCACGGCGACTTGCTGGTTCTTGTAGAAGAAGCCGTCGCAGGTGGCGCAGGCCGACACGCCCTTGCCCATGAACGCTTCTTCCGACGGCAGCCCCAGATACTGGGCGGAGGCGCCGGTGGCGATGATGAGTGCGTCGCAGGTGTATTCGCCGGAGTCGCCGATCAGGCGGATCGGCTTTTCGGTCAGCCTCGCGGTATGGATATGGTCGAAGATGATCTCGGTGTTGAAGCGTTCCGCGTGCTGCAAGAGGCGCTGCATCAGTTCCGGACCTTGCACGCCCATCGGGTCGCCGGGCCAGTTTTCGACGTCGGTGGTGGTCATCAGCTGGCCGCCTTGCTCGACACCGGTGACCAGCACCGGCTTGAGATTGGCGCGCGCGGCATAAACCGCAGCGCTGTAGCCGGCGGGGCCGGAACCGATAATCAGGACGTGGGCGTGTTTGGTGGTAGCCATGGCAATATGTGGAGAGGGAATAGGGTTGGTCGGTGAGAGCGTGGAAAGCTGACAAAAACGGGCGCTGACCGTGTCTTCATGCGGTGAATATGTCACCAAAAGGCAAAAATTCAACCGCGTTACTATTTATTAAGGTATTGCACTCGAAAAACTGGGTAAGATTATAGACGAACATGCTTCGCGAGGATGCCCGTCGCTGCGATCCGCCGCGAACCCCACGCGGCCGGTGCGCGGATGCATCACCGATTTTGCAAGAGTTATGACCCGAACAACCCAAGCCTATACGCGCAACACCAATCCGACCCCGGAAAATCCATTGCCGAATCGCCTGGTGCGCCTGCTGTCCGAAGCGCGCTGGTTCGCGCTGACGGCCGCCACGGTGTACCTGATCCTTATCTTTCTGACATATTCGAAGGCCGATCCGGGCTGGTCGCATGCGAGCGTGGTGCCGCGGCTGCACAACTGGGGCGGGCACATCGGCGCCTGGCTAGCCGACCTGATGCTGTTCATTTTCGGCTTTTCGGCGTGGTGGTGCTGCGTCTACATGGTGCGCCTGGTATGGGCTGGCTATCGCCGTCTGTCGCATCGTTTCCTGTTCCAGAAGGAGCTGGAGCCGGAGCACCATCATGAAGCGTGGATCCGTTCGATCGGCTTCGTGCTGATGTTGCTCGGCAGCGTGGCGATCGAATACCTGCGCATGTACACGCTGAGGGCCCAGCTGCCGCGCGCGCCCGGCGGCGTGCTGGGCGAGCTGATCGGCGGCGGCGCGCAAAACGCATTTGGATTCACCGGCGCGACGCTGTTTTTGCTGCTGCTGTTCGGCGTGGGCTTCTCGCTATTCTTCCATGTGTCGTGGCTGGCCGTCGCGGAGCGTATCGGTGGCTGGATCGAGGATGGGGCGAGCGCCGTGCGCAAGCGCTACACCGAACGCGAAGACCGCAAGATCGGGCAGGTCGCCGCGGTCAAGCGCGAGGAAGTCGTGGTGCAGGAGCGCGCCAAGGTGGTCGAGGCGCCGCCGATCCGCATCGAGCCGCAGGTGGTCGAAGTGCCCAAGTCCGAGCGCGTGCAGAAGGAAAAGCAGGTGTCGCTGTTCTCCGACCTGCCCGATACCAACCTGCCGCCGCTGTCGCTGCTGGACGATCCGCCCCCGGCGCAGGAAACGGTCAGCGTCGAGACGCTGGAGTTCACCAGCCGCCTGATCGAGAAGAAGCTGTCGGACTTCGGCGTCGAGGCCAAGGTCGTGGCGGCCTACCCGGGCCCGGTCATCACCCGCTATGAAATCGAGCCGGCGACCGGCGTGAAGGGCAGCCAGATCGTGAATCTCGCAAGGGATCTTGCGCGCTCGCTGTCGCTGACTTCGATCCGCGTCGTCGAAACCATCCCGGGCAAGAATTACATGGGCCTGGAGCTGCCGAATCCGAAACGCCAGATCGTGCGCCTGACCGAGATCCTCGGCTCCAAGGTGTACAACGACAGCGCGTCGAGCCTGACGGTTGCGCTCGGCAAGGATATCGCCGGCAATCCGGTGGTGGCCGACCTGGCCAAGATGCCGCACCTTTTGGTGGCGGGTACCACCGGCTCCGGCAAGTCGGTGGGCATCAACGCGACCATCCTGTCGCTGCTGTACAAGTCGGACCCGAACAGCGTGCGCATGATCCTGATCGATCCGAAGATGCTGGAGATGTCGGTCTACGAAGGCATCCCGCACCTGCTGGCGCCGGTGGTGACCGACATGCGCCAGGCGGGGCACGCGCTGAATTGGGCGGTGGCGGAAATGGAGCGGCGCTACAAGCTGATGTCGAAACTGGGCGTGCGTAACCTTGCCGGCTACAACCAGAAGATCGCCGAGGCGGAAAAGAAAGAGGAAAAGATCCCGAACCCGTTCAGCCTCACGCCGGACGCGCCGGAACCGCTGGAGAAGCTGCCGACCATCGTCATCATCATCGACGAGCTGGCCGACCTGATGATGGTGGTGGGCAAGAAGGTCGAAGAGCTGATCGCGCGTATCGCGCAGAAGGCGCGCGCGGCCGGCATCCACCTGATCCTCGCCACTCAGCGCCCGTCGGTGGACGTGATTACCGGCCTGATCAAGGCCAACATCCCGACGCGCATCGCATTCCAGGTCAGCAGCAAGATCGACTCGCGCACCATTCTCGACCAGATGGGCGCGGAGACGCTGCTCGGCATGGGCGACATGCTGTACATGCCGCCGGGGACAGGCTTGCCGGTGCGCGTGCACGGCGCCTTCGTGTCGGACGACGAGGTGCATCGCGTGGTGCAGCACCTCAAGGCGCAGGGGGAACCGAATTACGTCGAGGGAATCCTAGAAGGTGGCGTGGCCGAGGAGGGCGGCGATGCGGCGCTCGGGGCGGAGGGCGGCGGCAATGGCGAAGCCGACCCGATGTACGACCAGGCAGTGGCGGTAGTGCTGAAGAACCGCCGCGCTTCGATCTCGCTGGTGCAGAGGCATCTGCGTATCGGCTACAATCGCGCAGCCCGCCTGCTGGAGCAAATGGAGCAGAGCGGTCTGGTTTCGACAATGCAATCCAACGGCAACCGGGAAATTCTTGTGCCGGCTGGGAATAACTCCGAATAGGGTAGAAGTTGAAAAAAACAATGTACATCGGTGCCGCGTCGCGCCTTGCAAAACTGCTGGCGGCCGCTGCGATCGCGATTCCTGCCATTGCCAGCGCCTCGGCACTGGATCAGTTCAAGTCGTTTGTCAGCAGCACCAAGTCGGCCAAGGGCGAATTCACGCAGCGCCAAGTCAAGGTGGTAGAAGGTGCGACCAAGGTGTCCAGCCAGTCGACCGGCAGCTTCGCCTTCGCGCGCCCCGGCAAGTTCATCTGGACCTACCAGAAGCCGTATGAACAGCTGCTGCAGGCCGATGGCGACAATCTCTACATTTACGACAAGGATTTGAACCAGGTCACCATCAAGAAACTGGGCAATGCGCTTGGCTCCTCGCCGGCCGCGATCCTTTTTGGCAGCAATGACCTGGAAAAGAATTTCACGCTCAAGGATGCCGGCGCCAAGGATGGCCTGGAGTGGCTGGAAGCCACGCCCAGGACGAAGGATACGACCTTTGACAAGATCGGCATTGGCCTGAAGGATGGCGTGCCGCGCGCGATGGAATTGCGCGATTCCTTCGGACAGGTGTCGCTGCTGACGTTTAATCGGTTCGAGAAGAATCCGCCGATGCCCTCCGGCCAGTTCAAATTCGTGGTGCCCAAGGGCGCCGACGTGTTCCAGCAATAGTGGCATCGATTCCCTTAGCCGAAAGGCTGCGCCCCCAATCGCTCGATGAAGTCATCGGCCAGCGGCATCTGCTCGGGCCCGGCAAGCCCTTGCGCGTGGCGTTCGAGTCGGGCGAACCGCATTCGATGATCCTGTGGGGGCCGCCCGGCGTGGGCAAGACCACGCTGGCGCGCCTGATGGCGGACAGTTTCAATGCCGAATTCATCGCATTGTCGGCGGTGCTGTCGGGAGTGAAGGAAATCCGCGAGGCGGTCGAACGCGCCCAGGTGGTGCGCGCCAACTCGGGCCGGCGCACCATCCTGTTCGTCGACGAGGTGCACCGCTTCAACAAGAGCCAGCAGGATGCCTTCCTGCCTCACGTGGAGAGCGGGCTGTTCACCTTCATCGGCGCGACCACCGAAAATCCGTCGTTCGAGGTCAACAGCGCATTGCTGTCGCGCGCGGCCGTGTATGTGCTGAAGTCGCTGTCGGACGAAGAGCTCGATGAGCTGGTCGACCGCGCCTGCATCCAGGAGCTCGACGGTCTCGATTTCACGCCGGAGGCGAAAGCGACCCTGATCGCCAGCGCCGACGGCGACGGACGCAAGCTGCTCAACAACCTCGAGATCGTGGCGCGCGCGGCGGCAGCCAACGACCAGCAGGAAGTGGACGAGGCGCTGCTTGCCACGGCGCTGGCGGAAAACCTGCGCCGCTTCGACAAGGGCGGCGACGCGTTCTACGACCAGATCTCGGCACTGCACAAGTCGGTGCGCGGCTCCAATCCGGATGCATCGCTGTACTGGTTCGTGCGCATGATCGACGGCGGCGCCGACCCGCGCTACCTGGCGCGACGCATCATCCGCATGGCGGCCGAGGATATCGGCCTGGCGGATCCGCGCGCGTTGCGCATTACGCTGGATGCCGCCGAAACCTACGAGCGGCTGGGTTCGCCTGAAGGCGAGCTGGCGCTGGCCGAGGCGGTGGTTTTCCTGGCTTGCGCGGCCAAGTCGAACGCGGTTTATAACGCCTATAATGCGGCGCGGGCGTTTGTCGCGAAGGACAAGTCGCGGCCCGTGCCGGAGCATTTGCGCAATGCGCCGACCAAGCTGATGAAGGAGCTCGGGTACGGGAAGCTGTACCGGTACGCGCACGACGAACCGGATGCTTATGCCGCGGGCGAAACCTATCTGCCGGAAGGCATTGCGGAACCGGGATGGTACCGGCCCGCACCGCGTGGATTGGAAATCAAGATAGGGGAGAAACTGGCCTATCTGCGCACGCTGGACCGCGAAGCGAAGAAGAGCGAAAAGAAATAGTCGCAGCAGGCGTGCGCGCGGCGCACGCTACTTGCCAATAATCAAGCATTTACGCTTGGGTGGCCGCTGGAAAATCCTTCCTGCTTGGTACAATGGCGGTTTTCGCATTCCAACCCTCGCAATTCCCATGATCGACATTCAACTTCTCCGCAAGGACATCGATAGCGTCGCCGCCCGCCTGGCCGCGCGCAAGTTCCAGCTCGACGTCGCCGCTTTCAATGCGCTGGAAGCCGAGCGCAAGCAGATCCAGACCCGTACCGAAGAGCTGCAGAGCAAGCGCAATACGCTGTCCAAGCAGATCGGCATGCTCAAGGGGAAGGGTGAGGATACGTCGGCGGTGATGGCGGAAGTGGCCGGCATTGGCGACGAGCTGAAGGCTTCCGCCGAACGCCTGGACGCGGTGCAGGCGAAGATGAGCGAATTCATGCTCGCCGTCCCGAACCTGCCGCACGAGTCGGTGCCTGCAGGGCAGGACGAATCCGCCAATGTCGAGATGCGCAAGGTCGGCACGCCGCGCGCATTCGATTTCGAGGTGAAGGACCACGTTGACATCGGCGCCGCGCTGGGGCTGGATTTCGACGTCGCCGCCAAGCTGACCGGCTCGCGCTTCGCCGTAATGAAGGGCGGCATCGCACGCCTGCATCGCGCGCTGGCGCAGTTCATGCTCGACACCCAGACCGCCGAGCACGGCTATACCGAATGCTATACGCCGTACATCGTCAATGCCGATTCGCTGCGTGGCACCGGCCAGCTGCCGAAGTTCGAGGCCGACCTGTTCGCCGCCAAGAAGGGCGGCCAGGAAGGCGAGGGCGAGGCGCTGTACCTGATCCCGACCTCGGAAGTGCCGCTGACGAACATGGTGCGCGACGAGATCGTCTCCGCCGACGCATTGCCGATCAAGCTGACCGCGCATACGCCTTGCTTCCGCTCCGAGGCGGGCAGCTACGGGCGCGACACGCGCGGCATGATCCGCCAGCACCAGTTCGACAAGGTCGAGATGGTGCAGATCGTGCACCCGGAAAAATCCTACGAAGCGCTGGAAGAGATGGTCGGCCACGCCGAAAACATCTTGAAGAAACTGGGACTGCCGTACCGCGTGATCACGCTATGCACCGGCGACATGGGCTTCGGCGCGGCCAAGACCTACGACCTGGAAGTGTGGCTGCCGGCGCAGAACACCTACCGCGAAATCTCATCGGTGTCGAACTGCGAAGCCTTCCAGGCGCGTCGCATGCAGGCGCGCTTCCGCAATGCGCAGGGCAAGCCGGAGCTGGTGCATACCTTGAACGGCTCCGGCCTGGCGGTGGGCCGCACGCTGGTCGCGATCCTCGAAAACTACCAGCAGGCTGACGGCAGCGTCGATATTCCCGAAGCGCTGCAGCCCTACATGGGCGGGCTCAAGCGGCTGACGCGCGCAGCCTGACCGCGGGCCGGCCGTATCGTGTTGGTGTCAAGCCCGATATCAGCCTGGATACGGCCACTGTGAACACGAAACTCCCTGGCGCCGTTCGATGAACAGGCTGTTGCCAGGGATTTTTTTCGCCTGCTTCTTGGCTTCCGCCGCCGCCGTGGCGATCTGATGGTGCGACACGAAATGCGCCGGCTCGGCGCGCACCACGCCCAGCGACAGGCTGATCAGCGGGTGGAAGACCTTGCGCCCGCGCCGGTCCTCGCAGACGTAGCCGCCGCGCTCGCGGTCCGCGCCGCAGTAATGTTCCGGGACCGCGGCGGAGAACGCCGTCAGGATCGCCTCGCAGCGCGTTTCCCAATCCTCGCTCTGGAATAGCACGATGAAGTCGTCGCCGCCGATGTGGCCGACGAAGTCGCGGTTGGGATCGCAATGCATGCCCAGTATCCGCCCCGTCAGCTGGATCACGTCATCGCCCTTGCGGTAGCCGTACACGTCGTTGAACGGCTTGAAGTGATCGAGATCGGCGTAGCAGGCGGCGAAGCGCGCGCCGCCGGCAAGCAGGCGGTCGATATGTTCGTTGATCGGCACATTGCCGGGCAACAGGGTGAGCGGGTTGGCGTAGCGCGCCGCGTTGATCTGCATCTGGGTAATCTCGCGCATCAGGTCCTGCCCGGTGCCCATGCCGAGATAGCGCCCGCCGTCGGTGATGATGAACCCGTTGGAGAGATGATGCCGGTCGGCTTCCACGATGGTCTGGCTCAGCTCCTGCAGGCTGGTGTTCTTGTCGGTGATGAGCGGCTTGGCGTCCATGAAGGTGGTACAGGATTTCTTGCCGTACAGCTCGCGCAGATAGGGGCGGGCGAAGCGGTCGATCAGGTCCGGCCGCGTAATCAGGCCGACAGGCACTTCATTGTCCACCACCGGGATGATCTGCAGGTCGGGCGCGGCGCGGAAGACTTCGTAGACCTGGTTGTTGGTCATCTCCGGCGCCACGGCCGGTACGGTACGCAACAGCTTGGCGGCGGTCACGATGTTGTGTTCGAATGCGCTCTTTTGCGGGTACACCGCCACTTCGTTGCGGTTGAGGCTCTTTGCCACCTCCACCGGAAGCTCGGTGCCGGGCGTGGGCTGCGGCCGGGCGATATGGTAGCCCTGCCCGTACGCGATCCTGAGGTCGCGGATCAGCAGCAGCTCGGCCTGCGTCTCGATGCCTTCGGCGATCACTACAGTGCCCGACTCTTCCGCGATCTCCTGGATCGAGCGCACGAACTGCAGCTTGACCGGGTCGTGGTTGATGCCCTGCACGAAGTGCATGTCGATCTTCACGTATTCCGGGCGCAGCTCCGACCACAGTCGCAGGCTGGAAAATCCCTCGCCTAGATCGTCGATCGCGATCTGGAACCCCATGCCGCGATAATGCATCACCGCTTCGCGCATCAGGTCGTAGTCGTAGGTGGGCTGGTTCTCGGTCAGCTCGATGATCACGCGCTCCGGGTTGATGCCGACCTCGTCGATGTAGCCGAGCGTTTCGCCGTGCCTGGCGTGCGGCTGCAGCAGCATTTCCGGGCTCACGTTGAGAAAGAGCTTGCCCGGCAGGTCCAGTTCGGCAAAGCGCTCCAGCACCACGCGCCGGCACATATGCTCGACGGCTACGCCCAGGTTGTTGGCGCGCGCCACCTTGAACAGGTTCAGCGGCGAGTGCAGCGGGCTGTCGGACGGCCCGCGGATCAAGCCCTCGTAGCCGACGATTTCCCCTTTTTGCATGTTTATGATGGGCTGAAACAGCGCCGTCAGCTGACGCCGGCCCAGGATTTCATTCAAGCGCGATAACAGCATGGCATCCTTGCTTTCTGGCAGCCTCGACCTGTTCCTGTCATTGGCGGCGACGCCCGGGATGAGCACCGCCGTCGCGCCCTGGGAATGGCCGGGGGGGAGGAATTCCGCAGTGCTGGACGTCATGATGGAGTGCTCCTGCGCCAAATCGCAGACAGGGTTGTTGAAAAATTGAAGCGAATTCAAGGCGGCCTTTCTTGTTTTTCTGTTTTCGATACTGCGCCGCAATACTAGATAACATTTATGACAAGATGATGATTCGGAGAAATTTTGGGTGCGTAAAAGGAAGAGGCCAGCGCAATGTTAATTATTGGGATTGCTATTCCTTCCGCGTGACTAGTCTGCTATAATCGTCTGCTTTGTGGCGTCGTCAAAGCCACAAAACGACCGAAGACGGAAAGGTGGCAGAGTGGTCGAATGCGCTGGACTCGAAATCCAGTGTACGGTTATACCGTACCGTCGGTTCGAATCCGACCCTTTCCGCCAAAATACGATCAGAAAAGATCCGGAAACCCGTGCTAATTCAATGAATTAGCACGGGTTTTTTGTTTTCCTGCATCTCGTTTTTCAGTTGGGGAAAGTGGTTTTCCATACTCCTGTCCCTACCGCACCGTCTCCCATTGGATTAAGAAATTACCTACAAAGATAAGGTAAATACCTGATAGGAAAAGGACTTTTCTGGAAGTCCACATTTCCTGTGGATAAGTTTGTGGACAAGGCGCTCTTGACATTCGTTAAAGCGAGGAAACATGCGGTTTCCATTAGCATGCCCACAAAATGGGCATTATGGGCAGCCCTTATAAATCAATGACTTAGCAGATCGGCTGAGAGAGCGATCAAGGGGGTACGAAATCGTACCAAAAATCTTTCGGGGTATTGCACTTGTGCACAAAGTGTATTAGGCGCCTTGATGCTTGTGTGCATCGCGCGGCTTGCCGAAGTACTGTCTCGCAATTTTGGGCTGGTTTTGTTGATAAGCATGATTTTCACTTGTCAGAGAAGTCCTACGAGGCAAGGAAAAAGTGCTGAATTCGGGAATGCAATAAATCTAGGATTCATCTCCGCGCTACGGAGCAGCCCGGAATGGCACGATTTTTTTCCGCTATTCCGCCGCCATTGCGCCCGCTTTTTGCTGTATTGCACAAGCAAATCCTGGTGATGAGGACCAGCCAATCCCACTACTCCAGTTTGGAAATGCTATTCTTTCCTAATGGAAATATATGCTGATGCTTTAAACCACCGATCCTGCTGACGGCGCGACCACCGATCGCTGGCTAGCCAGGAAACTGTCATGAGGTCCTGATCCCATGAGCATTTCGGCAAGCGGAAAAATCTGGGGCGATCCTCTCGGAAGGAGGCTGCTGGCGGCCATTCTGTTTTGCAGCACCGGGCTGGCCCTGATTGCGACCGGCTCGCAACTGCTGCTCGATTACCGGCAGGGCGTGAGCGCCGTCGAATCGCGCATGGCGGAAATCGAGCATGCCTATCTCGACAGCGTGGCAGCATCGCTGTGGACCATGGACGAGCAGCAGACGCGCAAGCAGATCGAAGGCATCGCGCGGTTGCCGGATATCGAGTCGGTGGAGTTGCGCGACCCGATAGGCATGTTCCTGATGCGGGCGGGAGCCGCGCGCAGCGCGGAAAACATGATTCACCGCGAAATCCCGATCCGGTTCGCCGACGACAGCACGCCGCACATCAGGGTCCCGCTCGGCACCTTGATGGTGAGCGCCAGCCTGGACAACCTGTACCGGGACCTGAGGAACAAGGCCTTGCTGATCCTGGTCGCGCAGACCACCAAGACGGCGATTGTCGCGTTCTTCACCCTGTTCATCTTCCGCCGCATGGTCAGCCGCCACCTTTCGGCGATCGCCGCCTACGCGCGCCGGCTCGACCTGGACAAGCTCGGAGAGCCGCTTGCCCTGCGCAGGCGCAAGCGCAAGGCGGATGAACTCGACGTCGTGGTCGATGCCTTCAACGACATGGCGGGATCGATCAGGCGCGATGTCGAAGAGCTGGCGCGCTACCGCAGCGGGCTGGAGCAGCTGGTGGCCGTGCGCACCGGAGAGCTGGCGCAGAAAATCGCCGAAAAGGACGAGGTCATCCGCCGGTTGAACCGGGAAATGACGGAACGCCAGGCGGCGGAGCGGACGGCGTGCGAAAGCGAGGAACGCTGGCGGCAGGTGGTGGAAATGTCGCCGGACGCGATCATGATCGAGCGCAACGGGCGCATCGTGTTCGTCAATCGCGGCGCGCTGGAGCTGCTGGGCGCGCCGAATGCGGCGCAGATCAGGGCGATGAGCTTCATGCAGCTGATCCCCGCCGACTGGCGCGAGCGCCTGCGGGAAAAGATGGAGGCCGCGGCCGACCGCGAAGAGGCGGTTGGCTGCTTCGAGGGCAGGATGGCGCGTTTCGACGGCAAGGTGATCGATGTCGAAATCCGGCGCGCCGTGTTCCGCTACGAGGGCTCGCCGGCGGTGCAGACCGTGGTGCGCGACATCACGCGCCGCAAGGATTACGAGGAGCAGCTGCGCAGGCAGGCCATGCACGATGCGCTGACCGGCCTGCCCAACCGCGTACTGCTGATGGACCGCCTGGACCAGGCGATTGCGCAGGCGCGGCGGCGCCGGCACGCGGTATTCGTGCTGTTCTTCGACCTCGACCGCTTCAAGTACGTCAACGACATGCTCGGCCATGACGCCGGCGACGAACTGCTGTGCGCGATCACCGGCCGCATGGCGGAGTGCGCGCGCAACTGCGACACGCTGGCGCGCCTGGGCGGCGACGAGTTCGTGATGGTGATCGACGGCGTCGAAGACGAACAGGGCGTTCCGGCGCTGGCGCGGCGCCTGATGGAGCGGATTTGCGCGCCGATATTGCTGCGCGATCAAGAGATCGCGGTCACCTGCAGCATCGGCATCAGCGCCTATCCGCATGATGCCGACGACCCGCATACGCTGCTGAAATACGCCGATACGGCGATGTACCACGCCAAGGAAAAAGGGCGCAACACCTTCGAACGCTATACCGCCGAGATGCACAGCCGCGTCAACGAGCATTTGCTGATCGAGTCGAACCTGCGGCGCGCGCTGGAGCGCAACGAATTCCTGCTGCATTACCAGCCTTTGGTGGACCTTGGCAGCGGCAGGATCGTGGGCGCCGAGGCGCTGGTGCGCTGGCGCCATCCGGAGCTGGGCATGGTCGCGCCGGCGCGCTTCATCCCACTGGCCGAGGAAACCGGCCTGATAACGGGCATCGGGGAATGGGTGATGCGCTCCGCCTGCCGGCAAGCCAGGGCGTGGCATGACGCGGGCTTCGGGGATTTGCAGGTGGCGGTCAACCTGTCGACGCAGCAGCTCACGCGCGCCGGTTTCGACGCCGAGGTGGCCGCCGCGCTGGCCGATGCCGGCCTGGAGCCGCGCTACCTGGAGCTGGAAATCACCGAAAGCGCGTCGATGAAGCACCCCGAGCGCACGGTCGTCCTGCTGGCGCGCCTGAAGCAGATGGGCATGTCGATCGCGATCGACGATTTCGGCACCGGCTACTCCAACCTGTCCTACCTGAAGCGCTTTCCGGTCGACCGGCTCAAGCTGGACCGCGCGTTCGTGTCCGATATCACCAGCAAGCCCGAGGACTCGGAGCTGGCGCGGGCCATCATCGCCATGGCGCGCAGCCTGCGCCTGACCGTGGTGGCCGAAGGCGTGGAGGATGCGCAGCAGGTCGAGCTGCTGCGTGCCTACGGTTGCGACCAGGTGCAGGGCTATTATTTCAGCCCGCCGCTGGCGCCGGAGGATTTTGCCGACGTGCTGCGTTCCGGCCGCACGCTGGGCGCGGTGGCGGCGGCATGAGCCGGGAGCGGAGGAAGCCATGAAAACGATTCGTCGCGGTTGCGGTGCCGGCGGCGCGCGCCGCTGGTTGGCCGCGGCGGCGCTATTGGCCTGTATCGCGGGCGCCCGCGCGCAATCGCTCGACGAGCTGACCTTCATCACGGAAGACTACCCGCCGTTCAATTTCGAGCGGCACGGGCAGCGCCAGGGCATCTCGGTCGACTTGCTGGAGGAGATGCTGGTGGCGGACGGCGCGGCGAAGCGGCGCAAGGACATCAAGGTGTGGCCGTGGGCGCGCGCCTACCAGACCGCGCTCAGGGAAAGGAATACCGTGCTTTTCTCGACCGCGCGCACCGGGGAGCGGGAGAGCCTGTTCAAGTGGGTAGGCCCGATCATGCCGTCGCGTATCGTGCTGGTCGCCAGGAAGACCAGCCGCATCCGCTTTGGCTCGCTCGATGAGCTGAACCGGATGAACCTGCGCATCGGCGTGGTGCGCGAGGACATCGGTGGCCTGCTGCTGGCAAGGCAGGGCGTGCAGAAGGAAAAGATGCTGCAGGCGCATTCCGGGAAGAACTTGGCGAAGATGCTGCAGGCCGGGCGCGTGGACCTGTGGGCGTATGGCGCGCAGGTAATCCAGTGGAACCTGAAGGAAATGGGTTATCCCTCCGCCGACTATGAAGAGGTGCATACACTCGCCGATGAGCAGCACTATTACTTCGCGCTGAACAAGGATACTGACGACAGGCTGGTCGCCAGGCTGCAGTCCGCGCTCGATGCGCTCAGGGCGAGCGGCCGGCTGGCGGAGATCGTGGCGCGCTACTGATTGCGCAAGCGCCTGGCATTGCCGGTGGCGCGCGCATGGACCGGGCGCAGCGCGTGCTGCGCCACCTGCGCGGCCGAATTGGCGAGCTTCGACGCGAGTGCGCCGGAATTGAGCATGGCCGCGCGCAGCAGCGCCGCCTGCCTGCGGCCGGACAACGCGAGCGCCGGCTGCATGACCAGCGCGAAGGCGCCGCCCGCGCCACCGATCCATTGCCTGAGCACCATCGTGCCGATCTGCTGGTTGAGCGCCATCATCCGCATGCCGGCGGCGAGCGCCGATTCGGCGGCGGCTTCGATCTTTTCCTGTCCCATCAAGGTGAATTCGCGCCGGTCGCGCGCATCGGGCAGGGGGCCTGCGGCCGCGATGCGGGCGCTGCGGTGGCCGATGACCTGCGCCGAAGCAAGCATCATTTCGCCGGTTTTCAGCGCCAGCGCGCTCCAGGCCTGGTACGTATTGAGAAGCGGGAATCGTTGCACGGCGCGTCCTTGGCATGAATAAACAGGTTGGAGCGCGTGCCGGCGGCGGAAGTTCGGCGCCGTCGCTATTTATTTGTCAGAACACCAGCCCGCTGCCTTTCCGGAACAGCGCGATGTCGACATAGCCCGACAGGCGGTTACCGCGATCCGACGCCGCAACGGACAGCCCGCCCAGGTCGATCCTGCCGCTCTGCGCGAGGAAATCCTGCAGCGCGTTCCCGCCGCGCCGCGCTTGCCGGATCGCGCCGGCCAGCGCCTTGGCCGCCGCAAATCCTTCCAGCGTCAGCGACGACACCGCCTCGTCGCGATACTTCTTCATCATGTTCAGGTGCTCTATCTGGAGCGGCGACGCGCCCGCGCCCGGGTTCGGCACCACCTGCGAAAACACGGTCCATTCCACCGCACGCGCGCCCGCCAGCTCGCGCAGCGTGGACAGGTTGATCAGAGAAGTGCCGGCGACGAAGGTCTGGCCGTCGTACTTGCGGTATTCCTTCAGGAAGAGCGCGGTGCCGATGGTATCGGCGATCACCAGCACGAAGCCCGGCCTGGCCGCGGCGAGGCGCCGCGCTTCCTGCGCGATGCGGGCGGCGTCGGTACCCTCCGCACCGATACGGGCGCTGCCGGCCAGCCGCACGTGCCGCTCCCGCATTTCCGCCGTCAGGCTGTCATAGGCTTCCAGGTTGGACGGCGAATCCTGCAGCACGATGCCGGCATGGGCGATGCCGAGCTTGCTGAAGTGCTCGAAGATGTGACGGATTTCCTGCTTGTAGCTCGGGCGCCAGAACAGCACGCGCTCGTCGGCGCGGTAGTCGGCCGCCGCCAGCGGCGCGAACAGGATGTGCCCGCTGCGCCTGAAGGCCGGAGCACTGAGCACGGCCCTGGCGGCCTGGTCGCCGATGCCGCCCATCAGGTAGTCGACCTGGTCGCGCTCGATCAGCTCGGTGGCGGCCCTGGCCGACAGTTCCGGCTGGCCGCGGTCGTCGCGCGCGATGAAGCTGATGCGCCGGCCGTTGATGCCGCCGGCAGCGTTGATCATGTCGAAGCAGGTCTTGATGCCGGCGACGTAATCGCGTCCCAGGCTGCCGTCCGGCCCGGACAGGTCGACCGCCTGTCCGATCACGATGGCGTTGCTTCCGGCGGCGGCATCCAGCGGTAACAAGGGCAGCAAGGCCGCGCATGCGGCGGCGAGAAGGCGGGAGAGTCGGTTCAGCATTGCATGAATGGATAGGAAAATGGACAAGGCGGGATTCTGGCGGCCGTTTGTGACGGCATGATGAATCGCGCTTCCAGGCGCCGTCAGGCGCGCTTGCGCGGCGCGGAGGCGTCGAATTCAGCGGCGTCGAACGCGATGCGTTGCGGCCTTTTGCGTGGCAGCGCGGCGACGCTCGCGCGCGCCGGCGGCGCTTCGGCCGCTGGCTCCCGCTGCTCGTCCAGCTTGAACACGGCGACTGCCTGCGACAGCCGCAGCGCCTGCTGCTGCAGCGAGACTGCCGCGCCGGCGGCGTGTTCCACCAGCTGCGCGTTGCGCTGCGTGACTTCGTCCATCTCGCCGATGGCGCGATTGACCTGCTCGATGCCGCCCGCCTGTTCCTGGCCGGCGCTCGCGATGTCGTTCATGAGGCCGGTCAGTCCGCGCACCGCGCCGAGGATGTCGTCCATGGTCTTGCCGGCCGAATCCACCAGCTCGTTGCCGCGCTCTATCTGGGCGACCGAATGCTCGATCAGGCTCTTGATTTCCCGCGCCGCGCCGGCGGAGCGCTGGGCCAGCGCCCGCACTTCGGCGGCCACCACCGCGAAGCCGCGCCCCTGTTCGCCGGCACGCGCCGCCTCCACCGCGGCATTCAACGCCAGGATATTGGTCTGGAACGCGATGCCGTCGATGACGCCGATGATGTCGATAATCCGGCAGGAACTGGTCTTGATATCGCCCATGGTGCCGATCACCTGTTCCACGGCCGCGCCGCCGCGGGTGGCGACTTCGTCCGCACCTGCCGCCAGGCGGGTCGCTTCGCCGGCGTTGCGGCTGTTCTGCCGCACTGTGGCGGTCAGCTCTTCCATCGAGCCGGCGGTCTGCTCCAGCGCGCTGGCCTGCGATTCGGTGCGCGCCGCCAGGTCGGAGTTGTCGCCGGAAATCTCATGGGCGGCCTGTTCGATGGCGCCGCTCGCCGTCCGCACCTGCGCGACCAGCGTCGCCAGCCGCGCGTTCATGTCGCCGAAGGCATTCACCAGCCCGCCGATTTCATCGGTCGCATCGGACGAGACGCGATGCGCCAGGTCGCCGCCGGCGGCGCGCTCGACCGCCTGTTCCAGGGCCGCGACGCCGCGCGAGAACGATGCGTAGAAGCCGGCCAGCAGGTAGAGGGCGATGCCCAGCGTGGCGGCGACCGCCAGCACGATCATGTTGCGCCGCGCGGTGTCGAGTTCGATGCGCCGTTCCAGCAGCGTGTCGAGGGCGGAGGCGGACGCGGCCGCGGCGGCGTACAGCCCGTCGATGCAGGCTGCGCCGGCGTCGAAGAACTGGCTGCCGGAAGTCTGGTTGTAGGTGTTGAGCACTTCGCCGCGCGCCCGCTCCAGAAAGGCGAGCGAGGCGGGAACGGCGGCCAGCTGGCGCTCCAGCGTGCGGCGCAGTTCCGGGTTTTCCCGGAACACCGCTTCGAACTGCGGCGGGATGCTCGCCAGGTCGCGCCCGGCGAGCATGACGTTCGAGCTGAGCAGCAAATCCTCGTTCGGTTCGAGCAGGCCGGTATCGATGTAGGCCGCGCCGCGCCCGGCGATCTGCGCCAGGTTGTCGGCGACCGCCGGAAAGCCGTGCACCAGGGCCGCGATCAGGTGGTAGCTGTCGATCTGCGGGTCGAGCGTCAGCCCGGACTTGTCCGCCGCCAGCGCGTTGAGCTTGCCCATCCGTTCGATCAGCCGCGTGTGGTCGGCATAGCTGTCCTTGGCGGACGCGCCGCGCATCTTGCCTTGCAGCGCGGTCCAGTCTTGCCGGACGTCGTTCCATGCGGCCTCGATGCCGAAGGCCGCCGCATCGCCGCGCAGCGCGTCCAGCGCAGCGACCTGGCGATTCAATTCGGCTTGCGCTGAGGCCGCCTGGCCGGCGGCGGTGGCGTTGCCGGACAGCTGCATATGGCGCAAGGCGCGGTGGCGCTGCGCCAGCCGCATCGCATTCTCCAGCTGACGCACATAGCGCGCGCCGAGCCGTTCCTGGCGCGCGGTGTCGATGGATTTGTTGAGCTCGGCGAACAGCAGCGATGCCATCAGTGCCAGCGGCACGGCGAACACTGCCGTGATCAGGGCGAATTTGGGCAGCAGGCGCAGGCGCTGCATCAGGTGCACGACGGGGGCAAGCAGGATCTTCATGGTAATCCTTGTTGTTCGATGAAGTTGATTTTTAGCAATTCTGCTGGGCGATTGTTACAACCTGATGAAGCGGGGACGTGCCGGCCCTGCATGTCATCGCCCTGACACGGAACTGTCATTGGGGTGAAGCAAAGCGCGGTTACGCTTGGCCCGTCTCAACCACAAGGACGACGAATGCGATTACTGACCACCGCCGCCGATGCGAGCGCGAGCTTCCCGAAACTGACCCTGAGCCTGGCCAGCACGCGCGAGGAAGTGCGCGAAGTGCAGCGACTACGCTACAAAATCTTCATCGAGACGATGGGGCTGTCGGCGCTGGCCAACGACGACGGGATCGACGCCGACGAGTTCGACGCCTGGTGCGATCACCTGATCGTGCGCGACGCGCGCTCGCTGAAGGTGGTCGGCACCTACCGCGTCCTCGGCCCCGCGGCGGCGCGCGAACTGGGGCGCTTCTATTCGGAAGGCGAATTCGACCTGGCGCGCCTGCAGCACCTGCGCGGGCGCATGGTGGAGGCCGGGCGTGCCTGCATCCATCCGGATTACCGCAGCGGCGGCGTGATCATGCTGCTGTGGGCGGGGCTGGCCGCCTACATGCGCCGCCAGCGTTGCGAATATCTGATCGGCTGCGCGTCCATCAGCCTGTCCGACGGCGGGCACAACGCCGCCGCCGTGTACCACGCGCTGGCGCAGACCAACCTGGCGCCGCCCGAATACCGCGTCACGCCGCATGCGCCGTTTCCGCTGCATGCGCGCGACGCCGACCGCAAGTCACAGGTGCCGCCGCTGCTGAAGGGCTACATGCGCAGCGGCGCCTGGATCTGCGGCGAACCGGCGTGGGACGCCGACTTTCATAGCGCCGACCTGTTCCTGCTGCTGCCTTTGGACCGGCTGGACGAACGCTATGCGCGCCACTACCTGAAAGACTCGGGGCAGCCATGAAGCCGCGCGACGCTTTCCTCGATCCGCTCCTGGATGCCGCGCCGAAGAAGACGGTCAAGCGCTTCAGGACCATCTGGATCTCGGACATCCACCTCGGCACCACGGGATGCCAGGCGGCGCGGCTGCTCGAATTTCTGCAGGCGACCGAGTCGGAGACGCTGTACCTGGTGGGCGACATCATCGACGGCTGGCAGTTGAAGCGCCGCTGGTACTGGGACCAGGCGCACAACAACGTGGTGCAGGCCGTGCTGAAGAAGGCGAAGAAGGGTACCGAGGTGATCTTCGTGCCCGGCAACCACGACGAGGCGATCCGCCAGTTCATCGACCTCGACTTCGGCGGCATCCGCATCCGCGACGAGCTGATCCACGTGACCGCCGGCGGCAAGCGCATGCTGGTGCTGCATGGCGACCGCTTCGACGGCGTGATCGCCTGCGCCAAGTGGCTGGCCTATGTCGGCGACAGCCTGTACACGATGATCCTGAAATTCAACCAGGTCTACAACAATTGGCGCGCGCGCGCCGGGCTGCCGTACTGGTCGCTGTCGCAATATCTCAAACTGAAAGTGAAGAACGCGGTCAGCTACATCACCTCGTTCGAGCAGGCGCTGGCGGCCGAGGCCCGGCGCAAGGGCGTGGACGGCGTGATCTGCGGCCACATCCACAAGCCGGAAATCCGCGACATCGACGGCATCACCTATTGCAACGACGGCGACTGGGTGGAAAGCCTGTCGGCGCTGGTCGAGGATCATGCGGGCGAGCTGCGCCTGGTGAGCTGGGAGGAGGGCGTCAAGCGGCGCAAGCAGGACAAGCACGAACGAGTAGAGGAACTGCAAGACATATGCGTATCGCCATCGTGACCGATGCCGCGCCGCCCCAGGTCAACGGGGTGGTCAATACCATCAAGGCGACGCAGCGCTGCCTGCAAGGCCTCGGCCACGCGGCGCATGTTATCGATCCAGCGGGACTGGAAACCTTCGCCTGTCCCACCTATCCGGAAATCCACCTGGCCCGCAATCCCTATCCCAAGGTCGAGCAGGCGCTCGACGCGCTGCAGCCGGACTGCATACACATCGCCACCGAAGGGCCGATGGGTCTGGCCGCGCGGCGCTATTGCGCCAGGCGCCGGCTGGATTACACCAGTTCCTACCACACCCGCTTCCCCGAATACGTGCGCTCGCGCTCGCTGATTCCCGCCGCGCTGACTTACCGCTGGCTGCGCTGGTTCCATGGCCGCTCGAAGGCGGTGATGGTGGCCACGGCAGGCATGCAGCGCGTGCTCGAAGCACGCGGCTTTCGCAATGTCGTGTTGTGGGGGCGCGGCGTCGACACCGGGTATTTCAGGCCGGACGCGCAGGACTACGCCTGCATTGCGCGGCCGCTGTTCCTGTACGTGGGGCGGGTCGCGGTGGAAAAGAATATCGAGGATTTCCTGCGCCTGGACCTGCCCGGCACGAAGTGGGTGATCGGCGACGGGCCGCAGCGCGAGCAGCTGGAGCGGCACTATCCTGCGGTACGCTTTCTCGGACCCAAGCCGCACGAGGAGCTGGCCGCGTATTACAACTGCGCCGACGTGTTCGTCTTCCCCAGCCGCACCGACACCTTCGGCCTGGTGATGGCCGAGGCAATGGCGTGCGGCGTTCCGGTGGCCGCCTATCCGGTGGAAGGACCGCTGGACGTGGTCGTGCATGGGCGCTCGGGCATCCTTGACAAGAACCTGGGCAACGCCTGCATCGACGCACTGCGGCTGAACCGCGACACGGTGCGCCATTGCGCGCTGCGCTATTCCTGGAACGCGGCCACCCGGCAATTCCTGCAGAACCTGCATCCGGCGCGGCGGCGGCATGTCGGCGGCACGCCCTGTTCCGTGCCGGTGTGAGCCGATGAAGACGCGTTCGCTTTTTTCAGTGCCGCTGCAGCCGCGTGCCGCGCCCGTGCGCCGGAAAAGGATCCTGCTGCTGAGCGTGTCCGCCGGCGCCGGCCACGTGCGCGCGGCGGAAGCGATCCGGCATGTCGCCGATGCGCATGAAGACGGGGTGGAGGCGAGGCATCTGGACGTGATGGATTACGTGCCGGCCCTGTTCCGCTGGCTGTATACGGACCTTTACATTTCCATCGTCAACCGCTTTCCGGGGCTGTGGGGAGCCCTGTATCGCGTCACCGACGAGGCGCGGCCCGGCGGCGTGCTGCAGCGGTTGCGGCGTTTTGCGGAGCGGCTGAACACGCTCGCCTTGCGCCGTGAAATCGCCGCGTTCCGGCCGGATGCGATCGTCTGCACCCATTTCCTGCCGGCTGAAGTGCTGGCGCGCATGGCCCGCAAGGGGATGCTGGCATGCCCGCTATGGGTGCAGGTCACCGACTTCGACCTGCACCGGATCTGGGTCCAGCCGGGCGTGACCGGATATTTCGCCGCGAACGAAGAGGTTGCGTTCCGCCTGCGCGCGCATGGGGTGGCGCCGCAGGCGATACGCGTCACAGGCATTCCGGTCATGCCGGCCTTCGCGCGTGCCGCCGCAAGCGCGGGCGGCGCGCAGGAAGCGGGGCTCGATGCGCGGCGCAGGATCGTCTTGCTGATGGGGGGCGGCGCCGGACTGGGGAGCCTGGAACAGGTGGCGGCAAGCCTGCTGGCGCTGGACGTGGACATGCAACTGGTCGTGCTGGCAGGGAAGAACCGCGCCGCGCTGGCGGCCTTGCAGCGGCTTGCCGCACGTTATCCCGGCCGCCTGCTGCCGCTCGGATTCACGGACCGGGTGGAGCGCTTGATGGCCTGCGCCGACCTCGTCATCACCAAGCCGGGCGGGCTGACCGTGTCGGAATGCCTGGCGATGGGCTTGCCGGCGATCCTGCATGCGCCCATTCCCGGGCAGGAGGAGCGCAACGCCAATTTCCTGCTGGAGCAGGGCGCGGCGCTCAATGCCGGCAACGGCGTGGCGCTCGCCTATCGCGTGTGCCATCTGCTGCGGCATCCGGAGCAGATGGCGCGGATGCGGGAAAGGGCGGCCGCGCTGGGCCGCCCGGACGCCGCGCGCCACGTGCTGCAGGCGGTGCTGGCCGGCCTGAGAGCCGATGAGGCGTAAGCACGCCTGGCGGCAGTTGTTGCCGACGCTGGCCTGGACGATCCTGCTCGCCTGCTTCTTCGCGCACGTCGAGATCGAGATCGAAGGCGGCGCCGGCTGGGCGGCGAGCCTGCCGACCTGGCGCATCGAGCGGCACTGGCTGCTCGACATCTTCTGGGGCGGGCGGCCGATGACCGGGTACCACGCCTGGGTCTTTCCGTTCATCGCGCTGTTCTTTCATTTCCCGCTGGTCTATGCTGGCCGCTGGTCGTGGCGCGACGAAACCCGCGTGCTTGCCTGCATCATGCTGTTCTGGCTGGTCGAGGATTTCCTCTGGTTCGCGCTCAATCCGGCTTATGGGCTGGCGCGATTCCATGCCGGCGCGGTTGCCTGGCATAAGCACTGGCTATGGGGCGCACCGGTCGATTACTGGGTGTTCGGCGGCCTGCTGCCAGTCTTGCTGCGGTGGTCGTGCAAGGGCGCGAGTTGTCAGGAATGAACTATTTGGCTTGGCTCACGCTCGAATCAGGCATCGACTACCTTGCGTGTATAACCCATCGATGCGCCCATCAGACCGGGAAGCGGAACAACTCGTCCAATTGACCAAGACCAGGCGGCTGGCGACCGGCCTGCTGGTGCTGATGGCCGTGCTGTTCGTGGTGGCAAGACTGCTGCAGCCGGCGCATCCATCCCTGTCCTTTGTCGCGGCGTTCTCCGAAGCGGCGATGGTGGGCGCGCTGGCCGACTGGTTCGCGGTGACCGCGCTGTTCCGGGCGCCGCTCGGATTGCCGATTCCGCATACCGCGATCATCCCCAGGAACAAGGAGCGCATCGGCGAAAGCCTCGCGTATTTCCTTAAGCATAACTTCATCACGCAGGAAGTGATCCGCGAGGAATTGCGGCCGATCGACTTTTCCGGCACGGCGGCGAAATGGCTGGCGCGGCCCGAGAACAGCCGCTTCGTGGCGAAGCAGGTGGTCGGCAGCATCCCCGCGATCCTGCGCATGATCGAGGACGAGGACGTCGCCCAATTCATGCAGCGCCGCATGCGCGCCGCCATGGGCAGCGTGCAGTTCGCGCCGCTGGTGGCGGAAATCCTGTCGGTGCTGGTGGCCGGGCGGCATCACCAGGTCGTGTTCGACCACCTGGTGAACCTGATGGCGCAGCTGGTGGAGAACAACAGTTCCTACATCCGCTGGAAAATCAACGAGAACAGCCCGCGCTGGCTGCCGAAGGCAGTGGACGACCGGTTTTTTGCGCGCCTGCTCGACGCCATGCAGAGCACGCTGGCCGAAATGCGCGAAGACGACAGCGAGTGGCGTAACCGCTTCCAGATCGCCATCGAGGAACTGATCGACAAGCTGCGCACCTCGCCCGAGTACGAGGAAAAGATCGAAGTGGTGATCATGAACGTGCTCGAGCACCCGGTGTTTCGCAACTACATCAACCACATCTGGCATGAAATCAAGCTGCGCCTGCTGACCGAAGTGGAGGCGGAGGATTCGGTCATGCTGACCAAGCTGACCCAGGGGTTGCATACCTTCAGCGTTGCGCTGCTGCAGGACAAGACGGTGCAAAAGAAGCTGAACCAGTGGATCCGCATCGTCGCCACCGATACGCTGGTCGAGCGGCGCGAAATGATCGCCGACCTGGTCACGCGCGTGATCCGCAAGTGGGATGCGGAAACGGTGTCGCGCAAGTTCGAGCTGCATGTCGGCAAGGACCTGCAATATATCCGCATCAACGGCACCCTGGTGGGCGGCCTGGTCGGCCTGGTCTTGCATACCGTGTCGCTGGCTTTGTGAAACTTACCGTCAAGACGCTTCTTCCATATAGCGCAAAGTGCGTCCCTTTTTGCAGGAACGCCAGGCGCGGTGCCGGGGTCGAACGAGGTGGAGAACCGAGGCGGAGTCCTTCATGGATATTTTCAAGAGCAATATCGTCGTCGGCCTGACCGCAGGGCTGGCCGCAACCGTGCTGGCGCCGGTGGTCATTCCTGTGGTGGCGATGGCTGCCCGCCCGCTGGCCAAATCCCTGCTGAAGGGCGGCGTGCTGCTGTACGAGAAAGGACGGGAGGCGCTGGCGAGCGCCGGCGAGGAAATGGAGGACCTGATCGCGGAAGTGCGCTCGGAGATGGAAATGGAGCACGGCGGGCATGGTTATGGCTACGCGGCGCCGGACGAGGCCGGCGACCTGCCGCAGGCCGGCACGCAGGAGGATGTGGGCCCGCGCCCGGAGGCTGGGCCCGCGGCGCGCCATTCGGGCAATGGAGCGCATGCGTCATGACGGCCCATGCGGTCATCGTCCACTGGATTGCCGGCAGGGTGCGCTTGCGCATCGACGAGAAGCGCGGCGATGCAGGCTATTTTTCGGATATCTCGGAACGCTTCGCCCGCTTCGGCAACGTATACAAGACAAAGGCGAATCCGGTCACGGGCAGCCTTGCGCTGGAATTCTCGGGGGATCTGGACGACCTGCTGCGACGGGCAGAGCAGGACGGCTTGCTGTCTGTCGCCGCCGATGCCGGCGCGGAGCATTCTTCCGGCGCTGCGGCGGTCTACAGGGGCCTGGACGGCGGGCCGATCAACCTGGTCAGCGGGCGCGACATCAATCGCGACTTCATGATGGGGGCGCTGCTGCTGCTGGTCGGCGTCGGCCAGATGTTCAGGGGGAAGTGGTTCCCGCCCGCGTTCTCGGTATTGTGGTACGCAAGGCAGGCATTCAATCTTGCGGATAGGCGGCGTTGAGCGCAAGCGGGACGGCGCCGCAATGGAAAGGAGATTCACCATGGCAGAACATCATCATCCAGCCGGAAAGACGGAACAGGCGATGAATCCTCAGGTGCGCAAGGAATCGGCGGCCGAGTCGATCCAGCGCGACCCCTATCACGCCCAGGCGGCGCAACAGACCGCGGCCGAAACCGGCGCCGAACAGGAAGGACTGGAAAGCCTGTCCGGCATGTCGGGTACGGTCGGCCAGGCAGCAAGCCGGGCGGCGGCGGGCGCACAGCACGCGGTATCGGGCACCATGCATTCGGTGGCCAGCGTCGGCGATGACGTCATCGGCGCCACGCGCGACGTGCTCAAGGGCGTCATCGCCGCCACCGAGGAAGTCGGCAGCGGCCTGGTCGGCGGCGTGCAGCATATCGCCAAGGACGTGCTGCACGGGGTCGAGGATGTCGGCGGCGCCGCGGTGCATACCCTGACCGGGCTGCTGGTCGGCGTCGTGGGCGGCGTGAAGGCGGTGGTCGGCGAGGCGATGCCGCGCCGCAGCGCCGAAGGGCAGCAGGCGGGCGCCGGCATGGTCGAGCGCAAGCGGAACGAGACGGCGGAGGCGCCCGGGCGCAATGTACCGATCGAGCACTCGCGTCCGGAAGAAATGATGCATTGAACGCAAGCCCGGACCGGACGCCCGTCCGAGTCTGAACGGGCGTCATCATCCTGTCACGCTGGCCTGCTACGGTACCGCCCGTAGTGGAGGCCAGCATGAGCGAATACATACATCACACTTCGGGACGCCTGCGACTCAAGCTCGCGCGCATCAGGAAAAATCCGGCACGTGCCCATGACATACAGATAATGGCGCGCCGTCTCGACGGCGTCACGTCGGCGGCGGCGAACAGCGTCACGGGCAGCGTGCTGATTCATTACGAGCCGGGACGCACCGATGTCCACGCCATCCTGCGAGCGATGAGCAGCGCAGGATGGCTATCACCCATGGCCACGGCCGGCAATGCCGGTCAGGCCTTGCCGCCGCTTGCCGGCAAGGTGCTCGACGCTCTTGCCGAAAAACTCGTCGAACGCTCCGCGCTCGCGCTGCTGGGCGCGCTGCTGTAGCGTGGCCGGCGGGCAGTCGCGCCGGTTGCGCTCGCAGCGTCGCGCGGCCGCTGCCCGGCGCGCGCGGCGTCCGGCGGCTTGGCCGCTTCGTTGAGCAGCAGCGGCAGGGCGGCCCCGGCCGCTACGGCAAGCACATCGCCGAACACAGGCGCGCGCATGCCCAGCAGCCTGCGCAGGCCCGGCACCAGGTTGGCCAGCAGTTGCAGTCCGACCGAGCCGGCGATCGCCCAATCGAGCTGCCGGTTGCGCGCGGCGCCGGAGAACGGCCGCCGCCGCTCCGAGCGGCACGACAGCGCATGCAGCAATTGCCCCAGGATCAGCGTATTGAAGGCGACGCTGCCGGCGCGCGGGCCGGCGCCGTGGCGCGCCGTTGCGTACAGATGCGCGGCCAGCGCGCCGCCGGCGATGAGCGCGGCTTCGCGGGTGTAGTGCGCCAGGTCGTCCCTGCCGATCATCGGCTGGCGCGCATCGCGCGGCGGCCGCGCCATGACATCCTCTTCCGGCGGTTCCGCCGTCAGCGCGATCGCGGGCAACACGTCGCTGAGCAGGTTCAGCCACAGCAGCTGCATCGGCGTGAGCGGCGAACCCGCGCCGAACGACACGCCGCCGAGCACCAGCAGGATTTCGCTCAGGTTCGACGAGATCAGGAAATGCACGGACTTGCGGATGTTGGCGGAGATGGTGCGGCCCTGGCTGATCGCCGCCAGCAGGGTCTCGATGCGGTCGTCCTTGAGAATGATGTCCGCTGCCGCGCGCGCCAGGTCGGTGCCGCCGTGCCCCAGCGCGATGCCGATGTCGGCCGCCTGCAGGGCAGGGCCGTCGTTGATGCCGTCGCCGGTCATCGCGACCACTGCGCCGCCTGCCTGCAGCGCCTGCACGATGCGCAGCTTGTGCGCCGGGCTGACGCGGGCGAAGACGTCGGTGCGCCTTGCCAGGCGTTGGAAGGTTTCGGCTTCCATGCGATCCAGGTGCGCGGCGTTGAGGATGCGCAGTTGCGTGCGCCGGCCCAGGCCCAGTTCCTTGCCGACCGATGCGGCGGTGGCGCCCTGATCGCCGGTCGCCATCACGGTGCGGATGCCGGCGCGGTGGAAGCTGCCGATCAGCTGCCTGGCCCCGGCGCGCAGCGGGTCGGCCAGGCCGACCAGCCCGAGCCAGACCAGTGGCGGCCGCTCGACATGCGACGGGTCGGCTTCCGCATACGCGAACCCGAGCACGCGCAGGCGCCTTTGCGCCATCCCTTCATTCTGCCGTGCGAACTCGTCGCGCAGCGGTTGGGTCAGCGGCACGAGCCGTCCATCGCTCAGGCAGGCGCGACACAGGCCGAGCACTTCCGGCGGACTGCCCTTGACCGTCACCAGCTGGCGGGACATGCCGGGGATCGCGTGCACGGTCTTCATGTAATTGCGCCCGTGCGCGCGCAGCTCGGTCACCAGCGTCGAGTGCCGGTTGCGCCATTCGGCGGCCGGCGCGCCCGCGAGTGCAGCCAGTTCCTGGAGCGCGCGCTCGGTGGAGGAACCGTTGGACGATGACAGGTCGTCCGGCCTGGCCCCGTCTTCGCTGCTCAGCACGCAAACCTGCAGCAGCCGCAGCAGTTCCGGCTGCGCTGGGTCTGCCGGGTCAGCCGGCGTGCCGTCGGCGGCAAGCAGGCGGCCGGCGTCGACCCGGAAATGGCGCAGCCCGGCGCGCACTTCGAGCGCGGACATGCGGTTCATGGTCAGCGTGCCGGTCTTGTCTAGGCAGATGGTCTGGATGCCGCCGATGGTTTCGACCGCCTGCAGTCGCCGGATCAGCACGTTGATCCGGCGCATCTGGCCGATGCCGCGCGCCAGCGTCGCGGTGGAAGCCGTCGGCAAGCCTTCCGGCACGGCGGCGATGGCCAGCGAGACGGCCACCTTCAGCATGTGCAGCCAGCCTTGCCCGCGCAACAGCCCGATGCCGAACACGCCGGCGCAAATGGCGCCGCTGAGGACGACCAGCCGGTTGCCCAGCTGGTCCAGCTGCTGCTGGATCGGCGTCGGCGGGCGCTCCGCCTGCGCCATCAGGCGCTGGATGGCGCCGATTTCGGTGCGCGCTCCGGTGCCGACCGCAAGCGCCAGGCCGGTGCCGGCGGCCACCGCCGTGCCGCGATAGACCATGTTGCGGCGCTCGGCCAGCGGCGCGGCATCCTTCAGCGCCGCCGGGTCCTTTGCCGCGGGCAGGCTTTCGCCGGTCAGCGCGGATTCGTCGAGAGCCAGGCCGTTGGCGGCGAGCAGCCTGGCATCCGCCGCCACATGGATGCCGGGGGAAAGGAGCAGGATATCGCCGGGCGCGATATCGGCCGCATCGACTTGCCGCACCTTGCCGTCGCGCAGTACCGGGACGACGTCGTCGATCAACTCCGACAGCGATGCGATGGCAGACTCGGCGCGCCGTTCGGTCGCGAAACCGATGCCCGCGTTTAAGGCCAGCACGGCGGCAATCGCCGCCGCTTCCGGCAGTCCGCCGGTGAGCGCCGACAGCAGCGCGGAAGCGCCAAGCAGGAGCACCGGCAGGCTCTTGAACTGGTTGGCCAGGAGCATCCATTGCGACGGCCCCGGGGCTTGCGGCAGCAGGTTGCGGCCATGGCGCAGGCGCTCGGCGGCCGCCGCCGGCGACAGGCCGGAGGGCGAGCTGCGGTAGTGCCGCAGCGCCTCCTGCGCCTCGCGCAAGTGCCAGGGCGGGTAGATGTCGCGGGGGGCTGGCGTCTGCTTGGCAGCAGTGCGGCCGGGACGCGGGGCGGGCAGCCTACGCGCATGCGGGGCTCCGGCGGGAGGCATGCCGAGCGCGTCGAAGATTTCGCGCGGCGGGTCGGGCGCGTCGAACAGGACCAGGATGCGCGCCGTCAGCGGATTGGCATAGACGGCGGTGACGTCGCGGCATGCGGCCAGACGCGACTCGATGCGGTTTTTTTCCGTTTCACAGCGATAGAGCTTGGGGAACGTTATCCGGACGCGGCCGGGCGGGCCGGAATGCACCGTGGCTTGCACTGCAATGCCTCCTTGCGATCGTTCCCGTCAGAGGATGCGGCGCGGGCAAAGTTCAGCGCGGGCCTGTCGCAGCATCGCCCGCACCGCCGTGCTGCCCGGCTATCGCATGAATAAAATTGATTTAGAGTAAGTTTTCCATAAGGCAACAAGCGTAAGATAAAATATTGTCCATGCGCGAGATAGGGTGATTGTCTCCTTCGCCCTTGTTGCAGCAGCACCGATTTTCATTTGAACCATCGTCCCCTTTTCCGGAAGATTCGACATGAAGCTGTCTTTTCGTACCAAGCTTTTTGCCCCGCTCGTGGTTTGCTGGGTTGCCCTGTGGGCAATCACGGGAGCCGACATCTATCACAACAAGCAGCGCCGCCTGGAAGAGCGGCAGCTGTCGCTGAAGTACGCGACCGAGATCGGCGTATCGATCGCCAGGGAATACGAGGCGCTGGCGACTGCCGGCACGCTGACGGTCGACGAGGCGAAAAAACAGGCGCTGGCCCGCATCAAGGCGGTGCGCTTCGGCAAGGACGGCTACCTGACCGTCGTCTCTTCCGAGCCCAAGATGATCATGCATCCGATGAAGCCGGAAATGGACGGCTCGACCCTCGCGGACTACAAGGACCCGCAAGGGAATTACCTGTTCCGTGACATGGCCGCCATCGCCAAGAGCACGGGAGAAGGGTGGGTCGAATATGTGTGGGCGAAACCGGGACATCCCGACCAGTCCAAGGTCTTTCCCAAGGGATCCTACGTCCTGACCTTCAAGCCCTGGGACTGGTCGGTCGTGACCGGCGTCTACCTGGATGACCTGTCCGACGCCACGGTCCGGGACTTCTGGCAGGCGTTTCTCGCGCTGGCCGTGGTCGGCATTTTCCTGAACGGCGCGGTCCTGCTCGTGATCCACAGCCTCAACCGGGCGGTCGGCGGCGACCCGCAGGATGCGGCCGAGGTGGCGCGCAGGATTGCCGCCGGCGACCTGTCGGAGCCGGTCAAGGTCAAGCCGGGCGACAGGTCCAGCCTGCTGTTCGCCATGAAGACCATGCAGGAAAGCCTGCTGGGCATCGTGAGCAAGGTCCGCACCGGAACCGATGCCATCACCTCCGCCACCAACGAAATGGCGGCCGGCAATCTCGACCTGTCATCGCGCACCGAGCAGCAGGCGGCATCGCTGGAAGAAACCGCTTCCTCGATGGACGAGCTGACCTCGACCGTGAAGCAGAATGCCGACAATGCGCGCCAGGCCAACCAGATGGCGGTTGTGGCGTCGGAAGTCGCCGGCAAGGGCGGCGCCGTGGTGGCGGAGGTGGTCGATACCATGGCCGCCATCAACGAGTCGTCACGCAAGATCGTCGACATCATCGGCGTGATCGACGGCATCGCCTTCCAGACCAATATCCTGGCGTTGAACGCGGCGGTGGAAGCGGCCCGTGCCGGCGAGCAGGGGCGCGGCTTCGCGGTCGTGGCGGCGGAGGTGCGCACGCTGGCGCAGCGCTCGGCGTCGGCAGCCAAGGAAATCAAGGAGCTGATCGGCGACTCGGTGGACAAGGTGCACGCCGGCACCGGCCTGGTCGACCAGGCCGGCGCGACGATGCAGGAAGTCGTCGCCAGCGTCACCCGCGTGGCCGACCTGATCGGGGAAATCGCCGCGGCCAGCCAGGAACAGAACAACGGCATCGAACACGTCAACCAGGCTATCGCGCAGATGGATCAGGTGACGCAGCAGAACGCCGCGCTGGTGGAAGAGGCGGCCGCCGCGGCGGAATCGATGCACAAGCAGGCCGAGGAACTGGCCCAGGCGGTGCAGGTGTTCAAGCTGACGGCCGACGATGCCGCCATGCGGCCTGCAGCAGCGCCGGCGTCTGCATCGGTATCTGCGCCCGCCCGCGCCGAGCCGGCATTGAAGGTGGTCGCTCCGAAGCGCGCCACAAAGGCTACCGCGAAGGCCGCCGCGCCGGCCATCCCGGCACGCGCGCTGCCGCCGGCATCCGCTGCGGACGGCTGGGAAGAGTTCTGATTCACCATGCCGGGCGCTCCCTGCGCCCGGCGTCGCCGGCATGAATGATGCCGGAACCTACTGCGCCTGGAACGTCGACGACGCGTCCTGTCCCGTGCGCGCCTTCCATTGCGTGTAGTTCAGCAGCTCGCCATTGAAGTTGGCGAAGGTGGCGGAGGAACTGGTATAGGCGTTGTCGCTGTATGCGGCGAACTGTGCCACCGAATCCGCGCCCAGCGTGCTGCTGATGCGATACGTCTCTTCGCCGTTCTTCGACGTAAAGACATTGTTTTTCACGACATTGTTGCGCACGCTGGGCGCGCTGCCGTCCTCGTCCATCTGGATGTGGGCCTGACGGCTCGCCGAGAAGCGGTTGCCGCTGATCGTGTTGCCGCCGCCGTCATGGAGCTGCATGCCGTTGGCGCTGGCGGTGATCGTGTTGTTCGACACGGTGACGCCGCTGGCGGCGTCGAGATCGATCGCCCATGCCAGTTTCTGGCTGCCGCCGACATTGGCAATCGTGTTGCCGTCGACCACGGTATTGAGCGCCTGGCCGTCGTCCGTGTAAAAGTACATGCCGCCGCAGTCGGTCAGGACCATGCAGGCGCCGTCCACCGTGTTCTGCGTCACGCTGGCATTGCGGAACGCACGGATGCCGATATAGCCGGAATTGGTGACGGTGTTGTTGCTGACGGTCGAGCCGACGCCCACGGTCAGGTTGACCGCCGCGTGGGCATTGGTCGGCATGCCGATCACGCCGGATGCGTCGATGGTCGAATTGCGCACGGTATCCCCGCCGCCGCCCCACTTGACGGCAATCGCGTCATGCCGCGAGTTCCTGATGCTGGCGCCGTCGACATACAGCCCCGAACCGCCGGAATTGAGGATGCCGTTTTCGGAGGAGTTGGCGATATCGGTGGCCGTCACGCGCAGGTTCTTCGCGTCGAGCGCGTTGATGCCGTTGGCGGCGGCATAGATGCTCACGCCGTCGACCGTGATTCCCTGCGCATTGCGCGCGTTGATGCCGTCGCGGTCGGGCGAAGCCACCACCCGTCCTTGCGGCGACTTGCCGTCGGCCGTCCAGACGTACAGCCGGCCGCCGGACACTGCCCATTCGCCGGGCTCGTCGAGCATCCACAGCTTGCCTTCCACGTAAAAGTCCGGCTGTCCGGAAAGCGCGTAGCCGTCGAACGAGACCTTGCCCGTCGAGGCCAGGCTCATCGAGCCTGCCGAATAGCCGGTGATGGTGCGCGCCTCGATCGCCCAGTCGTTGGGGCGGAACAGCAGGGTGGCGCCGGCCAGGTCGCCGTTCGGCATTGGATAGGCGAGCGAAGCGCCGCTGGAGCTGCCGGCCCTGGCCCAGGTTTGCGAACGCGACGGCCAGTGTGCGCGCGCCAGCGGCTGCCCGTCGACAAGCACTTGCGCCGCGTCGAAGGCAATGGGCGCCGAATAGATGTTGCCCTGGTATAGGCTCCATCCGTCGATCGCCTGGCCGGGCGTGATGACGGCCTTGCCGCAGCCGCCTTCGGTCCTGACGGTCACGTTCGACTTGCCGGCAAGGTCCAGCGTGCCGGAATAGGTCCGGCCGCACTGCAGCGACACCACGCTGCCATTGGCGATATTGGCGGGCAGCGCCAGCGCCGGCTGCGTCAGGTCGGGGGCGGCGATGGCCTCCGCCGGCGACTGCACTGCGGAAGGCGCGGCGCTGGCGGCCGGCGTGGTCCCGGTGGTGGCGGCTGCGGAAGCGGATGGGGTCGCGGCGGGAGAGCCGGAGCCGCCGCAGCCAGTCATGCCGATCGCAAAAGACGTACACAGGACGAGCGAAACGGCCGGGCGGAGACGGTGGGGGGAGTTGATCATGAATCTGGAAGATGCTTCCCGAAACACGGAAGCAGTCAGGCAATGGAAGAAGGCTTAATTTCACCATTGTCACTTGACATGCGGCAATGCCGCATTGGCAAGCCCTGGCGTTAAAGGGCTTGCTCTAGCGTAACAAATGTGACGTTACGTAACAGATTGCGGAGGCAAGGGATGGCAGCAATGCAAGATTTCCATCACCGCGCCGCGGTGGTGGAAACCGGCTCGGCTACCTTAGCGAAAATTCCACCTTGCTCAGCGCGGCTGGGCTCCCGCCTGCCTTCGCTTCCTGCTGCCCAGCCTTGGAGGCGAGGATGAAGATGCGCTCGCCGGGGATCTTGCCGAACTTGATCAGCCAGTCCTTGACGGCTTGCGCGCGCCGGTTGGCGAGGGCATTCAAGTCATCCTCGTCGATCGGCGTATTTTCCTTGATCAGGTTTTCCATGTCCGCTTGCGGCAAGGCTTTTTGCAGGCCGATCACATTGCGCGGCTTGGCAAACTTTTCCTCCTTGTAGACGCGCGCCAGCAGGGCAGGGTATTCCTCGGGCGTGACAGTGATGCCCGACATTTCGAAAAACTGTCCTTTCGTCTGCAAGTCCTTTTGCTTGAGCGCGCGCAGCTTGCGGTCGATGGCGGCACGCTTCAAGCCTTCGAAGTCCGACGCCCGGTCGGCCCAGCCGGTGATTTCCAGCTGCAGGGCGGGGCGGGCGGCCAGCGCCTTGGCGAGCGTATTGAGCGCGGGCTCGGCGGAAGGCCGGACGACGGCGCGCCCGGGCTCGAACGGCAGCGACGACAGTTCCGCGCCGCTGCCGAACATCGAGCCGAGCAGGGCGAACGGCTTGCTGACCGCCTTGACGATGGCGTTGCCGATCACCTTGAGGACGATGCCGCCGACCGAGAAATGCGGATCGTCGAGCGATCCGTCGACCGGCACGTTGACGTCGATGACGCCGTTGCTGTCCTGCAGCAGCGCGATCGCCAGCTTGACGGGGAGCTTGGTGGCGGGGGAACTGGCGCTGCGCTCGCTCAGCGTGAGCTGGTCGAGGATGAGCCGGTTGGCCGCGTTGAGCTGGCGGTTCTCGACGTGGTAGGCGACCTCGAAGGACAGCTTGCCCTTCTCGATGCCGTAGCCGATGTAGCGGTCGGCGTAGGGTGACAGGTCGGCCAGTTCCATGCCGCGCACGTTGGCTTGCAGGTCCAGCAGCAGGTCCTTGCGCAGCGGCTGGATGCGCCCGACGATCGACAGCGGCGCGCGGTTGACTTCGCCGCGCAAGTCCACGCCCGCGCTGGCCGACGGATCGGAGGACAGGCCGGACACCACGCCGCCGAGATTGCTCAGGCTGGCCGAATAATTGGGCTTGATGAAGTTGTCGGAGAAGCGTACCCGGCCGCCCTCGAAAGTGAGCTTGCGGATGCTAATCGGGGGCATTGCATGTTTTGATTCGCCCTTTGATTCGGCGGCGGTGCCGGGCTGCTTGCCGCCGGCACGGGCACTGTCTGCCTCGGTGAGGCTCCGCCGGTCTTCCGCATCGCCGCGCACGATGTCCTGCAGATTGATGCGCCCGGACGGATCGATGATGATGCGGGCGAAGAAGTCCGCCAGCGCGAGGTGGTCCACGGCCAGCGAAAACGGCGCGAGCCGCACATCCATGCCGCCAGCGGAAAGCGACTTCCAGCGCAGGAAGTCGTTGCCGCTGATTTCATCCACGGTCGCCAGGTTGGTCAGGCTGGCGTCGCCCTTGAAGCCGCCTTGCAGGCTGCCGTCCCGCGCCGTATCGAGTTGCAGCTTGCCCTTGGAGGTCAGGCTGGCGCGCGTGACGCGCAGGTTGATCCTGTCCTCGACCAGCGGCTGCAGCGGAAGGAGATCGACGCCGTTCAGGTCGAGCGCCAGGTCGGCGCGGAACGGCGCGAGGCCGAGGCTGCCGTCGGCGGCCAGCCGGCCGTTCTTGTTGACGCTTGCCTTGAGCGCCACGCGCGCCGGCGCCGAGGATGCGGTCGACGCGTCCTGCACCGAAACGCTCAGCGGTGCGATCGTCGTCACGATCGGCTGCGGCGCGTTCTGGTCTTCCAGCCGCGCCGACCAGTTGTCGATGCGCAGCCTGCCGACGCTCACCGCGTAGGCCGGCCCGCTATCCTGCGCGGCGGGCGCCTGCGGCTTGTTCGGCGCAGGTGCAGCCGCCGCGCCGGGTTTGCCCTGGCGCAGGAGCAGCGCGGCATTGTCCGACACGGCATCGCCGATGCCGACCGTCTTCTTGCCGGTGTCGACGGCAAGCTTGTGCAGCTTCAGCGCGAATTTCTCGACGCCGGCGCGTAGCGGGCGCGTGCCGGTGTCGTCCGCGTAGCGCACGGCGCCGTTGCGGATTTCCAGATCGTCGAGCGCGATGCGCAGCGGCGTCGAGGGCGCAGCCGGCCGGCTATCCGGCTTGGCGGCCGGCGCAGGCAACAGGCGCTGCAGGTTGAGCCGGCCGTCGCGGCCGCGCGTCAGTTCCATTTCCAGGCCGTTCAACGCAACTTTGCTCAAGGCGACTGTGCCGCCGAATGCATTGGTGCTGCCCAGGGTGACGGCCAGTTCCGGCAGCTTCAGGAGGGGCGCGCCGTTTTTCTCGACGAGCTGCACCGACTTGAGCGCGGCGCTGCCGGCCAGCAGGAGTTCCGGCGCGCCATCCTTCAGTTGGCGGAAGCTGGCGTTCAGGCGGGTATCGAGGCGCGCGCTGCGCAGCGTCGCGCCGGGTTCGAACGGCAGGTACTCGACATAGCGGGTCAGGTCCAGTCCGTCGAGGTTCAGTTCCACCACGGCGTCCCTGTCCTGCGCGAACGGACGCGCCTTGCCCTTGAGTTCCAGCGGCGAGCCATCAACCTGCATGCGCAGCAGCGGTTCGACGAAGATGCCCACCTGCGACGGCAGCGACGAAATGAAGGGGATGCCCAGCGAGACGTCGGTGACGGCATGGGAGGCGTGGCCCGGCCGGTCCTGGAAGTCGACGCGGCCGTTATCGATGAGGATATTGTTGACGGAAAAGCGAGCAGGTTGCGGCGACGGGGGCTGGCTGGTCGCCAGTTCGATCAGGTCGTCGATGTTGTAGCGGTGGGAAGCGGTGCGTTCCAGATGCACATAGGGTTTGTCCAGGCGGACCTGCTGCACCACCGGCGCCAGGCGGAACAGGGATTCGGTCGACAGGTTGACGACGAGCGCGTCGAACGAGGCGAAAGTGGCGTTGCCTTGCGGTTCCATCAGCTTGAAGTCGCGCACGCTCACGGTAAGGGCAAACGGGTTGACCTTGACCTCGCCGAGGGTCCCGCGCCGGTGGAGCTTTTCCGCGAACAGCGTTTCGGCCTGCGACTTGATAACGAACGGCAGCACGACGAAACCGGCGAGGCTGTACAGCAGAAGCAAGACGCCCAGCGTGATGCAAGCGCGTCGAAACGCGGCATGGTGCAGGAGGGAGGAGAGTCGCTTCGACAGGGCGCTGGACATGGGAGATTTTGCCGTGCGGCAGAACATGAGATGGAGAAATTTTACCAGCGGCACGAGGCAAGAGATTTAACGCATGGACGTAGCTTGTTGCGCGTTCCTTTGCCGCCGGTCATGCTCAACCGAAACGGCGCGCGGCATCGAGCGCCAGCCCGGTGCCGATGCTGCCGAACACGTCGCCTTCGACCCGCCGCGCGGCAGGAAAGAGCGCGGCGATCCTTGCGCGCAGCAGCGGCACGCTGCTCGACCCGCCAGTGAAAAACACCGTGTCGACCGCGTCACCGGCCACGCCGGCGTCGCGCAACAGCCGGGCGACCGTCTTTTCCACGCCGTCGACCAGGGACGCGATGGCGGCGTCGAATGCTGGCCGCCGCAGGTCGAGCATCAGGTCGGGCGCCAGGCGGTCGAGCGCCAGTTCTACCGCATCCCGCTCCGACAGCGCGATTTTCCCTTGCTCGACCTGCAGCGCCAGCCAGTGGCCGTCGCGCTGCTCGATCAGCTTCAGCAGGAGACCGAGCTTGTCGCGTTCACGCGCGTCGCGATACACCTCCTGCAATTCGCGCCAGACCTTTTGGGTATAGGCGAAATTGATGGTGTGCCAGGTCGCCAGGTTGAAGTAGTAACTCGACGGCACTTCCTTGTTGTTGACCAGCCGGGTGCCGAGGCCGAGGAACGGCATGGCGCAGGCCAGGCTCAGGTGCTTGTCGAAGTCGGTGCCGCCGATATGCACGCCGCCGGTCGCGAGGATATCGTCGCGCCGCTCGGTCTTGCGCGCGCGTTGCGGCGAAAGCCGCACCAGCGAAAAGTCCGAGGTGCCGCCGCCGATGTCGGCGACCAGCACGAGTTCTTCGCGCTCGATGCCGGATTCATAGTCGAAGGCGGCGGCGATCGGTTCGTACTGGAACGCGACCTCGGCAAAACCGGCCGCGCGCGCCACTTCGCGCAACGTGCTTTCCGCCTGCCGGTCGGCCTGCTCGTCGTCGTCGACGAAATGCACCGGCCGCCCGAACACGGCCTGCGTGAATGCGCGGCCCGCGGCCTGTTCGGCGCGGCGCTTGAGCTCGCTCACGAATTGCGCGAGCAGTTCGCGAAACGACAGGGCGCGGCCTTGCACTTCGGTCTGCCCGTCGATCAGGCTGGTGCCGAGCAGGCTCTTGAGCGAGCGCATCAGGCGGCCCTCGTGGCCGGCGAGATAGTCGGCCAGCGCGGCGCGGCCGAACGTGACCGCGTTGTCGTCGGCATTGAAGAACACCACGGAGGGCAGGGTGGGCTTGCCGTCCTCCAGCGGGAGCAGGACGGAATGGCCGGGCCGGCAGCAGCCGACGGTCGAATTCGAGGTGCCGAAATCGACGCCGCAGACATCAGACATGTTCAGGCTTTCAATTCAAAGGGGGGACATGATACGGGAAATGGGGCGGCTCCGAAGCCGGACAGAAAGCGAAAAGAAAAATACGGTATTGCTTCTATCCGAGGTTCGGCTATAATTGCGGCCTTTCGCATCGCCCAGATGGCGGAATTGGTAGACGCACTAGGTTCAGGTCCTAGCGGTGGCAACACTGTGGAGGTTCGAGTCCTCTTCTGGGCACCACTCTCATGCGGGATCTTGCTGCAACGATCCCGGCATATTCTTCAGCCCAGATGGCGGAATTGGTAGACGCGCAACGTTGAGGTCGTTGTGTCTTAGGACGTGGAGGTTCGAGTCCTCTTCTGGGCACCATACGTGCGGCAAGCTGTTGCGGGCCGACGCATTCTTTTCCAACTGCTCGATACGAACGCGCCGGCGGAGAATCCGCTAGCCGAGCGTCGCCACCGCGTGCTGCGCCTGCTCGATGGCCGCTGCCACGACGTGGTTGGGCGCCGCGCTGATCGCGTCGATAATCGGCGGAAGCGTCTCGCGCAGCCATTTCACTTCGTCTTCGAGCGCGTAAAGGCGGCCTTCCTGCTTTTGCCGGTCGACGATGACTGCCAGGCGGCTGAGAATCTCAGTCCCGACAGGTTCGTTGCTCATCACGCTCCACAGCAATCCCATCATCTGCAATTCCCCGACATGGCCCATGTCGAGCCAGTCGGTGTCCAGCGAGATCAACGCAACGCGCGCGGGCAATTCCGTCTTGAGCAAGTGCTTTGCGTTACCAGGCAGTAGGGCGTTGCGGGGATTATGTTTTTTCTTCATCGTGACTCTGAGAATGCGGAGATGCTGTCGCTGATCGGACTTTAGCATGCCCCGCCTTTGTGGAGGGCTTTTGCTTACCTATCAGCAACATTTACTTATCGCGCGTCAATCGCGCAATGCCGCCTTCGCCGCTTCTTCCGGAGACAAGCCGTCATAGAACATGTCGGTGAACCACTCGACCTGTTCCTCGATATGTTCTTGCGCCTGGGCCAGCGTCGCTCCGCCGGCAACAAGAAATCCTTCCACCTCCGTGCACCACTGAATCAGCGCGGCGGTTTCCGGATCGAGTTTCTCTTTTTTTGCCATTGGTTTTTCCTCTGCAGATAAATGATGTGAGCGCTCCGGCCGCGCTTACAAGGGCGCCGTCGTCCTGATTACCGTAACGCGGCTGATGAGGAATTCTCCGTCCACCACGCTGCGGTGCGGCACGCCGACCACATTGAATCCCGGTCCGCCGTCATCGAGCCAGCGCTGCGCCAGCGGGTCGAACTCTTGCGGCTTAAGGCGCAGCATTTGCGCGCTGATGACAAACTGTGCCCCGGTTTTTTGTTTTCGTACCAAATCCTCGATAGAAGCCATGCCTGTCCTTTCCCGTCATGACTGCGCATCATAAAGCAGTTTCCCCCGGTAGATTGCATTAAGGCGAGCGCCTTGGTCGGCATTCGTCGGAAGAGTGGCATTTTCACCAACCGCGTTGCATTCGCCTTCATCTTCGCCTTCACCATCCACGTGGATGGGAACTGGATGGCTTTTAGATGGTCATACGGTGAAAGGAGACAATCATGGGACGTGAAATCGCCGCGCAGGAAAACCGGATGAAACCGGCTGACACCGAGAAAATCACCATCAATCTCGGGCCGGTCGACCTCGGCCAGATCGACCTGCTGGTGCAGGAAGGCTTCTATTCCAACCGCACCGATCTGATCCGCACGGCGATCCGCAACCAGTTGCAGTCGCATGGCGACGTGATCAAGCAAACGGTCGCGCGCAAGAGCCTCGTTCTTGGATTGCAACATTACACCCGCGCCGACCTGGAGGCGGTGCGGGATGCCGGACAGAAGCTGCAGATACAGGTGCTGGGGCTGGCGAGCATCGGTGCGGATGTCACGCCCGAACTGGCGCTGGCCGCCATCGACTCTGTCACCGTGCTGGGTGCCTTGCATGCCAGCGCAGCCGTCAAGGCCGCCTTGGCCGGACGGATTCATTAACTACGAAAGAATGCCATGAAAATCAACGAAGGCTTTCTCGCGCAAATGCGCGAAGCCGCCAGGATCCTGCAAAGCGAAGGCCCGATGGCCGCCACCGCCGCCATCCAGCGCGCCCTGAATGGTGCCGGCGCGCCCGAACAGACGGCGGCGCCAGCGGATTGGACCCGCTACCTGCCAAAGGCCCCGGAGCCGGACGGCAGCCCTGCGCCGCATGTCCCCGAAACGGAGGCAGGCGCGCATCCGCACGACCGCATGCGCGCCCAGTTGCATAGGTTCCAGCGCGCCTGGCCCGGCGCGATGGCCGACCTGGAAGTCGAGGATGTCCAAGCCAGGGAAGTTGTCGACCTGGCGGGCAAGGGCCGTTTCCTGTCCGGTTCGTGCACCAGCCACGCCGGCACGCGCGCCTACAAGCTGTATGTCCCGAGCGGTTACACCGGCCAGGCGCTGCCGCTGGTCGTCATGCTGCATGGCTGCACCCAGCATCCGGACGATTTCGCCGCCGGCACCGGCATGAACGCGGCTGCCGAGGAGCGCAACTGCTTTGTCGTGTATCCGGCGCAGACCAAGGGGGCAAACGCGTCGAACTGCTGGAACTGGTTCAACGCAAGCGACCAGCGCCGCGATCACGGCGAGCCTGCCATCATTGCCGACATCACGCGCGCCATTATCCGCGACTATGCCATCGACACCGGCCGCATCTATGTCGCCGGCCTGTCCGCGGGCGGCGCCATGGCGGCAGTGATGGGCGCGACTTACCCGGACCTGTACGCCGCGATTGGCATACATTCGGGGATTCCATACGCCGTCGCGCACGACATGCCTTCCGCGTTTGCCGCGATGAAAAGCCGCAAGCTCAAGGCGTCGGCACGCAAGACGGGATGCAAGCCGGCGCGGCCGCTCGGGCACGCCATGCCGGTCATCGTGTTCCATGGCGATTGCGATGCCACCGTGGATTGCGCCAATGGCGAGCAGGCATTGGCGCAATGCGTGCCGTCGCCGGGCGCGGGCGGCAAGACGGAAAGCGGCAGGATTCCCGATGGCCGGTCTTATACGCGAACTGTTGTGCACGACGCGCAGGGCAAGGTCGTCGCGGAAAAATGGATCGTGCACGGCGCCGGGCATGCATGGTCCGGCGGCAGCAGCAGGGGGACGTACACCGATCCGCAGGGGCCGGATGCGTCGCGCGAAATGCTCCGCTTCTTCGGTGCGCACGGACGAAATCGGACTGCTGCATGATTTAGTCCGCCCGCCCGTTCCGCTCACGGTGTGACGGAGTGCACCCGCTTCAGGCAGCGCAGGGCGAAGGTCGAGCGGGAATGGCGAATGCCGGGAATTTTGTACAGCTTTTGGCGCAGGAAGCGTTCATAGCCTTCCGTTCCGGAGACCGCCACCTTGATCAGGTAGTCGTATTCTCCGGTCAGCAGATAGGCTTCCATGACTTCCGGCAGTTCCGCCAGCGCATCGCCGAAGCGCTTGAAAATGTCGTCGTCATGCCGCTCCAGCGTGACCTCGATGATGACCGTGTCGGGCAGTCCGAGCGCGCGCTGGTCGAGGATGGCGACATATTCATTGATGAAACCGGCTTCCTCCAGCGCCTTGACCCGGTTCCAGCACGGCGTGGGCGACAGGTTCACCGTTTCGGCCAGCTTCTGGTTGCTGATGCGGCCGTCGCGGCTCAAGGTGCGCAGGATCTTGCGGTCGATTTCATCCAGCTGGTTTTCCTTCATCGCGGTACATCCTTTTGCATTTTTTGGTTGGCGAGGGAATTTTATCCGTGAATTGCTTTAGGCGTGGATGAATGTTCTGCATTTTCAGGTTTTTATTCTGAAAAACAAAAGCACATTCTGCAGCCTCCCTTGTAAGATTTTCCCGTGCTCACAAGGCACTACCAAGCCGGCACTCTGCCGCCTTCCCGGACCAAGGGAGGGCGGAGATGCGGCGGTGCCAGGATAGAGAGCATCGACGGAATCAAGCCTGTCCCAATGCCAGATCGACGAAATGCAGGCGATCCTGTCCCCAGAACATCTCCTCGCCGACGAAGAAGGTCGGGGCGCCGAACACGCCGCGCGCCACCGCTTCGTCGGTGTTGGCCCTGAGCTTCTGCTTCACCTTGTCGTTCTGGGTCAGCGCCAGGACATCCATCGGTGAAAAACCCGCGCCCTCGAGAACGGCGGCAATTTCCTGAAGGTCGTTGAGATTGCGCGGTTTTTCAAACATCGCCCCGAAGATCGCCGACAGGTAGCGCTGGAACTCTTCATCGCCGCGCATCTGCATGCCCACGGCGCCGCGCATGAGTTGCAGGGTGTTGAGCGGGAAGTGCGGGTTCGGGGTAAATGGCGCATTGAAATACCTGGCCCACCGTTCCAGGTCGATCAGCGAATGTTTTGCCTTCAGCGGCACGGCGGCCGGGCTGCTGTTGCCGGTTGCCTGGAATATGCCGCCCAAAAGCATCGGGCGCCAGACGATGCCGGCATTCCTGGCGCCGGCGATCTTCGGCAACTGGTGGTAGGCGAGGTAGCTGTACGGGCTGCCAACATCGAAGAAGAATTCGACTTGTTTCATGGGATTGCTCCTGTGGGTGGGATTGCGGGCGAGACCGATGCGCTTACCAGCGTTCGATCCAGGGGCGCAGGTCGAGCTCATGGGTCCAGGCGTCGCGCGGCTGTGTGTGCAGATGCCAGTAGTTGTCCGCGATATGGTCGGGGTTCAGGATGCCGTCCCGCTCCTTCAGGGCGTAGCGCTCGGGGAATGTGTCGCGGATGAACGCGGTGTCGATCGCGCCGTCGACGACCACGTGTGCGACGTGGATGTTCCTGGGGCCAAGCTCGCGCGCCATGCTTTGCGCGAGCGCGCGCAGGGCGTGCTTGGCGCCCGCGAATGCGGCGAAGTTGGCCGAGCCCCGCAGACCGGCCGTCGCGCCCGTGAAAATGATGGTGCCGCGTTCGCGGCCGACCATGCGCCTGGCGACTTCCCGCCCGGCCAGAAAGCCGGAAAAACAGGCCATCTCCCAGATCTTGAAGTATTTGCGCGCGGTTTCATCGAGGATGCTGCACGGGACATTTGCGCCGATATTGAAGACCATGACCTCGATGGGTGCGATGTCGCGCTCGATGTCGTCCACCAGCTTGACGACTTCCTCTTCCTTGCGGGCATCCGAGGCGAAGCCGTACGCCTGTCCGCCCGCGTTGCGGATATCGTCGATCAGCGGTTGCAGCTGGTCGGCGTTGCGCCTGGTGGCGCAGGCGATCAGTCCTTCTTTCGCAAACCGTTTCGCGATCGCGCCGCCCGTCGCGTCACCGGCGCCGATAATCAGCGCCGCCTGCTTTGTATTTCCCATGCCCGCTCCTCATTAAATAACGATCGTTACTATAACGAACGTTATGCTAACATTCGCTATGTGTCAAGCGATGGGAAGGTCGGGGCGAACATGCGGTACAAGCCGGGTCATAAAGAGGAAAAGCGCAAGGAGCTGCTGAAAGCCAGCGGTGCGCTGGTCAAGCAGCGCGGCTTCGCGGCCACCGGCGTCGATGCGCTCATGCAGGCGGCCGGCGTGACTAGCGGCGCGTTCTACAGCCATTTCTCGTCCAAGTCGGAGTTGCTCAAGGCGCTGGTCGAAAGCGAATTGCAGGCAAGCCGGGAGATGTGGGCTGGTAATCCGCACGAGACGGCCGAAGACTGGCTCAACTTCGAGCTGGATCGCTACCTCAACATGGGCCACGTCAGGCATCCCGATGCGGGCTGCGTGCTGCCTTCCCTGGGGGCGGAAATCGCGCGGGCGGAAATGCCGGTGCGCGAACTGTTCGAAACGGAGTTGCGCAAGGGCCAGGAAGGACTGGCGCAGCGTCTTGGCAGCGACGATCTCGCCTGGGCTTTCCTTTGCCAGCTCGTGGGCGCCATGCTGATCGCGCGGGCGCTGCCGGACGAATCGTCGCAACGCGCCGTGATCGATGCCAGCAAGCGCTTCCTGAAGGATGCCGTGTCGAGCAGGGCCGGTGACGCGGGCAAGCACGCGGCGGAAAAAAAGGCGTAGCGGCCAGATGAAGTTCCTGGCCTCGATCCTGGGCCTGGCGCTGCTGGCCGGCTGCGCCGGCGGCCCGCCGATCGATCACAGCTATTCCGCGGTGTCCCAGGATAGCCGCGTGCGCTATGTGATCCTGCATTACACGGAGGGCGATTTCCCGCGTGCGCTGCAGGTCCTGACCAGGGGCGCCGTGAGCAGCCACTACCTGATCTCGGACCGTCCTGCCGAGATCTACCAGCTGGTGGATGAAAACCGGCGCGCTTATCACGCCGGCGTGAGTGCATGGAAAACCGACGCCCAGTTGAATTTCAGCTCGATCGGCATCGAACTGGTCAATCCCGGCTATCGCGATACGCCCGAGGGGCGGGTGTATTTCGCCTATCCTCCGGAGCAGATCGCATTGCTGATCGACTTGCTCAGGCAGATCGTCGCGCGCCACCAGATCGCGCCGGACCGGATTTTGGGCCACAACGAAATCGCGCCCCAGCGCAAGTCCGATCCCGGGCCGATGTTTCCGTGGCAGCGCCTGGCGCAAGCCGGCCTGATCCTCTGGCCGGACGCCGCGGAGGTTGCTCTGCGGCGGCAGGCATTCGAGCGGCAGTTGCCAGACGCCGCCTGGTTCCAGCGCAAGCTGGCGCTGCATGGCTATGTGCTGCCATGCAGCGGGCTATGGGACGAGGCGACGCGCCAGGTGCTGGTGGCGTTCCAGATGAAATACCGGCCGGAACGCTTCGATGGACTGGCTGACGCAGAAACGGCGGCGCTGCTCGATGTGCTGACCTCGCACGCGGCGCCGTGAGCGCATGCGCCGGGACGCCCGGCTTATGGTGCGTTATGCCGCGTGCTTGTGCGGCGCGTACTGAGCGGCGATACGCGAGATCGCCTGCTGGCCTTGTGCGATCGCCTGGGAAGCCGCGTCGCGCATGCGCGCGGATTCCATTTTCGTCAACGCGTGTTTGCGCAACGCCTGTTCCGCCATTTCATGCGCGTCACGCTGCAGCAGGCGCAGCGCGCTGCGATGTTTTTCCGCTTCGCCGAGGATCTGTTCATATTGCACGGACGGCGCCAGTTGCTTGGCGACGTAGGCGAATGAGCGGACGATCAGGTCGGTATCCGATGTGACTTGAATTTTCATAAATATTCCCTGAGCAATATGGTGATTCAAGGCGTATAACGCGCCACCTTGCCATTGCGACGACGCAATCACAAAAACTTACGAATTTTTTTGTGGCATTGCAGGAAGAACAACAGAATGTGCATGGGAAAAAATCATCGCGGAAGATCAGGGCGTTTGCCATTGCCGAGGCCTGTCGCTGGCAAGCGGCTGCGTCGCCGCATGAAACCTTATTGAAGGCGCGAAAACTAACGGGGTGAATGGTTCCGAAGCTTCTTTTTTGAAGGAAATCCCATGGCAGCGAATACGAAAAACAAGTATCCGGCCGACAAGGCAGGCACCAAGTACAGCGAGTTCAAAAATACGAAGCGCACCCCGCCGGGCAAGGTACATCGGGAAACAAAGCAATCCGGCGCCACCGACCGTACGGCGGGCAAGACCGCCTAAGCGAGCCAGGGTAAGTCGGAAATGCTTGCCAATCTGTAAAGGTCGGGCGAGATTTCCGCCTGTTGATGCGACCGCCGCACGGATGCCGGCAGACGCCATCGTAAACAGTTGCCATCCCGCGTTATGATCGCCGGTATCGCAACTTGATGGATGCCCGATGTCGACTGTCGAAGAAATCTCCAGCGCGGCCATGGACTCGCTTCGCGCGCGCCGGCCTTTCCTGTGGCTGAACCCGGCGCGGCGGCCCGCGCAGGAAGCCTTGCGCGGCGCGCAACCAGGCGCGGACGCGATCGAGGCGGCATGCGCGCGCTGGCAGCGCTTTGCACCCTTGCTGGTGAAGTTGTTCCCGGAAACCGCCGCAAGCGGCGGCATCATCGAATCGGACCTGATCCCGGTGCCAAGCCTGCGGCGCGCGCTTGCCGGGAACGCCGCTGCAGGCGCGTGGTTCATCAAGGCGGACCATGCGCTGCCGATCGCCGGTTCGGTCAAGGCGCGCGGCGGGATTCACGAAGTGCTGGAGTTTGCCGAAAAACTGGCGCTCGAACACGGCTTGATCGACCGCACTTCCGACGCTTCCGACTACGGTGCGCTGGCCGATCCGACGGCGCGGCAACTGTTCGCGCGTTACACGGTCGCGGTCGGCTCGACCGGCAACCTCGGCATGAGCATCGGCGTGATCGCCGCCGCGCTCGGGTTCCGCGCCCAGGTGCACATGTCGGCCGAGGCGAAGGAATGGAAAAAGCAGCGCTTGCGCCGGCACGGCGTGGAAGTGATCGAACATGCCGGCGATTACGGCGCGGCGGTCGAAGCCGGACGGCGCGCGGCGCAAGCCGATGCGCGCGCCTATTTCGTCGACGACGAGCGTTCCCTGTCGCTGTTCCTGGGCTATGCGGTTGCGGCATCGCGCCTGCGCGACCAGTTGCGGCAGGCCGCAGTCGCGGTCGGCCCGCAGGCGCCCCTGTTCGTCTACCTGCCGTGCGGCGTGGGCGGCGCGCCGTCCGGCATCGCTTTCGGGCTCAAGCAGGTGTTCGGCGACCATGTGCATTGCTTCTTCGCCGAGCCGACTGCGTCGCCCTGCGTGCTGGCGCAGATGAGCCAGCCCGGCCGCCCCGGCATCACGGTCTACGATCTCGGGCTGGATAACCGCACGGCGGCCGACGGCCTCGCCGTGGGCCGGGCATCGGAGCTCGCGGTGCGGGTCATGACGCCGCTGCTGTCCGGAATATTCACGCTCGATGACGACATGCTCTTCCGCAACCTGTTCCTGCTGCACGAGAGCGAAGGCATCCGCATCGAGCCCTCTGCGGCGGCGGCCATCGCCGGTCCGGCGATGCTGCTGGACACGCCCGCCGGGCAGCAATATCTGAAGGAAAACAAGCTGGAACAGGCCATGTCCAGTGCGACGCACCTGCTGTGGACGACCGGCGGCCTGTTCGTCCCGGATGACGAATATGAGGGGTTCCTGGCACGGGGGCGGGCGCTGGCATGACGATACGTATCAGGCGCTATCGGGCCGGCGACAGAAAGGCCGTCATCGCGGCGTTCCGCTCGAACGTCCCCGACCATTTCCCTGCCTCCGAGGAAAGCTGGCTGCGCTCGTGCCTGGACGAGCCGGACGGTCCGCTGTTCGTCGTGGTGGACAACGGAGAAGTGGTCGGCTTCGGCGGGTATGAACTGTCCGAGTTCTATCATCTCGGCACGCTCGTGTTCGGCCTGGTGCGCGCCGACCGCCACGGCACAGGAATAGGGCGCATGCTGCTGAATTACCGGCTCATTCACATGGCCGGCCGCAAGTTGCGTCCGCGTTACGTCACGGTCGATACCCATGCGCACACGGCGGGCTTTTTCCGGCGCTGCGGATTTGTCGAGATCGCCAGATGGCCGGGCGGCTACCGTTCCGGCCGGGAACGCGTCGACCTGCGTTTCGAACTGACCGACGCCGCCGTTGCAGCGCTGCGCCAGGGTACGCACGCCCGCAACGGCCGCTGACCAGGCTTCTTTCTTCCTATCGTTTCATCCACCGTTCCATCTGCCGCAAAGCCGCATGTCCGCTTGCCAAGCGGACTTTATGACAAATTGATGACGCCGATTCATGGCTCCGGCACTTTATGACATGCCTTTTTGTCAGTGTCATAAACCTGTCACATTCGTCGGATAGAGTTCGCCCTGTCCCTTTTTGACAACTTCCATGAAGGAGTAGATATGCGACTGAACAAATTTCTCTCGGTAACGCTGGCAGCGGCCGGCGCCGTAGCAGTGTTTTCTTCCGCCTTCGCGGCAGACATCACCGGTGCCGGGGCAACCTTTCCGTACCCGATTTACGCGAAGTGGGCGGAAGAATACAAGAAAGCCAGCGGCAACGGCCTGAACTACCAGTCCATCGGCTCCGGCGGCGGCATCAAGCAGATCAAGGCGAAGACCGTCGACTTCGGCGCCTCCGACATGCCGCTCAAGGAAGAAGAACTCAACGAGAGCGGCCTGATGCAATTTCCGGCGATCATGGGCGGCGTGGTGCCGGTCGTGAACCTGGAAGGCGTCGCTCCCGGCCAGCTGAAGCTGACCGGCCAGGTGCTGGCCGATATCTACCTGGGCAAGGTCGCCAAGTGGAACGCCTCTGAAATCGCCTCCCTCAATCCCGGCGTGAAGCTGCCGGCGGAAGACATCACCGTCGTGCATCGCGCCGACGGCTCCGGCACCTCCTTCCTGTTCACCGACTTCCTGTCCAAGGTCAATCCGGAATTCAAGACCAAGGTCGGCGCCGGCACCGCGGTCAAGTGGCCGGTCGGCGTGGGCGGCAAGGGCAACGAGGGCGTGGCCGCCAACGTTCAGCGCATCAAGAACTCGATCGGCTATGTCGAGTATGCGTACGCGAAGAAGAACAAGATGGCGTACACCCAGCTGAAGAACCGCGACGGCCAGTTCGTGCAGCCCGACGATGACACCTTCAAGGCCGCCGCCGCCGGCGCCGAATGGGCCAAGACTCCGGGCTTCGCGGTGGTGCTGACCGACCAGGCCGGCAAGCACAGCTGGCCGATCACCGGTGCGTCCTTCATCCTGATGCACAAGGCGCAGGCCGATGCCGCCAAGGGCAAGGAAGTGCTCAAGTTCTTCGACTGGGCCTACAAGAACGGCGACAAGATGGCTGCCGATCTGGACTATGTATCCATGCCGGCGGCAGTCGTCAAGCTGGTGCAGGATGCCTGGAAGGCGCAGCTGAAGGACGCTTCCGGCAAGGCGGTCTGGTAAGCCGACGCAAGTGGCATTATCGATTCTCCAGGCGCGGGCCGGCCGACCGTCTTGTGACGGCGGCGCGGCCCGGCCGCATTGCCCGGACGGGCACTCCGACTTATGAATGCACCTCTTTCCACGATCACGGGCCGGATGACGAAACCCGAACATGCTGGCGCAGATGGCGCGCAGGCCGCCCGCGACGCCGAGCGCGCGATGAACGCCGTCATGCGCAGGCAGCGCCTGCAGGATTTCGTGTTCCACAAGATCACGCTCGCTTTCGCGCTGAGCGTGCTGGCCGTTTTGATGGGCATCATCGTCTCGCTGATGATCGGCGCCTGGCCGGCATTCAAGGAATTCGGCCCGGCGTTCATCACGACCGTCGAATGGGACCCGGTCAACGAACAGTACGGCGGCCTGATCGCGATCTACGGCACGCTGGCCACCTCGGTGATTGCGCTGGTGATCGCCTTTCCCGTCAGTTTCGGCATCGCGCTGTTCCTCACCGAGATTTGCCCGGCCCGCCTGCGCCGTCCGCTCGGCACGGCCGTCGAGCTGCTGGCCGGCGTGCCCAGCATTATCTATGGCATGTGGGGCCTGTTCGTGTTCGCGCCGCTGTTCGGCGACTATATTCAGCCGGTGCTGAACAAGACCCTGGGGCAGCTGCCGCTGGTCGGCATGCTGTTCAAGGGCCCGATGATGGGCATCGGCATCATGACCGCCGGCCTGATCCTGGCCGTCATGATCATTCCCTTCATCTCCTCGGTCATGCGCGACGTGTTCGAAATCGTGCCCGCCGTGCTAAAGGAATCGGCCTACGGCCTGGGCTGCACCCGATGGGAAGTGGTGCGCAAGGTGGTCCTGCCGTACACCAAGACCGGCGTGGTCGGCGGCGTGATGCTGGGGTTGGGGCGCGCGCTGGGCGAGACCATGGCGGTCACCTTCGTGATCGGCAACGCGCAGCAATTGTCCTGGTCGCTGTTCGCTCCGGGCAACAGCATCGCCTCCACCCTGGCCAACGAATTCGCCGAGGCGGCATCGACGTTCCACGTGTCGTCGCTGTTCGCGCTCGGCCTGATCCTGTTCGTCATCACTTTCCTGGTGCTGTCCGCCGCCAAACTGATGTTGCTGGGCTTGTCGCGCCGCGAGGGAACGAAATCATGAATCCTGTGTACCGCAAGCGCCTGTGGGCGCACCGCATCGGCATGTCGCTGTCGGTGCTGGCCATGGCCGTCGGCCTGTTTTTCCTGATGTGGATACTGCTGACGCTGGTGCTCAAGGGCTTCGGCGCGCTGAGCCTGTCCATGTTCACCGCGACCACGCCGGCGCCGGGCAGCGAAGGCGGCGGACTGATGAACGCCATCGTCGGCAGCCTGATGCTGGTCGGCGCGGCCACCGTGGTCAGCACGCCGATCGGCATCCTGGCCGGCGTCTATCTTGCCGAATACGGCGAGGAGAGCTGGCTGGCGCAGGTCACGCGCTTCGTCACCGACATCATGCTGTCGGCGCCGTCGATCGTGATCGGCCTGTTCGTCTACGCCATCTACGTCGCCAACGTGAAGCACTTCTCCGGTTGGGCCGGCACCTTCGCCATTTCGCTGATCGCCATCCCGGTGGTGGTGCGCACCACCGACAACATGCTGAAACTGGTGCCCGCCAGCCTGCGCGAAGCGGCGTTTTCGCTCGGTGCGCCGCGCTGGAAGGTGGCGCTGCTGGTGCGCCTGCGCGCCGTGAAGGCGGGCGTGGTGACTGGCGTGCTGCTGGCGATTGCCCGCATTTCCGGCGAAACCGCGCCGCTGCTGTTTACGTCGCTGAACAACCAGTTCTTTTCGGCCGACATGAACAAGCCGCTGGCCAACCTGCCGGTCGTGATCTACCAGTTCGCCATGAGCCCCTACGACAACTGGCGCTCGCTCGCCTGGGGCGGCGCGCTCCTGATCACCTTCAGCGTGCTGGGCCTGAATATCCTGTCGCGCACTTTGTTCAGCCAAAAGGTTCCGCATTAATATGACTACGCAAACTCACGCCGCAGACAAGGCGACGCTTGAAATCTCGAACCTGAACTTTTTCTACGGTTCGTTCCAGGGGCTGAAAAACATCAACCTGAACATCCACGAGAAAAAGGTCACCGCCTTCATCGGTCCGTCCGGGTGCGGCAAGTCGACCCTCTTGCGCACGCTCAACCGCATGTATGATCTGTATCCCGGACAGCGCGCCGAAGGCAGCATCCTGTACCAGGGCCGCAATATCCTCGACGCCGATCAGGATGTGAACATGTTGCGCGCCAAGATAGGCATGGTGTTCCAGAAGCCGACACCGTTCCCGATGTCGGTGTACGACAACATCGCGTTCGGCGTGCGCCTGTACGAAAAGCTGTCGAAGGGCGAGATGGACGAGCGCGTCGAGTCGGCGCTGAAGAAGGCGGCGCTGTGGAACGAGGTAAAGGACAAGCTCAACAAGAGCGGGCTTTCCCTGTCCGGCGGCCAGCAGCAGCGGCTGTGCATCGCGCGCGGCATCGCGGTGCGGCCGGACGTGCTGCTGCTGGACGAGCCGACCTCGGCGCTCGACCCGATCTCGACGGCGAAGATCGAGGAACTGATCGCCGAGCTGAAGGAAGACTACACGATCGCGATCGTGACGCACAATATGCAGCAGGCGGCGCGCTGCTCGGACTACACCGCATACATGTACCTGGGCGAACTGGTGGAGTTCGGCGACACCGACCAGATCTTCATGAACCCGGTGAAGAAGGACACCCAGGATTACATTACCGGCCGTTTCGGCTGATCGACTGAATGCACGGAGAAAGACAATGCCCGGAGACCACTCTTCAAAGCAGTACGACATGGACCTTGAAACGATTCGCTCCAAGGTGTTGCAGATGGGCGGATTGGTGGAAAGCCACTTCAACGATGCGATGGCCAGCTTCAGGTCCGGCAACATCGCGCAGGCGGAACAGCTGATCAAGTCCGACGAAGACGTCAACCGGCTGGAAGTGACGCTGGACGACGCCTGCAGCCACCTGATCGTCAAGCGCCAGCCGGCCGCCAACGACTTGCGCACGGTAATGGCCACGCTCAAGGTCATCACCGACCTGGAGCGCATCGGCGACGAGGCAACCAAGATCGCGCGCATCGGCAAGAACCTGCACGAGCGCGGTACGGTGGCCGTGCTGAACCATTACGAATCGGTGCGCGTGATGGCGGCCAACACGGCTGGCCTGCTGCACGATGCGCTGGATGCCTTCGCGCGGCTGGACGAGAAGCAGGCCGCCCGGATCATCGCGCAGGATGCCGCGATCGATCACGAGTTCGGCGCCGTCCTGCGCACCATGATCACCTTCATGATGGAAGACCCTCGCACGATTTCCGCCGCGCTCGACACGCTGTGGGTGGCGAAGGCGATCGAGCGCATCGGCGACCATGCAAAGAACATCGCCGAATACGTGATCTACGTGGTCGAGGGCAAGGACATCCGTCACACCGATTATGTCTACACCAAGCTCAACAGTTCCGTCTGAAAATGGCAGCCGATAAAACCACCATTCTGATTGTCGAGGATGAGCCGTCGATCGCCGCGCTGGTGACCTTCACGCTGAAGGAAGCGGGATGGAATACCTTTGTCGCCGGCAGCGCGGGCGAGGCGTGGGAATTCATCCAGCGCCGCATGCCGCAGCTCGTGCTGCTGGACTGGATGCTGCCGGACCAGTCCGGCCTGCGCCTGCTGTCGCGCATCCGCGCCGACCGGCAGCTGCAGGATATTCCGGTGATCATGCTGACCGCGAAAAGCATGGAGGAGGACAAGATCGCCGGCCTCGACAACGGCGCCGACGACTACATCACCAAGCCGTTCTCGCCGCGCGAACTGGCCGCGCGCATCAAGGCGCTGTTGCGGCGCAAGAGCCCGGAGCATGCGCAGAGTCTGATGAGCGCCGGCGAGGTGACCCTGGACCCGGCCAGCTGCACGGTCATGCTCCACGGTCAGAAGATCGACATCGGTCACGCCGAATACAAGCTCCTGAAGTTCTTCCTCGCGCACCCGGAGCGGGTGTTTTCGCGCGGCCAGCTGCTCGACAAGGTGTGGGGTGACCACGTCGCGATCGAGGAGCGCACGGTCGACGTGCACGTGCTGCGGCTGCGCAAGGCGCTCAAGGAAGCCGAGTCCCTGATCAGGACGGTGCGTAGTGTAGGATACATGCTCTCCGAAAAGTAGTTCAACCGCCCTCTAACGATGAATCCTCAGTTGCTATTCTGGGTGCCGGCCGGCCTGCGCCTGGCGCTGCTGCTGGTCTGCGCCGGCGCGGTCGGGCATTTTTTCGGCATCGTCGCCGGGCTTGCAGCCGCGCTGGCGGGCATGGGAGTGGCGCTGGTCGCGCAGCTGCATTACCTGTACCGGCTGGCCGACTGGCTCGATCACCCGGCCAGCGCCCGGCTGCCGGATGGCTGGGGCGCCTGGACCGATATCTTTTCGCGCCTGTACAAGCTGCGCCGCGACGATGAAAAGAACCAGGCCGAGCTGGCCGAGTGGCTGGCGCGCTTCCGGCAGGCGATGAGCCTGCTGCCGGATGGCGTGGTCATCATGGACGATGTGCTGTTCCTGGAATGGTGCAATCCGGCGGCGGAAAAGCATCTCGGCCTGCACCTGGAACGCGACAAGGGCATGCGCGTCACCAACCTGATCCGCAGCCCGGAATTCATGGATTACGTCATCCTCGGCCGCTACGAGCAGCCGCTTACCCTGTCGCTGCGCGAGCGCAAGCTGTTCGTACAGATCATCCCGTTCGAAAACCGACGCCAGATCCTGGTCACGCACGACGTCACCGAGACGGAACGCATCGAGATGATGCGACGCGACTTTATCGCCAACGCCTCGCACGAGCTGCGCACGCCGCTGACCGTGATCAACGGCTTCCTGGAAATCGCGCAGAGCCAGCCCGACCTGGATGTGCAGACCCGGATGGGACATCTGAACCTGATGATCGAGCAGGGCCAACGCATGCAGAACCTTGTGGAGGACATGCTGACGTTGACCCGGCTGGAATCGGTCGACTATCCGTTGCGCCCCGAGCGGGTCAACATTCGTGCACTGCTGGAGCAGATCCTGCGCGAGGCGACGGCGCTGTCGAACGGCAGGCACAGGATATCGCTCGATATCGAGGGGCCGGACATCAGGGGCAGCACGGATGAGTTGCGCAGCGCCTTCGGCAACCTCGCGTCCAACGCCGTGCGCTACACGCCGGAACAGGGCAGCATCCATCTTGCATGGACCACGACGCCGGCCGGGCCGAGGTTCACTGTGAGCGACACCGGAATCGGCATTCGTCCGGAACATATTTCCCGCCTGACCGAGCGTTTCTATCGGGTCGACAAGAGTCGGTCGCGGGAAACGCAGGGCACCGGGCTGGGACTGGCGATCGTCAAGCACGTCCTGCTGCGCCACGATGCTTCCCTGTCGATCGAGTCCGAGCCTGGCAAAGGCAGCACATTCACCGTGGCTTTTCCGAACAAGTCCATTTGCAACGCGGAGGAAGCCGCTTGATTCCCGGCGAGGGAAGGGGGCATTGAATTTCTTTGGGCTAAGCAGAGTTCATGCTACATTGAAAGTATGCAAGTTGCCCGACGAGTTGCCCCTATGCGGCTCCTTCCCCTGACTCAGCCCAACGGACCATTGCAGCCTGTGTTGGCAAGGACCATTGTGGCGTGCTTGCTGGCCGCAACGACTGCTTGCTCCAGCCTGCTGCCCGACGCGCGCCAGGAAACCCGGACGCCCTGGCACAGCTATGCCGAGGCGCAAGCGATGTTCAATAGCATCGTTCCCGGCCAGACGACCCTGACGGAATTGAAAGCGCTCGGCATCGATCCCGACAAAACCACGAACGTCGCATTGCTGAGCCACACCGATCTGTTGCGCCGGCTGGTGCCGTCCACTTCCTTCGACATCGGCTTGCTTGATCCCGGCTTGCAGAAATGCGTATCGGCGCAGGCGCGGTGTTTTGCCTATGAAATCGAGCAGCTTTCCCTGCAGCGCAACCGATATGGCAACTTCTGGCTGGATTTCCTGAATTTCCGCCGGCAGGTCGATGTCTCTGGCTGGCAGTTCGATGCCGTCGTGGTTATCAAGAATGAAACCGTCGTCTACAAGACCTGGAGCGGCAAGCCCAAGGTGCATCAACTGGAAAACGAACGCAATCCGCTCGGGCCGCTGCAGGGGCTGGGCCCGTCGCTGATACAGCGATGACGCCGCGAAGGCGATCTTGATTCCTGGACATCCGCTACAATTTCCATCTTTTCTAGCCGCCGGGCCGTTTGTGCTTCGGCCGGCCGCCTGTTTTTTAACTGCTGTTCAGGTGCTCCCTGGCGCCGCCGACATTTCATGTATCGCCTACGTTCATCCATCATCTCCCTGCTGTCCACCCTGTTTTTGCTTGCTGCCTGCACCACCGCGCCGCCCGTGCCGCAAGTCGCCAGCCAACCGAAGCCGGCGCGCCCGGTCAAGATCGGCCTCGCCCTGGGCGGCGGCGCCGCGCGCGGCTTCGCGCATATCGGCGTGATCAAGGCGCTGGAGGCGCAAGGCATCGTGCCCGACATCGTGGTCGGCACCAGCGCCGGCAGCGTGGTCGGCGCGCTTTACGCTGCCGGCAACAACGGTTTCGCCTTGCACAAGCTCGCTCTGGAAATGGATGAGGCGACGATTTCGGACTGGTCGCTGCCATTCTTTTCCAAGGCAACCGGCGTGCTCAAGGGCGAGGCCTTGCAAAACTATGTGAACAGGGCGGTCAATCAAGTGCCGCTGGAAAAACTGAAGATTCCGTTCGGCGCGGTGGCCACCGACCTCAACAGCGGCGCGCCGATCCTGTTCAGGCGCGGCAATACCGGCGCCGCGGTGCGCGCTTCGTCGGCCGTGCCCAGCGTGTTCCAGCCGGTGCGCATCGGCGATCACTCCTATGTCGACGGCGGCCTCGTTTCGCCGGTGCCGGTGCGCTTTGCACGGGAAATGGGCGCGGATTTCGTGATCGCGGTGAATATCTCGGCGCAGCCCGATGCGCAACCGGCGTCCAGTTCGCTGGAAGTGCTGTTGCAGACGTTTGCCATCATGGGCCAGAGTATCAATCACTATGAATTGAAAGAGGCGGATGTGGTGATCCAGCCGCGCCTCGGGACCATGAAGGGCAACGATTTCCCTGGCAGGAATACGGCCATTCTCGCCGGCGAGCAGGCGGCGACGGCGGCGATGGCGGAATTGAAGCAGAAACTGGCGGCCAAGCGGACGCAGTAGGGCGCTGTTATTACTGTTGTTCAGGCTCGTTGATCCGGCGCGCGCCGTTGAAGCGTTGCTTCCAGTAGCTCAGGTCCATGCTTTCGATCCGGACCTGGCCGCCGCTGGAGGGCGCGTGGATGAACTTGTTGTCGCCCAAATAAATGCCGACATGCGAAAAGCCACGGCGCAAGGTATTGTAGAAAACTAGGTCCCCTGGCCGCAAATCATTCGTATCCACATGCTGGCCGACGTGGCTGATCTGTTCCGATGTGCGCGGCAAATCCTTGCCCCACACCTGCTTGAACACATAGCGCACCAGGCCGCTGCAATCCAGGCCGCTTTCAGGCGCGTCGCCGCCGTACTTGTAGCGGATACCGATCATGCCCATGGCCTGAATCGCCAGCTCGGATGCCCGGCTGGTCAGGTTATGTAATTTAGTCAATGCCGTGGCGGGGACCGGCTCCGTGCTTTGTGGTTCGGCGCCGAAAGCCATCCCGGAGAGGCAGGCGACCGCGGCCACCGCGCAGAGGCGGAGTCGGAAGCGCTGAGGGAGGGATGGTGATGTCATGTTGATAATGTTTCTTCGGCGTGACAGTTGCAATGTAAGGGAATCGGGTAGTGCTGTCAAAAAATAGTGTGCGAAGGTATCCTTGTAGTAGTGCATCTTTTTTGATCAACCAGCATGGCCACGCTCGCCCCCGACATTTCCGTCAAGCCCAGGGTATTGATTGCCGACGACTCACGCATCGTGCGCGCGTCGCTGATCAAACACATCGAAGGCATGTTCGAATTCCGCGAGGCACTCAACGGGGAAGAGGCTTGGGAAACACTGTTGATCGATCCGAATATCCGCGTCGTCATCACCGACCTGACAATGCCGAAGCTGGACGGCTATGGCCTGCTGCAGCGCATTCGCGGTTCGAAGATCGGCCGCATCCGGGATATTCCCGTGGTCGTGGTGTCGGGCAGCGACGAAAACGCGGAGCGCGAGCGCGCCAAGGCGGCCGGTGCAACCGACCTGATCACCAAGGGGATCGGCACCGCGCAGCTGTTGTCCCGACTGGACATCCTGTCCAAGCTGGTGGCAACGCAACGCGAATTCGAACACAGCCTGGAGGCGCTGGTGCGCCACGCGCAGGTGGAGACGGTTGATCTGCCTTCGGCCGACGTGCTGCGCACGCAGGCGGCGGTGCTGCTGGCAAACGCCGTCAAGAACCGGAAAAACTTCGTCGTCCTGAATGTTTGCGTCGGCCTGAGATGCCTCAGTCCGGAGCAGTCGGTGCTGCCGGCTGGCGTGGTCGACGCGATCGGCCAGCTTTTGCAGCGTAACGTGCGCCAGACCGACCTCGTTGCCCGGACCGGCGAAGCGGAGTTCACACTGGCGACCGGCAGCATCAATTTCGATGCAGCACGCTACTTTGCGCGGCGGGTATGCAAGGCCATTGCCAGCGCCGACCTGGTGCACGACGATCGACTGTCATTGATTGCCAGTTGCGGCGTGGTGTCGTTAAGTGACGACGCCGAGGATACGCAGCACCGGACGTTCGATACGCTGGCCGGGATGGCTCACCGGCGCGCCGTGCTGGGACTGAATTGCGCGCTAACCGGCATCGTGGGACGCACCGAAGAAGAGGTCCTGCTGCGTTCCAGGGCAGCCGTGTCCGCGGCGGTTCAGCCGCTCGTGCCAAGCGCTTCAATCGACGCCGGCGTTCCCGAGGTGCCGGTGCTGGTTCAGTGGATCCGGGAGGGACGGCAAGCGGAGGTGCTGCCGCATCTCGACAAGCTGCCGGCCGATTTGCGAGCCTTGGTCGAACTGGCATTGCAACAGGACGGCCGGTAAACCGGTAATTTTCCGGCGTCTCGCACGGTTGGCCTGTCGTACAATCCTCCCTTCAATTTTCGCGGGAGAGATGATGTTATCCAAGCAAGTTCTGACGTTGGACGAAGTCAAGAAAATCGCGGCGGCCGCCGAGGCGGAAGCAAGGGCCCACAACTGGGCGGTGACGATTTCCGTGGTCGATGATGGCGGCCAGTTGCTGTGGTTGCAGCGCATGGACGGCGTGGCGCCGATTTCGGTCGACATGGCGCAGGCCAAGGCGAAAACCGCGGCGCTCGGCCGGCGCGAAACCAAGATTTACGAAGACATGATCAATAACGGCCGCTTTTCCTTCATGAGCGCGCCGGTCCTGGAAGGCATGATCGAAGGTGGCGTCCCTATCATGGCGGATGGCCAGTGCCTCGGCGCGGTCGGCGTATCCGGCGTCAGGTCCGCCGAAGATGTGCAGATCGCCAGGGCGGGAATCGCCTCGCTCGGTCTCTGAAGGGCCTCCGTCGGCATGGCCGGCGGACGAGTCTTACATCAGGCTTACGGCATTGCAGGGAAGTGCGTATTCGGCTATAATTTTGGGGTTTAACCAAATCAGTCCGCCGTAGCGCATACCCCTTCCATCACGTCCCAAAAAGACCCACAGCACCCTAACGCATGCCGTTCGGTTGACGGTCGTTCTGGCGCGGCGCAGCGGCGGTAACAATCTCAGGAGTTACCCTTGCTGCCATTTTTTTCTGGCCAATCAGTTCCGGCCATCCTAGCGCTTGCAGACGGGTCGATTTTCCAGGGTTTTTCCATCGGTGCTTCCGGTCATACGATCGGCGAAGTCGTGTTCAACACGGCCATCACCGGCTATCAGGAAATCCTGACCGACCCCAGTTACTGCCGTCAGATCGTCACCTTGACCTATCCGCATATCGGCAACGTCGGCATCAATGAAGAAGACGTCGAAGCGAGCAAGATCCATGCGGCTGGCCTGATCATCAAGGATCTGCCGCTGTTGGCGTCGAACTTCCGCTCCACGCAAAGCCTGTCGGATTACCTGAAATCCCAGAACGTGGTCGGCATCGCCGGCATCGATACCCGCAAGCTGACGCGCATCCTGCGCGAAAAAGGCGCGCAGAACGGCGCGATCCTGGCGGGCGAAGCGGCCAACGCCGAAGAGGCGCTGGCGCTGGCGAAATCGTTCCCCGGCCTGGCCGGCATGGACCTGGCCAAGGTCGTATCCACCGCCAAGCCGTACGTGTGGAGCGAGACCGAATGGTCGCTGGGCTCTGGCTACGGCCAGCAGGCTAATCCAAAATTCCACGTCGTGGCCTTCGACTACGGCGTAAAGTACAACATCCTGCGCATGCTTGCCGCGCGCGGTTGCAAGGTGACCGTGCTGCCGGCTCAGGCGTCGGCAGCCGACGCGCTCGCGCTGAACCCGGACGGCATCTTCCTGTCCAACGGTCCCGGCGACCCGGAGCCGTGCGACTACGCGATCGCGGCGACGAAGGAACTGATCGAGCGCGGCATTCCGACTTTCGGCATCTGCCTCGGCCACCAGATCATGGCGCTGGCCTCCGGCGCGAAGACGCTCAAGATGAAGTTCGGCCATCACGGCGCAAACCATCCGGTGCAGGATCTCGACACCAAACAGGTGATGATTACCTCGCAAAACCACGGTTTCGCGGTGGACCAGGAAACACTGCCGGCCAACTGCCGCGTCACCCATGTGTCGCTGTTCGACGGTTCGCTGCAGGGCTTCGCGCGCACCGACAAACCCGCATTCTGCTTCCAGGGCCACCCCGAGGCGTCGCCCGGACCGCACGACATCGCCCCCCTGTTCGATCGCTTCGTGGCGATGATGGAGAAACACAAAAATGCCTAAGCGCACAGACATCAAAAGCATCCTGATCATTGGCGCCGGCCCGATCATCATCGGCCAGGCGTGCGAATTCGACTACTCCGGCGCGCAGGCCTGCAAGGCATTGCGCGAAGAGGGCTACAAGGTCATCCTGGTCAACAGCAATCCGGCGACCATCATGACCGACCCGGAAATGGCCGACGTCACCTACATCGAGCCGATCACCTGGCAGGTGGTGGAGCGCATCATCGCCAAGGAGCGTCCGGATGCGATCCTGCCGACCATGGGCGGCCAGACCGCGCTGAACTGCGCGCTCGACCTGAGCCGCAACGGCGTGCTCGACAAGTACAAGTGCGAACTGATCGGCGCCACCCCGGAAGCGATCGACAAGGCCGAAGACCGCTCCAAGTTCAAGGCAGCGATGACCAAGATCGGCCTGGGCTCGGCCCGCTCGGGCGTGTCGCACACGATGGAAGAATCGTGGGCGGTGCAGCGCGAAATCGGCTTCCCGGTCATCATCCGCCCGTCGTTCACGATGGGCGGCACCGGTGGCGGCATCGCGTACAACCCGGAAGAATTCGAAACCATCTGCAAGCGCGGCCTGGAAGCGTCGCCGACCTCGGAACTGCTGATCGAGGAATCCCTGATCGGCTGGAAAGAGTACGAGATGGAAGTGGTGCGCGACAAGAAGGACAACTGCATCATCGTTTGCTCGATCGAAAACCTCGATCCGATGGGCGTGCATACCGGCGACTCGATCACCGTTGCTCCTGCTCAGACGCTGACCGACAAGGAATACCAGATCATGCGCAACGCCTCGCTGGCGGTGCTGCGCGAGATCGGCGTGGACACAGGCGGCTCCAACGTGCAGTTCGCGGTCAATCCGGCCGATGGCCGCATGATAGTGATCGAGATGAACCCGCGCGTGTCGCGTTCGTCCGCGCTGGCGTCGAAGGCGACCGGCTTCCCGATCGCGAAAGTCGCCGCGAAACTCGCGGTCGGCTTCACGCTGGATGAATTGCGCAACGAAATCACTGGTGGCGCCACGCCGGCTTCGTTCGAGCCCTCCATCGACTATGTCGTGACCAAGGTGCCGCGTTTCGCATTCGAAAAATTCCCGCAGGCCGACAGCCACCTGACCACCCAGATGAAATCGGTGGGCGAGGTGATGGCGATCGGCCGCACCTTCCAGGAATCGTTCCAGAAGGCGCTGCGCGGCCTGGAAGTCGGCGTCGACGGCATGAACGAAAAGACCACCGACCGCGAAACCATCGAAGAGCAGCTGGGCGAGCCCGGTCCGGAACGCATCTGGTACGTCGGCGACGCGTTCGCAAAGGGTTTTTCGCTGGAAGAGGTGCATCAGCTCACGCACATCGACCCGTGGTTCCTGGTGCAGATCAAGGAAATCGTCGACATCGAATTGTGGCTGGAAAAGCAGAAGCTCGAAGATCTCGACAAGGCAATGCTGTTCAAGCTGAAGCAGAAGGGTTTTGCCGACCGTCGACTGGCCAAGCTGTTGAAGACGACCGACAAGGAAGTGCGCAACCGCCGCCGCGAATTCAACGTGCGCCCGGTGTACAAGCGCGTCGACACTTGCGCCGGCGAATTCGCGACCAATACGGCCTACATGTACTCGACCTATGATGAAGAGTGCGAGTCGCAGCCGACCGGCAAGAAGAAGATCATGGTGCTGGGCGGCGGTCCGAACCGCATCGGGCAGGGCATCGAATTCGACTATTGCTGCGTGCACGCGGCACTGGCGATGCGCGAAGACGGCTACGAGACCATCATGGTCAACTGCAACCCGGAGACGGTATCGACCGACTACGACACCTCCGACCGCCTGTACTTCGAGCCGCTGACGCTGGAAGATGTGCTGGAAATCGTCGACAAGGAAAAACCGTACGGCGTGATCGTGCAGTATGGCGGCCAGACGCCGCTGAAGCTGGCGCTCGATCTGGAAGCGAATGGCGTGCCCATCGTCGGCACCTCGCCCGACATGATCGATGCCGCCGAAGACCGCGAGCGTTTCCAGAAGCTGCTGCAGGACCTGGGCCTGCGTCAGCCGCCGAACCGCACGGCGCGCACCGAGGAAGAAGCATTGAAGCTGGCGCAGGAAATCGGCTACCCGCTGGTGGTGCGCCCCTCCTACGTGCTGGGCGGCCGTGCGATGGAAATCGTGCACGAGCAGCGCGACCTGGAGCGCTACATGCGCGAAGCGGTGAAGGTCTCGAACGATTCGCCGGTGCTGCTCGACCGCTTCCTGAACGATGCGATCGAAGTCGACGTCGACTGCCTGTCGGACGGCCAGCGCACTTTCATCGGCGGCGTGATGGAACACATCGAACAGGCTGGCGTGCACTCGGGCGACTCCGCCTGCTCGCTGCCGCCGTATTCGCTGTCGCCGGAAACGATCGCCGAACTGAAGCGTCAGACCGCGCTGATGGCCAAGGGCCTGAACGTGGTCGGCCTGATGAACGTGCAGTTCGCTATCCAGCAGCAGGAAATCGACGGCAAGCTGCAGGATGTGGTGTTCGTTCTGGAAGTGAACCCGCGTGCCTCGCGCACCGTGCCGTACGTGTCGAAGGCGACCGGGCTGCAGCTAGCGAAGATCGCCGCGCGCTGCATGGTCGGCCAGTCGCTCGACAGCCAGGGCGTCAAGGACGAAGTGGTGCCTTCGTACTACAGCGTGAAAGAAGCCGTATTCCCGTTCAATAAGTTCCCGGGCGTCGATACCATCCTCGGCCCGGAAATGAAATCGACCGGCGAAGTAATGGGCGTGGGCAAGACCTTCGGCGAAGCCTTCGTCAAGTCGCAGCTGGGTGCAGGCGTGAAGCTACCGAAATCAGGCAAGGTTTTCTTGAGCGTCAAGAACAGCGACAAGCCGCGCGCAGTGCAGGTGGCGAAAGACTTGGCCGGGCTCGGTTTCACGTTGGTCGCGACCAGGGGAACCGCAGCAGCAATCAGCGCGGCCGGCATTCCGGTTACCGCCGTCAACAAGGTGGTGGAGGGGCGTCCGCACGTGGTTGATATGATCAAGAACAACGAGATTGTCATGGTCATCAACACCGTCGAGGAAAAGCGCACGGCAATCGCCGATTCGCGCGCCATTCGTACCTCGGCGCTGCTGGCGCGGGCCACCACGTACACGACGATTGCCGGTGCGGAGGCGGCAGTCGAAGGCATGCGGCATCTTGATGAGTTGCATGTCTACGATTTACAAGGCCTGCATAAAACCTTACACTAACCCGATAATTTAATCTCGCCACAGAGGTCACAAACGGTACCGGGTTCTTCCCGGCACTATTTGTGACCTCTGTGGTTTTCATTTGATCAATAGAAAAGCATGAGCACAGTTCCTATTACCAAGCGCGGTGCAGAACTCTTGAAGGAAGAGCTGCATCGCCTGAAGACCAAAGATCGCCCGGCAGTCATCAATGCGATTTCCGAGGCGCGCGCGCAGGGCGACCTGTCCGAAAATGCCGAGTACGATGCGGCGAAAGAGCGCCAGGCCTTTATCGAAGGGCGCATCGCCGAACTCGAAGGCAAGTTGAGCGCGGCGCAAATCATCGACCCTGCGGTGCTGGATGCGGAAGGCCGCATCGTGTTTGCCTCGACCGTCGACCTGGAAGACCTCGAGTCCGGCCAGAAGGTCACCTACCAGATCGTCGGCGAGGACGAAGCCGACCTGAAAGAGAAGAAAGTGTCGATCACTTCCCCGATCGCTCGCGCGTTGATCGGCAAATACGCCGGTGATGTGGTCGAAGTGAATGCACCTTCCGGCGTGCGTGAATACGAAGTTCTCGAAGTCCGTTATATCTGATCTGCCATGCTCGCCGCACCTGCCCGCCTGCTGATCGCAACCCTGTGGGCTGGCAGCCTGTGGACGATCGGCTATCTGGTGGCGCCGACCTTGTTTGCGACGCTCGACGACAAGGTGCTGGCCGGTTCGATTGCGGGCAGCCTGTTTCGCATCGAAGCATGGCTGTCGGTATTTTGCGCCACCGTTTTGCTTGCTCTCGCCGCTGGCATGACGGGTCCGCATAGCGGCAAGCCGGGGCGGAGACTATCGTGGATCGTCGCCGGCATGCTGGCTTGCACGGTGATTGGATATTTCGGTCTCCATCCGTACATGGCCGCCCTCAAGGAGGCGGTCGGTCCCGGAGGAGTCATGGCAGCTGACGCCAGAACGCAGTTCGGCATCCTGCACGGCATTTCAAGCGCTTTCTACCTTGTTCAGAGCCTGCTGGCTATCGCGCTTGTTCTGGCCGTGCGGTAGAAGCTTAAGTCGATTTCTTGCTGCTGGTCTGGCGCGGCTTGGCGCGTTTGATCAGGCCGCCGGCGGTTACCCGCTCGTTACCTTTTAACACTACCTTTGTGACGGTAGGGCGCTTTGTGCCGCTCGGGCTGGGCTTGACGATAGTGACTTCGCGCAGGCCCTTGCCGCGTTTTTCGCTGCGTTCCTTTTGTGCTTCTTTTTTCGGACGGTAGAGCACCAGCAGCTTTCCGATATGCTGGATGGGAGCGGCGCCGAGCTGCTCGCAGATGGTTCCATACATTTCGATGCGCGCATCGCGGTCGTCGCCGGCTACGCGGACCTTGATCAGGCCGTGCGCATTCAGGCTGCCATCGATTTCCTTGAGCACGGCGGGCGTCAGTCCGGCGTCGCCGACGATGACCACCGGGTTGAGCGCGTGGGCCTCGGAGCGAAGCGCGCTGCGCTCCGCAGGGGTGAGTTTTAACATAATCAATAAATCCTTCAAAAGCGGTATTCTACGCGAATGGCAAAGAACAAATTCAACAAAAACTGGCTGAACGACCATATCAACGACCCTTACGTGAAGCTGGCGCAGAAGGAGGGCTATCGAGCCCGTGCCGCCTACAAGCTGAAAGAGATCGACGAGAGCGAAAAGCTGATCAAGCCGGGGCAGATCATCGTGGACCTGGGATGCGCTCCCGGCAGCTGGTCGCAATACTTGCGCAACAAGCTGGCAGGGAAGGAGGGCGGCGGCATCAACGGCACCATCATCGGCCTGGACATGCTGCCGATGGACCCGATCGCCGACGTCCATTTCATCCAAGGCGACTTCCGTGAACAGGACGTGCTGGAGCAACTGGAGGCAGTGGTGGGCGGCCGCAAGGTGGACCTGGTATTGTCCGACATGGCTCCCAACCTGTCCGGCGTGGCCGTGACCGATGCGGCCCGCGTCGAACATATCATTGATCTGGCCATAGAATTCGCGCAGGCCCACATGAAACCTTCCGGCGCCTTGCTCGTCAAATGCTTCAACGGGACGGGCTATACCCAACTGGTGGAAAAGTTCAGGCAGGAATTCAAGACCGTTGTGTCCAAGAAGCCCAAAGCCAGCAGGGATAAATCGTCAGAAGTCTTTTTGCTCGGCAAAGTGCTCAAAAACCCCTCTTAAAGCCACGTTATTTACTTGATAACCCTTGAATTTCAGGGTCTTAGCCGCACATGCAGCCTAGCAAGCGCTGATTAATGCGGGTAGAATCAATTTTACAAGTCTTGTAAATAGGCGCGCCTGCGTCTAAGGAGTCCTAGTGAACAACATGTTTTCCAAGGCCGCCATCTGGGTGGTCATCGCCTTGGTGCTCTTTACCGTCTTTAAGCAGTTCGACGGCCGAACTCTGGCCGGCGGCGCGCAGCAGGTGGCATATTCGGATTTCCTCGACGAAGTCAAGTCCAAGCATATCAAGGAAGCCACCATCGAGGATCGGACCATCGTGGCGACAACCACGGAAGGCAAGAAGGTCAAGACCGCCGTTACCTATCTCGACCGCGGCCTGATCGGCGACTTGGTGAACAACAATGTCAAGTTCGACGTCAAGCAGCCTGAGGAACAATCCTTCCTCTCGCAAGTATTCATTTCCTGGTTCCCGATGTTGCTCCTGATCGGCGTCTGGGTGTTCTTCATGCGCCAGATGCAGGGCGGTGGCAAGGGCGGCGCCTTCTCGTTCGGCCGCTCCAAGGCGCGCATGCTCGATGAGGCAAGCAATACCGTGACCTTTGCCGATGTTGCCGGCTGCGACGAAGCGAAAGAAGAAGTGCAGGAGCTGGTCGATTTCCTGCGCGACCCGACCAAATTCCAGAAGCTGGGCGGTCGTATTCCGCGCGGCGTGTTGATGGTCGGTCCACCGGGAACCGGCAAAACCCTTCTCGCGCGTGCCATCGCCGGCGAGGCGAAGGTCCCGTTCTTCACGATTTCCGGCTCGGATTTCGTTGAAATGTTTGTCGGCGTAGGTGCCTCGCGCGTGCGCGACATGTTTGAAAATGCAAAGAAGCATTCCCCTTGCATCATCTTCATCGATGAAATCGACGCGGTCGGCCGCCATCGCGGCGCCGGCATGGGCGGTGGCAACGACGAGCGCGAACAGACGCTGAACCAGTTGCTGGTGGAAATGGATGGTTTCGAAGCTAATTCCGGCGTGATCGTGATCGCAGCAACCAACCGTGCCGATGTGCTGGACAAGGCATTGCTGCGTCCGGGCCGCTTCGACCGCCAGGTGATGGTCGGTCTGCCCGATATTCGCGGCCGCGAGCAGATTTTGTACGTCCACATGCGCAAGGTGCCGATCGCGCCGGACGTCAAGGCAGACATTCTGGCCCGTGGCACACCGGGCTTTTCCGGTGCCGATCTGGCCAACTTGGTGAATGAAGCCGCATTGTTCGCTGCGCGCCGTAATAAGCGCCTGGTGGAAATGCAGGATTTCGAAGATGCCAAGGACAAGATCGTGATGGGTCCGGAGCGCAAATCCGCCGTCATGCGCGAGGAAGAGCGTCGCAATACGGCCTACCATGAATCCGGCCATGCAGTGGTTGCCAAATTGCTGCCGAAAGCAGACCCGGTGCATAAAGTGACAATCATGCCGCGCGGCTATGCCCTTGGTCTGACTTGGCAATTGCCCGAGCATGACCGTGTGAACATGTACAAAGACAAGATGCTGGAAGAGATCGCGATCCTGTTTGGTGGCCGGATCGCCGAAGAGATATTCATGCATCAGATGTCTACCGGCGCGTCGAATGACTTTGAGCGCGCAACCAAACTTGCGCGCGCCATGGTTACCCGCTATGGCATGTCGGAAACCATGGGGACCATGGTGTACGAAGATAGCGAGCAGGATGCCTACTTCGGCCGTATGACAGCGAAGACCGTGTCGGAAGCGACGCAGCAAAAGGTCGACAATGAAATTCGCCTGATTCTTGATGCGCAATATGCGTTGTCACGCAAATTGCTGGAAGAAAATCAGGATAAGGTCGAAACCATGGCCAAGGCTTTGCTCGAATGGGAAACCCTCGATGCCGAGCAAATCAACGACATCATGGAGGGCCATGAGCCGCGTCCGCCCAAAGCGGGCGTCCCGACCAAACGATCCGCGTCGGACAGTACATCTGGAGGCGTCTCTCCCAACGCGACGGCGCCGGCCTGATTTCGCCGCTAATCGGAAGTAATGGAAAAAGGGTGGGGAATGATCCCCACCCTTTTTTTATGGGATGCATTCTTCGCTGATCAGCACGATAATGTGTGCGCGCCGATGCGCGGACAATTTACTCAAACAGGAAATGACCACTCAGAAGTTGCAATGCGGGCGTTACCGCTTTTCTCTTGGCGGCGATGCTCCAACCCTAGTGATGGGGATCCTCAACGTAACGCCAGATTCCTTTTCGGACGGGGGGCAATTCCAGTCGCTGGATCTGGCGTTAACGCATGCCGAGCAAATGATTGCGGAAGGCGTCGATATTATCGATATCGGCGGCGAGTCAACCCGTCCTGGTTCGCAACCCTTGCCACTTGACGAAGAGTTGCGCCGGGTAATGCCAGTGATCTATGCGCTTCGCGATTGCGGCAAGCCTTTGTCGATTGATACCTACAAGCCGGAGGTCATGCGCGAGGCAGTGGCTGCAGGCGTTGACATGATCAATGACATTAATGGATTCAGGGCTAATGACGCGTTGAGTGTCGTCAAGGAAAGTGATTGTGCGCTTTGTATCATGCATATGCAGAAAGAGCCTCTGACGATGCAGATGCAGCCTCAGTATGAAAGCGTCACAGACGAAGTTCTCTCGTTCTTGCGCGAACGAATCCGGACTGCGGAGGACGCAGGCATTGCGCGCGAGCGGTTATGCGTCGATCCCGGCTTTGGGTTTGGCAAGACGTTGGTGCATAACCTTGCCCTTTTGAGAGATACACAAAGGATTTCCGATGATTTGGGCTTGCCGGTGCTGGCGGGCCTGTCACGTAAATCGATGATAGGCGCGATTACCGGCAGACCGGTGGAGCAGCGCCTGGCCGGTACGCTTGCAGCGAACTTGGCAGCCGTAGCCCATGGCGCGAGGATTGTGCGCGTTCATGACGTGGCGGCAACAGTGGATGCAATCAAGGTCTGGCGTGCGATTCACGATTTCAACTAGGGATATTAAAGAATGACACGAAAATATTTCGGCACGGACGGCGTGCGAGGGCGGGTGGGCAGCCTTCCGATTACACCCGATTTCGTCATGCGGCTCGGCTATGCGGCCGGCAAGGTGCTGGCCAAGGTGGAAACGACGACGGCGAATCCGGTCGTATTGATTGGCAAAGACACGCGCATTTCCGGCTACATGCTGGAAGCGGCGCTTGAAGCCGGATTTGCGGCGGCCGGCGTCGACGTGATGCTGGCCGGCCCGATGCCGACGCCAGCGATCGCTTATCTGACCCGTGCTTTGCGCCTGTCGGCAGGCGTCGTCATTTCTGCATCTCATAATCCTTACGACGACAACGGCATCAAGTTTTTTTCTGCGTCGGGCAACAAGCTGCCTGACGCGGTGGAGGCCGAGATCGAGGCTGCGCTGGATCAGCCGATAGAATGCGTGGGTTCGGAAAAGCTGGGCAAGGCCAAGCGCCTGTCCGATGCGCAGGGGCGGTATATCGAGTTCTGCAAGAGCACTTTCCCTAACGAGTTGGACTTGCGCGGCCTGAAGATCGTGGTCGACTGCGCTCACGGCGCCGCTTACCACATCGCGCCCGATGTGTTCCATGAACTTGGGGCAGATGTGATCGCTATCGGCAATGCGCCGAACGGACTCAATATTAATGATGGCGTTGGCGCGACCGCACCGGCAGCCTTGTCGGCCGCGGTCAAGGAGCATGATGCCGATCTCGGTATCGCGCTCGATGGTGATGCCGACCGCTTGCTGATGGTGGACGCGACCGGCCGGGTTTATAACGGTGACGAATTGCTCTACGTGATGGCCAAGGACCGGATGCATGGCGGACCGGTTGCCGGGGTGGTCGGCACCCTGATGACCAACATGGCGCTGGAAGTCGCCTTCAAGCAGATGGGCATCGGCTTTGCCCGCGCCAAGGTTGGGGATCGATACGTACTCGAGGTGTTGCAGGAGCGGGGATGGCTGATCGGCGGGGAGGGTTCGGGGCACCTGCTTTTCCTGGATAAGCATACTACCGGCGATGGCATCGTTTCGGCGCTGCAGGTGTTGTCGGCGCTAAAGCGCAGCGGCAAGACGCTGGCAGAGGCGACTGCCGAACTCGTGCTGTATCCGCAAAGCCTGATCAATGTGAAGGTCGCTCCGGGCTTTGACTGGCAAAAGAACATGGCGGTCGTCGCTGAAAAGGAAGTGGTCGAAGCTGAACTGGGCGACAACGGCCGTGTGCTGATCCGCGCATCCGGCACCGAACCGCTAATCCGCGTGATGGTGGAGGCCGCAAACGCGGAAACGGCGCAACGAATGGCGCGTCGCATCGTAGACAAACTGGAGGTGTGAAAGGCGGCCGACGCAGCGGATGCGCCGGCCGTTGATAAGCAGGAGGGGCGTAGTGACAGTCGCTCCTGCTTTTATTTTTCGGGCGCGGCAGTTATAAATTGACCTCGGCCGCGGGGAACTGTATGATGCGTGCTCTCGGGGCGTAGCGCAGCCTGGTAGCGCACCTGATTTGGGATCAGGTGGTCGGACGTTCGAATCGTCTCGCCCCGACCAGAATTTGCCGCAGAGGTGCGGCCACAGCAGTTTATCCTTCCTCCTCTCCGTTCGACATCTTCGATTTCTCCTGAATGCGCTGCCTGAACGGTGTCGATGGTTTTTCGCCATGCGCGGATGTCAGCAATCGACAAACTGAAGCAGCTGATGTTGGACAACAAACTGCGACTGGCCGTTGAAACACTCGTCCATTAGATGTAATATCCGCAAGCCCTGCCGGCGCGGCATCCTTTCCGCTCGTTGCAAGGTGGCGGCCATGCACTTTTGTTGTGGCCGCGTGTAGTTAAGTATTATATTTCGGTAATTCTCCCCTCCGTCCTTAGCTCAGTTGGATAGAGCAACGGCCTTCTAAGCCGTAGGTCACACGTTCGAATCGTGTAGGACGGGCCATCTCGCCTTTTCCCCATCACTGATTCAATCGGCAGGAAAAGAGCCTACCCTCGGTGGCGCTCGCAACGCCTGCTCACGCTTGTTCCGGCCACGGCCTGTTTCATGGCGAGGGCGACACCGTCAAGTCATCCTGCGGGTCCCGGAGAACGAATGCACTGTCCTGTTTTTCGGAACCTGACGTCAGGTAAATGCATCTTTTGCCACTTCGTTTTCTATGGAACCATGGAGCTGCGGTTTGAACAAGACCGCGTCACATGTTCCGTAAGAGGAGGTCTTCATGCAGGTTCATTTCATGGCGAGCGAATTCGAATTAACCCCGTCGCTTCGGGATCATCTCGCACGCCGCTTGCGTTTTGCATTCATCTCGCTCCAAAACAAGATCCAATCCATATCGGTACGCCTGCGGGATCTGAACGGTCCCAAAGGGGGGCGTGACATGCTGTGCCAGGTGGCCGTTGTCATCCCCGGACGCCCGACAGTGCTGATCAAGGACGTTCAGGAAGACATGTATGCGGCGATCGATAGCGCATTCAAGCGGGCGTCCTACAGGGCGAGCCAGATGATTACGCGCCAGCGTGACGTCATGCGCGGGATTCGCGGAAACACGAATCGCGGCACGCCTGATTCCGTTCAACAGCGGGAGGCTTAAGAACTATCTCCCATCGGGCGGCGTCAACGCTTGACGATGTGCATTTGATTCCAAAGCGGTGCCATCACCGGTGTTTTCGCCTTTGATCCATGTCCGTGCCCCTGAGCTAGGGCTGCACGGGCAACTGTTTTTTCTTCAAGAAGCATGTGTTTCATGTATTTGATCAGCCAGGCAAGCGCCAGCTTGCGAGCAATGTGGTAGGGCGCGGAGCGCACAGGCGCGCTTGGCTGCTGATCGTCTTTGTCGTCGAAATCGTTATTGCTGCGACGATCCTGATCGCTGACTAGCCGAAAGTGAACAACGCCTTCCATTTCACGAATTGCTATTGTCCGCCCCTGGACGAGGGGGCGTTGTCTGTTGTCGAGCCTCTGGATTTCATTTTTCCTTACTGGGCATCGAATGGATATTCGTTCCCGGATATCCGTCATGCGTGCTTGCCTGCGCGAGGCCGCGCCCGTCTCTTTGGAGCTCGGTGAACGGCTGGAATATCCGCAAGGTTCTGCCCGCCCTCCCGAGCCTCCATCATTTGAATCCTGAATGCCTTGCTGGCGCCAATGCGGCGCCGGGCGATCGATCAACCTGGCGGCCATGTGCGCGCCAGTCGTGCACTAATTACCGGAAAATACCATGATGATGAAACCTCGCATTACCGTGTCCGAGCAGGACCTGGAGCAACTCGAATCGCTGCTGGATATGTTGCCGGTATCGGCTGCCAATTGCAGGTCGGCGCTGCTCGCGGAACTCGACCGGGCCGATATCGTCGACTTGAGCGACATCCCGCATTCAGTGGTGACGATGAATTCGACCGTCCGGTTCGAGATCGATTCTCCGAGGGAGGAGTTCTGCCTGACGCTCACTTACCCCAGTGAGACAGGCAATACTCCGGATACGATTTCAGTGCTTACGCCGATTGGCACCGCGCTTCTGGGAATGTTCGTGGGGAGTGAAATCGAATGGCCTCGCCCTGACGGAAAGCTGGTCAAGGTGCGCATATTGGATGTGGTGCGCCACCCCGAGCATGCTGGTAAGCAGGAAATATCCTAGAAATACCGGGTATCGCATGATGGCGCAGGCTGGATTTTTGCGCCGGAAGGAGGAGAATGAAGATTCAGCCGCGCGTTTTATCGCGAGCGGATCGACAGCTGTACAGCAACGTCGTCGTTCGCGTGCCGATGCTACGACGCCTGCTTATCATCTGAGATACATTGATTCGAGCAATGCAATCACGTTTGCCAGTCAGGATTGCCGGTTCTCCGCTGGAGATCGGGAGGGCGCTTGGGCGCCTCGCACATCCTGCGATGAGCAAGGTGATCGTTCACACCGATGCATGGAAAAAACTGCTGAAATGGCGCGGCGATTCGGCGCTCGTGCGGCGCATGGAGGCGACCAGGGATTTGTTCCCGGATCTCTGGCAGGAAATCCATGGCCTCAGTCTGGGCCTGGATATGGAAGTACAAGACGTCTTCCTCTGGAATTGCAGGGCCGATTTGATGCCCGATGCCATCGCTAGTAGCATGTCTATTGCAGTCAATAGACTGACAAGCCGTTCCATCCTGTACGTGCTGCAGCAGAATGGCTTACCGGGCGAACACGTTTCGCTGGTCGAAGTGAATCCTTCCGGAAAACCAGGCTTCCTTGGGCTATGCCATCCTGGTTGTGTTCCGGGCTCTACCATTGCCTTTACGCGCGACGGGTTGCTACAGGCGGTCAATGACTTGCCCTGCGAATGGGACGATGACGGCATCCCCAGCGCGCTGATCGGCCGTGCCGTCCTTGGCGCGGAATCGCTGGCGGATGCAATCGACGGCGTGACCCAATGTCCACGCTCGGGGTGTGCTCATCACATCCTCGCATCCGCACACGAGTTCATCATGTTGAGTATCGAAGCTGCCGGCGCTCATCGTTCCGTTCTGCCGGTGTCGAGCAAGTACATGCACGGCAATGCCCCGGAGCATCGCGCTACAGGGGCGGTACGGCATGAAGCCAAGGACCGGAGGCAGCCGGATTATGTCCGGGTAAGCGGGTTCCTGAACAGCATGCCGGACCATCCAGCGGACGACGAAGTGCTCGAACTCTTTGGGAGATTGAGCCAGGGAAAATCCTGCGATGGACCGGGCGGTGTGACGCCGTTGTTATCCGAGGAAGCGTCGGCGGTTGCACTGGTGCAAGCAAACGAGGGCGCAATTGGCCTTCGCTTATGCCTTCGCTCGCAGGGCCAAGTCCACGAGCTGAATGTCGAGTGGCCGTTTGCGGGGAGTCAAGGACGGCCTGAGCGCGAAGCGTAAAGGGCCTGCCGGGTGCAGCCTACTTCGGGCATTCTCCGTCGTACTGTTCCACCAGGCGGTGGGCTTTTCGTTGAGCTTTGTCTGCCGATCGGCCGCGCGCCAAGCGGGAATCCTCTTCAGCCCATTTGACGCGGCGCGCCAAGGTGTCGCATTTTTTCTTGCGGCTTGCCATTGCATGGGCGATACGCGCCTGCTCCTTTTCTTCTTTGGCTTCGCGCTTGTGCCTGTCGCTTTCCAGGCGTCGCAACTCGCTTTTTTCCTGCGCCAGCCGCAGCCTTGCGTCCGCCGCATCGGTGGCGGGCACGGCGATGTCCAGTTGCCGGCCGCCGGCACAGACCATGTCACTGTAGCTGATCTTGCCGCCTTCCTCGCACCGGTATACAGCCAATGCGGGTAGCGAGCACGACAACAGGCAAAGCGCCGTCAGCGCGCGGCGCGCCATCATGGCTGGATTACCTTTCCCGGATTCATCAGGCCCTGCGGGTCGAGCGCCTGCTTCAGTGTCTGCATCAGCTTCATTTCCACCTCTGACTTGTAGTGCCGGATCTCGTCGCGCTTTAACGCGCCAAGGCCGTGTTCCGCCGAGATCGAGCCGCCGAAGCGATGCACGCTGTCATGCACCACGCGGTTGACGGCCGCTTGCCTTGCAATGAATGCGTCGGGTGCTTCGTCTTCCGGCGGCGACACGTTGTAATGCAGGTTGCCGTCGCCGAGGTGGCCGAAGGTCACCATGCGGCATTTCGGGAAGGCTTGCTGCAGCAGCGCGTCCGTAGAGCGGATGAATTCACCGATACGCGAAATCGGCACCGATACGTCGTGCTTGATATTCTTGCCTTCCTCGGCTTGGGCTAGCGGAATATGTTCGCGCAGGTTCCACAAGGCTTTCGATTGCGCGATCGATGATGCTACCGCGGCATCCTGGATGACACTTTGCTCCAGCGCATCCGTAATCAAGCTTTCCAGCATCGCATTCGCATGCGCTTCGGATTCGCTGTCCGACAGTTCCAGCAGCACGTACTGCGGATAATTCTGCGGAAATGGCAGGCGTAGGTGGGGGAAATGCTTGGCGACCAGCTTCAGGCAGAAATCGGACATCAGTTCGAATCCGGTGAGCGCCGCACCACAGGTATCCTGCGCCAGCGTCAGCAGGCGCAGGGCGTCATCCGGCGTCTGCATGGCGGCGAGTGCCGTCAATTGCGCCCGCGGCTGGGGAAACAGCTTGAGCACGGCGGCGGTGATGATGCCGAGCGTGCCTTCCGCGCCGATGAACAGGTCGCGCAAATCGTAACCGGTGTTGTCCTTGCGCAGCCCGCGCAACCCATCCCAGATCTCGCCCTGCGGCGTGACGACTTCCAGCCCGAGGCAGAGCTCGCGCGTGTTGCCATATCGAAGGACGGCCGTGCCGCCGGCATTGGTCGAGAGATTGCCGCCGATGGTGCAGCTGCCTTCGGCTGCCAGCGACAGGGGAAACAGGCGGCTGGCTTCCGCGGCGGCATTTTGCACCTGTTCCAGGATGCAGCCCGATTCGACGGTCATCGTATTGTTGACGGTATCGACCGTGCGAATGCGATTGAGCCTGGTCAGCGACAGGATGATCGCCGTGCCGCTGTCGTCCGGGACGCTGCCGAGCACAAGACCGGTGTTGCCGCCTTGCGGCACGATCGGCACGCGAAATTCGTTGCATAGCCGTACGACGGCCGCGACCTCGGCGGTCGACCCGGGCTTGACGACGGCCAGCGCCTTGCCCGTGAACCGGCGGCGCCAGTCGGTCAGGAAGGCCGCCGTATCATTGGGGGCGGTCAGCACATGACTGGTTCCGACGGTTCCACGGCAACGGTCCAGGAAATCGTTCATTTCGATGCCTTCTGTATGGCCTGCTGCGCCAGCCTCTTGGCCGCCTGCTTGTAAGGACGCAGATAAAAGATGACGCAAACGAAGAAGACACATACCAGTCCGACCTCGATCCACCCCAGATTGGCCGACACGCCCTTGTCGCTGGTGGCGCGCACGACGCCTTCAGCCAGGTAAAGCAGGATCAGCATCGACGACCACTGCATCGTGTAGATGTTGCGCTTCAATACGCCGCGCAAGGGCAGCAGCAGCGGCACGACTTTCAGGACCATCCACGAGCCGCCCGGGCGCAGCGGCGCAAGCGCCAGCTCCCAGGCCACGCACAAGGCGATCAGCAGCGTGAGGCTGATGACGGCACCGGCATAACAGGTCTTTTGCATGGGGTTTTGCATTGGTCACATTCCTTTCAGCTTGAGCGCGGTTTGCGCCAGTCGCTTCCCGAGGGCGACCGTCAATGATTTGGTGTCGTCGGAGACGGCATGCGTTCCGTTCGGCCCCGACCAGTGGCTGGCGCCGTAAGGGGTGCCGCCGGTGGTCGTGGTCATCAGTTCCGGGCAGGTATAGGGAAGGCCCATCAGCATCATCCCGTGATGCATGAGCGGAAGCATCATCGACAGCAAGGTCGATTCCTGGCCGCCATGCAGGCTGCCGGTGGATGTGAAAACGCAGGCCGGTTTGCCGCTCAATGCACCGGACAGCCATTGCGCCGACGTGCTGTCCCAAAAGTATTTCAGCGGAGCGGCCATGTTGCCGAAGCGGGTAGGAGAGCCGAGCGCCAGGCCCGCGCATTGTTCCAGGTCCTGCAGCTCCACGTAGGGAGCGCCATGTTCCGGAATCGCCGGCTCCGTCGCTTCGGTCACGGGGGATACCGCCGGCACCGTGCGCAGCCGCGCGTCGCAGCCGGGAACGCTTTCCACGCCTTGCGCGATCAGCTCCGCCATCCGCCGCGTGGCGCCGCGCCGGGAATAATAGAGGACGAGAATGGTGAGATTCATGCTTGGTATTATAGTGGCACTCAATCATCGCAACGCCTCGGCAACCGCACCGCACAACCATTCAACGCATGCTTCGATTTGACCATCCGCTACTTCGCCAGTTGCCTCTCGACGACGCTCGCGGCTTGCTGCGCTTCGCGCGCCGCCGGCTGGACGAGGAACGCTTGCCGCAGGTGGCCGGCAGCCTGACGTTTACCACCGTATTGGCGCTGGTGCCGATGCTGACAATCGCGTTCGCGATTTTCACTACGTTCCCGCTGTTCAATACGTTTCGCGCATCGCTGGAAGCGTATTTCATCAAGAGCCTGATGCCGAAGACGATTTCCAACACGATACTCGGCTACCTGAGCCAGTTCGCCTCCAAGGCGACGCGCCTGTCTGCCATCGGCGCGGTCGGCCTGATCGTGACGGCGGTGGCGACCATGCTGACGATCGACCGGGCATTCAACCAGATCTGGCGCGTCAAGCGGGCGCGCACCTTCACGCAGCGGATGGTGATCTACTGGACCATGATCACGCTCGGCCCGCTGCTGATCGGCGTGTCGATTACGGTGACGTCGTACCTGATCGCCGCGGCCAACGGCCTGGTCGGCAGCTCCTCGTTTTTCGGTACCTTGTTGTACACGTCAATATCAGTCCTGCTGACGACGGGAGCATTTACGCTGCTCTATATTGCAGTGCCGAATCGCCAGGTTGACTGGCGCGATGCCGTCGCGGGCGGGTTTCTTGCCGCCACCGTCTTTGAAATCGCCAAGCGCATTTTCGTGGTGTTCGTCACCAAGATTCCGGCTTACACCATGATCTATGGCGCGCTGGCCGCATTGCCGATCTTCCTGTTATGGGTCTATGTTTCCTGGATGATTACGCTGATGGGCGCGGTGCTGGTCGCGGCGCTGCCGGTGGTGAAGTATGAGCGCTGGTGGCATGTGGCTACGCCCGGCAGCGCCTTCATCGACGCGATGGCCATCCTGAAAGTCTTGTACGCGGCCAGGGAAGGCGGCACAACGGCGGCGGTCGATGCCGGTGCCATCCGCACAAGCACGCGGCTGGGGTATGACGAGTCGGAAATGCTACTGATGAGCATGCTGGAAGCGGGCTGGGTAGGCCGCATCAGGACGGAGCACGTGAAGCGCGCCCAGTTCGGCAAGCGCATTACCGAAGGGCTGTTCAAGTGGACCCTGCTGGCCAATCCGCAGCAGCTGAGATTGTGCGACGTCTATCGTTTATTCGTTTTTAACAAGACCGGCGATATGGACTTGGCGGAAAAAGTCGAAACAGCCGTCGAACGGGGGCTGAACCAGACACTGGCCGGCTATTTCACCACTGGGGACGTGGCAGCCGGAGCTTCTGTGGACGTTACAGCGACGCGCGCAGGGTAAGCGGCCGCAGGTCTCTCACCCGCTCGCCTGTCAGGAAGCAGGCTGGCGACTGAGAGATCTGGTCAAGGCAAGGCTCGGGGCCGACTGATCAGAATGGAATGGCGTCGTCCTCGTATTCATAACGCGCATGCGACTGGCGGGCGTGTTGCGGCGCCGCCGGTGCGGATGCGTTGTCTTCATTGCCGGTATCGCTGGTCGCAGGGCGCGCGCCGAGCATGCGCATGTCGTCGGCAATGATTTCCGTCGTATAGCGGTCGATGTCATCCTTGCCGGTCCACTTGCGGGTCTGCAGTCGCCCTTCGAGGTAGACCAGCGAACCTTTTTTCAGATACTGGCCGGCGATCTCGGCGAGTTTGCGATATAGCACGACGCGGTGCCATTCGGTCGCTTCCTTCTTTTCACCGCTAGCCTTGTCCTTCCAGGTCTCGGTCGTCGCCACCGCGAGATGGGCGACGGCGTCGCCGGCGGCGGTGGAGCGCATTTCCGGATCATGCCCGAGATAGCCGATCAGGGTGACTTTGTTCAGTGTTGCCATAGCAATCTCCTCGCTGGAAGGTCTAACGAATTTCAAGTCGCACATGCTGCTCGCTGCGTGCGCCGGGAACCGGGATGCCAGCCTTGAGCGCCGCAGCGATCGCCTTTTTGTCGGGCGTCGGTGCCGGTGGCTCGTGCCGAGTGAGGAAGTCCGGCGGCAAGGCCGACTCCTGGTCAATGACGACTTGCGGCGGATTTTTCCTGACCGCGATCGTAAACAGCGCCGTGGTCGCCTTGTCGCGCCCCGCCGCCTGCATCAGGTCGAGCACCAGCCTGCGGGCGCGCTCGGCGGCGCGCTGCAGGGCGGCATGCCGGCGTTCGAGACTGGCCATCGTCTGCTGCACGCCGGCGGCGGCGCTTTCGATGTTGCGCACCATTTTGGCGAGATTTTCGAGCCGCTCGTCGAGCGGCTCGGAAATACTCTCCAGCGTGTCCGCGATCACCTGCTCGTCGTCGTGCCGCTCGGCCAGCAGTCCGGCGAGTTGCCGGTACTGTGCCGCGAGCTCGAACGCTTCAAACATCGGGCTCATGCGGCAACTCCATAGGCGGCTTCGTTATGCACTTCGAGCAGGATCTTGCGCGCATCCTTCACCCTGGTCAGTTCTGCCAGCGCCTCGGGGTCGGGCAAGGCATTCGCGGTGCGGTAGGCCAGCGAGAATGCCTGGAACAGTTCATCCACCGATTCGGCGCGGTAGATCGAGTCGATCAGTTCCGTCTTCTGCTCTTCCGGCATGGCATTACGCTTGACCTGCGGCTCGTCGATGCCGGCATTGAGCCAGCCCAGCAATTGGCGCCCCGTTTCCATTTCGGGCCGGAAGATCTGGCCGTCGAATAGCTGCGTGCGGTCCTTGCCGACGAAGGCCATGTGCTGCACATCGAGTTCGAAGAAAGTCGTGAACTCGTACTCGATGCCGTCGCGCATGATCGGCGCCAGGCCGATCTTGCGCACTACCTGCTTGCCGGTGCGCTCATCCTTTTCCTGCACATACTCGGTCTTGGCACGCATCGTCGCGATGATGTGGCAGGGGCTTTGCAGCAGGGTCTCGACCAGGGCATTGTGCTCCGGGGTGACCTGCCGCCAGGCTTGCCAGCTGTTGCCCGACTTGTCGGCGATCTTGCCTTGCCGGTCGAGCGAGCCGCCTTCGCCGCTCCATGCATGGGTCAGGCTGTCGACGATGATGGTCGACACGCCCGCTTCCTCCAGCGCATGAATCGCTTCGATATAGCGCGCCGGCGTATAGGGCGGAGTGAGTGACAGCACGTCATAGCCGTCCGGCAGCAGATCGGCGTACAGATCGCCGCTGCCGTGCTCGGTATCGATCATGCCGATCCGCCCGCCCAGGCCGCTGGCGATCAGCAAGGCGGAATAGGTCTTGCCGCTGCCGGCCGGCCCGGACATCCCAAGACGCAGCTTGGCGCGACGCTTCGTGGCACGATGAATCTCAAATGTACTCATGATTTCCTTCCTTTCCTGGTCCTCGTGTTCAATCTGCTCCAAACGGCCGACCTGCTCATACCACTGCATTCCGCCGTCATTCCAATCAGCTTGGCAATCCATTTCCTGGTTCCCGCGAATCGGTTTGTCGACTACTGAAAAGGTAGTCGTGAAAGTCGCTCCTGTTCCGATGCGATCCTGCCGCTCAGCGCAAGCTCTTGATCTTCACCTGCGCGATGATTTCCAGCGCGCTGAGCGTGGCCGACTGTTCCGGCAGCAGCTGGGCGACATGGCTGGGCGACAGCCGCTTCTTGTCCAGCGCCTCCAGCAACACCCGTTCGCGCCCGGCCGGATCAATGCCGAGCGATGGCGTCCAGTGCGGCGGTTCGCGCCGGGTGCGTGCTTCCCGCACCGCCCTGGCGTAGGTCTCGCAAAAGGCGGTGCGCGCGCCGCCGGCGTCGCCGACATTGAGCAGCGGCAGCGCTATGCCCCAGGCCCTGGCCATCTCGTCGGTCCAGACGACGGACGCCAATTCGCTGTGTGGCATCATCGACCATGCTTCGTCGGTATCCGGCCGTCCGTCATCGATGCGCGCCAGGATCTCGGCTGCTTTCAGCGGACCCTGCAATTCCATCCGGCAGCGCGCCAGCGCGGCCAAAACCTGCGCCTCGTCGAAGTCGCACAAGTCGCCCGCCAGCATGTCGGCGGCGGCGTTTGACATGGCCTGCCCGCAGACTTCCGCCGTCAGCGAAACCGCCTGCGCCAGCGCAGCGCGCCTTGCTTGCCGGCGCGCCGCCGGACCGGTCGAATCGCTCCATTGCGGGTAGTGAATCTTCATCTTTTTCATAACAGTCAAGCAGCGTGATTGCGGAGTAGGGCTCGACGCATCACATGCAGATAGATCGTTGCTTTAGTTAATCGTCGAAGGATGGTTACGCTTGGTAAGGCGCTGTTCAGCGGAAACGATACAAAGCGGAAATGCGTCAGATTTGGTTGCATTAACTCAACAAAAGCCGGCGCGCCTGCGGTACACTGTCGGGCCTCTTGCAGCATCGGCGACAGGGCGATGGATAGTGCACAAATAAGACATAAAAATTTCCGGAAGCTGTTTGATGACTTTGTCCGTCAGCATCCCGACTTGCCCCAGCGCGGCATGCTCAAGCTGTTTGCACAGCATCTGGAGCTGTCCGACCGCTACCTCAGTCATATCAAATGCAATCGTAAAAACATCGGCAACAACGTCGCGCGCGTCATCGAAGAACGGCTGAAACTGCCGCATGGCTGGATGGATCGGGAACACGACGCGTTCAATATGCCTGTCGATGAAAAAGAAAAACTGTTTGTCGAAACAGCGCTCACCCTGTTCCGGGCGCAACCGGAAAATGCCCGCGAAATCATGATCGACATGCTGCGACAACGCCTCCAGACCCCGCCGCCGGCGACGAAACGCCGTACGCCGAAATTCGACTGAGACTTGCTGGAAGTAATTCAATGCTTGCCTGATACCTAAGTGTGGCAAGCAGGCTTTGCTCATCCTGTCTGCCTATACATACTGTATAAAAGCACAGTGAATGTTAAACAAAGTGGCGGTGATATGCAATACCAAATAGGTAGTTTTTTGAGAAAAAATTCGGATGCGTTGCATCCATGCTGATTGCTTTTGGTTAAGTCTTAAGGGACTGTTTCAAAAGGAATTTTTTTGCGGAGTTGATGAGATTGGGAAGCTACTTCTCGTTACCGAGATATAGCTTCGCTCTCATTTTTCAAGTGGCTAAATGCGACCGTTCCAGGTGTTTTTTGCGGTTGGAATTACTCCGGCGCGCGAGAAAATGCGTACAGCGCGTCGAGCACGGCATCCGGCTGTTCCGCCATCAGCGCATGGCCGCAGTGATCGACTTGCACTACCTGGCAGCGCGCCAAGTTGGCGGCCAGGGGCGCGGAGGACTTCGGAGTCGTCATCATGTCGCGTTTGCCGAGCAGGAGCAGGGCCGGGCAGGAAACCGCCTTGGCCGCCGCTTCCCCGTTGGCATAGGCATTACAGGCCGAAAAATCGGTATGGAACACCTTGGCCGGATTGCGCCTGGCGATATGCTGCATCAGCCGCTGCGCGCCGCCCATCACGTTAAACCCGGGGCCTGGGCAGGACGGCTTTTGCGCAATCGACGAATGCGACCAGATGTTGACCATGTCGATCGCCTTCTGTTCTTCGTTTTTCGCCGCTTCCAGCAGCTGGCTCGATACTTTCATCGGATAGGCGGTGCCGACCATGGCCAGCTTGCGGCAGCGCTGCGGCGCGCGGAACGCCGTCTCCAGTGCGACCAGCGATCCCATGCTGTGGCCGATCAGGACCGCCTCGCGCACGCCTGCCGCGTCCAGTACCGCGAGCAGCCAGTCCGCCATGGCTTCGACCGTCGCCAGCGGCTCGCCCTTGCTGCGTCCGTGACCGGGCAGGTCGACCGCCAGCACGCCGAAGCCGTGGTGCGCGAAATAACGGGTCTGAAGCACCCAGACGGAATGGTCGTTCTGGGCGCCGTGGATGAACACGGCGGTCGGCAGTGATGGATCGAACGGTTTGCCGCCGGTATAGCAGTAGGTCTCATGACCTTGAACGTTGATCAGCACGTCATGCTCCTTTCTGCGCAGTCTTCAGCGCGCGTCCCAGGTCTTCGATCAGGTCGTCGGCGTCTTCCAGTCCAACCGACAGGCGCATGGTGCCTTCGGTGATGCCGGCTTGTTCCAGTTGGTCCGCCGGCACCCGGAAATGGGTGGTCGAGGCGGGATGGATCACCAGCGACTTGGCATCGCCGACATTGGCCAGATGCGAGAAGATCCGCAGCGATTCGACGAAGCGGCGGCCGGCGGCGCGGTCGCCCTTGATGCTGAACGAAAATACCGCGCCGCAGCCCTTCGGCAGCAGCTTTTGCGCCAGCGCATGGTCGGGATGGGAGGCGAGTTCCGGATAGGCGATCGATGCCACCGCCGGATGTGCCGCCAGAAATTCGATGATGCGGCGGGTGTTGGCGACATGGCGTTCCATGCGCAGGCCCAGCGTTTCGATTCCCTGCAGGATGGCGAACGCGTTATGCGGGCTCATCACTGCGCCGAAGTCGCGCAAGCCTTCGCGCCGCGCGCGCAGCGAGAACGGCGCGACCGACGACTCTTCGGAAAACACCATGCCGTGAAAGCCGTCGTACGGCTCGCACAGCTCGGCGAAATGTCCGGTCTTTTCATAGGCCAGCTGCCAGTCGAACGTGCCGCCATCGACCAGCAGGCCGCCGATCGCGGTGCCATGCCCGCACAGGAACTTGGTTGCGGAATGCACGACCAGGTCGGCGCCATGCTCGAACGGCCGAAGCAGGCTGGGCGTGGTGAAGGTTGCGTCGACCATCAGCGGCAGGTGGCGCTCGTGCGCGATGTCCGCGACCCGGGGAATGTCGAGCACGTCCAGTCCCGGATTGCCGAGCGTCTCGCCGAACAGCAGCTTGGTGTTGGGGCGAATCGCGTTGCGCCAGGCATCGAGGTCGCGCGGGTCGACGAAGGTGGTGTCGATGCCGAAGCGCTTCATGGTGTAGGCCAGCAAGTTGTGAGAGCCGCCGTACAGCGCGCGCGAGGCGACCACGTGCGAGCCGGCGCCGGCGATCGTGGCCAGTCCCAGGTGCAGCGCCGCCTGGCCGCTGGCGGTCGCGATGCCCGCTACGCCGCCTTCCAGCGCCGCGATGCGCTCTTCCAGCACCGCATTGGTCGGGTTGGAGATGCGCGAGTAAACGTGGCCGGCGCGCTCCATGTTGAACAGCGACGCCGCATGGTCGGAATCCTTGAACGCGAACGATGCGGTCAGGTAGATCGGCGTGGCGCGCGCGCCGGTGGCGGGGTCGGGCGCGGCGCCGGCATGCAGCGACAGGGTGTCGAAGCCCGGATATTTGGGATCGCTCATAAGGTGGTTTGTCTCCCGGAATGGTTTGGTGTGCGCAATCCTAGCATTGAACGTAATATTGAGCTGTCAAGCTGGCGACAGCTGACGCGCTGGATTTTTCAGTCGGCTTAGGCTACATTTGAGCTGCCAAAACAACAATTTCTCTACCAGGGTGACGCCCATGAAAGTATCCGAAATTCTGAAGGTCAAAGGAGACATCCTCTACACCGTCACGCCGGACACGCCGATGTCGCAGGCGGTCGACACCATGGCGGAAAAGGATATCGGCTCGCTGGTGGTCATGGAGTACGGAGAACTGGTCGGCATGCTGACCTTCCGCGAAGTGATGAAGGCGCTGTACGCCAACAAGGGCGAAATCGGCGGCGGCACCGTGCGCAAGCACATGGACGATCATCCGATCACGATCACGCCCGATACCGACGTCAACGAAGTGCGGCGCCTGATGCTGGAGCGCCATGCGCGTTACGTCCCGGTGGTGGACGCCAGGACGCTGATGGGCGTGATTTCGTTCTATGACGTCGCCAAAGCCGTGTTCGAGGCGCAAAGCTTCGAGAACAAGATGCTCAAGGCTTATATCCGCGACTGGCCCGCCGAGGGCGACGAATAAGGACCAAGACAAGAACCAAGCCGACGCGATGAAACAGGCCGTTCATGGTAAGCGAACCATGAACGGCCTGTTTCACATGCACGCCCGTTTTTGACCATCACCCGCGGCAAACAGGAAAGGGGATTCCATTCATGCATATCGCTATCATCGGCGCCGGACTGGCGGGCCTGACCTGCGCGCGCCGGCTGCAGGCCGCCGGACATGACGTCATCGTGTACGAGAAGGGCGACGGCGTCGGCGGGCGCATGAGCACGCGCCAGACCGAGCTCGGCGGGTTTGATCTGGGCGCGCAATACTTTACCGCTTCCAGCGGGCGTTTCAGGAACGAGGTCGCCGCATGGCGCAAGGCGGGCTGGGTCGTGCCGTGGGAAGGCCGGCTGGTGACGCTCGATCACGGCGTCGCGCAAGCGGCCGGCCGCTCGGGCAGCCAGCGCCTGGTTGCCGTTCCGGGAATGGCGTCGCTCGCGCAGCGGCTGGCGCAGGGCATCGAGATTCGCGCCGGGCAGGCGGTCGTCGGCCTCGAGCGGCATGGCGCGCAATGGCTGCTCTCGGTGCTGTGCGATACGGTGCCGGTCGCCGCGACTGCCGGGCCGTTCGACGCGGTGATCCTGGCCATTCCGGCCGACCGGGCGCTGCCGCTGCTGCGCCCGGTATCGGCTTTCGCCGTCCGGGCCGAGGGCGCGCATCTGGTGCCGTGCTGGGCCCTGATCCTGGGCTTCCAGGAGGCGCTGAACCTCGAGTACGACGGCGCCTGGGTACAGGGATCGCGTCTGCGATGGATAGCGCGCGATAACTCCAAGCCGCAGCGGCGGCCCGGCGAGCACTGGATCGGGCATGCTTCGCCGCAGTGGAGCCAGGAGCACCTGGGCGACGACCCGGAGAGGGTCAAGGAAAAGCTGCTCAAGGCGTTTCACGAAGCGACAGGCTCGCCGGTCAACCCGATTTATGCAGATGTGCACCTGTGGCCGCATGCGCAGGCTGCCACGCCGCTTGCGGCAGATTGCTACTGGGACGAGGGCGAGCGCATCGGCGTCTGCGGAGACTGGTTCGCCGCGGGATTGGACGGCTGCGGACGCATCGAAAATGCCTGCCTGAGCGCGCTTGCGCTGGCAGGCGCGATACGCCCCGAGCCGCAGCATTAAACGCACGGTATCGAAAGCCGCAACTTTCCGCAAAACGCAGACAACGTCCCCGGTTGTCCACTACACTTGCGCCATTGACAACAGGCATTGCCGGCCTGCTGCCGAACGGGGCATTCCGCATTCAATCTTATTGACCATTCATCGATATGAGCCAATCCAGCCAATTCGCCTTGCTTGCGCAACGCCGTTTCGGCCCGTTTTTCTGGACCCAGTTTTTCGGTGCGTTCAACGACAACGTCTTCAAGACTGCGCTTCTGACGATTCTGACCTATGAGGCATTGAGCTGGACATCGCTCGATCCCGGACTGCTGAACAACCTGATCCCCGGGCTGTTCATCCTGCCGTTCGTGCTGTTTTCGGCGACCGCCGGCCAGCTGGCGGACAAGTTCGAGAAGTCGGGGCTGGCGCGCTACGTCAAGATCCTCGAAATCGCCATCATGACCATCGCCGCCGTGGGCTGGATGGCGCACAGCCTGTGGCTGCTGGTCGCCGCTGTCGTCGGCATGGGGCTGCATTCGACGCTGTTCGGGCCGGTCAAGTACGCCTATCTGCCGCAGCAGCTGAAACCGGAGGAACTGGTCGGCGGCAACGGCCTGATCGAAATGGGGACCTTCGTCGGCATCCTGCTGGGCGAGGTGCTGGGCGCATTGCTGGTCGTGCACAAGCCCTGGGGCATCCAGCTGGTCGCCTACGGCACCATCTCGATCGCCGTGGTCGGCTGGCTGTTCAGCCGTCGCATCCCGAATTCTCCTGCGCCGGCGCCGGACCTGAAAATCAACTGGAATCCGCTGACCGAAACCGTGCGCAACATCGGCTTTACCCGCCAGAACCGCCCCGTGTTCCTGTCGGTGCTCGGTAATTCCTGGTTCTGGTTCTACGGCGCCGTGATCCTGGCGCAGTTCCCGGTCTATGCGAAGGATTACCTGCACGGCGACCACAGCGTGTTCGTGCTGCTGCTGACAGTGTTTTCCCTCGGTATTGGTGCCGGCTCCCTGCTGTGCGAGCGCATGTCCGGCCACAAGGTCGAAATCGGCCTGGTGCCGTTCGGCTCGATCGGCCTGTCGCTGTTCGGCTTCGACCTGGCGCTGGCCAGCACGCACTACACGAGCACGATGGCGGTCGACTTGTCCGGCTTTGTCGCCCAGCCAGGCAGCCTGCGCATCCTGTTCGACTGCATGATGATCGGCATGTTCGGTGGTTTTTACATCGTCCCGCTGTTCGCCCTGATCCAGACCCGCTGCGACCGCAAGCATGTGTCGCGCACCATCGCCGGCATGAACATCATGAACGCGCTGTTCATGGTGGTGGCCGCCCTGTTCGCGATGGCGCTGCTGAAGGCGGGCTTCAGCATCCCGCAGATCTTCATGGCGACCGCATTGCTCAACGCAGTGGTGGCGATCTACATCTTCTCGCTGGTGCCGGAATTCCTGATGCGTTTCCTGGCATGGCTGCTGATCCATACCATCCACCGCGTGCAAACCGTCGATACCGACCGCATCCCGGAAGAGGGCGCGGCAGTCCTGGTGTGCAACCACGTCAGCTACGTCGACGCGATCGTCATCATGGCGGCCAGCCCGCGCCCGATCCGCTTCGTGATGGACCACCGCATCTTCAGGATCCCGGTGCTGTCCTGGATCTTCCGCACCGCCAAGGCGATTCCGATTGCGCCGGCCAAGGAAGATCCGTGGCTGATGGAAAAGTCGTTCGTCGACATCGCCCAGGCCTTGCACGAGGGCGAGCTGGTCTGCATTTTCCCGGAAGGGAAGCTGACCACTACCGGCGAGATGAACGAATTCAAGGGTGGTATCCGCAAGATTCTCGACCGTACCCCGGTGCCGGTGATCCCGATGGCGCTGCGCGGCCTGTGGGGCAGCATGCTCACCCGCGGGCCCGGCAATCCGTTCGAGCGTTCATTCCGGCGCGGGCCGTTCTCGCGGCTGTCGCTGGTGGTGGGCCAGCCGGTGGCGCCGACGGTGGCTACGCCGGAGGCGCTCTATTCGCAGGTGCGTGAACTGCGCGGCGACTGGAAGTGATGTCAGCGGCATGGCCAAGAAGACGGCTATGCCCGCACCGCCTCGTCGTCGTGCTGCCGTTGCGGCGCCACCAGCGGCAGGTTCAGGAAGAACGAGGTGCCGCGTCCGACTTCGCTTTGCATCCGGATGCGCCCGCCCAGGATGCCTGTCACGATGTTGTGCGCGATGTTCAGCCCCAGGCCCGATCCGCCGGAGCCGAGCTTGGTGGTAAAGAAGGGATCGAAGACCCTGTTCAGGTTGGCGGGCGGGATGCCGACGCCATCGTCCCGGACAACGAATTCCAGCCAGCCGTCGGCGCTTTCATGCGCCGAAATCAGCACCGTGCCCGTAGCACGGCCTTCGAAACCGTGCAACAGGGCGTTGTTCACCAGGTTGGTGATGACCTGCCCGAGCGGTCCCGGATAGCTGTCCATTTTCAGGCCGGCGGCAATATCCTGTTTTACCGTGAATGAGGTTTTCTTGAGCGTCGGCCACAAGGTCAACATGATTTCCGCCACCACTTCCGCGACCGAGAACGTGCGGCGCTGCGAACTGGTCTGGTCGACCGCCACTTGCTTGAAGCTAGTGACGAGGTTGGCGGCGCGCTGCAGGTTGCGCACCAGGATGTCGCCCGCCTTGCCGGTATCCGTGATGTAGTTCTCGAGCGTCGAGCGCTTGATGCCGTTGTCCCGGGCGTAGCTGGTGCCCAGCGCGCGGCTCTGGTCGAGCAGGGTGCTGGCCACCATCAGGCTGTTGCCGATCGGGGTGTTGAGCTCGTGCGCGACACCGGCCACCAGGGAGCCGAGCGCCGCCAGCTTTTCGCTGCGTACCAGTTCTTCCTGCGCCATGTTCAAGGTGCCGAGCGTGTATTCCAGTTCCTCGTTGGCCTGCTGCAATTCTTCGGTGCGTTCGACCACGCGCTGCTCGAGCGTCGCGTTCAGTTCCCGGATTTCGTTTTCGATGCGGCGCTTGTCGGTCACGTCGGTACAGGCCAGGATGCCGAACCTGTCGCCGGCCAGCGTGAAGGTATGGCCGAATATCTCCACCAGGACCCGGCTGCCATCGCCGCGCAACATCCAGATCTCCGGCCGGCTGTCTGCGGTGCCGGTCCGCTTCAGCTCGGCGATGAGCGCGGCGCGGTCTTCCGGATTGCAATACAGGCCGATTTCGGAGGTATTTTTTCCGAATACCGCAGCGCGGCTGCGCAGGAATAATTGTTCGAACGCGCGGTTGACATCCTTGATGATGTAGTTGCCGCGCACCTGGGTGACGAACATCGCGATCGGGGAAGACTGGAAAATGGTGGAAAAGCGCTGCTCGCTGGCGCGCAGCTCTTCTTCGGCGCGCTTTCTTTCCATTTCCGCCGACGCACGCTCGCCGAACACCTGCAGCATCGAGCGTACCAGGTCGGGATTGTTCAGCGGCTGCGAATGCAGTACCGCCAGCACCCCGATCGGATTGCCTGCGGCGTCGCGCAGTGCGGTACCGGCATAGCTCTCCCATCCGTGTTCGGACAGCAGATGATCGGCCGGAAAGTTGCGCCGCACGTCTGAAGCGTATACGCAAATCCCGTCTTCCAGCGTGCGTTCGTACGGCGTGCCGGCGCTCGCGAAATCGAAGGGCCCGACGTCGTGTCCGCGTTCGTGGGCCGCGATGGTGCGGAAGAGATCCTGCGACTTGCGCGTGCGCAGGCCGATGAATGCGCAATCGGTACCCAGCGCCGAAGCCAAGTCCGCCACCAGCAGGTCGAAAAAGGATTCGCCGGCGATGTCGCGCGTGCCTTGGGCCAGGCGCAGCAAGGCGCGGTCCGCCTCAGCCTTTTGCTCTTCGAGCTGGCGCTGGTCGGTCACGTCGCGAATGATCACGAGGATGTAGCGCTCATTGCTAGCAGTGAAGATAGTGCCGTTGGTAAGGCATTGACGCGTCACTCCGTGGCGGATACGCATTTCCCAGGGAATGTTGCGCACGCTGTAGCGGTCGCGCAGCTCGCGAAACATGGCTATCCGTTGTTCCGGCTTGACCCACATCTGCAGTTCGACCGATGTCCTGCCGACGGCTTCGTCGCGCGCATACCCGGTCATCTCGGCGAACGTCTGATTGACGTCGATGATCACGCCGTCGCCCATGCGCACGATCGCTACCGCCTCCGGGTTGCAGTCGAACGCGCCGGCGAACTTGGCTTCCGACAGGCTCAGCGCCTCCTCGGCGCGCCGCTTGTCGGTGATGTCCTGTTCCAGCTCCCGGTTCTTGCGGTCGAGTTCGTCGAACAGTTTGCGCAGGCTGATCCGGGTGTCTTCCATGCGGCGGCTGAGCAGGCCGATCTCGTCCAGCCGCTGCCAGGTAAACGGCACTTCCAGCTGGCGCTGCGCCAGGCGTTCGGCGCCGAGGCTGATGCGCTGCAGCGGACGCACCAGGCGCCGGTCCAGCAGGAGAAGGATCAGCACGATCGACAGCGCCGCCTGCGCGACCATCGCCGTCGTCGATTCCAGCAGGCCCGCGAGCAGGGCTCGGCGCAGCCTTGTGCTGCCGACCTCGATCTGCACCGAGCCGATGGTGCTGCCATGGTAGAGAACGGGCTTTTCCGTGACCGCGGTATAACCGTCGCGGCGTTCCGGATGCTCGCCCGAGACGAACACGCCGAGCGCGTTGTCGCGCACTTCGATGCGCACGATGTCCTCGTCGCGCGACATCATCGCTTCCAGCAGTGCATTGCCACTTTCTTGGTTGAGGTTCCACAGCGGCTCCTGCATGCCGGTGGCCAGAACCGCGGCATTCTGCTGCAGCAGGCCCTCGGTCTGCTTGCGGATGTCCTCGTTATAGCGATTGATCCAGGAGTAGCCGCTGATGAGCAGGGCGGGTATCAGCAAGCCGAGCATCACCATGAGCACGATCGCGCGCCGCAGTGTCAGGGTGCGTCTTCTGCGCATCACGGCTGCTCCCGGATGAGATGCCGCGTCATGCGGCGGTGTGCTCCAGCCAGCTCTGCAATTGCTCGACCGTCATCGGTCGTGCGAACAGGTAGCCTTGCGCCAGCGGGCAACCGAGCGCGGCCAGTATTTCCGCCTGCCGTTCATCCTCGACGCCCTCCGCCACCACCGACAGGCCGAGGTTGCGGCCGAGCTGAATCACCATCTCGGCAATGCTGCTGCCGCGCGCTGAACTGGTGATCTCCGTCACGAAGCCACGGTCGATCTTGAGGCGGTCGGCCTGCAGGCGCTGCAGGTAGCTGAGCGACGAAAAGCCGGTGCCGAAATCGTCGATCGCGATGCTGACCCCGATCTGCTTGATCTTGCCGAGCAGTTCGATCAGCGCATCGGGTTCCTCCATGGCGATCGATTCGGTGATTTCCAGCTCGATGCGCGAGGCCGGCGCCCCTGTGTCGACCAGCACCGCGCGCAGCGTGTCAAGGAAGCGCGGATGGCGGAACTGGACCTGGGAGACGTTGATCGACATCGTGAAATCGGTGAAGCCGAGCGCTTGCAGCCGCACCAGCTCCTCGCAGGCGACGCGCATCACCTGTTCGCCGATCTCGATAATCAGGCCGGAGTACTCGGCGATCGGAATGAAGCGGTCGGGCGCGATGAAGGTGCCGTCCTTGGTCTTCCAGCGCAGCAAGGCTTCCGCGCCGACCGGGCGGCGCGTCGCGAGATCGATTTGCGGCTGATAGACGACGAACAGTTCCTTCGCTTCCAGGGCGGAGCGCAGAGCGTGCATCAGGCGCACCCGTTCGCGGATGTCCACTCCCATGCTGCGCGAGAAATAGAAATGGCCGGCGCGCTGCAGAAGCTTGGCGCGCTTGAGCGCGATGTCGGCGTCCTTGAGCGCGTCCGCGCCGCAGCCTTCGTAGTCGTGCAGGTTGACCAGGCCTGCGGTGGCGGAAAGCTGCACTTCCTGCCCATCGATGTGGAACGGCTTGTCGAACAGATCCAGGATCAGGTCTGGGTTGACCAGTGCAGCGTTGCCGAGCACGGCGAAGGTATCGCCGCCCACGCGCCCGACCACCAGCGAATCGCCCAGCTCCGATTGCAGGCGCGCCGCCACGCCGAGCAGGAGCGAGTCGCCGAACTGGTGACCCAGCGCATCGTTAGTCTCGGCAAAATGGTCGATGTCGACCAGCGCGAGCGTGGCTTCGGCCCGGGATGGGGCTGCGAGCGCCGCGTCCAGCATTTCCTTGAGCCGGGTACGATTGGGTAGCTTGGTCAGCGGATCGTAAAACGCGGACGTGTGCAGGCGGGACATGAGCAGTACATTGTCCAGGCCGACGGCGATGGTGCGGCAGAATACGTTCAGCAATTGCCGATCGATCTCGCCGACGGTTTTGCCGGTATCGATAAACGCGACGAATTCGGCTCTGGCATTGCCGCCCAGGTAAAGCGTGGCGAAATCGTCTCCGTAGACGTGGTGGCGCTCGCGCAGCGCAGCCTGCATGGCGCCCGCAACATGGGCATTGGAAAGCGCGCAGATCGGCTTGTTCAGCAGTCCAGCGTGCATTCCGCGGGCCGCCACGGTCAACAATTCATGCCCGTGCTCATCCGATTTTTCATGCAGGCAAAGCAGCCCGTTCGGAGGCAGGTCGAGCAGGCACGCCACCTGGCTAAGGACGCCTGCGGCAAAACTGTCCAGACCGTGCAGCGCCATCAATTCCGAACTGGCCCGCACGATACGGTCGAGGCCGCGCCGGCTGGCGTTGATCGCGCAGATCTGTTCGTAGGAACGGATGGCGGCGGTGACCGTGGTGTACAGCTTGATGCGGGTTAGCTCCGACTTGGTCTTGTAATCGTTGATGTCGAAATCGCGGATGGCATCGATTTCCGGCGCATAGCCGGGCTGGCCGGTGCGCAGGATGATGCGGACCTCGCTGAGCTTGAGCACTTCGCGGATGTGGCGCACCAGTTGCAGCCCTGAGTCGCCCTGTTCCATCACGACATCGAGCAGGATGACCGCAATGTCTTTTTCGCGGGCCAGCAGCTCGCGCGCCTGCGCCGCCGAATAGGCATGCAGGAATTCCAGGGGGCGGTGCTGCATTTCCAGGTTGGCGAGCGCGAACATGGTGGCCGAATGGACATCGGCATCGTCGTCGACGATCATGACCCGCCAGACGTGCTGTCCGGTGGGGCATCCGGGAGCGCTGCTCGCCTCCGTCGTTTCTTCCAGAAATATCAGATCGTCGCCAGCCGACGTTCTCGATCCGCTCATTGTCCCCCCCGCAGCTCAGAGGTTTTTGCCTGAAAGCAATATACAGAAAATTCCATGTGAAACAGTACGGCGATAGGTTTTGTATTGCCAGGCTAGTAATTTTTCTTGGCGCTTGTCCAGATTAGCTTACTAAGCGGTGGACATGCTTTCAGTTAAGTAATTTCGCTCTGTAAATTATTGTTTGGATACTGCACGATATTTTGCTGTCGTGCAATCAAGACATTTCCTTAATTTTTTCATGTGGTTAATCCGTCGCCGCAACTGTTGGTTGTCGCGTTTTTTCTACGGCTGCAAGGACGATACGTTAAAATCGTGCCTTTCTAATCAATTCGATATCACCATGTCCGGCAACACTATCGGCACGCTCTTTTCGGTCACCACTTTCGGCGAGTCGCACGGCCCGGCCATCGGTTGCGTGGTGGATGGCTGCCCGCCGGGCATGGCCTTGTCGGAAGCCGATATCCAGCCCGAACTCGACCGCCGCAAGCCGGGCACGTCGCGGCACGTGACGCAGCGCCAGGAATCGGACACGGTGGAAATCCTGTCCGGCGTGTACGAGGGCAAGACGACCGGCACGCCGATCGCGTTGTTGATTCGCAACGAAGACCAGCGCAGCAAAGACTACGGCAATATTGCCGACACGTTCCGGCCTGGCCATGCGGACTACACCTACTGGCACAAATACGGCATCCGCGACCCGCGCGGCGGCGGACGCTCGTCGGCGCGCCTGACCGCACCGGTGGTCGGCGCCGCCGCCATCGCCAAGAAATGGCTGCACCAGCAATTCGGCACCACCTTCCAGGGGTGCATGAGCCAGCTCGGCGAGATCGAAATCCCGTTCCAGTCCTGGGAGCATGTGCCGGACAACCCGTTTTTTGCCGCCAATGCGGATATCCTGCCGCAGCTGGAGGCTTACATGGATGCGCTGCGCAAGGACGGTGACTCCTGCGGCGCGCGCATTGACGTCGTTGCGCAAAACGTGCCCGTCGGACTGGGCGAACCGATCTACGACAAGCTGGATGCCGATATCGCGTATGCCATGATGGGGATTAACGCGGTCAAGGGTGTCGAAATCGGCGCCGGCTTCAAGTCGATCGCGCAAAAGGGAACGGTGCACGGCGACGAACTGACGCCGCAGGGCTTTGCAACCAATCACGCCGGCGGCATCCTGGGCGGCATTTCGACCGGGCAGGACATCACGGTCTCGATCGCGATCAAGCCCACGTCGAGCATCCGCACGCCGCGCCGTTCGATCGACAAGAGCGGCAATCCGGTCAACGTCGAAACCTTCGGGCGTCACGATCCCTGTGTAGGCATTCGCGCCACGCCGATTGCGGAAGCGATGCTGGCGCTGGTCCTGATGGACCACGCGTTGCGTCACCGCGCGCAGTGCGGCGACGTGCGCGTCGATACCCCGAAGATCGCCGCGCGCATCAGGTAATGCCGCCACGCCGCTGCCCGGGGGGCATCCCGGGGACGTTGTCGCAAGGGCAGGCCGAGCGACAACGGCGCGCCGCACAACCAAGCCTGCGGCACTCATAATCACACTTCCGTGCAGCATCCGTCCTGGCCAAAGCAGTCGTTCAGTTTCGCTCTGTTCTTCTTCGCGTACTACGGCTACGTCGGCGTGTTTTCGCCGTACGCCAGCCTGTATTTTTCAGGCAAGGGCATGAGCGCCGCCGAGATCGGCGTGTTGATGTCGCTGATGCAGGTCATGCGCATCTTCGGTCCCAACCTGTGGGGCTGGGTGGCCGACCGCCACCAGAAGCGAGTGACGGTATTGCGGCTGACCGCAGTGGCGGCCACCGCGCTGTTCGCCGGCATCTTTGTCGGCCAGACGTTTGCACACTTCTTCCTGGTGATGGTCCTGGTGAACCTGTTTACCAGCGCCCAGGCGCCGTTGTCGGAAGCCTTGATGTTGTCGGAGATGCGCGGCGACCTTACCCACTACGGCCGCCTGCGCCTGTGGGGGTCGGTCGGCTTCATCCTGACGGTGACGCTCGCCGGGCCAGCGCTCGACCGCTTCGGCATCCATCTGATGCCCTGGATCTCGATATCCTTGCTCGCGCTGGTGCTGGTGGCCAGCCTGCGCATGCAGGAGGCGGCGCCGGTCACCGCACCGCACGGCGCTCCATCCGTCATCGCGTTGCTGCGCAGGCGCGAAGTGCTGGCGTTTTTTGTGTCGACCTTCATGATGATCGCGGCGCACGCGTCGCTCTATGTCTTCTACTCGCTGTACCTGGCGCAGATCGGCTACAGCAATACGGTGATCGGCCTCATGTGGTCGCTCGGCGTGGTGGTGGAAATCGCCTTTTTCTTTTTCCAGGCACCAATTTTTCGCCGCTACGGCGTGCAAAAGCTGATGATGGCCAGCCTGCTGATCGCGGTGCTGCGCTTTCTGCTGATCGGCTTCGGCGCGCAGTCGCTGATCTTGCTGCTGGCGGCTCAGGTAATGCATGCTGCCACCTTCGGCACCCATCATTCGGCATCCGTGGCAACCCTGCAGCGCTGGTTCTCCGGGCCGCTGCAGGCAAGCGGCCAGGCGCTATTCACCAGCATTTCATATGGGCTGGGCGGCACCTTGGGCGGACTGATTTTGGGCGTGTTCTGGGATACATTTGGCTCGCAAACAGTCTATTTAATGGCAGCAATGTTCGCGCTGGCGGGCGCCGCGGCGGCGGCATTGTCATACCGCTGGCAACCCCATCGTCATGAGGAGAAAAAATGAAACCGATCATGAGAAGCCTGCTATCGAAGTTGGCGACGGCGACGGTGATGCTCTCGCTGGTTGCCTGCGAAACGGTGCAAACCACGCAAGGCGGCGCCGTCGGCGTGACGCGCGAGCAGCGCATGGCAGTGCCGGCCGCTGAAATCCAGCAGGCGGCCAGCCAGGAGTATGCGCAGGTAATGAATGAGGCACGCAGCAAAGGCTTGCTCAACCGAAATTCCACCCAAGTGCAGCGCGTGCGCAACATCGTCAACCGGTTGATTCCCCAAACCGCGGTTTTCCGTCCCGATGCCCTGCAGTGGGCCTGGGAAGCCAATGTGCTGACCTCCCCGGAAGTGAATGCCTGGGCCATGCCCGGAGGGAAGATTGCGGTTTATACCGGCCTGATCGATAAGCTCAATGTCACCGACGACGAACTGGCCGCCGTCCTCGGTCACGAAATCTCGCATGCCTTGCGCGAGCATTCGCGCGAGCGCGCTTCGGAGCAAATGGTGGCGGGCAGCCTGATCCAGATCGGTTCCGAATTGCTCGGCTTGGGCGACATCGGACAGAAGGGCGCCGAATACGCCTATATGGGCCTGGTGGGCCTGCCGCATTCGCGCAACCAGGAATCGGAAGCCGACCGCATGGGCGTGGAGCTGGCCGCGCGTGCGGGCTACGATCCGCGCGCGGCCATCTCGCTGTGGCAGAAAATGGGACAAATCGGCGGCGCGGAGCCAATCAAGTTCCTGTCGACTCACCCGTCACGCGAAGATCGCCTGAATGACCTGACCAACTATTCGCAGCGGGTAATGCCGCTCTACGAGCAGGCGCGCAAGAAGTAGGGATTAAAAAAGAATTAACAATCTTCTGCCGGGGCCGATCGTGCACGCCTTTCGCCGGGCGCGCCGCGGTTTTGCGCTGCACTATGGCATAATCAAGGACTCTTTCCAACGTATTGCGCTGCATGGCGCATCCTTTTGGCTCGCTCTTGAAACATGGCTCAAACGCTCTACGACAAACTCTGGGAATCGCACGTCGTGCATACCGAAGAGGATGGCACCGCCGTTCTCTATATCGATCGTCACCTGGTGCATGAAGTCACCAGCCCGCAGGCATTCGAAGGTCTGAAACTGGCTGGACGCAAGCCGTGGCGCAATTCCGCCAACCTGGCGGTGGCCGACCACAACGTGCCGACCACGGGCCGCGCCCAGGGCATCGCCGATCCGGTATCGCGCCTGCAGGTCGAGACGCTGGACGCCAATACCAAGGAGTACGGGCTAACCTATTTCAGCATGCGCGACAAGCGCCAGGGGATCGTGCACGTGATCGGGCCGGAGCAGGGAGCCACCCTGCCGGGCATGACGGTCGTGTGCGGCGACTCGCATACTTCCACCCACGGCGCCTTCGGCTGCCTGGCGCACGGCATCGGCACTTCGGAGGTCGAGCATGTGTTGGCGACCCAGACTCTGCTGGCCAAGAAATCCAAGGCGATGCTGGTGCAGGTCGATGGCGCGCTGCCGTTCGGCGTCACCGCCAAGGACATCGTGCTGGCCGTGATCGGCAAGATCGGCACTGCCGGCGGCACCGGCTACGCGATCGAATTCGCCGGCTCCACCATCCGTTCGCTGTCGATGGAAGGGCGCATGACGATCTGTAACATGGCGATCGAGGCAGGCGCGCGCGCCGGCATGGTGGCGGTCGACGACACCACGATCAACTACGTGAAAGGCCGCCCGTTTTCGCCGGTCGGCCCGCACTGGGACCGCGCGGTCGAATACTGGCGCACGCTGCATTCCGACGCCGGCGCCAAGTTCGACATGGTGGTGACGCTCAACGCCGCCGAGATCAAGCCGCAAGTCACCTGGGGCACTTCGCCCGAGATGGTAGTCGCGATCGACGACCGCGTGCCGGATCCGGACAAGGAAAAGGATGCGGTCAAGCGCGACGCGATGGAAAAGGCGCTGGTCTACATGAGCCTGAAGCCGAACACAGCGATCTCCGATATCCGCATCGACAAGGTCTTCATCGGTTCCTGCACCAACTCGCGCATCGAAGACTTGCGCGCCGCTGCCGCCGTCGTGCGCGGCAAGTTCCGCGCATCGAACGTGAAGCTGGCGCTGGTGGTGCCGGGTTCCGGCCTGGTGAAGGAGCAGGCCGAGCGCGAAGGACTCGACAAGATCTTCAAGGAAGCCGGTTTCGAATGGCGCGATCCGGGCTGCTCGATGTGCCTGGCAATGAACGCCGACCGGCTGGAGCCGGGCGAGCGCTGCGCATCGACGTCCAACCGCAATTTCGAGGGACGCCAGGGGCAGGGCAGCCGCACGCACCTGGTGTCGCCGGCAATGGCGGCAGCCGCCGGCATCGCCGGGCACTTCGTCGACGTGCGCGCGCTGCGCTAGCGGGATTTAGGGAGGCAAAGAAAAAATGAAAAATCTGTTCGTTCTGCTGTTTTCCTCGCTCATTCTGTTGGGATGCAACACGGTGGAAGGCATCGGCAAGGATGTGAAGCGCGCCGGCGAAGTCGTCGAGAACGCGGCGAGAAAATAAGGACAAGGTGCCTGCCGCAGCGGCGGGCTCCAGTGAGATCAAGACCATGGATAAATTTATCGTACACGAAGGATTGGTTGCGCCGCTCGATCGCGCCAACGTCGACACCGACGCCATCATTCCCAAGCAGTTTCTGAAATCGATTCAGCGCACCGGCTTCGGCCCGAACCTGTTCGACGAATGGCGTTACCTCGATCACGGCGAGCCGGGGATGGACAATTCCAAGCGCCCGGTGAATCCGGATTTCGTGCTGAACCAGCCGCGTTACCAGGGAGCGTCGATCCTGTTGACCCGCAAGAATTTCGGGTGCGGCTCGTCGCGCGAACACGCGCCGTGGGCTTTGCAGCAGTACGGATTCCGCGCCATCATCGCGCCGAGCTTCGCCGATATCTTCTTCAACAACTGCTTCAAGAACGGCGTGCTGCCGATCGTGCTGTCCGAGGCGCAGGTTGACCAGTTGTTCAACGAAGTCAAGGCCTTTCCCGGCTACCGTCTGGTGATCGACCTGGAAAAACAGGTGGTGAGCACGCCCAAGGGCAGCGCCGCGTATCCGTTCGACGTGGATGCATTCCGCAAATACTGCCTGCTGAATGGCCTGGACGACATCGGCCTGACGCTGCGCCATGCGGACAAGATCCGCGCCTTCGAAGAGCGTCATCTCGCCGCACAGCCCTGGCTGGGCAATACGATTTAACAGACAACGAAGAAGAGTAAATGAAAATCGCAATTCTGCCGGGCGACGGCATCGGTCCCGAAATCATCGAGCAGGCGACACGCGTGCTGAACGCGCTCGACGAAAAGTTTGAAATGGAAAGCGCGCCGGTCGGCGGCGCCGGCTTTGAGGCGCACGGCCATCCGCTGCCGGATGGCACCCTGAAGCTCGCCAAGGATGCCGACGCGGTGCTGTTCGGCGCGGTCGGCGATTGGAAATACGACAAGCTGGAGCGCGCTTTGCGTCCGGAGCAGGCGATTCTCGGCCTGCGCAAGAACCTGAACCTGTTCGCCAATCTGCGTCCGGCCATCCTGTATCCGGAACTGGCCGGCGCATCGACGCTCAAACCGGAAGTCGTGTCCGGCCTCGACATCCTGATCATCCGCGAACTGACCGGCGACATCTACTTCGGCCAGCCGCGCGGCGTGCGCGAATGCCCGGACGGCCCGTTCAAAGGCGAGCGCGAAGGCTTCGATACGATGCGTTACGCCGAATCCGAAATCCGCCGCATCGCGCATGTCGCGTTCCAGGCAGCGCGCAAGCGCAGCAAGCGCCTGACCAGCGTCGACAAGGCCAACGTGCTGGAAACCTTCCAGTTCTGGAAAGACATCGTGACCGACGTGCACAAGGATTATCCGGACGTCGCGCTCGATCACATGTATGTCGACAACGCGGCGATGCAGCTGGTGCGCGCGCCGAAGAAGTTCGACGTCATCGTCACCGGCAACATGTTCGGCGACATCCTGTCCGACGCCGCCGCGATGCTGACCGGCTCGATCGGCATGCTGCCGTCGGCTTCGCTGGACGCGAACAACAAGGGCTTGTACGAGCCGTCGCACGGTTCCGCACCCGACATCGCCGGCAAGGGCGTCGCCAATCCGCTGGCAACCATCCTGTCGGCCGCAATGATGCTGCGCTTCTCGCTGAACAAGGCGGAGCAGGCCGATCGCGTCGAGAACGCGGTCAAGAAGGTGCTGGCGCAGGGCTTGCGCACGCCGGACATCTATGAGGAAGGCACGACCAAGGTCGGGACGAAGGAAATGGGCGACGCCGTGGTGAAGGCGCTCGCGCAATGAGCAGAGTTTTTTGAATGTACTGAGGGAGAAAATCGTGAAGTTAGTCGGTCTGGTGGGTTGGCGCGGTATGGTGGGCTCGGTCCTGATGCAGCGCATGCAGGAAGAGGGCGATTTCGCTCATATCGAGCCGGTGTTTTTTTCGACGTCCAACGCAGGCGGCAAGGCGCCGGCAATGGCGAAAAACGAAACCGCGCTGAAAGACGCCAACAATATTGATGAGCTCAAGAAGTGCGACATCATCATTACCTGCCAGGGCGGCGACTACACCACCGAGATTTTCCCGCAGTTGCGCGCGGCCGGGTGGAACGGTTACTGGATCGACGCGGCCTCCACGCTGCGCATGAAGGATGACGCCATCATCGTGCTCGACCCGGTCAACCTGAACGTGATCAAGGATGCGCTCTCGCGCGGCGTGAAGAATTATGTCGGCGGCAACTGCACCGTGTCGTGCATGCTGATGGGCCTGGGCGGCCTGTTCCAGCACGACCTGGTCGAGTGGATGACTTCGATGACCTACCAGGCGGCTTCCGGCGGCGGCGCGCAGCACATGCGCGAACTGCTGACCCAGTTTGGCTCGATCAACGCCGAGGTCAAGGCGCTGCTGGACGATCCGGCATCCGCGATCCTGGAAATCGACCGCAAGGTGCTGGCCAAGCAGCATGCGCTGACTGCCGACGAAACCAAGAACTTCGGCGTGCCGCTCGGCGGCAACCTGATTCCGTGGATTGACAAGGATCTCGGCAACGGCGTGTCGCGCGAAGAGTGGAAAGCTGGCGCAGAAACCAACAAGATCCTTGGCCGCGGCGAGGCGTTCGGCCCGGCGGCGAAGTCGGCCGTTCCGGTCGACGGCCTGTGCGTGCGCATCGGCGCGATGCGCTGCCATTCTCAGGCGCTCACCATCAAGCTGAAGAAGGATGTGCCGCTCGACGAGATCGAAGGCATCATCGCCGCCACAAACCAGTGGGCGAAAGTCGTGCCGAACACGCGCGAAGCGTCGATGAAGGACCTGACGCCGGCCGCTGTCACCGGCAGCCTGACGATCCCGGTCGGCCGTCTGCGCAAGATGCAGATGGGCGGCGAGTATCTGTCGGCATTCACGGTCGGCGACCAGTTGCTGTGGGGCGCGGCCGAACCGTTGCGCCGCATGTTGCGCATCGTGCTCGACGCCTGATCGGAAGCTGGTAAAAGCAAAGCGCTGGGGCCTGCCGGCAGTCGGTTCGATAGAACCGACTGCCGGCAGGCCCCAGTTTCGTTGTCAGCGCGCAACATTGACTTTGTGTGATTTTCCCGTCCAGTCCTATGTCTAACAAGGCACCGCGCCATGCGCAACTTAGCAAGTTGGTTACACTTGCACGCCTAAGTCCATGATGATATGGTGAAAGTTCCCCGAAAGAATGATAAATTGGCGCGGTAATTGTGCCTCCACCAGATACGCAAACGGAATGCCTCCTATGCCATCAAACATGCATTCAACCACACGCCAGAAGTTCGGTACGCTCAATTTGAAGACCATCAGCGCCGCAGTTGCTTCGGCACTGCTGTTCTCCAATGCGTATGCCGCTGGCCTGGGCAAGCTGACGGTCTTGTCGTCGCTTGGTCAGCCTTTGCGCGCCGAAATTGAGCTCAGCTCGGTGGCCAAGGAAGAGGCCGGGGCGCTGGTCGCCAAACTGGCATCTCCGGAAGCTTTCCGGCAGGCCGGGGTGGACTTTAATTCCGCCTTGTCGTCATTGCGCTTTTCCGTGGATCAGCGTGGCGGGCGTCAATTCATCTATGTCACGTCGACCCAGCCTTTGAACGAGCCGTTCGTCGACATGTTGCTGGAACTGGGCGGTCCGAATGGACGCCTGGTGCGCGAGTACACCTTCCTTCTCGACCCGCCCGACATGCGCACCGCGCAGGCGGCACAGGTGGCGCCTGCGCCGCGCGCCGAACAGGCTCGCGCCAATGCGCCGCAACCGGCCGTCGAGCCTGCGCCGGTCGCGGCCGCCGAAAAACCGGCGACGCCCAAGCAGCCGGTAGTCAAGGCGGCCAAGCCGGCGCCGCGGGAGAGCAGGGAAGCGGGCTTGTCCGAATACCAGGTCAAGAACGGGGATACGCTGGCAAAGATCGCGAGTCAGTACAAGACCGGCGGCTTGTCGCTCGACCAGATGCTGGTCGCGCTATATCAGGCCAACCCCGATGCTTTCGTCGGCAATAACATGAATCGCCTCAAGGCCGGGCAAATCCTGACCGTGCCGAGTGCCGGCGAGGCGCAGGGCATCGGCAAGTCCGAAGCACACGGCATCGTGGTGGCGCAATCGGCGGATTTCCATAACTACCGCAGCAAGCTGGCGGGGCAGGTCGCCACCGCGGCGCCGCAGAAATCCGGGGAAACCCGGCAAAGCGCCAGCGGCAAGATTACCGCCAAGGTCGAAGAAAAACCGACGCCCGCCAGCGAGTCGAAGGACAAATTGAAGCTGTCGAATTCGGCAGCGGCTCCAGGCGCTGACAAGGCAGCCGGTGCCGCCTCGGCTGAAGACAAGATTGCCAAGGAAAAGGCTGCCGCCGAAGCCAGCGCCCGTATCAAGGAGCTCGAGAAGAATGTAACCGACCTGCAGAAAGTCCTGGAGGTCAAGAACAAGAGCCTGGCGGAGCAGCAGAAGCAGGCCGAGGCGGCAAAGGGCGAAGCTAAGCCTGCCGCGCCGGCCGCATCCGCTCCGACGGCTGCGACGCCGAACCTCGGCAAACAGGAGCAACCCAAGGCGGAGACGCCGGCAGCGCCTGCACCTGCCGCATCGGCTCCCGAAGCATCGACCCCGGCCGCATCCGTACCTGCGGCCTCTGCGCCCGCTGCAAGCAGCGCGCCCGTGGCGAAAAAGCCGAAGCCCGTTGTTCCGCCGCCTCCGCCGGCGCCGGAACCGAGCTTCTTCGATGGGCTGCTCGATAATCCGCTGGTGCTGCCGGGTCTGGGCGCATTGCTCGTGGCCCTGGGCGGCCTCGGCATTTACAGCGCGCGCCGCAGGAAGAGCAAGCAGTTCGAGGACAGCATCATCACCGATTCGAGCCTGAAGGCCAATTCGCTGTTCGGCTCGACCGGTGGCCAGAGCGTCGATACCAACAACAGCGTCTTCAATTCCAGCTTTGCGCCGTCGGCCAGGCAGCTCGATACCAACGAAGTCGACCCGGTGGCCGAGGCCGACGTGTATATCGCTTACGGCCGCGATGCGCAGGCCGAAGAGATCCTGAAGGAGGCGCTGCGCACGCAGCCGGAGCGTCATTCGGTGCGCGTCAAGCTGCTGGAAATTTACTCGAACCGCAAGGATTTGCGCGCATTCGAGGTGCTGGCGACCGAGCTGTACGGCCTGACCAAGGGCGAAGGCGACGAGTGGGCGCAAGCCGCATCCATGGGCGCTGCGATCGACCCGAACAATCCGCTGTACGCTGGCGGCAAGGAGGCGACGGAAGCTGCCCCGGCGCCGGCCGTTGGCATGATCGCCCCAACACAGCCGCTGAAAGATCAGGGCTTAGCCACGCTGCTGGCGAGCACCCAGCCAGACGTGCCGGCGGAGGATATCAGCTCGCTCGAAACGGACACGTCCTACTTCAACAACAGCGCGCTGGAAACGGACGCGCCGCTTGAATTGCCGCAGGAGACGCCGCTACCGGAGCAGCCGGCGACTAAGGCGGAGTCGAACGACCTTGACTTTGATCTGGACGGCATGGACCTGGCGAAAGTCCCGAACACGATTCCGCATCCGGCACCGGCTGAACCGCCGGCTGACTTGGCATCGATCGATTTCGACTTCCTTGATGAGCCGGCCAAGCCGGTGGAAGCAGCGGCGGGGCAATCCGAGCCGGAACCTCTGGCCGACCTGCAGCTGGACCCGATCCCGTCGATCGCCGATCTCGAATTCCAGTCGCAGGAGGAAACTTCTGCCAAGGATGCGCCGCTGGAGTTGCCTGCGGAAGAGCTTGCACCGGCGGATTTCAGCATTCCGGAATTGCCGGAAGTTCCTGAGGTCCCAACTGCTGAGGAAGCGAAGGCGGAACCGGCGTCTTCCGCGGAATCCGAGCCGCTGGACTTCGATTTGTCTGGGATTAACCTTGACCTGAACCCGGGCGCATCGAATGCGGTGCCCGAGCCTTCATTGGAGTCGCTCGACGAACTGCCGTCGCTGGATCTGAACACGACATCGGTTGACGCCGAGATGGCGACCAAGCTGGATCTGGCGATGGCTTACCGCGAGATTGGCGACAAGGAAGGCGCGCGCGAACTGCTGGACGAGGTCATGAAAGGCGGCTCGCCGGAGCAAAGCGAAAAGGCGAAGTCGCTGTTGCTGGAACTCGCATAATCCTGGCAGCCAACCATCAACGGGCGCGACGCGATGCGGGCGCCCGTTTTGTTTTTGACGAATTCATAGCGGAGCCGACTTGAAACGTATTGTGCTCGGCGTCCAGTACGACGGAACGCCATGGCGCGGCTGGCAGACCCAGCCGGGCGGAGGAACCGTGCAGGACACGCTGCAAGACGCGCTCAGGAAGTTCACCCTGACCGACATCGTCACGACCTGCGCCGGGCGCACCGATGCCGGCGTGCATGCGCTGGAGCAGGTGGTGCATTTCGATACCGGGCTCGATCGCGAACTGTTTTCCTGGGTGCGCGGGGTCAACGCATTCCTGCCGCCTTCCATCGCGGTGCGCTGGTCCTGCGAAGTGCCGTCGACGGCGCCGGACGATTTCCACGCACGTTTTTCCGCGGTCGCGCGTACCTACCATTACGTGATCTACAACCATCCGGTGCGCTCACCCCTGCTGGCGGGCAAGGCCGGATGGGTGTTCCGGCCGTTGCAGGTCGAACCGATGCGGGAAGCGGCGCGGCACTTGCTGGGCATGCATGATTTTTCGTCATTCCGCGCGGCCGAATGCCAGGCTAAGTCGCCGGTCAAGACCATGCACGATATCCGCATTGAACGTCAGGGCGATATTCTTGTCGTCACATTGTGCGCCAACGCATTTTTGCATCACATGGTGCGCAATATCGTCGGTTCGCTGATCGTGATCGGCAACGGCAATCAGCCTCCTTCGTGGATGAAAGAGATACTCGAATGCCGCGACCGCAGCCGTGCGGCCCCGACCTTCATGCCGGACGGCTTGTATCTGGCGCGGATCGATTACGATGCAAAATGGGCGCTGCCGCACGATGCCGTCAACCCGTTGCCGTGGGCTCCCGCCACGCTCCCGGCGCATGCCTGAGTTGCTGCAAATTCAATTTGAGCTACCTTGATGAATTCCCGTACCCGAATCAAGATTTGCGGCTTGAGCCGTGTTGAAGACGTGCAAACGGCGGTCACGTCCGGAGCCGATGCGATCGGCCTGGTGTTTTATGAAAAAAGCCCGCGCTACGTGACGCCGGAGGTGGCAGCCGAATTGATCGCGTCTGTTCCGCCCTATGTCGCGGCTGTCGGCTTGTTCGTGAATGCCAGACCGGAGGACGTGCAGCAAATCGTTGCGCGAGCTCCGGTCTCCCAGTTGCAGTTTCACGGCGATGAAACGGTTGAACAATGTTGTGAAATAGCCAAGCTCGTGAATCGGCCGTTTACCCGCGCGCTTCGAGTATCTGCCGATATGTCGGGCGCCGATTTGCTAAAATACGAGCAAAGTTATCGTGCCGCCAGCACCTTGTTTAGCGGTTTGCTGCTTGATGCTTTCGTGGATGGTTATGGCGGCGGTGGAAAGGTTTTCGATTGGTCCCTCATTCCAAAAGAGCTCGCGCCTCGGGTCGTTTTGAGTGGTGGCTTGAGCGTGCAAAACGTCACTGACGCCATGCGTCGCGTGCGCCCTTACGCGGTCGACGTCAGCAGCGGCGTCGAACAGGCCAAGGGTGTCAAGGATCCGGCAAGGATCACAGCCTTCATCCGCGCGGTACGCCAGGCGGATGCATCACTGGATGAATAGAAGAGAACGACCATGAAAGAATTGAACCCGCTCGAACACTACGCCGAGCGCCAATCCGTGCAGCACACGGCGATTCAGCAGGCCGCACGCTACAACCTGCCGGATTCAAGAGGGCATTTCGGCCCTTACGGCGGCAGCTTCGTTTCCGAAACCCTGACCCACGCTTTGACACAGCTGAAGGAGGGGTATGCGCACTTTCGCAACGATCCGGAGTTCCTGGCTGAATTCGACAACGAGCTGAAGCATTTCGTCGGCCGCCCCAGCCCGATCTATCACGCCAGGCGCTGGTCGGAAATGATGGGTGGCGCGCAAATCTACTTCAAGCGCGAAGACCTCAACCATACCGGTGCGCATAAGATCAACAACGTGATCGGCCAGGCCTTGCTCGCCAAGCGCATGGGCAAGCCACGCGTGATCGCCGAAACCGGCGCCGGCCAGCATGGCGTGGCGACTGCCACCATCTGCGCGCGCTTCGGCCTGGAATGCGTGGTCTACATGGGCGCCGAAGACGTCAAACGCCAGGTGCAGAACGTGTACCGCATGGAGCTGTTGGGCGCCAAGGTCGTGCCGGTCGAGTCCGGTTCCAAGACCCTGAAGGACGCGTTGAACGAAGCGATGCGCGACTGGGTCACCAATGTCGAAAACACTTTCTACATCATCGGCACGGTGGCCGGCCCGCACCCGTATCCGATGATGGTGCGCGATTTCCAGTCGGTGATCGGCAAGGAGTGTCTGGTGCAGATGCCGGAAATGGCCGGGCGCCAGCCGGATTACGTGGTGGCCTGCATCGGCGGCGGCTCGAATGCGATGGGTATCTTCTATCCTTATATCGATTACAAGGATGTGCAGCTGGTCGGCGTCGAGGCTGCAGGTGAGGGGCTGGAAACCGGCAGGCATTCCGCTTCGCTGATCGCCGGCTCGCCGGGTGTCTTGCACGGCAACCGCACCTACCTGCTGCAGAACGAGGACGGACAGATCATCGAAACGCATTCGGTGTCGGCTGGCCTCGATTACCCGGGCGTCGGTCCGGAGCATGCCTACCTCAAGGATTCCGGTCGGGCGCAATACGTGTCGATCACGGACGATGAAGCGATCGAGGCATTCCACAATTGCTGCCGCATCGAGGGCATCATCCCGGCCTTGGAATCCAGTCACGCGCTGGCCTATGCCGCCAAGTTCGCGGCGACTCTGCCGAAAGACAGGATCGTCCTGGCGAATCTGTCCGGCCGCGGCGACAAGGATATGCACACCGTCGCCGAACGTATGAAGAAAAAGTTCTAGGTCCCGTCGGCCACATCCACCACGTTTAAAAGCAGGTGTCGTTCCGGCGCAGGCCGGAGCGGCGCAACGAAAGCGAATCCAAGGCAAACCGCCCATGTCCAGAATTCAATCCACCTTGTCTGCCCTGGCAGAGAAAAACAAAAAAGGCCTGATCCCGTTCATTACCGCCGGTGACCCCGCTCCCGAGCTGACCGTGCCGTTGATGCATGCGCTGGTTGCCGGCGGTGCTGACATCATCGAGCTCGGCGTGCCATTCTCGGACCCGATGGCGGACGGTCCGGTCATCCAGCGCGCATCGGAAAGGGCCCTGGCCAACGGCGTCGGCATGCGCCACGTGCTCCAGTTCGTGCGCGAATTCCGCGGCACGAACCAGACTACGCCGGTGGTGCTGATGGGGTACGCCAATCCGATCGAGCACATGGGCGCGGATGCCTTCATCGACGCCGCCAAACAGGCGGGTGTCGACGGCGTGCTCGTGGTGGACTATCCGCCGGAAGAGTGTGAAGAATTCGCCGCGCGCATGAAGGAAAACGGATTGGACCCGATTTTTCTCTTGGCTCCAACCTCGACCGACGAGCGCATCGAGCAGGTCGGGAAAATCGCCAGCGGCTATGTCTATTACGTGTCCCTGAAAGGAGTGACCGGTTCGGGGCATCTGGACTTGGATGCCGTGGCGCAGAAAGTCCCTGCAATTAAGAAACATGTACGCGTGCCGGTCGGCGTCGGCTTCGGCATTCGCGATGCGGCAACGGCCAAGGCGATCGGATCGTTGTCCGACGCGGTAGTGATCGGCAGTCGCATCATTCAGGAGTTGGAAAATACGCCGCGCGAACAAGCGGCGGAAGCGGTACGGGTGTTCATTTCCGGAATCCGCAAGGCGCTGGACGAATAATTGATTAATATGAAGCTGCGCCGTCGCAAGGTGTTATTGGCGTACGGCAAGGCGAGCTGTACAATGCGGCAACCAAAAAAGTGAGAAGAGGTCACGATGAGCTGGCTTGAAAAACTGCTTCCCCCGCGCATCCAGCGTTCCGAGTCGGCGCAGCGCAAATCCGTGCCGGAAGGACTCTGGGTCAAATGCCCGTCCTGCGAGGCAGTGCTGTACCGTACCGACCTGGAGTCCAATCTCCATGTCTGCCCGAAATGCGATCATCACATGCGTATCCGTGCGCGCGAGCGCCTGGACGCGCTGCTGGACGCCGGCGGGCGCTACGAGATCGGCCAGGAAGTGCTGCCGGTCGACTCGCTGAAATTCAAGGACAGCAAGAAATATCCGGATCGTCTGAAGGATGCGCTGGAAGGCACCGGCGAAACCGATGCGATGGTGGTCATGGGCGGCGCGATCATGACGCTGCCGGTCGTGGTGGCCTGCTTCGAATATGAATTCATCGGCGGTTCGATGGGCTCGGTGGTGGGTGAGCGCTTCGTGCGCGGCGCGCAGGCCGCACTGGAGCAGAAAGTGCCGTTCATTTGTGTCACGGCCACCGGCGGCGCGCGCATGCAGGAGGGCTTGCTGTCGCTGATGCAGATGGCGAAAACCACCGCGATGCTGACCAAGCTGTCCGAGAAAAAGCTGCCGTTCATCTCGGTGCTGACCGACCCGACCATGGGCGGCGTTTCCGCTTCCTTCGCTTTCATGGGCGATGTCGTGATCGCGGAGCCGAAGGCGCTGATCGGCTTTGCCGGCCCGCGCGTAATCGAGAACACGGTCCGCGAGAAACTGCCGGAAGGGTTCCAGCGCGCGGAATTCCTGGTGCAGAAAGGCGCCGTCGACATGATCGTCGACCGCCGCAAGATGCGCGAGGAAATCGCCCGTCTGCTCGCGTTGTTACAGAACCAGCCGGCCGAAGTGCTGGCCTGATTCTCCCGCCATGCAGACATGGCCCGGACTGACCCAGGTCCGGGCTTTTTAGTTTTCAGCGTAGGTTTTCAGTCATGCAGAATCTCCCCACCACCCTGGCCGGCTGGCTTTCCGCCCTCGAAACGATGCATCCGAAAGCCATTGACATGGGACTCGATCGCGTCAGGCAGGTCAAGGACCGGCTAGGCATCCGCTTCGAGTGTCCTGTCTTCACCGTGGGCGGCACCAATGGCAAGGGGTCGACCTGCGCGATGCTGGAATCGATCCTGATGCAGGCCGGCTACCGCGTCGGCCTCTACACCTCGCCGCACCTGATCGACTTCAACGAGCGCGCGCGCGTGAACGGAGAAATTGCCTCCGACGCGGCGCTGATGGAGCAGTTCACAGCAGTCGAGGCTGCACGCGGCGACATATCGCTGACCTATTTCGAATTCACCACGCTTGCCATCCTGCGCCTGTTCGCCCAGGCGCAGCTGGATGCAGTGATCCTGGAGGTCGGCCTCGGCGGCCGGCTGGATGCGGTCAACGTGATCGACCCCGATGTCGCCATCGTGACCAGCGTCGACATCGATCACACCGAATATCTGGGTGACACGCGCGAACAGATTGGCTTTGAAAAGGCGGGCATCTTCCGCGCTGGCAAAGCGGCGATCTGCGGCGATCCGGTGCCGCCCCAGTCGCTGATCGACCATGCCGCCGCCATCGGTGCCGACCTGTGGCTGTTCGGGCGCGACTACAACTACTCCGGCGACAAGCAGCAATGGAATTTCGGCGGGCGCTCGCAGCGCCGCAACTCGCTCGGCTATCCCAGCCTGCGCGGGGCCAACCAGTTGCTCAACGCGTCCGCCGCATTGGCCGCGCTGGAGGCATTGCGCAACCGCCTGCCGGTCGGCGCGCAGGAAGTGCGCAATGGCCTGGTGATGGTCGAACTGCCGGGGCGCTTCCAGGTGCTGCCGGGCCGACCGAGCGTGATTCTCGACGTGGCGCACAATCCGCATGCGGCCGCCACGCTGGCGCAGAACCTCGACAACATGGGATTTCACCGCTATACCTACGCGGTGTTCGGTGCCATGCACGACAAGGATATCGACGGCGTGATCGCGCAGCTGAAAGACCGTGTGGATCACTGGTGCGTCACCGACCTGCCGCTGCCTCGCGCGGCCAGCGCCGAGCAGCTCAGGCAGCGTTTGCTCGACGCAGGCGTCGCTCCGAGCACTGCCCCTGGTGCAGAAAAGACAATCGAGACCTTCTCTTCGCCGGCCGCCGCGTTTGCGAACGCTCGGAGCAGGGCGGGCGAGAATGATAGAATTGCGGTTTTCGGGTCCTTCCTGACCGTCGCAGGCGTGATGGAATTCAGGCGATCCGAGGGGCGGTCGGGAAAAGCGTAACGGTTTTTCACGGCGGCTTTTGAATCTCATTGGTGGATACTATTTTTATCGCATGAGCTTGTTCTCGTTCCTTCGCAAAAACAAGCAAGAGTCAGCCTCCGACGACAGCACCTTTTATTCGCGTGCCGAGGAAGAGTCGAACCAGATCCGCGGTCGCGGCAAGCGCCGTCAGGGCAATACCAACAAGCGTTCCGAACAGGCCGATCCGGTTTTGCCGGAAAAGAAACGCGCGCGCCGCCGCCTGGTTGGCGCGATTGCATTGGTGCTGGCTGCCGTGATCGGTTTGCCAATGATTCTTGATTCCGAGCCGAAGCCGGTCGCGGACGATATCGCGATCCAGATTCCCTCCAAGGACAAGGCCATGCCGGCGCGTCAGGTGGCCGATCACCCGGCTGCGGTTGAAAAAGTCGCCGCATCGGCATCGCTCGACCCAAAGGAGGAGGAATTGATCGATCCTCCTTCCACGGATGCGCCATCCCGGGACAAGTCCGGCGTGGATGAGCCCGCCGTCAAGCCCGCTATCACAAACATGGCCGCGCTTGAGACCGTGCCCCCCCAGGCGAAGGATGCTCCGGCCAAGCAGGCGGAGACCACCAAGGTCAAGCCGGCTGACAAGCCGCACGCGATGCCGCTGCCAGTGGCCAAGGCGGATGTCAAAACTGAAAGCAAACCGGCCGAGAAGCTTGAGAAGAAGCCCGACGAAGCGGCGCGTGTGCAAGCTCTGCTGGAAGGAAAACCCGATCCCAAGGCGGCAGAAAAAAAATCTGGAAAATTCGTAATCCAGGTGGCGGCACTTGCGACCAAGGACAAGGTCGATGAACTGCAAACCAAGTTGAAAGGCGCCGGCATCAAGTCGTACACGCAAAAGGTGGCAACCTCGTCGGGCGACCGCATTCGCATTCGGGTCGGCCCGTTCGCCAGCAAGGAAGAAGCGGACAAGATGCGTGCCAAGATGGTGAAGCTGGGATTGAGCGGTACTGTCGTGCCGGCTTGATAAGCGCTGATTACTGTGACGATTTTCGACTACCTGGTGCTGTTCGTGCTGATCTGTTCGGTCGTCATCAGCGTCTTGCGCGGGCTGGTCAAGGAGATGTTGTCGCTGCTGGGCTGGATCGTGTCGTTCGTGGTGGCGAATGCGTACGGAGAAGACCTCGCGAAGTTGTTGCCGGATGTTATTCCCGGTGCGGTAACGCGGCTGATCGTCGCGTTCATCGTGTTGTTTATCGGCGTACGATTGCTGATGAAACTGCTGACCATGGCCATCGAGGCCGCGATTAAGGCGAGCGGACTGACGCTGGCCGATCGTGGCCTTGGAGGCTTGTTCGGCTTGGCGCGAGGCTTGGTGATCGTGCTGGCCGCGGTTCTGTTATGCGGCATGACGGCGATCCCGCGACAGCCGTTCTGGAAAGGCGCGGTGCTAAGCCCGCTGGCGGAAACCGCCGCGCGCACCGTCAAGCCATTCCTGCCGGGTGATTTCGCCCGGTATGTTCAGTTTTAGCCATGGCCGCAACCGGCCTGTGCACAGGTTTTTTGAGTTTTCGTTGAGGAGTCCACCATGTGTGGCATAGTTGGCGTTGTTTCCCATGGCCCCGTCAATCAGCTGATCTACGATGCGCTGCTGCTGTTGCAGCACCGTGGACAGGATGCGGCGGGCATTGCTACCAACCACGGCAATATGTTTTCCATGCACAAGGCGAACGGCCTGGTGCGCGACGTATTCCGTACCCGTAACATGCGTTCGCTGCCGGGCAATGCCGGTATCGGCCAGGTGCGCTATCCGACCGCCGGCTCGGACAGCGAAGCGGAGGCGCAGCCGTTCTACGTCAATGCGCCTTTCGGCATCATCCTCGCCCACAACGGCAATCTGACCAACTGGGAACAGCTCAAGAGCGAGATGTTCAAGAATGACCGCCGGCACATCAATACCGATTCGGATTCGGAAGTGCTGCTCAATGTGCTGGCGCACGAAATCCAGCAGGCCACTACCGGCTACTCGCTCGATCCGTCGGCGTTGTTCAAGGCGGTCTCGGTGCTGCACAAGCGCGTGCGCGGCTCCTACGCCGTGGTGGCGCAGATCGCCGGCTACGGCCTGCTCGCGTTCCGCGATCCGTATGGCATTCGTCCGCTGTGCATCGGCTTCAATGAAACCGATGCCGGGCCGGAATATATGCTGGCCAGCGAATCGGTCGCGCTGGAAGGCTTGGGCTTCCGCTTCCTGCGCGACGTGGTGCCGGGAGAAGCGATCTTCATCGACCTCGACGGCAATCTTCACAACCAGCAGTGCGCCGACAATCCGGTCCTGAGTCCGTGCGCCTTCGAATACGTCTATCTGGCACGCCCCGACTCCGTGATCGACGGCGCCTCCGTGTACGCGACGCGCCTGAAAATGGGCGAGTACCTGGCCGAGAAGATCCGCCGCCAGCTCTCCACCGGAGACATCGACGTGGTGATGCCGATCCCCGATTCCTCGCGCCCGGCCGCGATGGAACTGGCGCTGAAGCTGAACCTGGAATACCGCGAAGGCCTCATCAAGAACCGTTACATCGGCCGCACCTTCATCATGCCGGGCCAGGCCCAGCGCAGGAAGTCGGTGCGCCAGAAGCTCAACGCGATCAGCAGCGAATTCAAGGGCAAGAGCGTGCTGCTGGTGGACGACTCCATCGTGCGCGGCACCACCAGCCGCGAGATTGTGCAGATGGCACGCGATGCCGGCGCCAAGCGCGTGATTTTCGCCTCGGCGGCGCCGCCGGTAAAATTCCCGAACGTGTACGGCATCGACATGCCGACTCGTAACGAGCTGATTGCATATGGCCGCAGCGAAGAGGAAGTGTGCCGCGAGATCACCGCCGATGCGCTGGTCTACCAGGATATCGACGCGCTCAAGCGTTCGATCTCGGACGTCAATCCCTTGCTCAAGAACTTCGAGGCATCGTGCTTCGACGGCGTCTATGTGACCGGCGATATTTCGCGCGACTATCTCGACCGCATCGAGCATGTACGCAACAACCCGAAGCCGGTCAGCGAAGATGCGGTGCGCTCGCAGTTGAATCTGAATCTGGCGCGGGCCGACTGATCGCCTGCGGCTGCCCTATCCAAGCCCGTTGCCCGTGAAGGCGCGGGCTTTTTCATTGGTGGATCGCGGAGCTTGAATCTTTTGTATTTCCCGCGTTTTGCGCTACGATAGGAATTGCGCCGATTTGCATCTGCTTGCGGGCGCCAGGGTGCAGTCCCACAATAAATGCCGCTAAAAGGGAAACAAATTCATCAACCCGTTTAGCGCAAGCTGAACGGGTTTTTTATTTATCATGACTGACTCAAAGAAATACGGTTTCACCACCACCATCCTGCACAGCGACCGGCAAAAGCCGATCGAACATGGTTCCCTGCACAAGCCCATCCACACCTCGGTCACCTTCGGCTATCGCGATGCGCGCGAACTGGCCGCCGTTTTCCAGGGCAAGCAGCCCGGCTACCGCTACGGACGCCAGGGCAACCCGACCGTGTCAGCGCTGGAAGACAAAGTCACCAAGATGGAGCAGGGACTGGCGACCATCTGCTTTTCCACCGGGATGGCGGCGATCGGCTCCCTGGTGCAGGGCTTGTTGCGCGAGGGAGACCACGTGGTGTCTTCCTCCTTCTTGTTCGGTAATACCAACAGCCTGTGGCAGACGGCGAATGCGCAAGGCATCGATGTCTCGATGGTCGATGCGACCGACGTGAAAAACGTCGAAGCCGCATTGACGCCGGCCACGCGCCTGGTCTTCGTCGAAACCATCGCCAATCCGCGCACCCAGGTGGCGGATCTGAAGCGCATCGGCCAGCTTTGCCGCGACCGCGGCATCCTTTATGTGGTCGACAACACGATGACTTCGCCCTATCTGTTCCGTCCCAGGATGGTCGGCGCCAGCCTGGTGGTCAATGCGCTGACCAAGTCGATTGGCGGTCACGGCGATGCGCTGGGCGGCAGCCTGACCGATACCGGCTTGTACGACTGGACCAAGTTCCCGAATATCTACGACAGCTATAAGCGGTACGCGTCGCCGCAATGGGGCATGGCGCAAATCCGTGCCAAAAGCCTGCGCGATTTCGGTGGCACGTTGGGGCCGGAAGCCGCGCATCACATCGCGGTGGGAGCCGAAACCATGGCGCTGCGCATGGAGCGCGAGTGTTCCAACGCGCTGGCGCTGGCGCAGATGCTGGAAGCCGATGAGCGCGTGGCTGCCGTTCACTATCCCGGTTTGCCGTCGCATCCGCAGCATAAGATCGCCAAGGAATTGTTCGGCGCATTCGGCAGCCTGTTCAGTTTCGAGCTGAAAGACAATATCGATTGCTTCGACTATCTCAACCGCCTGAAACTCGCGATTCCTGCGAGTAATCTCGGCGATACCCGTACGCTGGTCATTCCGGTAGCACACACCATTTTCTACGAGATGGGGCCCGAGCGCCGTGCCAGCATGGGGATTGCCGAATCGCTTATCCGCGTTTCCGTGGGCATCGAGGATACGGCGGATTTGCTGGCTGATTTTCAGCAAGCGCTGGATGTGTAAAAGCGCCACGGAAGTATTGCTGCACGGAAATTTCTCAATAAAAACAATTCACTAGAGAAAGTGGTTGTGGCTACAATACGCGTGTGATTGATCCTCAGTAAGGAGCGCGTATGGCCCGGCCCGAGAAGGTGCGCCTCGGTGAAATTTTGGTGCAGCAAAATCTGCTTACCGAAGAGCAACTTCAGTTTTGCCTCGTCGAGCACAAAAAGTCGGGCCGCCGCTTGGGGCAGGTATTCGTCGAGAACGGGTTTGTCTCCGAAGATGATATCTGCCGGGCGGTCGCCAGGCAGCTCAACATCCCTTACATCAATCTCAAGACCTACAGCCTGAACCCGAGCGTCGTACGCCTGCTTAATGAAATGCGCGCGCGGCGTTTCCGGGCGATCGTCATGGAGGATCGCGGCGATTCCTTCCTGGTCGGCATGGCGGACCCCACCGACCTGTTTGCCTACGACGAGATTTCTCGCCTGCTGAAGCGCAGTATCGACCTCGCGGTGGTCAGCGAAGACGCGCTGATCCAGGCGATCAGCCGGATTTACCGCAAGACCGAGGAAATCACCGACGCCGCGCGCGAGTTGGGGCAGGAAATCAGCGACAACGCGGTCGACTTCGGCATCGTGGCGATGACGGCCAGCGTCGAGGAAGCGCCGGTCGTCAAGCTGCTGCAAACCATCTTCGAAGACGCGGCACAGGTCGGCGCTTCCGACATCCACATCGAACCCCAAGAAACCAGCCTGCAGATCCGCTTCCGTATCGACGGCGTGCTCAACCTGCAGGCCGAAGCCGATATCAAGATCGCCGCGCCGCTGGCCTTGCGCCTGAAGATCATGTCCAACCTGGACATCTCGGAAAAGCGCCTGCCGCAGGACGGGCGCTTCACCATGAAAATGCGGCAGCAGCAGATCGACGTGCGTCTGTCCACCATGCCGACGCTGTTTGGCGAATCGGTCGTTATGCGTCTGCTGGGGCAGGGACGCGGCGCGGTCAGGCTGGACACGATCGGCATGCCCAAGCCGATGCTGGAAAAATTCCGCTCCTTCCTCGGGCGTCCGAACGGCCTGGTGCTGGTCACCGGTCCGACCGGCAGCGGCAAGACGACGACCTTGTACGGCGCGCTGGCCGAACTGAACAGCACGGAACGCAAACTGATCACGGTTGAGGATCCGGTTGAATACCGGCTGCCCGGCATTAACCAGGTGCAGATCAACGAAAAGATAGATCTCACTTTCGCCCGCGTGCTGCGCGCCGCGTTGCGTCAAGACCCGGACGTGGTGCTGGTGGGCGAGATGCGTGATCAGGAAACCGCGCAGATCGGCCTGCGCGCCGCAATGACTGGCCACCTCGTGTTCTCGACCCTGCATACCAACGATGCGGTCAGCACGCCGATCCGCCTGCTCGACATGGGCGTGCCGTCGTACATGATGGCGTCCGCGCTGCAGGCGGTCATCGCGCAGCGTCTGGTGCGCGTGATCTGCGACGTGTGCACGCAGCCCTACCAGCCGACGCCGGGCGAGCGCGCTTGGCTGCGTGCCGAGCTGGGAGACAAGGTCGAAGAGCACAAGTATCACCATGGGCGCGGCTGTTCCCACTGCAACGGCAGCGGTTACAGGGGCCGCACCGGTGTCTATGAAATGCTCGAAATGACGGAATCGCTGGCCGAAGCCGCCAACAAGCAGGATCCCGGCTACTTCATCAAGGCCGCCGAAGAGCAGATGGCGGGTGAAACCCTGCGCCGCCATGCCGTGCGGCTGGTCCTCTCCGGGAAAACCACCATTTCCGAAGCCATGGTCATCAGCAACCAGTTCGTGGATTAATCGATGCCGTTCTTTAACTACAAGGCGCGCAATGCCCGCGGCGAATTGCTGCAAGGCGTGCTGGAAGGCGCCGACAGCAATGCCGTCGCCACCTATCTGCTCAATATCGGCACCACGCCGGTGGAAATCGTCCTGACCAAGAAGAAGGACTTGAGCGAGAAGGGGAGCTGGCTCGAACGCCTGACCGCGGAAAAGATCACCGACCTGGATGTGCAGCTGTTCAGTCGCCAGATATACACGCTGCTCAAGGCTGGCGTGCCGATCATGCGCGGCCTGGCGGGATTGCAGGAATCGGCGATCAACAAGTCGTTCGCCCGCGTGCTCAAGGAATTGCGCGAGGCGCTCGACACTGGGCGGGAACTGTCCGCTGCCATGCGCGCATTTCCGACTGTGTTTTCGTCGTACTACGTCAGCATGGTGCAGGTCGGGGAAATGACGGGACGGCTGACCGAAATCTTCCCGCGTTTGCACGACTTCCTGCAGTTCGAGCGCAGCATGCGCGAGCAGATTACGGCGGCGTTGCGGTATCCGAAATTCGTGCTGCTGGCGATGGTGAGCGCGATTTCCGTGATCAATGTGTTCGTCATACCGTCTTTTGCCAAAGTGTTTATGCGGGCGCAAATAGAACTGCCCTTGATGACACGCCTGCTGTTGGCTTCATCGCATTTCACGATCACTTACTGGCCGGTTGTCGTAGGAGGAATTGCCGCCGCTGCGCTTCTGGTTCGGCAATTCGTGAATACTGCAAATGGCCGATACCGTTGGGATCGGGCGAAGTTGCGAATTCCAATCGCGGGTTCAATCATCATGAAGGGCACGATGGCACGTTTCGCACGTAGCTTTGCCCTTGCATACAAGAGCGGCATACCGGCGGCACAGGCACTGAGTTTGGTCGCGAAGACCGTCGATAACGCGTACGTCGCCAGCAACATCGAGCAGATGCGTGACGGTGTCGAGCGAGGCGAAACCATTTTCAGGACGGCTTCGACAACCCGGGTCTTTACTCCCATGGTCTTGCAGATGATCGGCGTCGGCGAGGAGACCGGCGAGATTGACAAGCTGATGGATGAAATAGCCGAAATGTACGAGCGCGAGGTGGAGTACGAACTGAAAACACTCGCGGCACGCATCGAGCCCATCATGATTGTCGGCATGGGCATCTTAGTTCTGATCCTGGCGCTCGGTGTGTTCATGCCGATGTGGGATTTGGGGCAAGTCAGCTTGCACAAGAAATGACAGTAGGTGTTGCGAAATTGCAGAATTTTTGATGTGTCCGCTCTACACAGTGCTTGGGTTTCCGAAGGGACATGCTAAGATAAATTCAGTTACACATTTGTTACGTTTATGCCATTGATATTGTAAAAACTAGTTTCATTTCAAGGAGAAAAAGTATGAAAAAACTGCGCCCCGTTCAGAAAAAACAATCGGGTTTTACCCTGGTCGAATTGATCGTCGTGATCGTGATTCTCGGTATTCTGGCGGCAGTTGCGATTCCCAAGCTGAGCGATAGTCAGACTGGTGCGCGTGACGCTGTACAGCAAGCGACACTTGGGGCCCTTAAGTCGGCTTGGACAATTGCTTATACCAAGAATAAGGGCGTGGCTCCTTCCTTGAAGGAAGTCGCTGATCAGATGTCTGATCCTAAGTGCGGGACAGTAGCTGATCCGACAGCTGCGGCTGCGGCTACCGATACTAAAATTGCATGCGTGGGTGTGATGAAAACGACTGGCTCTGGATTCGCTGAATTTGGTGGTTCGGCTAGTCCGGCGGCTCCATCCGACATTAGTATTGTCACGCCATAATACGAACATAACCAAGTTAATGGGCTTGCATTGGGTGGGATGTCTAGTGCCTTCTACCCAATGATCAATTTTTTCGGGCGAAAGACGCCTAGCATTTTGGTCGCACTGATTCTATGTCGATTTGACTTGCATCCGATTGGGAGGTGAGTCGTTGTCGATATCGGTGTGCCTCAAGTTAAGGCAGCAAGATGCCACGGACCAGCATCTATCGCGAGGGATTCACGCTTATCGAGATGATCGTTGTCATGTCGATTATCAGCATTCTCGCTGCAACGATGGTAGTGCAAATGAGTGCGACGAGTGCGCGTGCTGCAATTAATCAGGCCGACCAACTGCGCCGCAATTTGTCTCATATCCAAATGCTCGCGCTCGGGTGGGGCGTCACGCTGCGACTGTCGACGGCGGCAGACGGCAAGAGTTACTCGGTGACCTGCCGTGGCACTAATGCAAATACTCCGTGCACCACCATAGGTACAGTGCCGGCTGATCCTGCTACCGGTCAGAGTTTCACGGTCATTCTGACCGATAACGTATTGATCGCGCCGACTAGCAATACAGTCGATTTCGATAGCCTTGGGCGCCCAACGTCAGGCGGTGCCCTCATTGCTACTAATCCCGTACGTACTTATACATTAACTGGTAATGGAGCCAGTGCCACGGTCACCCTGCAGCCGGTTACCGGTTTTGCGGAAGCGAGTTAGGGGTATGCGCCGCGTCGATGGCTTTACGTTGCTCGAACTTTTGGCGGTGATCGTCATCGTCAGCGTTGGTCTCGCTGGGCTTGCCAAAATGTTTGGTAACACCAGTATGGCGCTTGTCCTTGGAGAAGGCACGCAGCTAACAGCACAATACGCGCAGGAGTGCGCAGAGTACGTGCTCGGTGTGCGAAAGGATCTTGGTTTCGCCAGCATTACTGAGAATACCTGTGATTCATTGCCGGCCCTGCCGGCCGGGTATTCGCGTTCGCTGAGCTTGGCGGCGAATACTACCGGAACCTGTCCATCCAGTTCTACATGCGCCAATGTCGCAGTTACAGTGAGTCGAGGAACTGCCTCGACGACGATAACGGTAATGCTGGTTCAGTGATGAGATCAGTGTTGAAGAAACCGGCTGGTTTCACCCTGCTTGAGATGGCAGTCGTGATTGCCATCATAGGCATTCTCGTAGCATCAGTAACGCCTATTGCAGTTTCGTGGATCGGGGCATACAGCGCGACTCTGAATGCGGCTGTCACGCTGGATAAGCTTCGGTATTCTGTCGAGCGAATCGAACGTGAGTTACGCGACGTAAAAAGCATCGGCGGGGGCTATCAATTCGGGACGTTGGGCGCCACCATGACAACGTTTACACAAAATTCGACCGGCAGAACTGTGACAATTGCCCAGAGCGGCAATACCGTGACGCTCAGTTACAGCGATGTCAGCGGCGTTACTCCGGTGCTCACCAATCAAGTCAGTTCTCTCGGCTTTAGATATTTGCAGCAGGATGGAAGCAATCAAACTGTCGATCCGACCTTGGTCCGCTATGTCGAGATTTCCCTGACGCTGACGCAGGGGGGGCAAAGTTATAGCGAACGCACGCGTGTGAGATTAAGGAATCTTTAGCCATGGTGCAGGGTTCGATTATCCATCGTCGGCAAAGGCAATATGGCGCTGCAAGCGTGGCAATTGCTTTTCTTGTGCTTTTCCTGATCGCCGGTGCGCTGGCTACTGCCTTTGGTTTATCCGGATCGGTAGTGCGCGATGCGACCATGAGCGCACAACAAGCACAGGCGCTATTTCTGGCGGAAAGCGGACTTGCGCGGGCACTCAAGCGTTACGGTAACGGCACGTTGTGCGGCAGTCTTGGTCCGGATGGGCCGTATAGTCTGGGACAGGGGAATTTCACTGTCGTTAGCGGTGGTGCTACCGATTTTTCCGGCGCGGCTCTCCCTGCGGCGCAATGCCGTGTCCAAGTTAAAGGGATAGTATCGGGCGTTTCGCGCACCATTGAAGGGATCATGCAGCGAAGTACCAATGGCTTCCCACCCCAGGCGAATGTGAATTTTAACCAGCCGGTCGGCACATGTGTATATCCCGGCTGCATGCCGACTAACTGGAATTTCAGTCAAGCGGGATGGCTCGACACCGGCGGTCCTGACTCCTCGCGCGCAGCGTACATTGCCAAGTCAGCCAGTGGCTCGGGGATCGACGTATCCGCCGGGGGCTACAGTTTTTATCCGCCGATTACCCGTGTCGGTCCGAAAACCCTGAAGATTGATGTTGACTATAAAAACAGTGTCGTAGGGGGCTCAAAGAAGATACATGTAAATTTCTGGCTGTATCAGCAGGCGCCGGGCACGGGGGTATGGTCGACTGTGGCCAATGGTACCGCTATTGATAGTGGCAATACTTCAGGGTGGCTAAGAACTGGGACGCCAGGAGGTGAAGCGTCGGCCACGATTAATTTACCCGCCGGAACATTTCGTATCGACCGAATAGACTTCAAATTGACTGCTGATTCCGGTAATAACTACAGCTCTGTGATCGACAATATATCGATAGACGGCGAGGACACGGGTCTTACAACGGAGGAAAAGGCAGTTCTTCTCTCTTGGCGGGAGGTTGTTCAGTGAATGCAATGACACGTTCGTAGAACAACGCAACAGATTGCCCAGGCATTTCCTAAACTCGTTGACATCGCATTCTGATTCACTTAACTTCAGGTAACATTTTGTTACGCAATATTTATGCGCCTGTTCCAAAAATTAAAGAAGGTCGACGGTTGGCGGGCCATTAGCTTCCTCGAAAATAATGTATGCGCTGCCCATGTGCGGCGCATGCCGAATGTAAAACCGAAAGTCACCCTGGCGCTGTCCGTGGCGGTCAACGGCCTGTCCAATAACACCTTCCTCGAAAAGCTGGCGAAGGATTGGCATGGCGACCGCTATCAGTGCACGACCTTGCTTTCTGGTGGCGAATACCGGTTTCTTCCGGTAGACGCGCCGCAGGTTCCAGTCGCCGAACTGAAGCCGGCGATCTCGTGGGTGATCAAGGACATGCTCGACTTTCACATCGACGAGGCGACGGTCGATGTGCTGAGCATCCCGGCGGAAAAAAATGCGCCGCAGCGCAATCGCGCCATGTACGCAGTGGCCGCGCGCTCGAAAGTGATCGAGGAACGCCAGCACCGTTTCGAGGATGCGAAGATCCCGTTGCGCGTGATCGATATTCCGGAAATGGCACAGCGCAATATCGCCGCCTTGTACGAACCGGAGGGGCGCGGCCTTGCCGTATTGTCCTTGGGGGCGCAAGGCGGCTTGTTGACGATTACGGCTGGCGGTGAACTCTACTTCGCGCGCCGTATCGACATTACGCTCGAGCAGTTGCTGCAGTCCGGCCCGGAAAAACGGGAGGCTTATCACGACCGGATCGCCTTGGAGATCCAGCGCTCGCTCGACCATTTCGGCCGGCAGTACCAGTCGATCACGCTGTCCAAGCTGATGCTCGCGCCGATGGGCGATGACGATGGCGGCCTGCAAGCCTATCTGGCGGAAAACCTGGACAAGCCGGTGGAGTCCATGAATCTGGAATCCGTGCTGGACTTCTCCGACGTGCATGACCTGAAGCGGCCCGACAAGCAGCAGTATTACTTCCTGACGCTGGGAGCTGCGTTGCGTCTTGAGGAGAAGGTGCTGTGAGCCAGCAGATCAATTTATTCAACCCGGTTTTCCTGAAGCAGGAGAAGCTGTTTTCCGCGCTGGCGATGGTGCAGGGCCTCGGCCTGATCTGCCTCGGCCTGGCCGGCCTGGGCGGCTATTCCTATTACCGGGTCCATCATCTTCGCGCCGATGCCGCCGCCGTTGCAAATCAACTGGTGGCGGTGCAGGCCGAGCTGACGCAGCAGGCCGAACGCGACAAGCCGAAGGAAAAGAACAAGGCGCTGGAACAGGAGATACAGGCCGTGGAAGCCAAGCTCAATGCGCAGCGCCGCGTGCTGGATTTCGTGCAGCAGGGCGAGCTGGGAAATACCAAGGGATATTCCGATTACTTCCGCGCATTCGCCCGCCAAAACATGAACGGGCTGTGGCTGACCGGTTTTGCAATCCACGGACCGGGCAGCGATATCCGTATCGACGGTCGCGCGGTGCAGCCTGAACTGATCCCGGCGTACATCATGGGCATCAAGCGCGAACCGCTGTTCCGGGGCAAGTCGTTTGCAACCCTGTCGATGCGCGGCGCGCAGGCAGCCGATACAGCCAAGGGCAAGGCTGCCGGCGCATATGTCGAATTCAGCTTGGGAACGTCGGATGCGGAACCTGACGCCGTAGCAGCGATTGCAGGGGGCACGAAATGAAACAGCGCTGGAAACAATTCGCGCTCCGGATCGATGCATTGAGCTTGCGTGAGCGGGCCATGATCTTTGCCGCGGTCGTGGCGGTCGTGATTTATGTAGTGAATTCCCTGGTACTTGACCGCTTGATGTCCGAGGACAAGCGCGTATCGAAGCAACTGGCGCAGGACCGCAGCGCAATCTCGACGATGCGCGCCGAGATCCGGCGGCGAGCGGCGGAACACCCGGTCGATCCCGATGCGGAAAACAAGGCGATCTTGCAAAAGCTGCAGGAGCAGGTGGCGCAGGCCGACGAACGGATGCGCAACATGCAGAACGGCCTTGTTTCCCCCGACAAGATGGCTTCCCTGCTGGAGGGGCTGCTGAACCGCAATCCCAAGTTGCATCTGGTGTCGTTCAAGACGCTGCCGGTGGCGAGCTTGAGCGATGCCTTCGCATCCAAACCCGACGACAAGGGCAACCCGGCGGCGGCAGCGAACGACGCGGCGGCACGGCAGAATGCCGGCGCCGAAGCGCTCTACAAGCATGGCGTTGAAATCGCGTTACAGGGAACGTACTTCGACATCATGCAATACATGACCCAGCTGGAAGGCATGCCCTGGCAGCTGGTCTGGGGCAAGGTGAACCTTCACGTCGACGAATATCCGAAGGCCACGCTCACTTTGGAGCTGTACACGCTGAGCATGGAGAAGAAATGGCTGAACATTTAACCGCAATCCGTATTTGCGCCATTGGCAGCCTGCTGTGCACGGCTGCAGCGGCGTTGCCCGCGCATGCGCAGGAATTGTCGGACCCGACGCGGCCGGCGACGGCGGTCGATGTCGCACCTGGAGCGCAGGCCGCCGCCCCGGTGCTGCAATCCATCCTCATCTCGGGAACGCGCCGGGAAGCGATCATCGGCGCGCAGCTCGTTCGCGTCGGCGACCGCTACGGAGACGCGCAGATCGCCCAGATCCTGGAAGACAGGGTTGTGCTGCGCAACGAGAAGGGAATGCAGACGCTCAGGCTGTTCCCGGGCATAGAAAAACGTGCTGTCGCGGTTCGCGGCGGCTTTGATGCGGCAGTCCGCCACAACAACATCGAAAAGCATAAAGAATGAAAAAGACGGTATTAGCCCTACTGATGATCGGCCTGGCCGGCTGCTCCGCGCCTTCGAAGCGGCAAACCTATGACCTGATCAGCGCCGAAATGAACAAGGCGGCGGAGGAGAGCAAGAAGCCGGCGGTGGTGCCGGACGCCGTTTCTGCCGCGTTGCTGCCGCCGCTGCAAAGCGCCCAGCCGCCCGTACGCAAGCCCGCCGAGGAGCGATTCAACGTCACGTTCAATAACGTCCCCGCCAGCCAGTTTTTCACGGCCATCGCGGCGGGCACGCGCTACAACGTGCTGGTGCATCCGGATGTGGCCGGAACCATCTCGGCCAACCTGAAGGATGTGACCCTGTTCGAGGCGCTGGACGCGATCCGCGACTTGTACGGCTATGACTATACGGTCGAAGGCAACCGCATCGTGATCAAGCCGTTGACCATGCAGACGCGCGTGTTCCAAGTGAACTACTTGACTGGCAATCGCCTCGGCTCGTCCGAGACCCGCGTCAACGCCGGGTCGCTCAGCGCAGGCCAGCCCGCCTCGACAACGTCTCCCGGTACCACGTCCACTCCCACATCGACCTCGCCGACGGCAGTGCGCGTGACCGACAGCAGCAAGGTCAGTTCGACCTCCAGCACTGACTTCTGGGGCGAGTTGAAAACCTCGCTGCAGGCGATCGTCGGCACCGACAAGGATGGCCGCAGCGTGGTGGTCAGCCCGCAATCGGGCGTAGTGGTGGTACGTGCGATGCCGGATGAGTTGCGCAATGTCTCGGCGTACCTGAAGGCGGCGCAAATTTCGATCGACCGTCAGGTGATCCTGGAAGCGAAGATACTCGAAGTGCAGCTGAACGACGGTTACCAGACCGGGGTGAACTGGGCGGCATTCAGGACAGGCGGGAACAGCCGGGTATCCGGTGGCTTGCTCTCTCCGGGCACGGTCCTGCAGACGAGTGGGCCACTGGGGACAGGTGTCTCCGCCGTCGACACGACTGCAAGGACATTCACGGGAGGCCAGCTCGTGTCGACTCCTGGTCAGGATATGGTTTCAGCAACTGCGGCAGCTAGCGGCTTGTTCGGTCTTGCATTCCAGACCAGTAATTTTGCAGCTTTGCTCTCCTTCCTCGAAACGCAAGGCACGGTGCATGTGCTGTCCAATCCGCGTATTGCGACCTTGAATAACCAGAAGGCCATTTTGAAGGTCGGCACCGACGACTTTTTCGTGACCAACGTCAGTACCACCACCAATACCTCTGCAGGCGGCAACACTACGACGCCGACGGTGACGCTGCAGCCATTCTTTTCCGGCGTCGTGCTCGATGTGACGCCGCAGATCGACGAGCAGAACAATATCATCCTGCATGTGCATCCATCGGTCAGCCAGGTCACGACGGTCACCAAGCTGGTCGACCTTGGGACGCTCGGCTCGCTGAAGCTGCCGCTGGCGTCGAGCAATGCGTCCGAAACGGATAGCGTGGTCCGGGGGCAGGACGGCCAGATTATTGCCATCGGCGGGCTCATGCGGCAGGCATCGGCGTCCGATCGGTCGCAATTGCCAGGCGTCGGTGACGTACCTGGATTGGGGGCCCTGTTCGGTAACACAAGCCAGGCAAATCAAAAGCGCGAGCTGGTCATCCTGATCAAGCCGACCATCGTGCAAGGCGCATCCAGCTGGGGGCGAGACATCCTGGAAAGCCAGCAGCGCATCCAGGCGCTGGAGCCCAAGAGCAGGGTAGGGTTGCAATAAGCATGTACAAGTCTCATTTCGGACTGCGCGAACTTCCGTTCGGTATTACGCCGGACACCAGCTTTTTCTTTGCGTGCTCGAACTACCAGCAAGCATTGAACACGCTGCTCATCGCGGCGAAGAACGGCGAGGGATTCATCAAGATCACGGGGGAAGTCGGAACCGGGAAGACGCTGTTGTGCCGCAAGTTCATGGCGACGCTCGACGACAGTTTTGTCACGGCCTACATCCCCAATCCTTTTCTCGAGCCGCGCACGCTGATGCTGGCGCTGGCCGACGAGCTGGAAGTGCCGCTGGAAAAGGACGTCGACCAGCATCACTTGCTGAAATCGATCAACCAGCGCCTGCTCGAACTGGCGCAAGAGGACAAGCGCGTCCTGCTGTGCGTCGACGAGGCGCAGGCCATGCCGATCGAGAGCCTGGAAGCGCTGCGGCTGCTGACGAATCTGGAAACCGAAAAGCGCAAGCTGCTGCAGATCGTGATGTTCGGCCAGCCCGAGCTGAACCGCAAGCTGCAGCTGGAGGCAATCCGGCAGCTTAACCAGCGTATCACCTTCCATTATCATCTCGGTCCGCTGACGCGGGACGACATGGAGTTTTACATCTCGCACCGCCTGAGCGTCGCGGGTTATACGGGAAGCAGGTTGTTCAGCCGCGGCGCCTTGCGGGCGGTACATGCAGCCACCGGCGGCACGCCTCGTCTCGTCAACATTCTGGCGCACAAATGCCTGATGCTGGCGTATGGCGAAGGCAAGCAGCAGATCAGCGCGAAACACGCGCGGGCGGCGGCCGCCGACACCGGCGCGGCAAGCAAAAGAATCATGTGGCCTTGGGTTTGGCTGGGGGCGGCGAGCTTGCTGGTCGCGGGTACTGGTATGGGATGGGCATTCTTCCGATGAGTTTGATTAACAAGATGTTGCAGGACCTGGATGCGCGTCGCGCTGACGTGCCGGGACAGGGGGCATACAGCCAGCAAGTCCGGGCGGTGCCGGAACGGCGCCGGGTCAGTCCGGCATGGTGGGGCGTGGCGGGACTGGCGGTGGCCGTTTCCGCTTCTGCCGCATGGCTCTGGTTACGCCATCCGGCGCCGCAGCCAGGAAAGGCGCCGCTGAAACTGGATGCCGATCTGAAGGTGGCTCAGGCCGTTGCGCAGCCGCAGGCGCCTGTCGCGCCGCCGGCCGCAGTTGCTTCGACACCCCCGACCCAGACCGCTGAGCGGCCAGCGGGCAAACCGGCTCCCGTCGTGGCCGAGAAGGCCGCCGAGTCGGCTCAAGTCGCGGATGCAGGAAACGCGACGAAAAGATCAACGCCGTCGGCCAAACCGCCGGAGCACGCGGCGAAAGCACTGGCAAAGGCGACGCCAGTGAACGCGGCGCCGGTTTCCGTGCCGGCGAGCGAAAGCATCGCCTCACCGGCTGTCAACATCGAGAAACCGACCAAGGAATTCACGCCTCAGCAGCTCGCGGAAAACGCGTACCGCAAGGCCATGCTCGCGCTGCAGCAGGGGCGGACTTCGGAAGCGGCCGACGGGCTGGAGCAGGTTCTGCGCCTCGATGCACGTCATGCCGCGGCACGCCAGGCGCTCATCAGAGAACTGGCCAGCGCCGGCCGGCAGGATGAGGCTATTCGACTGGCCAGGGAAGGTCTCGGGATGGACCCGAACCAGCCCGCTCTGGCGATGGCGCTGGCGCGACTGCAATTGGACAAGGGGGAACTTCGTTCCGCCGTCGAGACGATGGAACATACGCTGCCTTACGGCGCCGATCGCGCCGATTACGTCGCGTTTTTGGCGGGCCTGCTGCAACGTGACGGCAGGCATAAGCAGGCAGCGGAGCAGTATGTCTCGGCCTTGCAACGTGCTCCGCAGAATGGAGTCTGGTGGATGGGGCTTGGCATTTCGCTTCAGGCCGACAATCGGCCTGCCGAAGCGGTAGAGGCGTTCAAGCGGGCGAAAGCGGCCAATACGCTTTCGCCCGATCTGCTCGCTTTCGTTGACGCGCGGCTCAATCAGCTCAAGCCATAAAGGGGGCTTGCCAGGGGGGGGAAGCGGTTTGTCGCGGCTGCGTGGCCGTATCAAACCACCTTGCCGGCTGTCTCCGGGTCTAGCAATGCCGGGTACGGGATTGGCATAAACGTCTTCATCCGTTCCAGCAGGACGTCTGGAGTGGCATCGTGCATGAGCAGGGATGCTTGCGCCGGCCGCAGGAAGCCTTCCTGCACGACATGCTGCAGGAAGGCGATCAGTCCATCGTAGAAGCCGGCGGCATTGAGTAGTCCGATGGGCTTGTGATGCAATCCGAGCTGCGACCAGGTAAATATCTCGAACAGCTCCTCAAGCGTTCCTATGCCGCCCGGCATGGCAAGGAAACCGTCCGATAATTCGGCCATCATCGCCTTGCGTTCGTGCATGTCTTTCACGATGTGCAGGCGCGTCAGGCCCCGATGGCCCACTTCCTTGTCCATCAGCGCCTGGGGAATGACGCCGGTGGCTTCGCCCCCAAGCCGCATGACTTCATCAGCGATGACACCCATGAGGCCGACTTTCCCTCCGCCATAGACTAGCGCGATATTGTCGTTGACCATCGCCTTGGCCAGCTCACGCGCTGCTACGGCGTAGGCGCGAGAGCTTCCTGGCGAAGATCCGCAGTAGACGCAAAGTGACTTCATTGTGCTCGGCTAATTGAAAGTGAGTGGATAGTGAGTGGCGGCATGTCATGCGTGCCACGCTGTTAGTCTGGCCACAGACTAACAGGTAAAGTGGGGAGGGGGGAAAGTAAAAGGACCGGCAGCAACCATACAATCACGTTGCTCCGGCCCATTTCTTGCTCGGTGACGAGAATCAGTCTTCCAGCTCTTCCTTGGCCAGTTCGACGTCGAGACGCTCCATGGCATCCATTGGCTCGCACTCAACCGCTTCGTGATACAGCTTGACTGCCTCGTCCATCTTTTTCTTCCCTTCGAGCATGATCAAGCCATTGGCATATTCGACGCGTGCAATCGCGGAGTGTGGATTGACCTCGAGTCCCTTTTTGTAGAATTTCAGCCCTTCATCTTTTTTCGCACCATAAGTGAGGCCGCCGATCATCGCGCCGACCTTGTCGATGATTTCTGCATGGTAGGCGCCCAAGCTGATCAGAGCGTCTGCATGTTTAGGCGCAAGCTTGATCGTCATGTCCAAGCTGTGCTTTACCTTCGAACCTATGCCTTGCGACAACGCCTTGACGACAGAAATGCCTTGCGCATAGCGGCCCAGGGCATAGGCATGGTTATAGTAGCCAGCCGGATTTTTCGGCTGTTCTTTCTGTTGCGCCTCGCACCGCTCGGCCACTTCCAGGAAAAGCGCCAGCTTCTTCTTTTCCGATTTTTCCAGGTAGTGGGCGTAGATGTTGGTCGCCTTGTTAGCGACCGAATAGCCATCCATGCCATGCTCCAGCCCGATCTTTGCGGCGGTTTCGAAGTCGCCCGCATGGAACGCGATCCAGGCGTCGACCAGCGCGGCATCTTTCGGGAACGGTTCCGCATCGCAGGTATGCAGCCGGGCCCATGCCTTCTTCAGGCTGGCTGCCGTGTAGCGGTATTTGTCGTCCGGGTAGGGAAATTTGGCCCATGCCATGTCGTTGTCGTCCTTATTTAAGTTTTTTTAGATATTCTTCAGCCAGCTTGTCGAACAAAAGTTGCGTTTCGCCCCGCAAATAGGGCCCGATCAGGGACAGCACCTGATAGCAGCCGCGCGCCAGCGCCTCGGCCATTGCTTCCTGTTCGGTGTACTTGCGCGGATTGCGCACATATTCGTAGGATAGCCAGTAGGTGGCTACGACCACCATATTGGTTGCCAGCGCATCGATTTCCTGATCGTCGGCTTCCAGTGCCTTGTCGCCTCGCAGGCCGATACACAACTGCTGCGCGACCTTGATCTTGTGCGCCAAGATCTGCTTGAAGTGTAATTCCAGCTTGCGGTTGCGCGACAGGAGATCGCTCAAATCCCGGTAAAAAAAACGGTAGCGCCACACCAGCTCAAACATTAGGTGCAGGTACAGCCAGACGTCTTCAATGTTCGGCTTGCGGTCAGCAGGCACCGCCAGCATGCGCCCGATCTCGGTTTCGAACTGGGCAAACAGTGAATTGACGATGTCGTCCTTGTTGCGGAAGTGGTAGTACAGATTGCCTGGGGAGATATTCATCTCTTCGGCGATGACGGTAGTGGTGATGTTCGGTTCGCCGAATTCGTTGAACAATCGCAGCGACAGTTCGAGAATCCGTTCGCGCGTACGCCGCGGGGCCTTGTGTTGCATGCTAGATGCCTCCCATGTCTGCTTTGGCTTTTTTGCTAGCATAACACTGATAAATCAATCCACAAACGGCGTCCGGCGCTTAGCCGGCGGCGATTTTCAGATGGCGCTCCAGGCTGTTCAGCGCATCCGTCAGACTTGCCAACCCGAATCGGTCTTCCTTATCCCTTGCCGGTGTTTTCACCAGGCTCAGGCTGGGATCGCGCAGCACCGACAGCTTGAGCCTGAGTCCGTGGCGTGCCAGTTTTGCATCGAGTTCGTGGCGACGCAGCCATAACAGCATGCGCGTATTCTGATAGGCGTTTTCGCACATGCGCCGGCGATTGTTGTAGCTGAACAGGTTGGTGAAAAACATTTCCGCATCCTCCTGGCTCGGTTCCAGCAACACGATGTCGGTGCCCGGATAGGTGACGCCGTAATTGGCCATGCCGATTTCGACCCGCGAGTGAATGACCGCGCGCAGCGATTGCGACAGCACCGACAACAGGCCGCCCTGCGCAATTTTGCCCGGAGCATGTTCGGTGCGGGCGTTATAGGGAACCAGCGGATTGACGCAGAACAGCAAGTCGACTTGCTCTTCAAGCGCGATGGAGGCGTGGAGTGTTTTTTTCAGGGCACCATCGACGAAATATTTACCGTCGATTTCGACCGGCGGAAATAGCCCGGGAACCGCAGCGCTGGCTTGCGCAGCCTTCGAAATGGGAACGTGATCGAGGCCTGGACGGCCGAAGCGGGCCGGTTCTCCCGAATCGAGATCGGTCGCCACGATGACCAGGCGATGCTTGAGCTTCCGGAAGTCGTTGGTACGTCCGCCGGATGCAAATACCTTTTGCAGGAATTCGTGAATGCCCTCGCCGGACAGGATCCCGGTGGGCAAAGTCATTTTCAGGCGGTCGAGGGAGTTGGCGAGACTAGCCTTCCCGCGATGCCGTACATAATGCAAAAGTGAGTCCGCCAGCAGGACGGGCAGGGCGACGGCGCGAATACCGAATTCATCCCATGCCGGTTTGAGCAGTATCTCGGGCTTGAACAACTCATGTTTTGACTTGGCAGCATCGCTTTCGATAAACATCCGGCACATGTCGTGCGGCGTGATTCCATTGGCGAGTCCGGCAGCGATCAGGCCGCCGGCACTGATGCCGACATAAATGGCGGCATCGTTCAGGTCCAGGCCTTCGATCGATTCTTCGAGCGCGGCAAGCGCCCCGATTTCATATACCGCTCCCAGCGGCCCTCCCCCGGCGAGAGCAACGCCGATTCTGAGGGGGGCGGACGTTGCGGTACGTTTTGAGGACGGGGACTTGCGAGAGGGAGATTTGGACGTTCGCTTGGCTGTCATAGGCCGGATGCTGGTGGGCCGAGATTAATCTGTACTGCGGTTCTGAACGTATCCGTATTGGCGGACATCTGGATGCGCGATTACGCCGTGAGCAGGAGGGCGGCGGGATTTCCCAAGCCCTCCATGCCGGCGCAGATGTCACTTGGCGACAGCGGCTGCTTTTCTGGCTGTACTCTTGACGGCCGTCTTCTTTACCGCAGCAGTCTTGACCGGAGCCTTCTTGGCAGCGGCGCGGGACGCCGTCTTGGCTACCGTTGCCTTTTTCCCGGACAGCGTCGCGACAGCCTTGTTCAGTTCCTCAACGCGCTTGGTCAGGGCCTGGATATCTTTTTGAGTCGGTACCCCCAGGCTCTTCAGCGAGCGCGATACGCGGTCTTCGAAAACCTGCTCGAGCTTGTCCCATGAACCGGCCGCCTGCTTGCTTACCGTGTCGGCCACCTTGCTCACCGTGTCGGCCACGTCGGACACCTTGCCTTCGGCCAGACGCTGGGTGCGCTTCTGCAGATCGGTGCCTTCCTTGACCAGCTTTGCAAAGACCTTGCCGCCTTCTTCCTGCGCCTTCGCAAACGCGCCCAGACCAGCTTGCCAGATCTGCTGCGCCGACGCACGGACAGCGTCGGCCAGTTGTTTGTCGTCCGATTTTGCCAGCGCCTTCAACTTCTTCACCATGGTTATTCTCCGTTCGTTGGTTAACTCGACGCGCCGGGATACGCGGCGCCCTTTTCCGATGAATGCAGTTTAAGCGGCAAAAGTAGAGATGGGTTACTAAATCCATAGAGACTGTGTTCTAAATGACAACGCTCTTGTGCCGTACTATTGCCAAGCGTGACAGGGCCTGCAATGATTGTCATCTAGACAAATATTTGGGAATTTGAAAAGGGAGCGAGCATGCAGTATTTCGTTACAGGGGCGACTGGATTTATCGGCAAGCGACTGGTTAAAAAGCTTTTGGCACGCAACGACAGTGTCGTGTATTTTCTGATGCGCGAAGAGAGCCGAGGCAAGGTTCCTGCATTACTTGAATACTGGGGCGTGCCGGGGACGCGGGCAATTCCCGTCTTCGGCGACCTGAAGTCTACCAGCCTTGGCATATCCGCCAGCGACATCGAAGCGTTGACTCGAAAGGTGGATCACTTCTTCCACCTGGCGGCCGTCTATGACCTGAAAGCCGATGCGGAAGAGCAGATGGCGGTCAATGTAGAAGGCACACGCAACACGGTAGCATTCGCCAATGCGATTGGTGCGGGATGCCTGCATCACGTCAGCTCCATCGCGGCCGCCGGCCTTTTCGAAGGCATCTTCCGCGAGGATATGTTTGATGAAGCGGAAAATCTCGATCACCCGTATTTTGCAACCAAGCATGAATCGGAAAAAATCGTCCGCCTGGAGTGCAAGTGTGCGTTTCGCGTCTACCGGCCGGGCATGGTGGTCGGCGACTCGAAGACCGGTGAAATGGACAAGATCGATGGCCCGTACTACTTCTTCAAACTGATCCAGCGTCTTCGCCAGATCCTGCCGCCATGGATGCCGGCCATTGGCCTGGAAGGTGGACGCATCAATATCGTTCCAGTCGACTACGTGGTGGATGCGATGGATTACATCGCGCATCTGCCCGATCTCGACGGCCGCTGCTTCCACTTGACCGATCCTGAGCCGATGCGCGTCGGCGATGTGCTCAATACCTTCGCGCGTGCCGCGCATGCGCCGACCATGAGCGTGCGTATCAACGCGGCGCTGCTCGGTTTTATTCCCAAGTCGATTACGAAGGGGATGATGGCGTTGACGCCGGTGCGCCGCGTGCGCAATGCGCTGATGAAGGATCTCGGACTGCCCGATGACGTGATGCAGTTCATTAACTATCCGACGCGCTTCGACAATCGGGATGCCGCCCGCGCACTCAAGGGCAGTGGCATCAAGTGCCCGCGCCTGGAGGACTATGCATACCGCATTTGGGACTACTGGGAGCGTAATCTCGATCCCGCCCTCTTCATCGACCGCACCTTGCATGGCCAGGTGGCAGGCAAGGTGGTGCTGGTGACGGGCGGTTCCTCCGGAATCGGCCTGGCCGCCGCGCACAAGCTCGCCGAGGCGGGCGCGATCACCCTCATTTGCGGGCGCGACGAGGAAAAGCTTGCTGAAGCGAAGAAAGAAATCAACGACCGGGGCTACGATGTGATTACCTATTCGGTCGATGTCGCCAACATGGAGGACTGCGATCGCTTCGTCAAATTGCTGATTGAAAATCATGGTGGTGTTGACGTCCTAGTCAACAATGCAGGCCGGTCTATCCGGCGCGGCATCGAGTCGAGCTACGACCGCTTCCACGACTTCGAGCGCACCATGCAGCTGAATTACTTCGGGGCGCTGCGCTTGACGATGGGGTTGCTGCCCAAGATGGCGGAACGCAAGCGCGGGCATGTCATCAATATTTCGTCGATCGGCGTGCTGACCAATGCGCCGCGCTTCTCGGCCTACGTTGCGTCGAAAGCGGCGCTCGATGCGTGGACGCGCTGTGCGGCTTCCGAATTTGCGGATGTAAACATCAAATTTACGACGATTAACATGCCGCTGGTGCGCACGCCGATGATTGCGCCGACCAAGATCTATCAGAACGTGCCGACCCTGACGCCGGACGATGCCGCAGACATGATCGCGCAGGCGATTGTCGACAAACCTGTGCGTATCGCCACTCGCTTGGGCATTCTCGGCGAGGTATTGCACGCGCTGGTGCCGCGTGTCGCCCAGATCATCATGAACACCAGCTTCCGCATGTTCCCGGACTCGGATGCGGCGAAAAACAACGGCGACAAGAAGGCGCTGCAAATGAGCGCCGACCAGATTGCGCTGCAGCAGTTGCTGCGCGGCGTGCATTTCTAATCTAATCCGGACAACGGCTATTCCGCCCCGGCGGGGTAGCCTTTTTTATCGGCCGCTCCCGTCTTTATCCCGTCTTTATCCCGTCTTAACTCATCCTACTTGGGAAGCACCACGGTATCGATCTCGTGGATGATGCCGTTATCGGCCGTCAAATCGCTCTGGGTGACATTCGCATCGTTGACGGTGACCTTGCCGTTATCGGAGGTCAATGTGAGCGGCTTTCCCTCGATCGTCTTCACTTCGCCAGGCTTGACTTCGGCAATGGGAGTTTTGCCAGGAATGACATGGTAGGCGACGAGTTGGGCGAGCCGGGGTTTATCTTTCAGAAGAGCATTAAGTGTTCCGGGCGGAAGCTTTTCAAATGCCGCGTCGCTCGGTGCAAAGACCGTATAGGGACCGGTATTTTTTAACGTTTGGGTAAAACCGGCCGCTTCGGCAACCGCAAGGAATGTCTTGAATGTCCCCGACGCGGCGGCCGTTTCTACCAGATCCGTCGCGGCTGCGCCCGGCATACTGCACATCAATAGAGACGCGGATGCGATCGCGAGCAGGATTCGTCGCATGGCAAGGTCCTCATTAGAGATAGGAGAAGGCTGGACGCTGAATAGCGCGGGGCGTCCCTGCTTTTTCAGATGTATCTGTCTGTTTTCCCCGGCGGGGAAAAGTTCAATTCCATAATCCATCAGGCTTGAGAATAGGCAACACAAATGTTGTGCGGCCTCGGTGCAAATAGGTCCAACTTGCCTGACGCCATAGGCGCGGCCAAATCGCGGTAAGCTGCATGCATATTCAATATGCCAAGATATTGGCGTCGCAAGGAGGGTTCGTCATGCTGATTAACTGTGTTGCGTACCAGGAAGGGAAAAGGCTGTGTGACGTTCCGGTAACGCAAATCAGCGATTTTCTTTCTCGCCCTGACTGCTTTGTCTGGGTAGCCTTGCGTGACCCGGAACCACCTGAGCTTGAACAAATGCAACATGAATTCGGCTTGCACGAATTGGCGGTCGAAGATGCCCACCATGGCCACCAGCGGCCCAAAATCGAGGAATATGGTGAGTCCCTCTTTGCGGTTGTGCACACGATCGAATTGCTTGACGGTGAATTGCTGGTGGGCGAGCTCGATATTTTTGTGGAAGAACGCTATGTACTGTCGGTACGCACTCGCAGCCGGCAAAATTTTCTTGGCGTACGCGCCCGCTGCGAACGCGAGCCGCAGTTGCTCAGGCAAGGGGCGGCGTTCGTGTTCTATGCCCTGATGGATGCAGTCGTCGACCGCTATTTTCCCGTGCTGGATGCCTTCGAAACCGAACTCGAAACCATCGAGGAGCAGATTTTCGTCAAGGGGTCGGAACGCGCAAATATCGAGCGTCTGTACGAATTGAAGCGCAAGGTGACCGTGCTCAAGCATGCGGTGGCGCCATTGATGGAATCGGTCGCCAAGCTATATGGAGGGCGAGTGCCGCATATCTGCGTCAATACACAGGAGTATTTTCGCGACGTCTACGATCACCTGTATCGGATCAATACCTCAATCGACGCGATCCGCGACACCATAGGAACGGCAATCCAGGTGAATCTCTCGATGGTCGCTATCGAGGAAAGCGAGGTCACCAAGAAGCTGGCTTCCTGGGCCGCCATCTTCGCGGTAGCCACGGCTTTTGTCGGCATCTGGGGAATGAACTTTTCCTACATGCCGGAGCTGAAATGGCGCTACGGCTATCCTGCCGCGCTGGTATTCATCGCCGTCGTGTGCGGGTATTTGTATCACCGGTTCAGGAAGGCCGGCTGGCTCTGAAGCGCGGTTATTGTCGAGCGGGCTCGACGGAAGGAGCGGCTGCATGAACCGAGGCGCTGCGGATTTCACGAATGACTTGCGCCTGGATGGCGGGGTGCATGGCCAGCGCGACGTGCCCGATCCCCTGGAATTCGAGATTGACGGCACCGTCGAGGCGGGAAGAAACCTGGGGCGCGATGATATTGTCGTGGTGCGAATAGAGCGACACGATGCGCCGGTACACCGCCTTGTCCTCGTTCTCGGCCAGTTCGCGCAGCCATTTGCTGGATAAGCCTTCCTGTTCGCCGACGGTCCACAGCATTTGCTTTGTGTTGATGCCGATGCCGAAGCGCGCCAGGGCGGTGCCGTGATGAGGCGTGCCCAGCGTGACGGCTTTGGCGATGTGGGCGTCGCCGTGGTCGCGCAGATAAGCGCGCGTTGCCAGGCCTCCCATGCTGTGGGCCACAATGACGATCTTGCTGCTTCCGGTTTCGCCGCAAATTCGCTCGACAGCCTCGTGAATCATCGGCACATACGCGTCGATGCTGCCGATGAGCGGCTCCATATCGAGTGCATAGTGACTGATATTTTGCGCCGCCAGGGCAGCGCTCATCGCGTGCCAGTAGCCGCTGTTGCAGCCATATCCGTGAATGAGCAGGACGGGCAGCGCGGCCGGTTTGTCCGCCACTCGCCTGGAGAACGTGTGAAATGGCATGGTCCAGGACGAGGCGGTCATCGTTGCCCGGAACTCTCCAAAGAATAGCCGGATTGCCTGCCCAAAGTTCAGGCAGTATGCCTGCGGCGTCTCGCTCCGAAAATGCCAGGCCAGCGAAAAGTTGTTCGCTGTGATCGACAAGCGGACCAGAAGTACTGCCGCGATCCCAAGCGCGAGAGCCAGCATATTGTTCGGGATGTGGAAAACCGATTTTGCGAAAGCTGCCATCGCCAATGCGATGGCAAACTGGATCAGGAGGAGAAGTCTGGTGATGCGGACAACGGCCATGGAGTATCCGGGAGCATTAAGTCGATGCCGCCAATGCAGGAGCGGGTTTGCCGCTCAGCTGTTCGGCAAGCCCGCTGGCGAGCCTGGCTGTCGTCCCGTAAATCGACAGCTGGGGATTCGCGCCGATCGACGTCGGAAACAGGGAGCCGTCATGCACGGACAAATTCGTAATGCCATGATAGCGCCCGTTGGACGACACGACGCCCAACTTTTCGTCACCCGACATTCCGCATCCGCCCATGACGTGCGCGGAAACTACCCGCGTCAGCAAGGGCTTGTAGGGCAAGGTCTCGATCGCCTGTTTGGCCGCCTTCCAGTTTGAATAGCCTTCTGCCATTTCATGTACGGGATATACGGTCCGTGCGCCCGCGGCAAACTGGATTTCAGCCATGCTCAGCAGGGCGCGTTTGACGCCATTCCACACAAAATCCGTGATCGGATAATCAAGAACCGGCGAACCGTCGTCGCGCAATTGGACCGTTCCGCCGACGGAATGTTCATTAAAGCCGTCGCGCAGCAGGGCGAGTAGGGCATGGGTTTGGGCGAACTGCTTCATCACCGCGCTGTGCCGTGCGCCGAAACCATTCATGGTCGATGCGAACAGCAGAGGATGCAATGGCGGCGCTTCCAGTTTGTACCCGATAGGGCCGTCGATAGACTGCGTTTCCAGGAAATGATCGGAGTACACCGACTGCGGCGCGCCCGAAAAGCCTTCGACCTTGTGATCATGGAGGGCTGCGGAAATCACGGTCGGGTGCAGGAAGGTCCTCTTGCCGAGCAAGCGGTGCGGGTCGGGCGCGCCTGAACGCATCAGCAACGCCGGCGAGTTGATTGCCCCGCCCGAAAGGACAAAATGCCTGGCGCGCAGGCTCACTTTTCTTCCTGTCGGTTCCAGACCGCTCGCATCCATGGCAACACATGCAAGGCTGTCGACGGCATCGCCCTTGAAATGCAGCTTGTCTGCGCGTGCTCGCGTGACCAGCATGGCGCCATGCGACAGTGCAGATGGAATCGTGGTGATCAGCATGGACTGCTTTGCATTGGTCGGGCAGCCCATTCCGCAATAGCCAAGATTCCAGCAACCCTTGACGTTGCGCGAGATGACACCTGTTGGGATGCCGAGTTTCGTGGCACCTTGCCTGAGCAGGTTGTTGTTTTCGTTCGGCTCCGTGGCCCACGGGTGGATGTTGAGCCGCCGTTCCATCATTGCAAACCATGGCGCGAGCGATTCCGACGAATAGTCCTTCAGGCCGAATGTCTGTTGCCAGTAATTCAGCGTCCGGCCAGGCGTGCGAAAGCTGGAGGTCCAGTTCACCGTCGTTGATCCGCCGACGGCGCGCCCCTGCAGGATATTGATCGATTTATCCTTCGTCTTGCGCGCAGCCGATTCCTGGTAGAGCGCAGGATAGGCTTGCGCTTCGCGCATCTTGAAGTCCCTGGACGATTTCAGCGGGCCTTCCTCTATCAGGATCACCTTCAGCCCGGCAAGCGCCAGGATTTCCGCCGTCACGCCGCCGCCCGCGCCGGTGCCGACGATGACCACGTCGGCTTCGAAATGCCGGTCCTCGGCCAAGCTGGAAGCGTCAAGTACTTGCCAGCCAGAGGCCAGCCCGGCTTGAATGGGATCGGAGATTGGTCCGTTCGTGGAGATCGTCATGATTTCTTAGCTCAATTCTTTCAGCGGGCCCGGATAGCCGATAGACGCCCAATTCGATTCATCCGCATACCATGGACCCGTAATCAAGTCGTGCAGGGCGTGATAGGCGCTCTGCAGCATTTCTATGCGATGCACGCGCCAGCTCTGCAAGAACGTGGCGATATCATCCTGTTTGGCATTCGGCCAGTCGTCGGGGATGCCGGCCAATATGCGCCGTGTCGGCGCCAGTGTCAGAAGGGCGAACAAATCCCGGACTTCCTTTTGGGTGCGCAGTGGGAGCCCCGCAATGGCGCCTTGAACCCGCTCCATGGCGAGCTGTACGCCCGGAGATCCAGGTTCGACGGCGTCTTTTAAAACGACCGGAATGATCGCAGCGAGCGCGGCTTTGGCTGCGTCATCGAGCACGAACTTGACCGTCGCTGCAGGTTGGCTGGTCAGCCTGTAAAGGCCGCCAGTCAAGGCCAGTGCAACGGCGCCGGCGACGCCTGCTTTCAAAAATGAACGGCGAAAAAAGGTGGCTGCTGCCATGTCTCCCTCATGTATATTGTTTTGCGCAGTGTACTCCAAGCATTCAAGGGAAAAATGCAGTGAACTAGAGCTCTTGCTCTAGGCGAATAAAGCCAAAGTTGAATCTTCTTTTGCCGGCCATAATATATGGCCTGCTAGCGATTGCCGGGGGAACTGGAAATAGTGCGCTTCGGCCTCAGCCGATTAATCATGTCATGAAAAAAGAAAAAGCCATAGCTGCCATTCGGCGAGAATTAGGGGCGGTGACCGCTGAAAGGCGTGCGGCCCAAAATGATCCTGCAGCCCTTGCTTCACGCATCGCCCTCAGGTCTTTCCAGTCGCAGCGAATGGCTCGCACTCATGCTGATTTGCTGAATAGTCATGAATCACGAAAAGCGGCGGAGTTTTTCTTGAATGATTTGTATGGCACCGAGGATTTGACCCAAAGGGATGCTGATCTGGTGCGCGTGGTCCCGGCAATGGAGCGAATGTTGCCTGCCACGGCATTGAAGACAATCGCGGAAGCGATTGCGCTGGATGCGTTGTCCGAAAAGCTGGACGCGGCAATGGCGCAGCACCTTGGGCAATGCTTCAGCGAAGAGGACTATATCGTCGCATACAGGAAGATGGCTGCGCGCGCTGATCGCGAGCGGCAAATAGCCCATGTTGAATCACTGGGGAATGCCTTGTGTGAACTGGTTCGCATTCCCATGATCGGTAGTACGCTGGCCATGATGCGAGGTCCGGCAAAGCTGGCCGGGCTGGCAGAGTTGCAGAGTTTTCTCGAACGCGGGTTCAAGGCTTTCAAGGTGATGAAAAATCCGCACTTGTTCGTGTCGGCAATCGTTCAGCGCGAGCGCACGATCATGGACAGGCTTTATGCCGGAGCGGCCGATCCGTTCATGGTCGACGTGGCCGGAAACTAGCGCAGTACTGAACTCGTCAAGAAGCGTTGATGACACGCGTTCCGGCCAAGCGGTCATGCAGGAACTGGCGCTGGGGATCGAGATAAATCGTCATTGCCCAGAACACTATGTTTGCTGCCGGGATGATGGCAAGGCTCCAGTCCCTGGCTTCGGCGAGCCATGCGAATGCAAGCCCCGGCAAGATCCACAGCCAAGCAATCAGATATCTGACAAATGCGCGCTTGACTCCGACTTTCCCGCCGTCGATGGACACGAGGCGAATGCGCCACGTCTTCATTGCAAGAGTTTGGCCGCTCTTCGTCCAGAACCAGATGAAATAAGACGTGATGACGACTAATAGCCAGACTTGAAGGGCATGTCGCAAGTAGAGCGCATGGCGCTGCTGGAACAAGATGGAAAACAGTGCGCCGGTAACGGCGACCACGCCAAACAGCAGCATGGCTTCGTACACCATGCTGGCCAGTCGGCGTTTCAGGGAGGGAGTTGTTGTGGTATTCAACGGTAATGTCGGATGCTATTTTTCCTGTGCTGGCGAAGGCGCCTGCAGTACCGATTCGCTGGCCGCCTGGGGGGTAACCGAGCGTTCGATGACGGGTTTGGGGGCAGACTTAATCGGCGGCACAGTCTTGCTATGATTTGCTTGCGCGGCATTTGACGGCAGCGTGGCGACTCGTTTTTTCGACGCAGCGTCGGCAGCCAGCCTCTTTTTCTGCTCTTCCGGTAATTGCTGGTATTGCTCCCATTGCGCCGACTTCTGTTCCGGGCCCAGTCTTTTTGCCCGAGCATAACTTTCGCGGGCGATGCGCCGCTGTTCCGGCGTGAGCGTTACCCAGTCGCGCATGCGCTCCTGCATGCGCTGTTGTTCGGCGGGTTTCATCTTCGCGTATCTGTTGCCGATAGCGAGCCATTTGTTCTTGCGTAGGGTGTCAAGCTTGTCCCATTCGCCCGCTAAAGGTGCTAGCGCTTGTTGCTGCGCAGGTGACAACTCGGACCACAAGGGTCTGGCGGCGGCCTGTGGCGAATTCGCGGCAGGCTGCGCTATGCCTGACGGCGGGACCGGTTGTGACGGCATGTCGGCAGCATATGCGGGCGCCGCCAGGATCGACAGGCTTGCTCCTAAAATACGCGCCGCCCGCAATAGGCGGGCGGGCAAAAGCACAATGCTGTGTGTCACGTCACTCGCCTCGCTTGGCAAGGTAGGCGTTAAAGCCATGGTCAACATATGCCGACAGAGGCAATTCGTCCGTCAGGACCGCTGCGTCGATCTCTGCGGTTTCGTCGATGTGCCGTTCTTGCTCATATTGATAAATGCCAGCCAGCCCTGTAGCCACGACAATCAATGGCAGGATCAGCCCCATCCGGGCAATCCATGAGAAATGGGCATTGAAAAAGCTGCCGGCGTCGCCCGCCAGACGTCGCGGTGAAACAAGGATGCGGAGCGTGGATTCTTTCTTTTTTCGCGATAGTGCAATTTTGCGCGCAGAAGAGAGGCGTTCTGCGGTAGATGCCGGAAGATTTTCTGCGGACTCGTTCAGCGCATGGCGCACTTTATAGGCGAAATTCAGTTCTTTCTGGTTCATAGGGTGATTCCTTTGGCTCGCAATGCCTGGGCCAGCGCATGTGTGGCGCGAGAGCAGTGTGTTTTCACGCTGCCCTCTGAGCAGCCCATCGCTGCAGCTGTTTCAGCTACATCCATATCTTGCCAATAACGCATAAGGAATGCTTCCCGTTGACGTGCGGGCAGCTTTTGTACTTCTTCCTCAATTGCGGCTAAAACTTGTTGGCGCTCCACCTTGTCCGCGCTGGATTCCGCGGCGAGCGAACCTTCTTCGGACTCGAATGTTTCCAATAAATCAAAATGTTCGCTGTCGTCCGCGTCACCGCCGAGGCCGGAGAACAGGCTGACCCAAGTACTTCGTACCTTTTCACGCCGAAAGTAGTCATGGATCGTGTTTTGCAGTATCCGCTGGAAGAGAAGCGGCAGCTCGGAGGCCGGCTTGTCGCCGTATTTTTCGGCGAGCTTGATCATTGCGTCCTGGACGATGTCCAGGGCTGCTTCATCCTTGCGCACCGCATAAACCGCCTGTTTGAAGGCGCGGCGTTCTACGTTTTCCAGAAAATCGGAAAGTTCTTTTTCAGTTGCCATGCGATGTGGCGGATTGTCTTTCGGCTGCCGGGAGAAAGTCGATCGAGGGATCGGAGGCCATCGAATAGTTGTTCTTCGAAACTGTGCGAATGCTAGCAAAAAAGCCCGCAGCTGTGGGCTTTTTTTGGCTTAATGCGCTTGATTTCAAAAGGTTTTGGTCGAATTTGACTTGACCAAAATGGTGCAACACATTAACGTATCATTCCCTTCTCACCCGTGAAGGACAGTCTTTTCGCGCGGCCCAAGATGCCGCTTTTCGATCAGGCGCGCTTCAACATTTGAAAGCTGTTTGCTCTAACCCACGCCACAAGCGTGAGGAATCCGTATCGGATCTTCAGTACTCCGGCTGAACGAGTCGCGTTTAGCGCCGCTTTGAACCGCATCTACGGGTGCGTACCGAACCGGCGTGACCGCACAAGAAAGGGAAGCCCAAAGACCTGTCGTTCCGTGCGATTCCGCCAGGAGAGAGCATCCGATCAATCTCCAATGGACCTTGAAAGGAACTTAGCAATGAGTATCGAACTGACAGGCGCGGAAATCGTCGTGCGCTGTTTGGCCGAAGAGGGCGTCGAGCACGTGTTCGGCTATCCCGGCGGCGCAGTGCTCTACATCTACGACGCCATCTTCAATCAAGACAAATTCCAGCACATCCTGGTGCGCCATGAGCAGGCGGCCATCCATGCGGCGGACGCGTACTCGCGCAGCTCGCAAAAAGTCGGCGTTGCTATCGTCACCTCCGGCCCCGGAGTGACGAACGCGGTTACCGGTCTGGCGACTGCTTACATGGATTCGGTCCCCATGGTCGTTATCTCCGGCCAGGTGCCCACGCATGCAATCGGCCAGGACGCCTTCCAGGAATGCGACACCGTGGGCATCACCCGCCCATGCGTGAAACACAACTTCCTCGTCAAGGATGTAAAGGATCTCGCCGCGACGATTAAGAAAGCCTTCTTTATCGCCACCACTGGCCGTCCGGGCCCGGTGCTGGTCGATATTCCGAAGGATATCTCGATGCACAAATGCGCATTCGAATATCCGAAGGAAGTCGAAATGCGCTCCTACAAGCCTGTCGACAAGGGACACTCCGGTCAGATCCGCAAGGCGGTGCAGCTGCTGCTGTCGGCAGAGCGCCCGATGATCTATACAGGCGGCGGCGTCATCCTGGCCAATGCGTCGGCAGAGTTGAACAAGCTGGTTGATAAGCTCGGCTATCCGTGCACGAATACGCTGATGGGCCTCGGCGCGTACAAGGCCTCGAGCGACAAATTCGTCGGCATGCCGGGCATGCATGGCACGTACGAAGCCAACATGGCGATGCAGCACTGCGACGTACTGATCGCCATCGGCGCGCGCTTCGACGACCGTGTGATCGGTAATCCGAAACACTTCGCGACGCATCCCCGCAAGATCATCCACATTGATATCGACCCGTCTTCGATTTCCAAGCGCGTCAAGGTCGACATTCCGATCGTCGGGAATGTGAAAGACGTGCTTCAGGAATTGCTGTCGCAGCTCGATGCCGCGGAAGCGGCCGTCAAGCCGAATGCTCAAGCGCTGGGCGCGTGGTGGCGCCAGATCAATGAATGGCGTGGTCGCGAATGCCTGAAATACGCAACGTCCGATGACGTGATCAAGCCGCAATCAGTGGTCGAGAAGCTGTGGGAAGTGACCAAGGGCGACGCCTTCATCACCTCCGACGTCGGCCAGCACCAGATGTGGGCTGCACAGTACTACCGCTTCGACAAGCCGCGCCGTTGGATCAATTCCGGCGGCCTGGGCACGATGGGTGTCGGTCTCCCGTACGCGATGGGCGTGCAGATGGCCAATCCGGGCGCGACCGTCGCCTGTATTACCGGCGAAGCGTCGATTCAGATGTGCATCCAGGAGCTCGCGACCTGCAAGCAGTATCACCTGACGCCGAAGATCATCCTGTTGAACAACCGCTTCCTTGGCATGGTGCGCCAGTGGCAGCAGATCGATTACGGTTCGCGCTATTCCGAGTCGTACATGGATTCGCTGCCGGACTTCAACAAGCTCGCGGAATCCTTCGGCCATGTCGGCATGAAGATCGAGAAGCCGGGCGATGTCGAAGGCGCGCTGAAAGAGGCGTTCGGCATGAAGGACAAACTGGTATTTATGAACTTCATTACGGATCAAACCGAGAACGTCTGGCCGATGGTGAAAGCCGGCAAAGGCTTGACTGAAATGCTCTTGGGTTCGGAGGATCTGTAATGCGTCATATCATTTCTGTTTTGCTTGAGAATGAAGCAGGGGCGTTGTCGCGAGTAGTGGCTTTGTTTTCCGCGCGTGGCTACAACATCGAAACCCTGACCGTGGCGCCGACGGAAGACGTTACCCTGTCACGCATGACTATCGTCACTACCGGGTCGGACGACGTGATCGAGCAGATCACCAAGCACCTGAACCGCCTGATCGAAGTCGTGAAAGTGGTGGACCTGACCGAAGGTGCCCATATCGAACGTGAACTTATGCTCATCAAGGTGCGTGCCGTTGGCAAGGAGCGCGAGGAAATGAAGCGTACTGCGGACATCTTCCGCGGTCGCATCATCGATGTCACCGAGAAAACGTACACGATCGAACTGACGGGTAACAAATCCAAGCTCGATGCTTTCATCGAGTCGATCGATCGGACAGCAATCCTTGAAACCGTCCGTACGGGCGGGTCGGGCATCGGCCGCGGCGAGCGTATTCTCAAAGTTTAGAACCAGTTTCACGCAATTAAACAAATAACCATATTAGGAAGATCAATGAAAGTTTTTTACGACAAAGACTGTGACCTGTCCCTCATCAAAGGCAAGAACGTCACCATCATCGGTTACGGATCGCAAGGCCATGCGCACGCGCAGAACCTGAACGACTCCGGCGTCAAGGTGACCGTCGGTTTGCGCAAGGGCGGCGCATCCTGGGAGAAGGCAAAGAACGCAGGCCTGAACGTCGCCGAAGTCAATGAGGCTGTCAAGGCTGCCGACGTTATCATGATCCTGCTGCCGGACGAGAATATCGCGCAGGTCTACAATGAAAACGTCGCTCCGAACGCCAAGCAAGGCGCGGTGCTGGCTTTTGCCCATGGCTTCAACGTGCACTACGGCCAGGTCGTGCCGCGCGCCGACCTCGACGTGATCATGGTTGCGCCTAAGGCCCCTGGCCACACCGTTCGCGGCACGTACACTCAAGGCGGCGGCGTGCCGCACCTCGTCGCCGTGTATCAGGACAAGTCCGGCAATGCCCGCGACATCGCTCTGTCCTATGCGATGGCCAACGGCGGCGGGCGTGCCGGCATTATCGAGACCAACTTCCGCGAAGAGACTGAAACCGACTTGTTCGGCGAGCAGGCTGTTCTGTGCGGCGGTACGGTCGAGCTGATCAAGGCTGGTTTTGAAACGCTGGTTGAAGCCGGTTATGCGCCGGAAATGGCGTACTTCGAGTGCTTGCACGAGCTGAAGCTGATCGTCGACCTGATCTATGAAGGCGGCATTGCCAACATGAACTACTCGATCTCGAACAATGCGGAATATGGCGAGTACGTGACTGGGCCGCGCGTCGTCACCGAAGACACCAAGAACGCAATGCGTCAGTGCCTGAAGGACATTCAGACCGGTGAATATGCGAAGAGCTTCATTTTGGAGAACAAGGCCGGTGCGCCGACCCTGCAATCCCGTCGCCGCCTCACCGCTGAGCACCAGATCGAGCAAGTTGGCGAGAAACTGCGCGCAATGATGCCGTGGATTAAGAAGAACAAACTGGTCGATCAGTCCAAGAACTAAATGCGACTTTGTCGGCTTGCCCCTTGATCAATGCGATCAATGCGGGTTAAGTAAAATAAATGGGGCGTACACAATGTGTCGCCCCATTTTTTTTGCGGCAACACACTTTCGAGGTGAACGAGGTGAGTTGCTTCTTGATGAGACACTATTACCCGGGAGAATGCAATTGTCAAAACTCAGAAATGCCCTGTTGGCGGTGCTGCTCTGCTGCGGAGTAAACAGTGCCTTTGCCCAGCCCGCGATACAGACATCAGGTGCGCTAGTCGTTGTTCCAGCCTTCGGCGAAGTACGGCAGCGCAATGATGAGGCGCATGCCACGTTGATGATCGAGGAGCAGGACAAGGATAAGGCGATGGCGGCATCGCGAGTGAATCAAAAAATGAAGCAGGGTATTGATATCATCAAGCGGGAAGATCCCCAAGCGATATTGCAAACCCGCGGATACTATACATACCCCGTATATGCGGACGAGCAGACCCCAAGGCCGGCCGGGAAGGCGCGGCAGCCGGTTGGCTGGCGTGTCGGGCACTATCTGGAGCTGACCACGACCAATATCACGGGCTTGCCGAATACAATCGCTTCCGTTCAGCGCATTCTTGCGCTCAATGGTTTGTATTTCGGATTGAGCGAGGCCGCCGCAAAGAAAGTGGAAGAGCAGCGTATTGCCGCCGCCTATCGGAATCTGACGGATCGTATCGCGGCCATTGCAAAGACAATGGGGCGAAGCCTCTCGGATGCGGTGCTGGATACCGTCGACTTCGAAGCCTCCGGTGCCTATGCGCCTCAGCAGGACCTGCGGGCATCAAAAACGATGATGGCTGCCGCTGTGCCCCCGGAGCGCGTGGAAGAACCAAGTTTTGAACCTGGCGAAACGACGTTGAGCATGCGGGTGGTCGGCAAGGTCAGGTTCAAGTGAGAAGGCGGCAAGAGTAATTCGGGGGTTACATTTACTTGTTGCTCGTCTAGAATAGCCACGCTTTTAGTATTTCATTATCAAACGGAGTGAAGTTGAACATTTGTCCGTGCCCTATCGTCGCGTGTGAGGATCAGCCTTTTCCGGGAAATTCGACAAGAATTGATTCTGGTCGGATCGTGATCTCATTGCATCATTATTGAAGCGGAATAAGCATGGCAACTTTTAATCGTCGTAAAGCGAAAAGCAACGTCGGATCCTTTTCCAAGGGGGGGCGGCTAAACAAGCGCGCCTTACACCACGCACCTCATCCAGAACAGATCCCACCGTCGGCACCAACCTTGCGCCGGCGCGGCATCTACTTGCTGCCGAACGCCTTTACGACCGCGAACCTGTTTTGCGGATTCTTTGCGATCGTGATGGCGATGAATCTGAAGTTCGATTTTGCATCGGTGGCGATCTTTGCCGCCATGCTGCTCGATAGCGTCGATGGGCGCGTCGCCCGACTGACCAATACGCAGAGCGAATTCGGCGCCCAATATGACAGCCTGTCCGACATGTTGTCGTTCGGTGCGGCGCCCGCGCTGGTGGTCTACGAATGGTCCTTGCGCGGTATGGGTAAGCTCGGATGGCTAGCTGCGTTCGTATATTGCGCGGGAGCGGCATTGCGCCTGGCACGTTTCAATACCAACATCGGCGTCGTCGACAAGCGCTATTTCCAAGGCTTGCCCAGCCCGGCGGCAGCGGCCTTGGTGACGGGATTTGTCTGGCTGATGGATGACCTACGCTTTACCGGCCTGGAGTTGAGCTGGTATGCATGGGCCATCACCTTGTACGCCGGCCTAACGATGGTGACAAACGTGCCGTTTTACAGTTTCAAGGAAGTGAATTTCCGCAAATCTGTGCCGTTCATCGCCATTTTTCTGATTGTGCTGGTATTCGTTCTCATTTCAAGCGATCCGCCTAAAGTGCTCTTTGGCATGTTCGTATTGTATGGATTGTCCGGCTATGTCATTTATTTCTGGCGCCTTGCAAAAGGAAAGCCCGTCAGCATCGTCGAGACAACGGAAGATCATGCTCCGGAGGCAAAAGAATAGCCCTCTGTGGTTTCCGACAATCACAAGACGTGGTTGCCGGAAACCGTAATGAAGTTAATGGCGAAAAATCCCCTGGATTGTCAGGCTGTTGCACTTTTCCACGATTCCGCTTATAGTTTTTCCATGTCTCGCGAAATCCACATTTCCGCATCCGCATCTTTCAGCAGCTTCCTGAACGGCCTGCTGCTGTCGCTACTACTAGTGCGTTAACGCGCGCTAAATCCCATTTTCCACAATTCGTGTCGTATCCGGCCCATGATGATGAATGCAAGGGCGGGCCAAATACCATTTAGAACCAATTCGATCACCGACTTCCCGAGGAGTGCAGCATGGCCGACAAACTGATTATTTTCGACACCACTTTGCGCGACGGCGAACAATCGCCTGGCGCCTCGATGACCAAGGATGAAAAAATCCGCATCGCAAAGCAGTTGGAGCGACTGCGCGTGGATGTGATCGAAGCCGGCTTTGCTGCGGCGTCGCCCGGCGATTTCGAGGCGATCAAGGCGATTGCCGGAATCATCAAGGATTCCACCGTTTGCTCGCTGTCCCGCGCCAATGATCGCGACATTTCTCGTGCGGCGGAAGCCCTTGCACCAGCGGCCAGGAAACGTATTCATACGTTCATCGCGACGTCTCCGCTGCACATGGAAAAGAAGCTTCGCATGTCTCCGGATCAGGTATTCGAGCAAGCCAAGCTGGCGGTTCGTTTTGCCCGGCAATTTACTGATGATATCGAGTTCAGCCCGGAAGACGGCAGCCGTTCCGATATGGACTTCCTGTGCCGCGTGATCGAGGCGGTCATCAACGAAGGGGCGCGCACGATTAATTTTGCGGACACGGTTGGCTATGGCGTACCTGAGTTGTACGGCAACATGATCAAGACGTTGCGCGAGCGTATTCCGAATTCCGACAAGGCGATCTGGTCCGTGCATTGTCACAACGATCTTGGCATGGCAGTCGCCAACTCGCTGGCCGGCGTCCAGATTGGCGGTGCACGCCAGGTCGAGTGCACAATCAATGGCTTGGGTGAGCGCGCCGGCAATACTGCGCTTGAAGAGGTCGTGATGGCAGTGAAAACGCGGAAAGACTATTTTAATCTCGAATTGGGCATCGACACGACCCAGATTGTGCCGGCATCCAAACTGGTGTCCCAGATTACCGGTTTTGCAGTGCAGCCGAACAAGGCCGTGGTTGGCGCCAATGCGTTTGCGCATGCGTCCGGCATTCATCAGGATGGCGTGCTGAAGGCGCGCGACACCTATGAAATCATGCGCGCGGAAGACGTAGGCTGGACAGCAAACAAGATTGTGCTCGGTAAATTGTCCGGGCGTAATGCATTCAAGCAGCGCTTGGAAGAACTCGGTATCGAACTTGACTCCGAAGCGGATGTAAATGCTGCGTTTGCTCGTTTTAAGGAATTGGCCGATCGTAAGTCTGACATTTTCGATGAAGACATCATTGCGCTGGTATCCGACGAGCAGCATTCTCACGACAATGAGCATTATCGTTTCGTATCGCTGTCTCAACACTCCGAAACGGGGGAAAAGCCCCGTGCAAAGGTCGTGTTCTCGATGGGGGGCAAAGAAGTAGTGTGCGAAGGGCAGGGTAACGGCCCGGTCGATGCGACCGTCAATGCGATCGAATCGCGGGCCGAAAGCGGCTCGGAGCTCTTGCTGTTCTCGGTCAATGCAATCACTACCGGTACACAGTCGCAAGGCGAGGTAACGATGCGCCTCGCCAAGGCCGGACGCATTGTCAACGGCGTGGGTGCCGATCCGGATATCGTGGTGGCATCGGCAAAGGCCTACTTGTCTGCCTTGAACAAATTGCATTCCAAGTCAGAGAAGTTGAATCCGCAACTTTGATCACACCTATAAACGGAAAAGCGCCCGCATCAAGCAGGCGCTTTTTCTTTGTGTTGGAATTAGCGGCGCCGAAACATTCCAAATGGGAAGCGTTCGTCCGGGTCGAAGCGCGGATCCGGGGCGTTCATCATCTTACGTACCACCCCTGATCTGTCAAAGTGAATGTGCATCAGTGAATTCCACACGCCGTTTTCTTTGTAAGGATAGGACCAGACCTCAAGATCGCTTAAGCTGAGATATGAGGTTTCGCTGGGGGCGCCGACGGTACGCAGGACGTCGTCCTTGGTCGCTTCTCCGATTTTAATCGATGCGAATTTTGGGGATGTTAAAACTTGATCAAAAGAAATAACTTTGCCGTCAGGGCCGATACGTGCCATATAGGTTGCCTGCCCCCACGGACCTTGCGCATATTCCAGTAAGTGACTTCGACCATCGGCATAGCGATGGGTTGGCTGACCGCGCTTGGCAATGACTTGTGCTTCGCTGTCGCAAACATTGACTGGCTCCGGGAAAAGCGTGGCGCAGGAACACAACGCCGTCAAAAATCCGAGGAGCAACAATCGGCCGGAAAATTTCATGATTTCTCCGCTAAAAACAGCCAAAAGCGAGCTAAGTATTTGAATCCTTTTGGCATTTCCTATATACTGCGCTACTTGGCCAATTTGGCCAAGTTTTTATCAATGTGTCACGGTGTACGGGGTTGCGACTCCATCCACCGCATGTGAAAGGTAATCATGACAGTAGAAAATATCAACAAGGCCGCCATCATTGCGGACAATGCTCGTGGCACGAACGATACCGGTTCTCCCGAAGTGCAAGTCGCACTGCTGACCGCACGTATCAATGAGCTCAACAACCATTTCAAGGCCCACGCCAAGGATCACCACTCCCGCCGCGGCCTGATCATGATGGTTAATCGTCGCAAGAGCCTGCTCTCCTATCTGAAGGGCAAGGACGCAAACCGTTATCGCGCCCTGATCGAGAAGCTCGGCCTGCGCAAGTAATTTTTTTGCGACATTCGCTCGGTTTATAGCTGAAATGCCTGCGTCAGCCTGCTGATGCGGGCATTTTGCCATTTTGTGGTTTGTAATTCGATAGCGATCAAGTAGTGAAGGTGACAGGTCATTCGTGATATGTCATCCGTGGTGAGGTGAACGACAGCGCCTGAAAATCTGTCGGCAAAAATAGAAAGGAAACACCGTGTTCAATAAAGTTACCAAGACCTTCCAGTACGGCCAGCATCAAGTCACGTTGGAGACAGGTGAAATTGCTCGCCAAGCATCCGGTGCCGTGCTCGTATCGATCGAAGATACCGTGGTGCTGGCGACCGTCGTCGCGAAGAAGGATGTCAAGGCGGGGCAGGATTTTTTCCCGCTGACCGTCGATTATGTCGAGAAGAGCTATGCGGCCGGACGTATTCCGGGCGGTTTTTTCAAGCGTGAAGGCCGTCCGTCCGAAAAGGAGACGCTGACCTCGCGCCTGATCGATCGCCCGATTCGCCCGCTGTTCCCGGAAGGCTATCTGAACGAAGTACAGGTCATCGTGCATGTCCTGTCTGTCAATCCTGAAATCGATCCGGATATCGCATCGATGATCGGCGCGTCGGCTGCGATCTGCGTTGCCGGCATCCCGTTCAGCGGCCCGCTCGGCGCGGCACGCGTCGGCTATGTCGACGGACAATACGTGTTGAACCCGACTGCATCGCAGTTGGCGAAATCGCAAATGGATCTGGTTGTCGCCGGTACCGAACAGGCCGTGCTGATGGTGGAATCGGAAGCGAACCAGCTGTCCGAGGAAGTCATGCTTGGCGCCGTGGTGTACGGCCATGAGCAGATGAAGGTCGTGATCGACGCCATCCATGACCTCGTGCGCGACGGCGGCAAGCCGGAAGTCGTATGGAATCCGCCGGCGAAGAACGAAGCGCTGATCGCACGCGTGACCGAACTGGCTGAAGCCAAGCTGCGCGAGGCATATCAGACCAAGGACAAGCAGGCGCGCACGGCCAAGCTCAATACCGTGTCCGCAGAGGTGAATGCGGCGCTGGCAGCGGAAGCCGCTGCGGCAGGCGCCGCAGCACCGGATTCGGCCGAAGTCGGCAGCATCCTGTTCGACCTGGAAGCAAAGATCGTTCGCTCGCAGATCCTCGAAGGCGAGCCGCGTATCGACGGCCGCGACACTCGCACCGTGCGTCCGATTTCGATTAGCACCAGCGTGCTGCCGCGTACTCACGGCTCTGCACTGTTCACCCGTGGCGAAACGCAGGCGCTGGTGGTGGCAACCCTCGGCACTGCACGCGACGAGCAGAAGATCGATGCATTGATGGGCGAGTATTCCGACCGCTTCATGCTTCACTACAACATGCCTCCGTTCGCGACCGGTGAAACTGGCCGCGTGGGCACGCCGAAGCGCCGCGAAATCGGCCACGGCCGTTTAGCCAAGCGTGCACTGCAGGCTGCGCTGCCGGCACCGGAAGAGTTCAGCTATTCGGTGCGTCTGGTTTCGGAAATCACTGAGTCGAATGGTTCGTCGTCGATGGCGTCGGTGTGCGGCGGTTGTTTGGCGTTGATGGATGCGGGCGTGCCGATGAAAGCGCATGTAGCTGGCATTGCAATGGGCCTGATCAAGGATGGCAGCAAGTTCGCCGTGCTGACCGACATTCTGGGTGATGAAGATCACCTGGGCGATATGGACTTCAAGGTCGCCGGTACCGCTAACGGCATTACCGCGCTGCAGATGGACATCAAGATCCAGGGCATCACCAAGGAAATCATGCAAGTCGCGCTGGCACAAGCCAAGGAAGGCCGCATGCACATCCTGGCGAAGATGCAGGAAGCCGTCCCGGCTGGAAAGGCGGAGCTGTCCGACTTCGCTCCGCGCCTGATCACCATCAAGATCAATCCGGAAAAAATCCGTGACGTGATCGGCAAGGGTGGCGCGGTCATCCGCGCGCTGACCGAAGAAACCGGCACCCAGATCGACATCAGCGATGAGGGTGTGGTGACGATTGCTTCGGTCGACGCTGCCGCCGGCCAGGAAGCCAAGCGCCGTATCGAAGAGCTGACCGCCTCCGTCGAAGTGGGCAAGATCTATGATGGCGTCGTACTCAAGCTGCTCGACTTCGGCGCAATCGTGCAAGTCCTGCCGGGACGCGACGGTCTGCTGCACATCAGCCAGATCGCCAACGAGCGCGTCAACGCCGTAGGCGACTACCTGAAGGAAGGCCAGCAGGTACGTGTCAAGGTGCTGGAGACCGATGAGCGCGGCCGCCTGAAATTATCGATGAAGGCTGCAGCCGCCGAAGAAGGTGGCGCGGCGCAACAACAGCAGTAAGGCGAAGCGGATGACGATCGCTTAGGCCGTCGTCATCAATGAAAACCGCCCGCAGCAGTCGCTCGGGCGGTTTTTTTTATTGCTTCGCGCCTGAGGGCAGGGCGGGATGCGCGAAGTCAGCTGTAGTACGTGGTTTCGCTTTCTTTTAAGTGTGCCATCAGGTGCTGCTTGAACATATCCAGTTTTTCCTCTCCGAATTCCAGATGCGGCGAAAAGAATTCGTAGGCATTTTTTCCGCGATCCTTGGCGCGGTACATCGCGCTGTCTGCGTTCTTCAAAAGCGTCAGCTCATCATTGCCGTCATCAGGGAAAATGCTGATCCCGATGCTGACGCTCAGTTGGCAGTCGCGGTCAGCGACGCGCACCGGGCGTAATGCGGCATCAAGAAGTTTTTGCGCGACATCTGCGGCATACCGGCCGTCGCCGAGATCCTCGATCAAGACATAGAATTCGTCGCCGCCCATGCGGGCAATCTTGTCGGTATGGCGAAGGCAGTTGCGCAGGCGCGCGGCAACTTCCCGTAGCACGTGGTCACCAGCATCGTGGCCGAGCGTATCGTTGATTTCCTTGAACTTGTCGAGGTCGAGGAAAAAGACAGCGAATTTCTTGCCATGTCTTTTTGCATTGCGCAGCGCCAGATCGAGGTATTCCTTGAAGAGAAACCGGTTCGGCAGCGACGTCAGTCCGTCATAGTGCGCCAGGTAGCGAATCTTTTCTTCCGAGGCGCGGCCCTCGATCGCAATCCCGGCGAGATTGGTGCAGATGTTAAAGAGCTGCAAGTCTCTGGCGGACGGCGCAGATGGCTCCATGAAATAGAGAGCAAAGGTACCGAGAATTTTCTTGTTCTTCCCGAAAATTGGCCAGGAGGTGCACGCTCTCAGGCCATGCGCGAGCGCAAGATCGCGGCGCGACTCCCAGAGCGGATCGGTCGCGATATCGGTGACGATTACCGGCGCCGCACGGAAGACGGCTGTGCCGCATGAGCAATTGGCCGGCCCGACTTTGCTGTCGGCGAGCCGTGAAAGATAGGTTTGCGGCAGGCTGGGAGCGATCCGGTCGGTAAGCGCGGAGCCATCGCCGTTGAGTTGCATTATCGAACACAGGCCGTGATCTGACTGACTTTCGACGAATCGTGCTATTTCCAACAGGATTTCCGGCAACGCGACCCCGGTCGCGACCATATTGAGGATGCGATTCTGCCCCAGTTGCAGCGACTCGGTGCGTTTGCGTTCGGTGATGTCACGCACAACCACTTGTACCGCCGGCTCGTCGTTGTACATCAGGTTGGTCGCCGCGATCTCCGCATTGAACCTGCTTCCATCCATACGCAGCCAGATCTGTTCGATGAATGGCGTGGATGGCAGGGATGCCGGCGCCAGCCGGGCTCTCTCCTGAAACAGGGCATGATAATCGGGATGAATGAAATCGAAAATGCTGCGGCCAAGCAGCCGTGCGGTGTCGGCTGTGCCGAGCATCCGGCCGCCGGCTTGATTGAGAAGGGCCAGCTTGCCGTCACGGTAAACAAAAATCGCCTCGGGAGACAGTTCAACTAGCTGGCGATAACGCATGGCGCTGTCTTTTAGAATGGCTTGGCTTTGCTTAAGCTCGGATATGTCGCGAATGAACGCCGTGAAGATGGGCTCGTTTGCGACGCTAAGCGGGACGACCGCGAGCTCCACTGGAAAAATCGTGCCGTCTGATCGCATCGCCGTCAGCTCGACGCGTCGGTTGAGCATGGTGCTCGTCCCGTTGGAAAGAAAACGCTCGACGGCAGGCTGATGGCGATCGCGCCATTCTTGCGGGATGATGGTATCGACCAAGGGCTTTCCGAGTACTTGGTCGCGGCTATAACCGAATGTGCGCTCGGCGGCTTCGTTGAAGCTGATGATTTCACCCTTGCGATTGATCGAGACGATGCAATCGAGTGCGGCTGTCAGGATTGCGCTCTTGAAGCGTTCGCTGTCGACCAATGCGGCCTCGATCGCCTTGCGCTGCGCTTCGCGCTCGTAGTTTTCGATCGCGAACGAAATATCGAGAGCCATTTCCTCCAGCAGCTCGATCAGCTGCTCATCGAAAAAGTCTTTTTCTGCGGAATACAGATTCAATGCGCCTAGCGTTTTGCCGGCAATGTGAAAAGGAAAGCTTGCAAGAGATTGATATTCCGCCTCATTAGCTGCTTTCAGGCGGTGGCTCGGGTGGGGAGTGCTGTAAAGATCGTTGCAGATATTCGGCCGATTCTCCCTGAGCGCCATGCCGATCACGCCGCAGCCTTCGGGCTTGGAGTCGTCGACTGAGACCGAGAGGTGCTGAAGTGCGTCGGGGTTCTTGCCGTATGACGCGACGCTGATGACTTGCTTGCTGGTGTGGTCAATCAGGCCGATCCACGCCATGTGAAAGCGGCCATGCTCGACCGCAATGCGGCAAATTTCACGGAACAGTGCATCCCGCTCGCCGATTCGAACGATCGCCTGATTGGTCTGACTGAGCGTGGCGTACAGATCGCGCAGCCGAGCGATTTTTCTTTCGTTCTGCTTGCGTTCGTCTATGTCGGAAAAGGTGCCTACCATGCGGACTGCCTGCCCGTTGCGGTCGCGCTCGATGATTTTGCCGCTGATGTTGACCCAACGCCAAGTATGCTGGGAATCCCTCAGGCGCAGTTCCGCCTTGTAGAACGCGCCGTCCGTGCCGGCCGTCCCCTTAAGTGCATCACGCAGCTGGCGGCGAAAATTTTCCTGGTCGTCGTTATGGATGATGGCGGGTAGTGTGCTGGAGCGCCAAGCTGTCCCGGGTTCTAGCAACGAGTCAATAAAGCTCTCCATTGGCTCGCCGCAGACATAAAGCTTATCGTCGGGAATGTGCCAGTCAAACGCCATCTGGCGCGAACTCTCGAGTGCAAGAATAAGCCGTTCATTGATTGCCGATAAATGCATTTTTAAATGCTTTCTATTTGGCCTGGAAACAAGAGCGAGCTGCATGGCTGTGCCTCGACATGAGTTTATATTTCCGTTTGGAAATGAAACTTGTCAATTTAGTTCCCGTTCTTTTGTAACAAATGAAACAAGGTCGGTGCAGCAATGAGGCGATCGTTGTTCAGGCTGTTTTCAATGTCCCGCGCTATTCTTGGCTAGTTTGCGTGTAACAATGTTGCGATGCATCAATTGTTGTCTATTAGCATTTCCATGCGCCAGATATCCGCCTATATAAAATGTGTGCGTAACGTAAAATGCAAATTTTTTTCATCTCACGAACAGACATGAGAGCTATCGAGATTACACGGCCGGGGCCGCCGGATGTTTTGCGGCTTTGTGATAAGCCGATGCCAAACCTCAACCCGGGGGACGTAATGGTCAGGGTGCACGCGGCAGGTATTAACCGGCCGGACGTGCTTCAGCGCATGGGGCAATATCCGGTTCCTCCCGGTGCATCCGAATTGCCTGGGCTCGAAGTGGCGGGTGAAATCGTAGATGGCGATTTTTCCGGCAGCGACTTCAAGAAGGGGGACATGGTTTGCGCGCTGGTGCAGGGCGGTGGTTATGCCGAATATTGCGCGGCACCGGTGCGCCAATGCCTGCCTATTCCGAAAGGGCTGAGCGTTGAGGAGGCGGCGTCCTTGCCTGAAACGTTTTTTACCGTATGGAGCAACGTGTTCGACCGTGCGCGCTTGACCGGGGCTGAAACCTTGCTGGTGCAGGGAGGTACTTCCGGAATCGGTGTGACCGCGATCCAAATGGCGACTGCGCTCGGGCATCGTGTGTTTGCAACTGCTGGCACGGATGAAAAATGCAGGGTGTGCGAATCGCTTGGCGCCGTTCGCGGCATTAATTATCGCAGCGAGGACTTTGTCGAAGTCGTAAAGGCATTAACTGGCGGGAAGGGCGTTGATGTCATTCTCGACATGGTTGCAGGCACTTATCTGCCGCGTGAAATCGATTGTCTTGCTGATGACGGGCGTCTCTCGGTGATCGCGTTGCTGGGCGGAGCGAAGGCGACAGTCGATATCGGCCAAGTGTTGCGCAGACGTCTTACGATCACTGGTTCGACGTTGAGGCCTCGTCCAGTTGAATTTAAGGCGGGGATTGCAGAGCGTCTGCGTGAGCACGTCTGGCCGTTGCTTGACTGCGGAAAAATCAAACCGGTGTTATACCGCGTTTTCCCCCTTGCCGAGGTTGCGCAGGCGCATGCGCTGATGGAGTCGAGCGAACATATCGGCAAGATCGTCCTGAAGGTGAGCTAGTCCCTGCAGGGCGCATGCTGATGCAGTGTAGCGATATATTTCGTGACTCGTGGAACATGCCGAATTGAGTGCGGTCGAATCCTTCCTTTATGGTTTGACCACTCATGCTGCGCCGCGCTAGAATCAAGGGTTATTGCAAATTTGGACCCCTATGCGCCGCAAACTCATCGCCGGTAATTGGAAAATGAATGGCAGCCTTGCTGCCAATGCTGTTCTACTAAATGGGATCAAAGGCGAGCTTGGTCAGCCGGCATGTGCGGTTGCGGTTTGCGTTCCTGCTCCCTATCTTGCGCAATGCCGAGCAGAGCTTGCTGAAAGTCCAGTCGCCTGGGGGGGGCAGGATGTTTCGGTTCATGAGTCCGGTGCATACACGGGGGAGATTTCTGGCGCCATGCTGACGGATTTTGGTGCCCGCTATGTCATTGTCGGGCACTCCGAGCGTCGCACATATCATGGCGAGAGTAACGATCTGGTAGCGCAAAAAGCGAACGTCGCGCTCGGGGCCGGTTTGACGCCGATCGTGTGCGTGGGCGAGTCACTGGATGAGCGCGAATCCGGTCGGACGTCTGCCGTTGTTGGTGCGCAAATCGATGCGGTATTGGCGGTGCTTGATCCCAGCGAGCTTTCAAAGATCGTGGTTGCCTACGAACCGGTATGGGCAATTGGTACGGGCAAAACAGCGACGCCGCAGATGGCGCAGGATGTGCATGCCATGTTGCGCACTAGGCTTGCGGATAAAAGTGCCGAGGCGGCTGAGCTTATTCCGATCCTGTATGGCGGCAGCATGAAGCCGGATAACGCCAGGGAGTTGCTGGCAATGCCTGATATTGATGGCGGCCTGATCGGTGGTGCCTCGCTCAAGGCGGCAGATTTTCTCGCCATCGTTCGAGCGGCATGAAGTCGCATAATGGGCGCCCAAAGAATTAACTTTTGATTGGAAATTGTTCAATGAACGCTTTGTTCACATTTGTTGTTGTGGTTCAGGTATTGTCCGCGCTTGCGATTATTGGGCTCGTGCTGCTGCAGCATGGTAAGGGGGCGGACATGGGGGCTGCGTTTGGCTCAGGTGCTTCGGGTAGTCTGTTTGGCGCGAGCGGGTCGTCGAACTTCCTCTCTAAGTCGACCGCAGTTGCGGCGACTATCTTTTTTGTGGCGACGCTTGCGTTGGCTTTTCTCGGAAATAAACGCGCGCCCGCGGGTGGTGGTGTGATGGAAAATTTGCCGGCGCCTTCCGCGCCTGCTTCCAGCGTTCCTGCGAACAGTTCTGCCAACGCGCCGCAAGGTGCGGCGGCTCCTGTGCCTGCTGCTCCTGCTAACAATGCAGGGCAGGCGAACCAAATCCCGAAATAATATTGGCATTGCTAGCGCAAAAATTGCTTTTCATTTTGATCTTGAGCAATTGTGCGTTGAACAAATTAGTCAAAGCAGGGTAAAATAGCAGTCTTTGGCCGACGTGGTGAAATTGGTAGACACGCTATCTTGAGGGGGTAGTGGCGCAAGCTGTGCGAGTTCGAGTCTCGCCGTCGGCACCAACAATATGAGGCCAGCAAGGGTGCTCCCGAGCTGGCTTTTTATCGAGGAAATTTGGTTTTTGTAATTCCTTCAACTGACCAACGTCCGTCATTCATCGTGAACCTCGAAAATTATTTCCCCATTCTCCTTTTTGTTCTGGTTGGCATTGGTGTTGGCATTTTGCCGCAGGTGCTGGGCCGGGTCTTGGCGCCGCACAAGCCAGATGTTGAAAAGCTTTCTCCCTACGAGTGCGGCTTTGAGGCGTTTGAAGATGCGCGCATGAAGTTCGATGTGCGCTACTACCTGATCGCGATCCTGTTTATTTTGTTCGATCTGGAAACGGCCTTTTTCTTCCCGTGGGGCGTTGCAATGCGTGACCTCGGCTGGCAGGGCTTTGTGACGATGATGGTGTTCATCGCCGAATTCGTTGTGGGCTTCTGGTATATCTGGAAGCGCGGTGCTCTGGATTGGGAGTGAGTGATGTCTATTGAAGGTGTTTTGAACGAAGGCTTCATAACGACGACAGCTGACAAGCTGATCAACTGGACTCGTACCGGTTCGATGTGGCCGATGACATTCGGCTTGGCTTGCTGTGCGGTCGAGATGATGCATGCCGGTGCTTCTCGTTACGACCTTGATCGTTTTGGTGTTGTGTTTCGCCCCTCGCCGCGTCAGTCAGATGTCATGATCGTTGCTGGCACGCTGTGCAACAAGATGGCGCCGGCACTGCGCAAGGTGTATGACCAGATGGCGGAGCCGCGCTGGGTGATTTCAATGGGGACCTGCGCGAATGGTGGCGGTTATTACCACTATTCGTACTCGGTGGTGCGCGGGTGTGATCGCATCGTGCCGGTTGATGTGTACGTGCCTGGGTGTCCGCCGACTGCGGAGGCTTTGTTGTACGGCATCATGCAGTTGCAGAACAAGATCAAGCGTACCAACACGATCGCGCGTTGAGTTGGTGTACTGAGAGATATGACGACGAAAATTGAAACCCTCGAAGCAGCCCTGCACAATGCGTTGGGCAGCCAGATTCGGAGCCTGACGGTTGCGTTGGGTGAGGTGACCGTGGTGGTTGGTGCTTCTGATTATCTGTCTGCGATGCGCGTGCTGCGCGATCATGCCGATCTGCGTTTCGAAGAATTGATCGATCTGTGTGGTGTCGACTATTCCACTTACGCCGATGGTGCGTGGAATGGTCCGCGTTTTGCGGCTGTTTCCCATCTACTGTCGGTGACGCATAACTGGCGTTTGCGCGTGCGAGTGTTCGCGCCGGACGATGAGCTTCCCGTGGTGCCGTCAGTCGTGGAAATCTGGCCTTCCGCCAACTGGTACGAGCGCGAAGCATTCGACTTGTTCGGCATCCTGTTCGAAGGTCATAACGATCTGCGCCGAATTCTTACTGATTACGGTTTCATCGGACATCCATTCCGCAAGGACTTCCCGGTATCGGGCTACGTTGAAATGCGTTACGACCCCGAGCAAAAGCGCGTAATTTACCAACCCGTCACGATTGAGCCGCGTGAAATTATTCCGCGTGTGATTCGCGAAGAAAAGTACGGGATGAAATAATGGCTGAAATTAAGAATTACACCCTGAACTTCGGTCCGCAGCACCCGGCTGCGCACGGTGTGCTACGTCTGGTGTTGGAGTTGGACGGTGAGGTGATCCAGCGTGCGGATCCGCATATCGGGTTGCTGCATCGCGCGACCGAGAAGCTGGCCGAAACCAGAACCTTCCTGCAGTCCGTGCCGTACATGGATCGTCTCGACTATGTGTCGATGATGTGCAACGAGCATGGCTACGTGCTGGCAATCGAGAAGCTGCTCGGTATCGAAGTCCCGCTGCGCGCGCAGTACATCCGCGTCATGTTCGACGAGATTACGCGCCTCCTGAATCATCTGTTATGGATCGGTGCGCACGGTCTGGACGTCGGCGCGATGGCGGTCTTCCTGTACGCGTTCCGCGAGCGTGAAGATCTGATGGACATGTACGAAGCGGTGTCGGGGGCGCGCCTGCATGCGGCTTATTACCGTCCGGGTGGCGTCTATCGTGACCTGCCGGATACCATGCCTCAGTACAAAGCATCAGCCATCCGCAATGAGAAGGCGATCCGTCAGCTCAACGAGAATCGTCAGGGCTCGTTGCTTGATTTTATCGAGGATTTCACCAATCGCTTCCCGGGATATGTCGACGAATATGAAACGCTGTTGACGGATAACCGTATCTGGAAGCAGCGCCTGGTTGGAGTGGGTGTCGTCTCTCCGGAGCGCGCCAAGGCAATGGGCTTTACCGGCCCGATGCTGCGCGGTTCCGGCATCGAGTGGGACCTGCGCAAGAAGCAGCCGTATGAAGTCTACGACTTGCTCGATTTCGATATCCCGGTCGGTGTCAACGGCGATTGCTATGACCGTTATCTGTGCCGTGTCGAAGAGATGCGCCAGTCGAACCGCATCATCAAGCAATGCGTGGAATGGCTTCGCAATAATCCCGGCCCTGTCATCACGGACAACCACAAGGTTGCGCCGCCTGCCCGCGTGAACATGAAGTCCAACATGGAAGAGTTGATCCACCACTTCAAGCTCTTCTCGGAAGGCTTCCATGTGCCGGAAGGCGAGGCTTATGTTGGTATCGAGCATCCGAAGGGCGAGTTCGGCATCTATCTGATTTCGGATGGGGCTAACAAGCCATATCGCATGAAGATCCGCGCGCCTGGCTTCGCGCACCTGCAAGGCTTGGACGAAATGGCGAAGGGGCACATGATCGCCGACGCAGTAACGATCATCGGCACGCAAGACATCGTGTTCGGTGAGATTGACCGATAACCCGCGCGAAACATCGCGCACGAATGGCTGACAATATGCTGTTAAGTCAAGAAGCGTACAAAAAAATTGATCGCGAACTCGCGAAATTCCCCGCCGATCAAAGGCAGTCCGCAGTCATGGCGGCGCTCGCCATCGCTCAGAGCGAGAAGGGCTGGCTATCTCCGGAAGTGATGCAGGACGTCGCCGACTATATCGGCATGCCTGCCATCGCGGTGCAGGAAGTCGCCACTTTCTACAACATGTTCGATACCAAGCCGGTAGGCAAGCACAAGATTTCTGTGTGCACCAACCTGCCGTGCGTATTGTCGGGAGGAGAGCGCGCAGCCCACTATCTGAAGCAGAAGCTCGGGGTCGATTACAAGGAAACGACGGCGGATGGCCAGTTCACTCTGATTGAAGGCGAATGCATGGGGGCTTGTGGCGACGCACCGGTCATGTTGGTGAACAACAAGCGTATGTGCAGCCACATGTCGAACGAAAAGATCGACGCGCTGGTGGAGGAGCTGAAGAAATGACCTGCCTGCACGATCGTCATATCAATCCGCTGATTCTGGCTGGCCTCGATGGAAACAACTGGCATCTGGGCGACTATGTCAAGCGCGGCGGCTATGAGGCATTGAAGCGCATTCTGGCCGAAAAAATCACGCCGGAGCAGGTGATCGCCGAATTGAAGACGTCGTCGCTGCGCGGACGCGGCGGCGCGGGTTTCCCGACCGGCTTGAAGTGGAGCTTCATGCCGCGCCAGTTCCCTGGCCAGAAATACCTCGTCTGCAATACGGACGAAGGCGAGCCGGGCACGTTCAAGGACCGCGACATCATTCGCTATAACCCGCACGCGCTGATCGAAGGCATGGCCATCGGCGCGTACGCGATGGGAATCACGCAAGGGTACAACTATATCCACGGCGAGATCTGGGCGGAGTACGAGCGCTTCGAGCAGGCGCTGGAAGAAGCGCGTGCTGCAGGATTCCTTGGCAATAACATCATGGGTAGTGATTTCAGCTTCCAGTTGCATGCGTTCCATGGTTATGGCGCATACATCTGCGGCGAAGAAACCGCGCTGCTCGAATCCTTGGAAGGCAAGAAGGGGCAGCCGCGCTTCAAACCGCCGTTCCCGGCGAGCTTCGGCCTGTATGGCAAGCCGACCACGATCAACAATACCGAAACCTTTGCTGCCGTGCCTTTCATCATGCGCATGGGCGGTGAGGCATATGCAGCGCTGGGCAAGCCGAATAACGGCGGCACCAAGATTTTCTCGATCTCCGGCGATGTCGTGCGTCCGGGTAACTATGAAATGCCTCTCGGTACCCCGTTCGCGAAACTGCTGGAGCTCGCTGGAGGCATGCGTGACGGTAAGAAGATCAAGGCCGTGATTCCCGGCGGCTCGTCCGCGCCAGTAATTCGCGGCGACGTCATGATGAACACCGACATGGATTACGACTCGATCGCGAAAGCGGGATCGATGCTTGGTTCCGGCGCGGTCATCGTGATGGATGAGACTCGCTGCATGGTCAAGTCGCTGCTGCGTCTGTCATATTTTTACTTCGAGGAATCATGTGGTCAATGCACGCCGTGCCGTGAAGGTACCGGTTGGATGTACCGCATGGTGAACCGGATCGAGCACGGGCAGGGCCGTGCGGACGATCTCGATATGTTGAATTCGATCGCCGACAACATCCAGGGACGCACGATTTGTGCATTGGGCGACGCTGCTGCAATGCCGGTACGTGCCTTCGTGAAAAATTTCCGCGAAGAGTTCGAATACCACATCGAGCACAAGCGCTGCATCGTACCCGCGTACGTTTAATCGACATCGTGCGTGTTATGCACGCCGAAGGCGAGATTCATTTGGCGCGCATGTCGCGCCCTACAAATACTGAGGCAAAACAGAGCCATGGTTGAAATCGAAATTGACGGCAAAAAAGTAGAGGTGCAGGAAGGCAGCATGGTGATGGATGCTGCCAACAAGCTTGGCACCTACATCCCGCATTTTTGCTATCACAAGAAGTTGTCCATCGCGGCCAACTGCCGCATGTGCCTGGTCGAAGTCGAGAAGGCCCCGAAGCCGCTGCCCGCGTGCGCGACTCCCGTCACTAACGGCATGATCGTTAAAACCGGCAGCGACAAGGCGATCAAGGCGCAGAAGAGCGTGATGGAGTTTTTGCTGATTAACCATCCGCTCGATTGCCCGATCTGCGATCAGGGTGGTGAATGCCAATTGCAGGATCTGGCGGTCGGCTATGGCCCGTCCGCTTCACGCTATGAAGAAGAGAAACGCGTGGTCGTCCCCAAGGACGTCGGCCCTCTCATCTCCACGAAGGAGATGACGCGCTGCATTCACTGCACACGCTGCGTGCGTTTCGGCCAGGAGATCGCCGGTGTCATGGAACTCGGCATGCTCAATCGTGGCGAGCACTCCGAAATCACGACTTTCGTCAACAAGACGGTCGATTCCGAATTGTCGGGGAACATGATCGACCTGTGCCCGGTCGGCGCGCTGACTTCCAAGCCGTTTCGCTATAGCGCCCGTACCTGGGAGTTGTCGCGGCGTCGTTCGGTAAGCCCGCACGACGGTCTGGGAGCCAACCTGATTGTCCAGGTAAAAGCAGGCAAGGTGATGCGCGTGCTGCCGTTGGAAAACGAAGCCGTCAACGAATGCTGGCTGTCCGACAAGGACCGTTTTGCTTATGAAGGTCTCGGCAGCCCGGATCGTCTGACCGTTCCGATGATCAAACAGGATGGCAAGTGGCTGGAAACCGATTGGCAAACCGCGTTGGAATATGTCGCGCATGGCCTGAAAAATATTAACCACGAGCATGGTGCCGATGCAATCGCCGCGTTGGCAGCGCCGTACTCGACGCTGGAAGAGTTGTCGCTGCTGCAAAAAGTGGTGCGCGGTCTGGGATCGGACAATATCGACTTCCGCTTGCGCCAGTCCGATTTTGCACTGGACGGCAAGATTACACCGTGGCTCGGCATGTCGATCGAAGAATTCGGCCAGCTCGACCGCGCATTCGTAATCGGCTCATTCTTGCGCAAGGACCACCCGCTGCTTACCGCACGTCTGCGTCATGCGACCAAGCGCGGTGCGAAAGTTAGCGTACTGCACGCGACCGACGACGATCTGCTGTTGCCGCTGGCAGCCAGGATGATCAAGGCCCCATCCGAGTGGCTGTCGGGATTGATCGAAGTCGTTGTCGCCGTAGCACAGGCTAAAGGTATTGCCGCGCCGGCAGGTTACGAGGGTATCGAAGCGGGCGAGGTGGCAAAAGGCGTCGCTACAACGCTGCTGTCTGGCGAACGCAAGGCAGTCATGCTGGGCAACGCCGCGGCGCAGCATCCGCAGGCATCCCAGCTGCACGCCGCCGCACAATGGATTGCTCAAGCTACGGGTTCCCAGCTGGGCTATCTGACCGAGGCTGCCAACACAGTCGGTGGCTATATCGCCAACGCCCTTCCTGGCAAGGGATTCAACGCATTGCAGGCGTTCGCTCAACCGCGTAAGGCTTATGTCCTGCTGCACGCGGAACCGGAGCTCGATTGCTACGATCCGCAGGTAGCGCGTGCCGCACTGGATCAGGCCGACATGGTTGTGGCGCTGTCTCCGTACAAGCATGCCACCGAGTACGCCGATGTGCTTCTGCCGATTGCGCCGTTCTCCGAGACTGCCGGTACTTTCGTCAACTGCGAGGGACGTGCACAGGGATTCAATGGCACCGTCAAGCCGCTGGGTGAAACGCGCCCCGCCTGGAAAGTGTTGCGCGTGCTCGGCAATCTGCTGGAACTCGGCGGATTCGATTATGAGACCTCGGAAGAGATTCGCGCAGAGCTTCTGGGAACCAAGAATGCCGAGGATGCCGATCTGTCCTCACGTCTCAACAATACCGCGAATATCCAGCCGCAGGCCGCCAAGTCTGCCGCGGAAGCCAAGCTGGAGCGTATCGCCGACGTACCGATCTATTTTACCGATGCGATCGTACGCCGTGCGCCATCGCTGCAGCTGACTCACGATGCTCAGGCGCCGAAAGCAACCTTGTCGGCCATGCTGGCGCAAAAGCTCGGTGTCGCCGACGGCGATCAGGTCAAAGTGACGCAAGGGCAGGGAAGTGCTGTTCTGACAGCATCGATTGACGCCAAGTTGCCGGAAAACGTCGTGCGCGTATCTGCCGCCCATGCATCGACTGCCGGTCTGGGGGCAATGTTTGGCGAAATTAGTGTGGAGAAGGCGTAATGGACCAGATGTTCATGACCATCAACGAGAGTGGGCAAAGCCTGTTTGGCGGCGCGTGGCCGCTAATCTGGACGCTGGCCAAGATCGTTGTCCTCGTGTTGCCGCTGATGGGCGCCGTAGCATACCTGACGCTGTGGGAACGCAAGATGATCGGCTGGATGCATATCCGTCTCGGCCCGAACCGCGTCGGTCCTGCCGGCCTGCTGCAGCCGATTGCCGATGCGCTGAAGCTGCTGCTCAAGGAAATCGTCGTGCCGGCACGCGCCAACAAAGCATTGTTCGTGATCGCCCCGGTCATGACCATCGGCCCGGCGCTCGCGGCTTGGTCGGTGATCCCTTTTGGACCGGAAACTGTGATCGCCAATATCAACGCCGGCTTGCTGTTCGTGATGGCGATCGCGTCGATGGAAGTCTACGGCGTGATCATCGCCGGCTGGGCGTCCAACTCGAAGTATGCCTTCCTTGGCGCGATGCGCGCTTCGGCACAGATGGTGTCCTATGAGATTGCGATGGGCTTTGCGCTGGTGATCGTGCTGATGGTGTCCGGCAGCCTGAACTTCATCGATATCGTGGGCGCGCAGAACAAGGGCTTCTTCGCAGACAAGGGGCTGACATTCCTGTCGTGGAACTGGCTGCCGCTGCTCCCGATTTTCGTGATCTACGTCGTGTCCGGCATTGCTGAAACCAACCGCCATCCATTCGACGTGGTGGAGGGCGAGTCCGAGATCGTCGCGGGCCACATGGTGGAGTACTCCGGCATGTCGTTTGCCATGTTCTTCCTCGCCGAATACGCGAACATGATCCTGATTTCCGCGCTGGCATCGCTGATGTTCCTGGGAGGTTGGGCTTCGCCGGTATCGTTCCTGAACTGGATTCCGGGCTGGATCTGGCTGGGCATCAAGACCTTCTTCGTGGTATCCCTGTTCATCTGGGCACGTGCGTCGTTCCCGCGCTACCGCTATGACCAGATTATGCGCCTGGGCTGGAAGGTGTTCATCCCGCTGACGCTCGCCTACCTGGTGATCGTCGCCGCCTGGATGCAGACCCCCTGGAATATTTGGAAGTAAAGAAACTAGGCTGAATACAACGGAAGCCAAAAATGGAAGCAATCAAGGATTTTTTCAGCAGCCTCATGCTGCGGGAACTGCTCAAGGGCCTGGCCCTGACAGGGCGCTACATGTTTGCCCGCAAGATCACCGTGCAATTCCCGGAAGAGAAAACGCCGCTGTCGCCGCGCTTTCGCGGCCTGCACGCGCTGCGACGCTATCCCAACGGGGAAGAGCGCTGCATCGCCTGTAAGCTCTGCGAGGCAGTCTGCCCGGCAATGGCGATCACGATCGAATCGGCTGAGCGCGAGGATGGCACCCGCCGGACCACGCGTTACGACATCGATCTGACCAAGTGTATTTTCTGCGGATTCTGCGAAGAATCTTGCCCGGTCGACTCGATCGTCGAAACCAACATCTTCGAATATCACGGCGAAAAACGCGGCGATCTCTACTTCACCAAGGAGATGCTGCTGGCGGTCGGCGATCGCTACGAAAAGGATATCGCCGCCAATCGCGCAGCTGATGCTGCATATCGTTGATCGATAGTTCGATTTGACCCGGTTCAGCTGACTTTTATTGGCCCATTATGGAATTTAAAACTGCATTGTTCTACGCGTTTTCGGCGATTCTGGTTTTCGCCGCATCGCGCGTCATCACCGATCGCAATCCGGTGCACGCTGCCCTGTTTCTAGTGCTGTCGTTCTTCTCGGCCGCTGCCGTCTGGCTCCTGTTGAAGGCCGAATTCCTCGCGATTGTCCTGGTGCTGGTATATGTCGGCGCGGTCATGGTGTTGTTCCTGTTCGTGGTGATGATGCTTGACATCGACATGACGAAACTGAGGGTGGGATTCTGGAACTACTTCCCGCTCGCGGCCACGATTGGCGTCGTCATCGTGCTGGAAATGGCCGCCGTACTGCTGCATGGTTTCTGGTCTTACGATATACAGGTGCCGGCCGCAGCTGCAAACATCGGCAATACCAAGGAACTCGGTAAGCTGATCTATACGCAATACATTTATGCGTTTGAAATCGCAGCCGTCGTGTTGCTGGTCGCAATTGTAGCTGCTGTTGCGCTCACGCTGCGCCGTCGCAAGGACAGCAAGTATTTCGACCCGGCTGCTGCCGTCAAGGTCAAGCGTAACGACCGCTTGCGTATTGTCAGCATGAAGGCGGAGTCTGTACGCGTGAACGGCAACGTGCAGCCTGTGGCCGCGGAAAAACAATAAGGGGAATTCACCGTGGCATTATCGCTCGCTCACTATCTGATTCTCGGCGCAATCTTGTTTGCGATCTCGATCGTCGGCATTTTCCTGAATCGCAAGAACATCATCGTACTGCTGATGGCAATCGAGTTGATGCTCCTCGCGGTCAACATGAACTTCATCGCCTTCTCGCACTATCTCGGCGATGCCGCTGGGCAGATTTTCGTTTTCTTCATTCTTACCGTGGCTGCTGCTGAGTCTGCAATCGGCCTCGCCATCTTGGTGGTTCTGTTCCGTAATCTGGACACCATCAATGTCGAGGATCTCGATAGTCTCAAAGGTTAACCGCAACAATAACGATAAGGTCCATCATGGCGGGGCAACTCAACCCTAACGTTTTACTGGCTGTGCCGCTGGCACCTCTGGCGGGATCCGCGATCGCGGGCCTGCTCGGCACCAAGTTTTTCGGTAACAAGATCGGTCGCACGGCTTCGCATACCGCGACTATCCTCGGCGTACTGATCGCGTTCGTCATTTCGTTCCAGACGCTGCTGGCAGTGCTCGACGGGGCAAGCTACACGGGCACCATCTATAACTGGATGACTGTCATGGGGCTGAAGCTTGAAATCGGCTTCCAGATCGATAGCCTGACGGCAATGATGATGTGCGTGGTGACCTTCGTGTCGCTGATGGTGCACATCTATACCATCGGTTACATGGCGGATGACGAGGGCTACAACCGCTTCTTCTCGTATATCTCGCTGTTCACCTTCTCGATGCTCATGCTCGTCATGAGCAACAACTTCCTGCAGCTGTTCTTTGGCTGGGAGGCTGTGGGCCTGGTGTCTTATTTGCTGATCGGCTTCTGGTACACCCGCCCAACGGCGATTTTCGCCAACATGAAGGCGTTCCTGGTCAATCGCGTAGGTGACTTCGGTTTCGTGCTGGGTATCGGCCTGTTGCTGGCCTACGCTGGTTCTCTGAATTATGGCGAGGTGTTTGCGAAGAAGGAAGAACTGGCAACACTGATGCTGCCTGGTAGCGACTGGCGCCTGATTACGGTAGCCTGCATCTGCCTGTTCATTGGCGCAATGGGTAAGTCGGCTCAATTTCCGCTGCATGTGTGGCTGCCGGATTCGATGGAAGGCCCGACCCCGATCTCAGCGCTGATCCATGCCGCGACCATGGTAACCGCCGGTATCTTCATGGTGGCACGTATGTCGCCGCTGTTTGAGCTGTCCGACACCGCGCTGTCGTTTGTGCTGGTGATCGGTTCGATCACGGCGCTGTTCATGGGCTTTTTGGGCATCATTCAGAACGATATCAAACGTGTCGTCGCGTACTCGACGCTGTCTCAGCTCGGCTACATGACGGTTGCACTGGGAGCTTCCGCCTACTCGGTCGCCGTGTTCCACCTGATGACGCACGCGTTCTTCAAGGCGCTGCTGTTCCTCGGTGCTGGCGCGGTCATTATCGGCATGCATCACGACCAAGATATCCGCAACATGGGTGGCTTGCGCAAGTACATGCCGATTACGTGGATTACATCCTTGCTGGGGTCTTTGGCACTGATCGGTACGCCGTTCTTCGCCGGCTTCTACTCGAAGGACAGCATTATCGAAGCGGTGCAGAACACCCACATCGCGGGCGCTGGCTTTGCAAGCTTCGCCGTGCTCGCAGGTGTTTTCGTGACTGCGTTTTACTCGTTCCGTATGTATTTCCTGGTGTTCCACGGTGAAGAGCGCTTCGGCAAGCCGCACCCGGGCGAACACCAGAATCACAGCCACGACGAACACAGCGACGAGCATCATCACGGCCTCGGCCCGGGCGAAAAACCGCACGAGGCACCGCTGGTGGTCACCGTGCCGCTCATGCTTCTGGCCATTCCATCCGTGGTGATCGGCTTTATCGCGATCGGACCCATGCTGTTCGGTGATTTCTTTAAGAACGTGATTTTTGTCAGCGAATCGCATCAGGCGATGGAAGAGCTGGCGCATGAATTCCACGGAGCATGGGCAATGGCCTTGCATGGATTTACGTCGCTGCCGTTTATGTTGATGGTGGCAGGCGTAGCTTCGGCCTATTACTGCTACATGATCAATCCGAAGGTTCCGGCGTGGTTCTATAGCAAGTTCCATCGGACTTATACGCTGCTGGATAACAAGTACTACATGGACAAGATCAACGAGGTCGTGTTTGCACGTGGCGCGCGTCTCTTGGGTGGCGGCTTGTGGAACGTCGGCGACCGCACCTTGATCGATGGCCTGATCGTCAACGGCAGCGCCAAAGTGGTGGGCTGGTTCTCGGCGTTGATTCGCCACTTCCAGTCGGGTTACATCTACCACTACGCTTTTGTAATGATTCTCGGCGTGCTGTGTTTCCTGATTTATTTCATGCCGTTCCCATCATTTGCCAAATAAGTTGGCGAAGTAGAGCAAACAACAATCATGATGCAGTCAACTTTTCCTCTTCTGAGCCTGGCGATCTGGTGTCCGATCGCGTTTGGTCTGTTCGTGCTGGCATTCGGGCGGGATGACAATCCCGGTCTGGTGCGCGGCGTGTCGCTGCTGGGATCCGTCATCAGCTTCCTAGTGACGCTGCCGTTGATCCAGAATTTCGACAAGGCGGCGCACGGCATGCAGTTCATCGAGAAAGCCGCCTGGATCGACCGTTTCAATATCAATTACTTCCTTGGTATTGACGGCATCTCGGTCTGGTTCATTCTGCTGACGGCGTTCATTACCGTGATCGTAGTCATCGCCGGCTGGGAGGTGATCGAGAAGCGTGTCGCGCAGTACATGGGCGCATTCCTGATTCTGTCGGGTTTGATGATCGGTGTGTTCTGCGCACTCGACGGCTTGCTGTTCTACGTGTTCTTCGAAGCGACGCTGATTCCGATGTTCATTATCATCGGCGTCTGGGGTGGCCCGAATCGCGTGTATGCCGCGATTAAGTTCTTCCTCTACACCTTGCTCGGTTCCTTGTTGACGCTGGTCGCGGTGTTGTACCTGTACTTCAAATCGGGTGGCAGCTTCGATATTCTGGTATGGCACAAGCTGCCGCTGCCGCTGAATGCGCAGATCCTGATCTTCATTGCTTTCATGATGGCGTTTGCGGTGAAGGTACCAATGTGGCCGGTACACACTTGGCTGCCGGACGCACACGTGGAAGCGCCGACCGGCGGCTCCGTGGTGCTGGCTGCGATCATGCTGAAGCTGGGTGCTTACGGCTTCCTGCGGTTCTCGCTGCCGATCGCGCCAGATGCGAGCCATTCGCTGGCAGGCTTCGTCATCGCATTGTCGCTGATCGCCGTGATCTACATCGGTTTGGTAGCGTTGGTGCAGGCGGATATGAAGAAGCTGGTCGCATATTCATCGATCGCGCACATGGGCTTTGTTACCCTCGGTTTCTTCATGTTCAATGACATGGCAGTGCAGGGCGGCATCGTGCAAATGATTTCGCACGGCTTTGTGTCCGGTGCGATGTTCCTGTGCATCGGCGTACTGTACGACCGCATGCACTCGCGCCAGATCGCCGATTACGGCGGTGTGGTCAACACCATGCCGCGCTTCGCGGCGCTGTTTGTCCTGTTTTCCCTCGCTAACTGCGGCCTGCCGGCGACTTCAGGCTTCGTCGGCGAGTTCATGGTGATCCTGGGAGCGGTGAAGTACAACTTCTGGATTGGCCTCCTGGCGGCGACTGCCTTGATCTTCGGCGCAGCCTATTCGCTGTGGCTGGTCAAGCGGGTCGTGTTCGGTGCAGTCGGCAACAAGCATGTCGCCGAACTGAAGGATCTGAACATGCGCGAATTCTTTATGCTTGGTCTGCTTGCAGTCGCAGTGCTGGCGATGGGCCTGTACCCGGCGCCGTTCACCGACGTGATGCAAACCTCCGTTGCCGACCTGCTCCAGCATGTCGCTGTATCGAAAGCGCACTGAAGTAGTGAACGTATACGTGGACGCAATTTAGCGACGACAACATGAACAACACGAATTTGATCCCGGTTTATCCGGAAATTTTTCTCCTCATTGCGACGTCGGCAATCCTGCTGATCGATATGTTCCTGAGTGAGGCAAAACGGAACATTACCTATGCACTGAGCATTGGTGCCCTGGTCATTTGCGCCGTATTGACGACGAATGACTTCGGCCCGACCGTATACACGTTCAACAATATGTTCGTGTCGGATCCGATGTCGGGTTTGCTCAAGCTCTTCTCGTACATCGCGGTTGGCATGACGCTGATTTATTCCCGTCAATATGCTAGCGAGCGTGGCATGCTTGGCGGCTCACTGGGTGGCGAGTTCTACGTCCTTGCGCTGTTTTCGCTGCTCGGCCAGATGGTCATGATCTCTGGGAATAATTTCCTGATCATCTACCTTGGTCTGGAGCTGATGTCCCTCTCACTGTATGCGTTGGTGGCGCTTCGTCGCGGCCACTCGGTTTCTACAGAAGCATCGATGAAGTATTTTATTCTTGGTGCGTTGGCATCCGGCTTCCTGCTGTATGGGATCTCGATGCTGTATGGTGCGACGGGCTCGCTCGATCTGACCGAGGTTGCAAAAGCGACGGCATCGGGTACCGTGAACAAGACCGTGCTGGTGTTCGGCGTGGTGTTCGTGGTGTCCGGTCTAGCATTCAAACTGGGCGTGGTACCTTTCCACATGTGGGTGCCTGACGTATATCAGGGTGCGCCGACCGCTGTCACCCTGCTGCTCGGTGGCGCTCCGAAGCTGGCGGCGTTTGCAATGACGATCCGCTTGCTTGTCGAAGGACTTTTCCCGCTTGCGCTCGACTGGCAGCAAATGATTACCGTGCTCGCCGTACTTTCGATGGCGATTGGCAATATTACGGCGATCGTTCAAACCAATATCAAGCGCATGCTCGCCTATTCGACTATTGCGCAAATGGGCTTCATGCTGCTCGGAATGTTGTCCGGTGTAGTGAACGGCAATGTGTCGGCTGCCGCAAATGCATACAGCTCCGCGATGTTTTACACGGTTGCGTATGTCTTGACTACCTTGGGTACGTTTGGCTTGATCATGCTTCTGGCACGTTCCGGTTTTGAGGCAGAAAATATTGACGACTTCAAGGGGCTGAATCAGCGCAGCCCGTGGTTTGCATTCATGATGCTGATCCTGATGTTCTCGCTGACGGGCATTCCTCCGACCGTTGGCTTCTATGCCAAGCTGTCCGTGCTGCAGGCCGTTTTGGGCACCGGTCAGGTTTGGCTGGCGGTGGTCTCGGTTCTGCTATCGCTGATCGGTGCGTTCTACTACCTGCGCGTGGTTAAGGCGATGTACTTCGACGAGCCGGTCGATACGGCAAAGATCGCAGTCCATGGCGACATGAAAGTGACACTGAGCCTTAACGGCCTTGCAGTACTGGTTCTCGGTATTCTGCCTGGCCCGCTCATGGCTCTCTGTGCGACGGCCATTGTCAAGACACTGACTTCCTGAGCAGTTTTCTAGTGGATGTTTCTCTTTCCAGCTGGTTCGTGATTCTGTTGGCGGCATTTGCCGCCAACATGCCCTTCCTTAATGAGCGGCTGTTTGCCGTCATCCCGATTCGACGATCCTCGAAACCGATCTGGCTGCGCCTGGCGGAGTTGTTCGTCCTATATCTGGCAGTGCGGGGAGTTGGATATGTGCTTGAATCCCGTATCGGCAACGTCTTCCCCCAAGGCTGGGAGTTCTACGTGATCACGGCGTGCCTTTTCTTCGTTCTCGCCTTTCCGGGATTCGTTTTTCGTTACTTGCGCAAGCAGCACGGTTGACCCGCAGCCATCGCGGATTCACGCCGTGCTGTAATATTGAGCCCGATACGTTAGTGGAGCCTGCGCATGGATTTGCATTTGAAAGAAGTGACCGTGGATGGAGAGGTGGCGTTTGAGGGCAAATTCCTCAAGCTTCAACGCGACACGGTGCGGCTGCCGGATGGTAAAACTTCGATGCGGGAATATATCCGCCATCCTGGTGCTGTTGTTGTCCTACCCCTTTTCGATGATGGTACAGTGCTACTGGAACGGCAATTCCGTTATCCGCTCCAGCAAGTGTTCATCGAGTTCCCTGCAGGTAAAATCGATCCGAACGAGGATCCCTTGGATTGCGCCAAGCGGGAACTGCAGGAAGAAACCGGCTACACCGCAAGCAATTGGCAATTCGTCTGCACTATTCACAATGCCATTGCATACTCCGATGAACATCTCGACATTTATCTTGCGCGCGGATTGACCCCCGGCGAGAACAAACTCGACGACGGCGAATTCCTCGAAACCTTCACGGCGTCCATCCCGGAAATGCTGGGGTGGATACGGGAGGGTAAGATCACCGATGTAAAAACCGTCATCGGCGCCTTCTGGCTGGAGAAAATCGTAGCAGGGCAGTGGCAGCTTTAAGCAGTTGCCGAGACGGACAATAAAAAAGCCGCTCGCGCGGCTTTTTTATTGTTACATGCCCGAGTAGTTCGGTCCACCGCCGCCTTCCGGCGTGACCCACACGATGTTCTGCGTCGGGTCCTTGATGTCGCAGGTCTTGCAATGCACGCAGTTCTGCGCATTGATCTGCAACCGGTCTTCGCCCGCATCGCTCTTGACGAATTCGTACACGCCGGCCGGGCAATAACGGCTTTCCGGCCCCGCAAACTTCGCCAGGTTGATCTTCACCGGCACCGACGGGTCTTTCAGCGTCAGGTGCGCCGGCTGGTTTTCTTCATGGTTGGTATTGCTCACGAACACACTCGACAGGCGATCGAAGGTCAGCTTGCCGTCCGGCTTCGGATACGCAATCTTCGCGCACTGGTCGGCCGGCTGCAGGTACACATGATCGGGCTTGTCGCGATGCAGCGTCCACGGCGGATTCTTCACTCCCAGCTTGGGCAGCAGCCATTGCTCGATACCCGTCATCAGCGGCCCCATCAGCGAACCCTTCTTGAACCACAGCTTGAAGTTGCGCGACTGGTCCAGCTCTTCCTTCAGCCAGCTGCTTTCGTAGGCTTGCGGATACGCCGCCAGCTCGTCGGCGGCACGGCCGGACGTCACCGCCGCAAAGACGGCTTCGGCGCACAGCATGCCGCTCTTGATCGCGGTATGGCTGCCCTTGATGCGCGCCGCGTTCAGAAAGCCGGCATCGCAGCCGATGAGCGCGCCGCCCGGGAACACCAGCTTGGGCAGCGCCTGCGGCGTGCCGTTGTTGATGGCGCGCGCGCCATAGCTCAGGCGCTTGCCGCCTTCGAGATGGGCGCGGATGCTCGGGTGCGTCTTCCAGCGCTGCATTTCCTCGAACGGGCTCATCCATGGATTCTTGTAGTCCAGGCCAATGACGAAGCCGAGCGTGACCTTGTTGCCTTCCAGGTGATACAAAAAACCGCCGCCAAACGTCTCCTTGTCCATCGGCCAGCCGGCGGTGTGCACCACCAGGCCCGGCTTGGCCTTGGCCGGATCGATTTCCCACAATTCCTTGATGCCGATGGCAAAGCTTTGCGCATCGCGGCCGGCATCGAGCTGGTACTTGGCGATCAGCTGCTTGCCCAGATGGCCGCGCGCACCTTCGGCGAAGATCGTGTACTTGCCCAGCAATTCCATTCCGAGCTGGAAATTCTCGGTCGGTTCGCCATCCTTGCCGATGCCCATGTTGCCGGTGGCAACGCCGCGCACCGCGCCCTGCTCGTCGTACAGCACTTCGGCGGCGGTAAAGCCGGGGAAGATTTCGACGCCCAGCGCCTCGGCCTGCTGCGCCATCCACTTGACGACGTTGCCGAGCGCAACCACGTAGCAGCCATCGTTGTGGAAGTTGCGCGGCACCAGGAAATCCGGGGTGCGCTTGGCACCGGTTTCGCTCAGGAACAGGATGTCGTCGCCGGTGACGGGCTGGTTCAGCGGCGCGCCGAGCTCTTTCCAGTTGGGGAACAATTCATTCATGGCGCGCGGGTCCATCACCGCGCCCGACAGGATGTGCGCGCCGGGCTCGGACCCTTTCTCGAGCACCACCACCGACACGTCCTTGCCTTGTTCGGCTGCCAGCTGCTTGACGCGGATCGCCGTGGCCAGCCCGCCCGGGCCGGCGCCAACGATCACGACATCGTATTCCATCGACTCGCGCGGGCCATATTGTTCAATCAGATCTCGGGTCTGTGTCATGGTCTCACCAGGGTAGTTAAAATTATCGAACGAACGTGCTAATTGTCATTGATTTTGCGGGAGAATGCTAGACAGCACACTCTAAATGCCACTCGTTCGTGTAATCATAACGTCAAAGTGCGACAGCACGACCATTACTGGACAATAACAAGGAGGTTTTCGTGGGCATCGAAATGAATTTTGAAGGGAAGATCGCACTGATTACCGGGGCCTCCAGCGGACTGGGCGCCCGGTTTTCAAAGGTGCTGGCGCAGGCCGGAGCCCAGGTTGTGCTGGCATCGCGCCGCGTGGAGCGATTGAAGGAATTGCGAGCGGAAATCGAGGCGGGTGGGGGCGCAGCGCACGTGGTTTCGCTCGACGTGACAGATTACGGCAGTATCAAATCCGCTATTGCGCATGCCGAAACGGAAGCAGGGCCGATCGATATTCTCGTTAATAATTCCGGAGTGTCGACGACGCAGCGCTTGGTCGATGTGACGCCGGAAGACTATGCGTTCGTAATGGATACCAATCAGCGCGGAGCGTTTTTCGTTGCGCAGGAAACGGCCAAGCGCATGATCGCACGCGCCAAGGGAGATCCGAAAAAGCAGCATCGCATCATCAATATCGCGTCGGTCGCCGGTCTGCGCGTACTGCCGCAGATTGGCATTTATTGCATGAGCAAGGCGGCTGTGGTGCATATGACCAAATCGATGGCAGTCGAATGGGGACGCTACGGCATCAATGTCAACGCGATCTGCCCGGGCTATATCAGCACGGAAATCAATGCCGAGCATTTCGGCACCGAACAAGGCCATGCCCTGATTAATATGTTGCCGCGCAAGCGTCTGGGTAAACCGGAGGATCTGGATGGCTTGCTGCTGTTGCTCGCTTCCGAAGAATCGCAGTTTATCAATGGTGCCATCATTACCGCAGATGACGGCATGAGTGCGCAATAGAGAACGGCCAGGGCGAAAGATTCATGACAACGAAAAAGCTCGTTCATATCCTGCGCATGCCGATTCGCTGGGGAGACATGGATGCGATGGGGCACGTGAACAACACAGTATATTTCCGCTACCTGGAGCAGGCGCGCATCGAATGGTTTACCGAGGCCGGATGCGATCCGGACCCGCTGGGCGAAGGACCGGTGATCATCAATGCGCATTGCACCTTCGCCAAGCAACTCAAATATCCGGGCGATATCGAGATCCGCACTTATGTCGGTCCGGCGGGACGCTCCAGCTTCGAAACGGTTCAGGAAATCCGAAGGGTTGACCAGCCTGACGTGCTGGCGGCACATGGCGGAGCAAAGGTCGTGTGGGTGAACTTCCCGTTGGAAAAATCCGTGCCTTTACCCGACCGTATCCGCGCGCTGCTTGCCGACGCCTAGTAGCCGTTCAGGCCGCGACCCCGACTAGCCGGTGCACCAGCTCGCCGGAGGTGGCTGCCTCGAACTTGCGCATCAGGCGTGCGCGATGCATTTCCACCGTGCGCGGACTGAGTCCTACCTGGCGGGCGATCAGCTTGCTGGTCTTGCCTTCAACCAGCAATGCGGCAATTTCCCGTTCGCGCGGCGTGAGCTGGGCCGTTACCGGACGTTTCGCACTCAAATCTTCGAAGGTCCAGATGCCGGCAGCGTGCGGATCATTATGGACAAGGGCTCGACCGCTGACATGGCACCAGAAGAGTTCCTGGTTTGAACGTTTCATGATGCGCTCGTCGGAGTAATTTCCCCCGGCGCTCATGATGGGAACGATGCGCGCACCGGTACGCTCGAACTCGTCGACGGTGGGGTAGAGCACTTGGAACGATTGGCCGGTCAGCGCTTCCGGCTGGTAGCCGAACATTTTCGCCAGTGTCTCGTTGCAAGCAAGAATCACCCGGTTTCGGGATACGCACATGCCAACCGGAGCGTTCTGGAAAATGGATTCGTAGTCGATCGAAAATAGGGCGCTCATGGGCTAGGGGCGCTGTCTTAGAGAAAATAGTTCGTATTTTTACGGTATTGCGCGGCCTAGTCCACCATCTTATGCTGGGGACGGGCAAATCAGCCAGAAAGCCTATGTTAGGTCATTTCTCATAATAAGAGGGTTGGTATGAATAAACTTTATCCAGATGCAGCCAGTGCGTTGGCAGGCATCGTCAAGGATGGCCAGACCATCGCCGTCGGCGGTTTCGGATTATGCGGCATTCCGGAGGCGTTGATCGCGGCATTGCGCGACACCGGTGTCAAGAACCTGACCGCCATTTCCAACAATGCCGGCGTCGATGGATTTGGCCTCGGGCAATTGTTGACTACGCGTCAGATCAAGAAAATGATTTCCTCCTATGTCGGGGAAAACAAGGAGTTCGAGCGCCAGTACCTGGCGGGCGAGCTGGAGCTGGAATTCACTCCGCAAGGCACGCTGGCGGAAAAGCTGCGCGCCGGTGGCGCCGGCATCCCGGCCTTCTTTACCAAGACTGGTGTCGGCACCATTGTCGCGGAAGGCAAGGAAGTGCGCGAGTTCGACGGCGAGAAATACGTGATGGAGCGCTCGCTGGTAGCCGACGTGTCGCTGGTGAAGGCCTACATGGCCGACAAGACAGGCAATCTCGTATTCCGCAAGACGGCACGCAACTTCAATCCGAACGTCGCGATGGCGGGCAAGATCACGGTGGTCGAAGTCGAGAAGCTGGTCGAAGCAGGCGAGCTCGATCCAGACCAGATCCATCTGCCGGGCATTTTCGTGCATCGCATCGTGGTGAATGCGAACCCCGAGAAGCGCATCGAACAACGCACCACGCGTGCTAAGTAACACGGAGAACGAACATGGCTTGGACTCGTGATGAAATGGCCGCGCGCGCGGCGAAGGAATTGCAGGACGGTTTCTATGTGAACTTGGGCATTGGCCTGCCGACCCTAGTGGCGAACTATGTGCCGAAGGATATCGAGGTGTGGCTGCAATCGGAAAACGGCTTGCTCGGCATCGGCCCGTTCCCGACCGAAGACGAAGTGGATCCGGACCTGATTAACGCCGGCAAGCAGACGGTGACGGCATTGGCTGGTTCGTCGTTCTTCAGTTCGGCGGACTCGTTTGCGATGATCCGTGGCGGCAAGATCAACATCGCCATCCTGGGCGCGATGCAGGTGAGCGAGAAGGGGGACCTGGCGAACTGGATGATCCCGGGGAAGATGGTCAAGGGCATGGGTGGCGCGATGGACTTGGTCGCAGGCGTCAAGCGCGTCGTGGTGCTGATGGAGCATGTGGCGAAGGCGAAGGATGGCACGACTTCCCACAAGATCCTGAAGAATTGTGATCTTCCGCTGACCGGCGTCGGCGTCGTCAACCGCATCATTACCGACCTCGGCGTGATCGATGTGACGGATGCTGGCTTGAAACTGGTTGAGCTGGCACCTGGCGTGACGAAACAGGAGGTGGTCGAGAAGACCGGCGCAGAACTGGATGTAAGCGCGGTCGCTTGAGCCGCCTTTACTGCTGCGGAGAACGGCGCCTGACAGGGCGCCGTTTTTTTGCAAGCGACGAATGTATGAACAGCCTGCGACTTAGGCATGTATCAAGGCATGCATCAGCGCCGGCCTGCCTCGTCATGCTGCAGTAAATACACAGTTCCCGAATAGTCGTCGGAAATATACAAGCCGCCTTTGCCATTCGGGATCGCAGTAACCGGTCGGCCCCAGCGCCGGCCGGTTTTCTCATCGGAGAGCCAGCCCGTCGCCAGGTCGACCGGATCTCCCACGGAACCATCCTTACTGAACGGGAACAGCACTATCTTGTGGCCGTTGGGCGCACTGCAATTCCAGCAGCCATGCAATGCAGTGACCAGCGCGTTGCGATAGGGGGCGGGCAGGCCAGATTCGTGCAGAAAACTCATGCCGAGCGGTGCCGAATGAGGCTCGATGCCTTTCGTCACGCGATCGATCTTGCCACAATCGAGCTTGTCGCCGTCCGGATTCATTTGAACATCCGGGTCGTACGGCATGCCGTTCGGCCCGCCATCGGGATTCGGGTTGCAGAATGGCCAGCCATAGTTGCCGCCATCCCTGACCTTCACCAGCAGATCGGGCGGGTGCCCGTCGACATAGCTTTGCATGACCTTGCCGTAGTCATCCTTGCCGTCGCCATCCCAATCCTTGTGATAGGGGTAGGCGATGTTGTCGCGGCTGTTGACCACCGCCCACAATTCATTCGTGTCCGGCTTGAAGCGGATGCCTTCGGCATTGCGCAAGCCCTTCGCATACAGGCGCCCGTTCTCCCCGTTTGCATCGTACTCATATATCGCACCGCGAAGCGGATCGGCGCGGGTATCGGAAAGGCAGGCATTGCAGGTGGAGGCAATCGACACATAAAGCTTGTCGCCGTGCAGCGCGATATTTTTCAGCTGGTGGCCGTAGCTGCCCTTTAGGCCTGGGCTGGAGGCGTCGGGCAGACCGCCCACGATTGTCTGCGTTGTCCCGATATCGGTTTGCCCCCTGCTATAAGGGGCTCGAATGATGTGGTTCGATTCGGCGATATAGACGTACTGCTTGCCATCCAGCGCATGGAACACGATGTCATGCGGATGATGCAGCCCCGATGCGAAGGTGAAAGACCGGATATTCCCTTGTCCGTCGGGGCGCAGCAAGGTAATGCTTCCTTTGCCTGGACTGGATACCAGCAGATCGCCGTTTGGCACGAGCGCCATGAAGCGGGCATCCGCAACGCGCGCCACCACGCGTATCGAAAATTCCTTGGGGATGGTCAGGTGGCGCACCACATTGAATGGCGCGCTTGCCGCTTCGTCCGGAACCCTCACCTGAACAGATTGGCTGGCACCGGGTGGGGAATCCGTGGCGGCAAGGGCAGCGCCGGTCAACGGCAGTCCGAGGATGCACCAAAGATGCACTGGTAACATGCGCCGCCAAACGAGTGGCATGGGCATTTTGAAGAGAAGAGACGGCGTTATCTTCATTCGCTGTTCCGTTCGGGCTTTCGCTACAGCGACGGCTGCAGGCCGGCAAACGGCATTGCAAATGGCAGATAACGCTCCGTCGCGGGCTTACTGTGCTACCCAGCCGCCATCCATGTTCCATGCGACGCCGCGGACCTGGCTTGCGGCATCGCTGCTCAGGAAGACAGCGAGTTCGCCTAGTTGTTCCGGGGTGACGAACTCGCCGGACGGCTGTTTCTCGGAAAGCAGGCCTTTCTTGGCTTCCTCATTCGAAACCCCTTGTTGTTCTGCCCGGGCATCGACCTGCTTTTGCACCAGCGGCGTCAGTACCCAGCCCGGGCAGATCGCATTGCATGTAATGCCGGTATGGGCATTTTCCAGCGCCGTTACCTTGGTCAAGCCGACGATGCCGTGCTTGGCCGCTACGTATGCCGACTTTTGCGCAGAGCCGACCAGGCCGTGGACCGATGCGATATTGATGATGCGTCCCCAGTTGCGCGTTTTCATCGCCGGTAGCGCCAGGCGCGTGGTATGAAAGGCGGAGCTGAGATTGATCGCGATGATCGCGTCCCATTTTTCGATCGGAAAATCCTCGACATTGGCGACGTACTGGATGCCGGCATTGTTCACCAGGATATCGACGGCGCCGAATTGTTCAGCAGCAAAGCGCATCATTGCTTCGATTTCCGCCGGTTTCGACATGTCGGCATTGTGATATGCGGTCTTGACCTTGAATTGCTCCTTCACTTGCGCCTGGATAGCGTCGATTTCCTTCATGTCGCCGAAGCCGTTGAAGACGATATTCGCGCCTTGCGCAGCGAATGCTTTGGCAATGCCAAGTCCGATACCTGAAGTGGAGCCGGTGACGAGTGCGGTCTTCCCTTTATGCATGATGTCCTCTGCGAATGAAATATTGAACTGCGAAGAAGTTAAACAAGATTTTAAGCGGAACGAACAGTAAAATGCGAGAATGACAACCGGATATCCGACAAAATGAGTCAAGCTCGCCTGCACACCGTTCAATGCCTGTCCCCGACCGGCCTGCACAAGATGGCCTACAAGGAATGGGGCGATCCCGCCAACTCGAAGGTGCTTGTTTGCGTACACGGCGTTACGCGCGTGTCGGATGATTTTGACAATCTGGCGCGCGCCTTGTGCGATGAATATCGCGTCGTCTGCCCCGATGTCGTCGGCCGCGGTCGGTCCGACTGGTTGCGCGACCCGCAGCACTACCAGGTGCCGCAGTATGTGAGCGACATGGTGACATTGCTGGCGCGCCTGGATGCGGATGTCGTGCACTGGTTCGGCACGTCGATGGGCGGATTGATCGGCATGGGGCTGGCTTCCTTGCCGGATAATCCGGTCCGCAAGCTGGTGCTGAACGATGTTGGTCCGGCGTTGAATCCCGCCGCGCTGCAGCGCATCGGAGAATATATCGGCCAGGAGCTGCGCTATCCGACATTTGAGGAAGCGGTGCGCGGTATCGAGGAACTGATCCGGCCGTTTGGTCCGCATAGCGATGACGAGTGGCGCAAACTGGCCACGGATGTCTTGCGCCAGGATCGGGACGGACATTGGATTCGCCACTACGATCTGCGCCTGGCCATTCCGTTCAAGGCCGTCACGCCGGAAAGCGCGCAGCAGGCGGAAAAGATGATGTGGCTGGCCTACGACGCGATTGCCTGTCCGACCTTGTTGGTGCGAGGGGTGGAGTCGGACCTGGTGACGGCAGAGGCGGCGCAGGCGATGACGATGCGCGGGCCGAAGGCAAAGCTGGTCGAATTGCCGGGAGTGGGTCATGCGCCGACTTTCATGCATGCGGACCAAATCGATATTGTGAAAGAATTCTTGCTGGGATAAGAGAGTGAGTAGCATGGAAATCAAGCGTTTGCACGTCGGGAAAACGCTGTCTGAAGTAGCGATCCACAACGGCACGGTCTACCTCGCCGGCCAGATCGCGGAGGATGTCGGCCAGGATATTACGGGTCAGACACGCGAGGTGCTCGGTCATATCGATCGCCTGTTGGCAGAGGCCGGCAGCGATAAGTCGCGCATCCTGATGTGCCAGATATTCCTGTCCGACCTGAAGAATTTTTCGGAAATGAATGCAGTGTGGAACGAGTGGGTGGCGGAAGGTAATTCTCCGCCCCGCGCCACCGTCGAGGCCAAGCTCGCAAAGCCGGAATGGCTGGTCGAAATGGTCGTCACTGCGGCACAAGCAGAGTAATGGTTTCTATCGCTGCGACACGAAGCGACGCACAGGCGCAACTGTCTTCCGGCCTGACGGCCGAGGATGGTGCGCGCGTGCTCGATGCCCTTGGTTTTATCGAGCCGTTCTATAGCGGCAAGCAGGTAAGCACGGGACAGGATGCCTTCGCCTTCGCGCAAGGCGTGGCAACGACGCTGGCGCAGCTCAATACCGATGCCGATACCCGTATTGCCGGCTTGCTGGCGGAGCTGCCGGTGCTTCACCCCGCATCGGCAAGCGGCATCGAAACCCGGTTCGGCAAAGAGATTGCCGATCTGGTAAACGGCATCCGCCAGATGATGCGCCTGCATGAGCAAACCTTCGGGCAGAAGGAGGTCGGCCGCGGGAAGAATGCATCTCAGCAGGCGGCCGAGCAGCTCGAGACGCTGCGCAAGATGCTGTTGTCGATGGCATCTGACATGCGCGTCGTTCTGGTGCGTCTGGCTTCACGCGTAACAACCTTGCGATACTTCGCGGAACTCAAGCTTGAGACCGACCAGACGCATCAGTATGCGCGAGAAACCCTGGACTTGTACGCGCCGCTGGCGAACCGCCTCGGCATCTGGCAGCTGAAGTGGGAGCTGGAAGACTTGGCATTTCGTTTTCTGGAGCCGGCGACTTACAAGCGCATCGCCCGGATGCTGGAAGAAAAGCGCATCGAGCGTGAAAGCTTTGTCGAGGCAGCGATTGCGCGCCTGAAGTCGGAACTGGCGGCAGCCGGCATCAAGGCCGAGGTCAGCGGGCGCCCCAAGCATATCTACAGTATCTGGAACAAGATGCGCGGCAAGTCGCTCGACTTTTCCGAGCTGTACGACGTGCGCGCATTCCGCGTCATCGTGGATGACGTGAAAGCCTGTTACACGGTGCTTGGTCTGGTGCACAACATCTGGACACCGATTCCGGAAGAGTTCGACGATTACATTTCGCGCCCCAAGCCCAATGGTTACCAGTCCCTGCATACGGTGGTGATCGCCGAAGACGGCCGCGCGATCGAGGTGCAGATCCGCACCCAGGAAATGCACCGCTTCGCAGAATACGGAGTGGCGGCTCACTGGCGTTACAAGGAATCGGGCGGGTCCAATTTCGCCGCGCAAAAATACGATGAAAAGATCGCCTGGCTGCGCCAGTTGCTGGCGTGGAAGACCGAGGTTGCCGATGCCGTCGTGGGGCAGGAGGTTCAGCGTGAATGGGTCGAAAAGCTCAAATCCACATCGCTTGACGACCACATCTATGTACTGACGCCGCAGGCGCGCGTGATCGAATTGCCGCATGGCGCCACGCCCATCGATTTCGCCTACCACCTGCATACCGACGTCGGGCACCGCTGCCGTGGCGCACGGTTGGACGGCGCGATGGTGCCGTTGAATACGCCGTTGAAGAGTGGCCAGACGGTCGAGATCATTACCGCAAGAGGCGGCGCCTCGGCCGCCTTGGGGCCATCGCGCGACTGGCTCAGCCCGGGTTATGTCGCCAGCCCACGCACGCGCTCCAAGGTGCGCGCCTGGTTCAATGCGATCGAACAGGAGGAAACCCTTTCGCACGGCCGCGCCCTGGTTGAAAAGACGTTGCAGCGCGAGGGTAGGACCGCGATCAACCTGGAGGAGTTGGCGCATCGACTCGGCTTTTCAAAGGTCGACGATTTGTTCCTTGCGGTCGGCAAGGAAGAATTCAGCCTGCGCAATATCGAGCAGGAGTTGCATGCAGACGACGAGCAAAAGAGCGCGGCGAAAAACGCGCAGCCGGAAGACGCTCTGCAGCTGAACAAAAGCCGTGCGTCCAGTGTCACGCAGGGTGCCAAATCTGGTGTGTTGGTGGTCGGTACCGAGGGGTTAATGACGCAGCTTGCGCGCTGCTGCAAGCCTGCGCCGCCGGACGATATCGTCGGGTTTGTCACACGCGGCAAGGGGGTGTCCATCCATCGCGCCTCCTGCAAGAACTTGGCGCAGATGCGCAAGAATGCGCTGGAGCGCGTCATCCAGACCACCTGGGGCGAGTCAGGTAAGGACACCGTTTATCCGGTGGATATCTTTATTCTGGCGAACGATCGCCAAGGCCTGCTGCGCGATATCTCGGAAATATTATCGCGCGAAAAAATTAACGTGATTGGCGTCAGTACTCACAGCGCCAAGGGGCAGGCGAAGATGGAGTTTACAGCGGAAATTTCTTCCACCGCCCAATTGCAGAAAGCATTGTCGATCATTCGCGATGTGTCCGGCGTGATCGACGCAGAGCGACAGTAACGAGAATCAATCGCCTTCGGCCATTGACGGCAATTCCGCCTGCAAGGTCACATGATCGATACCGTATTTTTCCAGCAGCATGGTTTTGATGGCGCGCAGTGTGTCAGGCCAGTCATCCATTCTTGTGATTTCGACATGGCCGATCAGCGCAGGTTGACCTGGCGTCATTTCCCAGACGTGCAGGTCGTGGACTGACAGCACTCCGCTTACCGCAGCCAGGTCTTCGCCAACCTGCAGGTAATCGATGTGGTGCGGGACGCCCTCCATCAGGAAATGATAGGACTCGCGCAGCACGCTGAACGTCGATTTCAAGATCAACGCCGAAACCAGGAGCGAAAGCAGTGGGTCGATTTGCAGCCATCCGGTGAAATAAATGACGGCGCCGGCAGCCAGAGCAGCCACAGACCCGAGCAAGTCGCCTAGCACGTGTACCAGCGCCGCCTTGGTATTGACGCTATTGCGGTCATGCGACAGTACCCATGCAACGACCACATTGATCGCCAGCCCGACCAGGGCGACTGCGAACACGGCTTCACCCTTTACCTGCACCGGCTTGGAGAAGCGCTGGATCGCTTCGAAGGCGATCCAGCCGACCACTGCCAGCATGGCAAGCGCATTGATGAAGGCAGCCAGCGCTTCTGCGCGTCCGAACCCGAATGAGTGTTTCGCTGATGGCGGGCGCTTTGCGATGATTTGCGCAAGCAGCGCCAAGCCCAGCGCGCTCGCATCCGTCACCATATGTCCGGCATCGGAAAGAAGTGCGAGCGAATTGGACCAGAATCCGGCAAGTGCTTCGACCAGTGCGAAGCCGAGCGTCAGCAGCACCGCCCATCCCAGTATGCTTTGCCGGCGACCTTCAGTGAAATGGTGATGTGATGCATCGCCCGCACGATGTGCATGCAGGTGGCTGGAAGATGCGTCGCGGGTTTTCATATACATATTTGTATCGCATGCAGGCGGAAGGGAGGGAATGTACCAATGTTTTGCGAATGCTGCTATTTCCAAATGGATCATCTCTTGGCCTAATATCGGCTGGCTCTTCTTTTGGCGCGAGGTTTGATCAGGCGAAACCTGGTTTCAAACAAGACACTAGCGCAAATGAAAAACTGCCGTTATAATTTCGCTTCTTTAGGCTCGTAGCTCAGCTGGTTAGAGCACTACCTTGACATGGTAGGGGTCGTTGGTTCGAGTCCAATCGAGCCTACCAACGAATATTTTGTAAGAGCGAGAAAGGCATTTCGGTTATGACACCGCGAACTACAACCGTAAAGGTTTTAGTACGGCGCTAGTCGGAGACTTTTTCGTCATTTCAAAAATACAGAGAAAAAGCGCGGCTGGTCCGCGTTTTTTTTCGTCTACAGATTTCTTCGCATTTATCTAGTCCGTTCATCCTCCCGCTGACATGGAGAGCAAAATGGTATCAATCCGACTCCCAGATGGTTCGCAACGCCAATTCGATGCGCCGGTCACGGTGGCGCAAGTCGCCGCTAGCATCGGAACCGGTCTTTCCAAGGCGGCCTTGGCCGGTAAGGTGGATGGCAAGGTGGTCGATACGTCGTATCTGATCGATCGCGATGCCGATCTGGCCATTGTTACAGATAAGGATCCGGAGGGGCTGGATGTGATTCGCCATTCGACCGCCCACTTGCTGGCGTATGCGGTCAAGGAGTTGTTCCCGGATGCGCAGGTCACCATTGGGCCAGTGATCGAAAACGGCTTTTACTATGACTTTTCATATAAGCGCCCGTTCACGCCCGAGGATTTGCAGGCGATCGAGAAGAAGATGGTCGAACTTGCAAAAAAGGATGAGCCGGTCATGCGCAAGGTATTGCCGCGCGATGAGGCGGTTGCCTATTTCAAGTCGATCGGTGAAGCGTACAAGGCGGAGATCATCGAATCGATTCCGCAGGGCGAGGATGTATCGCTTTACAGCGAGGGGAAATTTACCGATCTGTGCCGGGGGCCGCACGTGCCGTCTACCGGCAAGCTGAAGGTCTTCAAGTTGATGAAGCTGGCCGGCGCTTACTGGCGCGGTGATTCCAAGAATGAAATGTTGCAGCGTGTGTATGGAACCGCCTGGGCCAAGAAAGAGGACCAGGAAGCTTACCTGCATATGCTGGAAGAGGCGGAAAAGCGCGATCACCGCAAGCTGGCCAAGCTGCTCGATCTGTTCCATTTCCAGGACGAAGCACCGGGGCTGATTTTCTGGCATCCGAAAGGTTGGGTCATCTGGCAGCAGGTCGAGCAGTACATGCGTCGCGTCTATCAGGAAAACGGTTACCAAGAAGTAAAGGCGCCGCAAATTCTCGATCGTACGTTGTGGGAAAAGACCGGACACTGGGAAAACTATCGCGAAAACATGTTCGTGACCGAGTCGGAGAGCCGTAATTACGCTTTGAAGCCGATGAATTGCCCGGGACACGTGCAAATCTACAATTCCGACCTGCGCAGCTACCGCGATCTGCCGCTCCGTTACGGCGAATTTGGCCAATGCCATCGCAACGAACCCTCCGGCGCGTTGCACGGGATCATGCGGGTGCGCGGCTTTACTCAGGACGACGGCCACATCTTCTGTACCGAAGAGCAGATCCAGGGTGAAGTGACTGACTTCCACCAGCAGGCAATGCAGGTCTACAAGGATTTCGGCTTTACCGAAATCTCGATCAAGATCGCGCTGCGTCCCGACAGCCGCATCGGCTCGGATGAAACCTGGGATCGTGCCGAAGAAACGCTGCGCTCCGCGTTACGCGCTTGCGGTGTGGCTTGGGAGGAGTTGCCGGGCGAGGGGGCATTCTACGGCCCGAAGATCGAATACCACCTGAAGGATTCGCTCGGTCGCCCATGGCAGGTGGGCACCATGCAGGTCGATTTCTCGATGCCGGGGCGCCTCGGTGCCGAATATGTTGCGGATGATAATACGCGTAAGGTGCCGGTCATGCTGCATCGAGCCATTGTCGGCTCGATGGAACGCTTCGTCGGCATCCTGATCGAAAACCATGCTGGCGCGATGCCGCTGTGGTTGGCGCCGGTGCAAGTCGCTATTCTGAATATCTCGGATGCGCAGGCTGATTATGCGCAAAACGTCGCACAAAACCTGAAAAAACAAGGGTTTAGGGTGGTTGTCGATTTGCGTAATGAGAAAATAACCTATAAAATACGCGAGCATTCGGTTCAGAAGCTGCCTTATATCGTCGTTATCGGCGACAAGGAACGGGATGCGAATACAGTGGCCGTGCGTGCGCGGGGCAACGTCGATCTGGGTGTAATGCCAGTCGATGCGCTGGTGGAACGACTCAGGAACGAGGTCGACACCAAAGCCTGATGGGAAAGCCCAAAGCGCTAGAGCACGGCTTAATTATTTGATTTTTAAAGGAAACTGCAATAGCTACGGACAAGTCGCATCGCATTAACGGCGAAATTACTGCGCCGGAATTGCGCTTAACTGGGGTCAATAACGAACCGCTTGGTATCGTGAGTCTGGCTGAGGCCTTTCGCTTTGCGGAAGAAGCGAACGTGGATCTGGTGGAAATCGCGCCTACCGCGCAGCCGCCGGTATGCCGCCTGATGGACTATGGAAAGTTCAAATATCAGGAGCAAAAGAAAGCCCACGAAGCGAAGCTCAAGCAAAAGGTTATCCAGGTCAAGGAAGTTAAATTCCGCCCGGGTACCGATGACGGCGATTACAACATCAAGCTGCGCAACTTGACCAAGTTCCTCGAAGAGGGCGATAAGACTAAGATCACGCTGCGCTTCCGCGGTCGTGAGATGGCGCACCAAGATATCGGCATGCGCATGCTGGAGCGGTTGAAGGCCGATTTGGAACCGTTTGGCCAGGTCGAGCAGTTTCCAAAGATGGAGGGCCGCCAGATGGTGATGGTGCTGGCGCCTAAAAAGAAAAAATAAAGATTCGTACGAATCGTCCGGCAGAACGGACGGTTGGTGCAAATGGTGGTGGACTAGATTCCACTGCAAAACAAGTGAAAGCAGGCATCCAAGTGCAATGAAGTATTGCCACCTGCAATCATGTTAAAAATGGAGCTGTCCGAGAGGACAGATTTGCTATGCCTAAAATGAAGACGAAGAGCAGCGCGAAAAAGCGCTTCCGCGTGCGTCCGGGCGGTACCGTCAAGCGCGGTCAAGCCTTCAAGCGTCACATCCTGACCAAGAAAACCACCAAGAACAAACGCCAGTTGCGCGGTGCAGTGGACGTTCATGAGACAAACATGAACTCCATCCGCGCGATGATGCCGTTCGCTTAACCTCACACTAAGGAGCTAACATGCCTCGAGTAAAACGTGGGGTCACCGCACGGGCCCGTCATAAGAAAGTTCTCGACCTCGCCAAAGGCTATCGTGGTCGTCGCGGTAATGTATACCGCATCGCCAAGCAGGCAGTCATGCGCGCCGGTCAATATGCATACCGTGACCGTCGCAACAAGAAGCGCGTATTCCGCGCTCTGTGGATCACCCGTATCAACGCGGCCACCCGCGCGCACGGCGTTACCTACAGCGTGTTCATGAATGGCCTGAAGAAGGCCAATATCGGCCTAGACCGTAAGGTGTTGGCCGATATGGCAGTGATGGACAAGCCGGCATTTGCCGCGATTGTCAACCAGGTGAAGGCCAACATCGCTGCTTGAGTGTTGTAAGCGTTCGCACCGCCTTCCGGCGGTGTGACAACGAAGGCGGGGCAGAGGTCATACACCTGTGCCCCGTTTCGTTTTTGAATCGCCGTTTCTGGATTTCCGATTTCTTTTCACGGGCGAAAAAGCCGCATGAATTCCCTCGAACAAATTGTCATCCAGGCGCAAGCCGATTTCGCCGAAGCTGGCGATGCAGCCGCTCTGGAGAATGCAAAAGCCAAATACCTCGGTAAGACCGGTCAGATCACCGAGCAGATGAAGGGCCTCGGCAAGCTGGCGCCGGAAGATCGCAAGGTACAGGGCGCCGTGATCAACACCGCCAAGGAAAAGATCGAAGCCGCGTTGAGCGCGCGCCGCGAAGCGCTTGCCAACGCGCAGATGGAGGCGCGCCTGAACGCGGAAGCGATCGACGTGACGTTGCCCGGTCGCGGCCGGGGTGCCGGCGGCATTCACCCTGTGATGCGCACTTGGGAACGCATTGAGGAGATTTTTCGCTCGATCGGTTTCGACGTGGCTGACGGCCCCGAGATCGAAACCGACTGGACCAATTTCACCGCATTGAACAGTCCGGAAAACCATCCGGCGCGTTCGATGCAGGATACCTTCTACATTGAAGGCAAGGATACGCAAGGCAAGCCGCTGCTGCTGCGTACGCATACTAGCCCGATGCAGGTGCGATACGCACGGCAGAACCGCCCGCCGATCAAGGTGATCGCGCCGGGGCGCACCTATCGTGTCGACAGCGATGCGACGCACTCGCCGATGTTTCACCAGGTCGAGGGCTTGTGGATAGCGGAAGACATCAGTTTTGCCGACCTGAAGGGCGTGTACCTGAATTTCGTGAAGGCGTTTTTCGAGACCGATGACCTGCAGGTGCGCTTCCGGCCTTCGTATTTTCCGTTTACGGAACCATCCGCCGAGATCGATATCGCGTTCGGTAGCGGGCCACTGAAAGGGCGCTGGCTGGAAGTGTCTGGCGCCGGCCAGGTGCACCCGACCGTGGTGCGCAACATGGGGCTCGATCCAGATCAATACATTGGCTTTGCATTCGGCTCCGGAATTGAGCGTCTGACCATGCTGCGCTATGGGATCAACGATCTGCGCCTGTTTTACGAAGGTGATCTGCGCTTCCTGAAGCAGTTCAACTAGGAATATTTTGGGCCCCTCCTGATAGAGGGGCAGGGAGTGGCGAACCGCTCACGCATGGTTCGCCTGGCCTCCTCCTGATAGGGGAGGCAACGAGATATCTGAAGGTTTTAATATGCAATTCTCCGAGAGCTGGCTGCGCACCCTGGTTGATCCGAAGATGACTTCGGACGAGTTGTCCCATCTGTTGACGATGAGCGGACTGGAAGTGGAAGAAGTCGAGCCGGTCGCGCCGCCGTTTTCCAATGTCGTCGTCGCAAAAGTGGTCGAGGTCGCGAAGCACCCGAACGCGGACCGTCTGAATGTCTGCCAGGTGGATGCCGGAACCGGTACCTTGCTCAATATCGTCTGCGGCGCGCCGAACGTGCGCCCTGGGCTGAAAGTCGCCTGCGCGATGGCCGGCGCCAAGCTGCCGCCGGGCGAAGACGGAAAACCGTTCGAGATCAAGGTCGGCAAGTTGCGCGGTGTCGAGTCGCAGGGCATGCTGTGCTCCGCGCGCGAGCTGAAGCTGTCGGAAGAAGGCAGCGGCCTGCTCGAATTGTCGGATGATGCACCGATCGGACAGAACTTTCGCGACTACTATCAGCTGAACGACCTCAAGTTCACCATCAAGCTTACGCCGAACAAGGCTGATTGCCTGTCGATACTCGGTGTCGCACGCGAAGTTTCCGCCCTGACGGGAACGCCGTTGAAGGCGCCGACCTACCAGACGGTCGAAGTGACGACGCAGGAAAAGCTGCCGGTCAAGGTGTCGGCGCCGGATCTGTGTGGCCGTTTCTCCGGCCGCGTGATTCGCGGCTTGAACGCGCGGGCGGAAACGCCGGAGTGGATGAAGCGGCGCCTGGAACGCAGCGGCCAGCGTCCGATTTCGGCACTGGTGGACATCTCGAATTACGTGATGCTCGAACTGGGCCGGCCGTCCCATGTGTTCGATCTCGACAAAATTCATGGCGGACTCGACGTGCGCTGGGGCCAGCAGGGTGAGTCGCTCAAGCTGTTGAACGGGAATACCGTGGACGTCGATAGCTGGGTGGGTGTGATCGCCGACGAACAGGGTATTGAATCGCTCGCCGGCATTATGGGCGGCGACTCCACGGCGGTATCGCTCGACACCCGGAACATTTATCTGGAAGCCGCGTTCTGGTGGCCGCAGGCGATCCAGGGGCGCGCACGGCGCTACAACTTCTCGACCGATGCGGCGCATCGTTTCGAGCGCGGCGTCGACTTTGCGACAACCGTGGATCACCTGGAGCGCATCACGGCGCTGATCGTGGAAATCTGCGGCGGCCAGGATACGGTGGTTGGCCCGGTAGATGACCATGTCGTTAATCTGCCGCAGCGCAAGCCTGTGTTGATGCGCACCGCGCGCGCGGTAAAGGTGATCGGCGTTCCGCTCTCGGATGTGCAGATCGCGGACATTTTCACGCGGCTCGGACTGTCGTTCACGCAGGAGCCGGGCGTGTTTTCGGTCACTCCGCCATCCTATCGGTTCGATATCGAAATCGAGGAAGACCTGATCGAGGAAGTGGCGCGCGTCTACGGCTTCGAGAACATTCCGGCACTGCCGCCCGTGGCCGCGAATACCATGCGCATCGCGCCGGAAAATACCCGCTCGCTGTTTGCGATTCGCCGCCGCCTGGCAGATTTCGACTACCAGGAAGTGGTCAACTTCAGCTTTGTCGACGAAGCATGGGAAGCGGATTTTGCCGGCAACGCCAATCCGATCAAGTTGCTCAACCCGATCGCCAGCCAGATGAGCGTGATGCGCACGTCGCTCGTCGCCAGCTTGGTGGCGAACGTACGCTACAACCTGAATCGCAAGCTCAACCGCGTGCGCCTGTTCGAAATCGGCGCAGTGTTCCTGCGCGACGAATCCGTGCAGGATGGCCCGCTGTCGGTCGCGGGTTATGCGCAACCCAAGCGTGTTGCCGCGATCACCTATGGCCCGGCGGTAGATGAACAATGGGGCCAAGCACATCGCAATGTCGATTATTTCGACGTCAAGGCCGACCTGGAAGCCTTATTTGCGCCGAAAGCATTGCTTTTCGTGAAAACCGAGCATCCGGCATTGCATCCGGGGCGCTGTGCAAAAGTACTGCTCGATGGGCAGGAGATCGGTGTCATTGGCGAACTGCATCCGCGCTGGCAGCAAAAGTATGACTTGCCCCTCGCGCCGGTCGTATTCGAGGTTGATGCCCAGGCGTTGCAGGCACGCGATATTCCGGTTTATCAGGAAATCTCGAAATTCCCGGCAGTGACTCGCGATATCGCGCTGGTTGTCAAACAATCAGTGAGCGCGCAGGATCTGATGGATGCGTTTGTTGCCGAGCGGCAGGAGAACGCTGCCTGTGCTATCATGCAAGCCATTGTTTTATTTGATGAATATCGTGGCAAGGGACTGGAGAGTGACGAAAAAAGTCTTGCTTTCCGGTTCACCTTGCAAGATACTCAAACTACCTTGCAAGACGAAAAAGTAGATGCTGCAATGGCCGCATTTATTGCGTCTGTCGAGAAGAAGCTTGGCGCCAGGTTGCGCGCATGAGTGTGTGCGTAATCGCGAGCATGAGCATCGGCTACGGGCTGGGCAGGGACGACAACTACCATGAATGACGTGAATTCTGCCGAATTTCAATCCGTGTTGGCCGCCGACCTCAATCGTGCAATGCAAGAGGCGCAGGCGCGTACGCAGGCTGAAAAGGACCTGCCGACCCTGACCAAGGCGGAGCTTGCCGAACTCCTGTTCGAGCAGGTCGGCCTGAACAAGCGCGAAGCGAAGGATATGGTCGAAACCTTTTTCGACGAAATCCGCAACGCGCTTGAGCGCGGCGAATCGGTCAAGCTGTCCGGCTTCGGCAATTTCCAGTTGCGCGACAAGCCGCAACGCCCGGGCCGCAATCCCAAGACCGGGGAGGAAATCCCGATTACCGCGCGGCGCGTCGTCACCTTCCACGCCAGCCAGAAGCTGAAGTCGATGGTGGAAGTGGCCAGCCGCAAGCCTCTCGCACGCGTCGCCTGAAATCCTGATCCATGAACGAGCGCTCTAACAAGCCTGAAGCGATCGCTTTGCCGCCGATTCCGGCCAAGCGCTATTTCACGATTGGCGAAGTCAGCGACCTGTGCGGCGTGAAGCCGCATGTGCTGCGCTACTGGGAGCAGGAATTTACCCAGCTCAAGCCTGTGAAGCGCCGCGGCAACCGCCGTTATTACCAGCATCACGAAGTGTTGCTGATCCGTCGCATCCGGGAATTGCTTTACGAGCAGGGATTTACCATCAGTGGTGCGCGCAACAAGCTCGAAAGCCGGATGGTAGATGACGAAGAGATGCTGTCTGTCTTGCCTGCGCTGGAAGTCGATACCGTCGCCATTCGTCAGGAACTGACGGAGATACTTAACCTGCTCAAGCCTTAGCCGTGTCCCGCGGTATGCGCCTCCAGCCAGACAATAAGCCGCTTTCAGCGGCTTTTTTATTTCTGGGCATTAGTTGCTCTCGAGTAGTCTGGTGAGGCCATGTTGCCACTGGATGTTGATCACGGCGAAAGTGGTAATGGGAGGATCATGCTGTACTGAAGTTTCATTTAGCGTTGGACGAGAAACATCTGCGCCGGATAGGACTGTGGCCGTCATAGCCGCGTCATCCGAGCGGCGTTTGCCTGCATAAACTGGAGGAGACGAAACATGAAATCGTCGGTTAGTTTCCATTGGGATATTGACGGTATTCAGCGCGCTGGCATGGAGTCCTTGCTGGATTTGTTCGACGATTCCTGCGAAGGCACGATAGCCGTCGATGATCATGGGCGCATTGTCTGGATGAACGACAAATATGCCAGCTTCCTTGGCCTCAAGAGTGCCGCCAGTGTGCTGGGCAAGCCGGTGGAGGAAATCATCCCGAACAGCCGCATGCGGGAAGTTGTGCAAAATGGCAAGCCGATTTTGCTCGATATCATGATGATCCGCGACCAACCCCTGGTGGTGATGCGTATCCCGCTCAAGGACGAGGCAGGCAAGATCATCGGTGCCATCGGCTTTGCCTTGTATGACCGCCTGCAACAGCTCAAGCCGCTGGTATCCAAGTTCGCGGAACTGCAGTGGGCGCTGACCAGTACACAGAAGGAACTGACCAAGCTGCGTCATACCAAGTACTCGATCTCGAATTTTGTCGGCGTCAGCCCCTTGTCCCTCGAACTGAAGCACCGCGCGCGCCGCGCGGCGCAGCTCGATACGACCGTGCTGCTGCTGGGCGAAACCGGAACGGGCAAGGAACTGCTGGCGCATGGGATTCATGCCGCGTCGGGCCGTGCCGGAAAACCGTTTGTCGGCATCAATATCGCGGCCGTGCCGGAAACGCTGCTGGAAGCGGAATTCTTCGGCGTGGCGGCCGGTGCTTATACCGGCGCCGAACGCAAGGGGCGTCACGGCAAGTTCAAGATCGCCGACGGCGGCACGCTGTTCCTGGATGAAGTCGGCGACATGCCTTTACAGGTGCAGGCCAAGCTGTTGCGCGTACTGCAGGAACAGGAAATCGAGCCGCTCGGCTCCAACACTATCATCAAGGTCGACGTGCGCGTGATCGCCGCCACCAGTCACGACCTCAAGAGGCTTGTTGCCGAAGGCAAGTTCCGTTCCGATCTGTATTACCGCCTCAACGTGCTGCCGATTGTGCTGCCGCCGCTGCGTGAGCGTATCGCCGATCTCGATGCGATCTGCGAAAACCTGCTGGAGCAAATCGCCTACCGCACCGGTATGCCGCAACGCGAGCTGACGCCATCGGCGCGCGCCCTGTTTGCATCGTATGACTGGCCGGGCAACGTGCGCGAATTGCGCAACGCACTGGAACAGGCCGGCATGCTGACGGACAGCATCAGCTTGTCGGTGGAACATTTTGCAGCCATTTTACCCACGTCGGGAGCCGCGCCGCTTGCGCCCCCCAAAGCAGAAATAGCAGCGAGCGCTGCGACGGTGAAGCCGTTGGGCGAGTCGATTGCCGAACTGGAAAAGAACATTATCCGCAACGCGTTGCGCCATGCAGCCGGAAACAAGGCGAGGGCGGCCAGGCAACTAGGAATTTCCCGCGCGACGCTTTACCAGAAAATTGACGATTATCAGTTGTTGTCTGATGAATAGGCATGTGTCTGTTTGTTGAACATTTCACAAACCCCTTGTTTTTCAAGCGGCTAAGCCCAAGCGCGATGAAAGTGTCTAGTTTCTGAACGGTTTTCGCGTCCACATTTCTCTATGTAGGCTGCTGCAGAGCAGGTTAACCTAAAAGATTCCTTAAAAATCAAGAGCTTAGTTACTTTGGCATAACTATTGCCATCGTTGCTCGATTGCTGGTGAGGATCGTGTTGTCGGGGTAGCCAGTTCTGCCAAGCGGGTTGTGATTGAAGTGTAGGGAGATAGGGCGCTGTAGAACAGTGGTTTGTGTGGCACGGGATACCAGTATAAGGACTCCGGTGCGCCGTTCAATTCAAGGAGAAGACACTATGACAAGACAAAAGATATCCGGTGTTGCATTGGCCATCGCGGGCGGTGCCCTGACAGTATGCGGGGGCCATGCCGGCGCGGGCAATTTGTCGAGCGGCATGGTCAACACCAAGCCGCCCTTTATCCGAGGCGCCGTGTTCAGCCAGGCCTATGACGGCATCAGCGACGACTTGCTGACGGCCGGCCTTGGGGCTGGCGGCTTGGCGGGTGCGGCTCCCGTCATCGCCAATCCGGCCAGCCCGACCGCGGCCGAATTGCGCCGCCTAGCGATCTGGAGCAACTACCGGGCCCTGATCGATGTGGCCACCAACGGCGGCTACGGCACACTCTACGGGCCGAACGTGACGGCCGACGGCGCGGTCACCAGTGGTGCCGGGAAGATCGCCGGGAAGGAATTCATCGCGTATGCGGACGATGGCAGCGGCAGGCAGAATGTGGTGCTGATGGTGCAACTGCCGGATACATTCAATCCTGCCAAGCCATGCATCGTCACGGCGACCTCGTCCGGCTCGCGCGGCATCTATGGCGCTATCGGCACATCGGGCGAATGGGGGCTGAAGCACGGCTGCGCGGTCGCCTACACGGACAAGGGCAGCGGCAACGGTTTTCATGATTTGCAGTTGAACCGCGTGACACTGATCGATGGCACGATCGTCGACGCCGATGCCGCTAGCAGCGCCGCGCATTTCAGGGCGCAGATCAGTGACACGGCGCGCATCGCATACAACGCGCAGTTTCCCAATCGCGTGGCGTACAAGCATGCGCATTCGCAGCAGAACCCGGAAATGGACTGGGGTAAGAACACGCTGCAAGCCATCGAGTTTGCGTTCTATGTGCTGAACGAACAGTATGGCGCCAGGAACGGAGCGGTGAAGGCGCGCACTATTGTGCCGTCCAATACGCTGGTGATTGCTTCGAGCGTGTCCAACGGCGCAGGGGCAGCGGTGGCGGCGGCCGAGCAGGACAAGGACGGCTTGATCGATGCCGTCGTGGTGTCCGAGCCCAACGTGCAGCCCAAAGACAATGACAAGCTCGTCATCAAGCGCGGCAACCGGGTAGTGACGACGCACAGCAAGCCGCTGGCCGATTACTTCACCTATGCCAGCCTGTACCAGCCGTGCGCCGCGCTGGCCGTGCCGAACAGCCCGGGAGCGGCTTTACTGTCCGCGGCCAATTCCGCCAATCGCTGCACGGCACTCGCCGCCAAGGGACTGGTAAGCGGCAGCACCACGGCGGAGCGGGCGGCCGACGCATTGAACAAGCTGCATGCCTATGGCTGGGAAGCGGAACAGGATGTGCTGCAGGCGTCGCATTACCGCCTTGCGACGCCTGCGATCGCCGTGACTTACACCAATACTTACGGGAGGTTCGGCGTCACCGACAACCTGTGCGGATTCAGCTTCGCCAATACCAATGCATCAGGTAACGTGGCTGCGCAAAACCCGCTGGTGCAGGCGGCGCTGTTCGGCACCGGCAACGGCATTCCTCCAACGTCCGGTGTCAATATCGTCTACAACGATGCGGTCGGCGGTCCCAGGCTGGACTTGCTGAGCGTATCGCCGTCGAGCCAGCTGGCTGACTTTGCGCTCGATGGCGCGCTTTGCCAGCGCGCACTGGCAACAGGAGTCGATCCGGCGAGCGGGGCGGCCCTGAAAGGAGAGTTGCGGGCGCAGTCGCAGCGCATGCGGCAGGGCATATCCGAAGTCCAGCTGAACGGCGAGCTGCGCAACAAACCGGCCATCATCGTGGCCGGCCGCAGCGACACGCTGCTGCCGCTGAACCACACGTCGCGCGCCTATTTCGGTAAGCTGCAAATGACCGGCGGCGGGACCAACGCGCGCTTCATCGAAGTCGAAAACGGCAACCACTTCGATGCGTTCATCGATAACCCGCTGTTGCCAGGCTACGACTCCCGCCTGATTCCGATGCACTACTACATGATCCAGGCCTTGGATCGCATGTGGGCGCATCTCACCGCCGGTGCGGCGCTGCCGGGCAGCCAGGTGGTGCGTACGATGCCGCGCGGCGGCACGCCCGGCGCGGCACCGGCGATCACCACGGCGAACGTGCCGCCGATCGCCTCCACGCCGGCCGCGGCAAACGCGATCACCTTCGCCAATAACACGCTCAACATCCCCGATTGAGCGGCGCCGGCAGGCGCGAATGGTGGGGGCGCGCCTGCGCCTTCGCGAGGGGCGAAAAATGCAGGCCTCTTGTGCAGGGGCGCTACACGCCGTATGGATAGGTATCCGGAACTCCCTCATGCGCCCAGTGCGGCGAGAGATCGAGCGGTTGTAGCGCATGCGTCCGGTCGAAATGGATGACGGCGTCGAACTGTTGCGCCATATGGGCATGGAAGTAATGGCTCGCGCGTTCGGATTCGGGAAGGTAGAGCACGCCGATCGCGCGTTCCATGCGGCGTTCGCTCAGCAATTCCTGCACGTGCGGCGTGCCGCGAATCGGCACGAAAAAGCCGGGCACGCGGGTGTCGTGCAGCAGATGCTCGAAACTGTCCGCCGCCGACGGGAGCACCGTCTTCAGTTCCGCCGGCGCATCCCAGTCGGACGCCGCCGTGACGGTGCCGGCGTGGGTGGTGAAACCGAGCAGGAAGCAGTCTTGGCCCGCCTGTTCGCGTACCAGCTGTCCGAGATTGAGCTGCCCGCGCTCGCCCATCTCCGTCGCCCTGGCGTCGCCGATATGGGAGTTGTGGGCCCACGCGATGACCTTGGCACGGCCGCCCTTGCGCCTGGCAATGTGCTCTCGCAGCGCCTGCAGGGTATTTGCCATGTGCGTGTCGCGCAGGTTCCAGGATTCGTCGCGCCCCTGGAACATCGCGCGGTAATAGGCTTCCGCATTTTGTGCGACCCGCGCATTCTGCTGCGCGTAAAACAGCTCGTCGATCGCAGCCTGCGGCAAGCCGTCGAGGCGGCCTTCCAGTTGCCGTTGCGTCTCGGATTGCAGCTCGATCAATTGGCGCACCACTTCATCCTCGCAATCCTTTCTCATGCCAAAGGTCGCCGCATAACCATAGCGTTGCGGGTCTTCCGCCGAGTGGTCGAAGCAGCCGTAGCGCGCGCGGGCGCGCTTGGCTGCCTCGGGGTCGACCTGCGACAGATAGCGCACCACGGCATCCATCGAACTGCGCAAGCTGTACAGGTCGAGGCCGTAAAAGCCGACGCGGCGCCCGGCCTCTTCGATCCCCTGATTATGCGTACGCAGCCAATCGACTAGCGCGACGATCTCGGTGTTGCGCCACATCCATTGCGGAAAGCGCTGGAAATTTCCGAGGGCTTCTTCCGGCAGCATGTCGGGGGCGGATGAATGGGATTTAACGTGGTAGCGGCTCGCGCCCTGCACATACCGGCTTACGCGCAACGCATCCGGCCAGTCCGCTTCGACGGCAATGGCGTCGAATCCTTTTTTTGCAATCAGGCGTTTGCTGATTTCGGCACGGTCTCGATAGAACTCGTGCGTGCCGTGCGTGGCTTCGCCCAGCAGCACGATCGACACATTGCCCAGCTGTTCAATGATGGAATCATAATCTTCGTCACGCGTGATGGCCTGGACTTCATGCCGTAGCGCTTCGTGCAGGGAACGGTCAGACATAGGGAGCCTCTTGCATCGTTGCTACGCCGGTGACTCGTCGGCGCGAAGGCTTCCGTAGACGCTCGAACGGCACCGGCGTCATAGCATTCGGTCGCGCGCGGATTCAAAAGTTCACAAAGGAACAGAGGGCGCGGGATGGCTGAAAGGCATACCTCAACGGACAGGTCGTTACTCTGGAAAATAAGCATGAGTGCGAGCCCCGATTTCGTTTGCCAGCTGCGAATGGCGTAGGCGGGCGCACGAAGCCGCCCATCAATCGTAAGACTGCATTGAGCGGCGACAGCGTTCAGGGCTTTGTCATGGCGCCCGACGCGGACAACAGGAAGCAGTGATAGAGATTTCTGGCATGCATGGTAGAAACCGTTATCGCTCTGCTATAATGTAAGGCTTCGTCGGGGCGTAGCGCAGCCTGGTAGCGTACTTGCATGGGGTGCAAGGGGTCGGGAGTTCGAATCTCCCCGCCCCGACCAATAGAATCAAGCAGTTAGAACAAGCCGGAGCAATCCGGCTTTTTCTATTGTGGCTTGGGATGTCTTGCCTCCCGGACTCATCGCCAACCCGCTCAACCGGTGTCACGCCATATCATGCCCATCACTATCAGCCAGCAGTTCGACGCCGGCGCCATCGAAGTCATTCGCGCCGACAGTCCCGTCACGATCGATCTCACTCTGCGCAAGGATAATCATGCCGATTTCCTGCAATGGTTCCATTTCCGGCTGCAGGGCGCGCGCGGTCAGGAGTGCGTCATGCGCTTCCTGAATGCCGGGCAGGCCGCATTCCCGCAAGGATGGGAAAACTATCAGGCGGTCGCCAGCTACGACCTTGAAAACTGGTTCAGGGTGCCGACGACATACGACGGACAGGTGCTGACGGTACGTCACGTGCCGGAACGTGACAGCGTGTACTACGCGTATTTCGAACCTTATTCCTGGGAACGCCATTTGCGCCTGTTGGGCAAGGTGGAAAAACATCCGTTTGCCCGCGTCGAACGCCTCGGCGCCACCGTGGATGGCCGAGACCTTGACCTGGCCGTGATCGGCAACCCAGATGCGGCGGCCAAGGTGTGGGTTATCGCGCGCCAGCATCCGGGCGAAACCATGGCCGAATGGCTGGTTGAAGGGATGATCGACGCATTGCTGGATCGCGCCAATCCGATTGCGAGTAAGCTTTTGCAGCAAGCAGCGCTCTACATCGTGCCAAACATGAATCCGGACGGCTCGGTGCGCGGCAATCTTCGCACCAATGCGGCCGGCGCCAACCTGAACCGCGAATGGGTCGCGCCGTCGATGGAAAGAAGCCCGGAAGTCTTTTTTGTGAAAAACAAGATCCATGAAGTCGGTTGCGACCTGTTCCTCGACATTCATGGCGACGAAAGCCTGCCTCATGTCTTCGTCGCAGGCTGCGAAATGCTGGAGGGATTCAGCGAACGGCAGGCTGCCGAACAACAAGTATTTATCGACAGCTTTAAGCTGGCCAGCCCGGATTTCCAGACCGAACATGGCTACGAGGCTAGCAAATACCGCGCCGACATGTTGCAGCTGGCATCGAAATATATCGGCCACACGTTCAAGTGCATATCGCTGACGCTGGAGATGCCGTTCAAGGACAACGCTTCATTGCCCGATCCCGAGGTCGGCTGGAACGGCGCACGCAGCGCCAGGCTGGGGGGCGCGATGCTGCAACCGATCCTGCACTCGATCACGCGGGGACGGTCGTGAGCGTCGAAATAGAACGCAAGTTTCTGGTGACGGACGAACGCTGGAAGACGATGGGGCAGGGTGTATTGCTGCGCCAAGGCTACCTGTCGTCGTCACCGGAGCGCATTGTGCGGGTGCGCATTGAAGGTGAAGGCGCAATGCTGACGATCAAGGGCCGCACTGTAGGTGCCACGCGCAGCGAATGGGAATATCCGATTCCGCTGGAAGATGCGCAGGCGTTTCTCGACAATCTGTGCGAGCGACCTATCATCGAAAAATATCGCTATCGCATTCCGTATCAGGGCTTGACCTGGGAAGTCGATGAGTTCCTGGGCGAAAACTCCGGACTGGTGGTGGCGGAAGTCGAACTCGAGAGCGAAGACCAGGCGTTTGCCAAACCGGCTTGGATAGGGCAGGAGGTGACGCACGATGCGCGCTACTACAATGCGAATCTGCTGCGCCACCCCTATGTCAGGTGGTGAGGCGTAATGCCAAGGGCGTCAGTGGAAATGCTCGGTTCCGCTTGGCGCATCCTCGGGCATTTCGGCGTGCACCAGTTCGCCTTCGGCATCCGGATACAAGGGCGCGCCGCAGTCGTCGCAGAACTCCATCGGAAAGCGTTCGCTATGCCGCTTGATATGCGTGATGCCGCAGGCACGCAGCAGTGCCACGATTTCTTCGATCGGCGTGCGCAATTCCTGCGACACGCTTTCCGGCATCATCACCGCCTCCAGCGTGGGGCTGACGGTTTCTTCCTCGTCTTCCTGGCCATATAGTGGCCATACGACGCCATAAACGACTTCCGGATTCTGGCGCAGCGTAAACGCGACGCGATATTCGTCGACGTGTCCGGCGACCGGGTCTTCGCTGAAACCGCCGATGATGGCGCGCAGCCCGCTCGTATCGACGCTGAGTGTATTGGTCAGGTAATGTACCGCCGCCCGGATGGACGCCGGCCGGATTTCCTTGTCCGCCTCGCGGCAGGCAATGTAATACGCTTCCGGCATTAGCAGTTCGACACCGCAACCGGGCAGCAGCGACATGATATTTGGCGTCGCCTGCGCACGCCATTGCGCCAGCGCCTGCATGCGGTCGGAAAGATGCAGCGATGCTTGCCATGCAAACAGCGGCTCGCCGCTGCGCGCGGCCACGGCTGCCAGCAGATAGCGCGTGTCGGCGAGGAAGGGAGCCGTTTCCGGCGGATTGGCGAGAGGCCGAAGCGCAAGGCCCTTGACGGCGGACTGGGCCATGCGCTGGGTCAGGGCGAACGTTTCGGCATGGGTGCGCGGCAATTGATCGATCGAAAAAAGCGTCGGTTGTAGCGCAAGATGGGTATCGGGCGCCAGCAAGTGGCCATGCAGATGCGCGGACAAGGTCGTGCGCATCTCGTCCGGAATGGTGCCGGACGCAATCGTAAACCGTGTCCAGGCCAGGACCGGCGCGGCGATCAGCAGCACGTCGTACTGCATGCCGTCGTGTTCGAGCGTGCAGGACTCGCTGTTGGCTTCGACCGATTCCATCAGCGTGTCGTACGCGGGAAGGTCGGTTTTGAACAAGTGCTCCAGGGCTGCGTCGATCGTGTCCTGGTGCCCCGATTTCAGCAGCTTGTGCAGCAAGGTGTCCACGCAGCGTTCCCAGCCGCGTTCCTCCAGGCGACTTGCCGCCTGTGTCTTGCCTTGAGATAAGGCAACCAGACGTTGGCTGTCACCTGACAGCCTGTTGGGTGAACTTTTGGAAAAACGGCGCATGACGGATAAAAGGAGAAGGCGAAGAGAGGTGTTGTTATTGTATTAGATTCAACGTATGCCGGCCGAGATGGATCGCGCCGGAGCATGAAAAAATCATATTGGGGCGCCGGGTCGCGTTTAAAGGCATGCACTTCGATAAAGATTTCGATGCACCGGCGGACAACTGTTAGGAATAGGGGGCGGGAAAATAAAAAAGCCGCATAGCACGACGCCATGCGGCTGCAAAACGGGGCGCTTACTTTGATTCGGCGTGTGCCGGTGAAGCCGATGCGGCCGGGGCGGAGGCGACTGGCTCGTGACCGCCTGCTTCGCCTTGCATATCCACCTTGTCGCCGCCCTTCATGATGAAGAACAAGGCAGCCAGCGCGAACGCCATAAATCCTGCAAAAATTTTCCACATGGTTTGTCTCCTGAATTATTGATTTAAAGAAAACGCCGGATCAACCGGCGTTTTCCTTGATTCAAGACTACCTGTGGATTCTTACGTCCGGCTTGCACATTGCGTCGCCGTCCGGCTCCTTATGCCGCGAGCAGTTGCCGCAGAACGAAGGGCAGGATGCCGCCGTGCTTGTAATAGTCGACTTCGATCGGCGTATCGATGCGCAACAAGACTTGTACTTCCTGCTTCTCGCCGTTGGCACGGTTGATCACCAGCGTGACTTGCTGCTGCGGCTTGAGGTCGCCTTCGAGGCCTTGCAGGTCGAATGTTTCATTGCCCGTGATGCCGAGCGACTGCACGCTGTCGTCGCCGAGGAATTGCAGCGGCAGCACGCCCATGCCGACCAGGTTGGAGCGGTGGATGCGTTCGAAGGAACGCGCGACCACCGCCTTCACGCCCAGTAGCTGCGTGCCTTTGGCAGCCCAGTCGCGCGACGAACCGGTGCCGTACTCTTCGCCGGCGAATACCATGGTCGGGACGCCGTCGCCGACGTACTTCATCGCGGCATCGTAAATCGACATTTGCTCGCCGCTCGGTTGGTGCACCGTCAGGCCGCCTTCGACGCGCGAACCGTCTTCCTTGGGCGGGATCATCAGATTCTTGATGCGCACGTTGGCAAAGGTGCCGCGCATCATGACTTCATGGTTGCCGCGGCGCGAACCGTAGGAATTAAAGTCGGCCTTCGTGACCCCGTTTTCCAGCAGCCACTTGCCTGCCGGGCTGGATTCCTTGATCGAGCCGGCCGGAGAGATATGGTCGGTCGTGATCGAATCGCCGAACACGCCCAGTGCGCGTGCACCCGAGATGCCGGTCGCGGCAGCCTTCGGTTCCATGCCGAAATCGGCGAAGAATGGCGGTTCCGCGATGTAAGTCGATTGGGGCCAGTTGTACACTTCACCCTTGGCCACGCCCTTGATCTGCTCCCACAGCTTGCCGGGCGCTTCCTTGACTTCCGCGTAGTTTTCCTTGAAGACAGACGCGTTCATCGCGAATTTCATCAGCTTGCCGATTTCCTGCGAAGTCGGCCAGATGTCTCCAAGGAAAATATCCTTGCCGCCCTTGCCCTTGCCGACCGGTTCCGTCATCAAGTCCCTGGTGACGTTGCCGGCGATCGCATAAGCGACGACCAGCGGCGGCGACGCCAGGAAGTTGGCGCGGATGTTCGGGTGAATGCGCGCTTCGAAGTTGCGATTGCCCGACAGCACTGCCGCCGCGACGATGTCGTTCTTGACGATGGCTTCATTCAGCTCGGCGGTCAGGTCGCCGGCATTGCCGATGCAGGTGGTGCAACCGTATGCTGCCACGCCAAAGCCCAGTTTTTCAAGGTAGGGCAGCAGGCCGGCCGCTTCCAGGTATTTGGTGACCACGCGCGAGCCGGGTGCGAGCGAAGTCTTGATGTGCGGCGCAACGGTAAGGCCGGCTTCCACCGCCTTCTTGGCCAGCAGGCCGGCGGCCAGCAGCACGCTCGGATTCGAGGTGTTGGTGCAGGAAGTGATCGCCGCGATCAACACATCTCCGCTCTTGACCTTGATGCCGTCCGAGGTCTCATACTCGGCTTCCAAATCTTCCGCCTTTTTGTTGAAGCCGTTCTGCGATACCGGCTTGGAGAACAGGTCTTGGAAGGTCGATTTTACGTGGCCGATTTCGATCCGGTCCTGCGGCCGCTTCGGGCCGGCCAGCGACGGCGCGACGGCCCCGAGATCGAGCGTGACCACATTGGTGTAGTCGATGTCGCCATCCTTCGGAATGCCAAACAGGCCTTGCGCCTTGAAATAGTTTTCGAAAGCATCGATCTCGGCCTTGCTGCGGCCGGTACCCTTGAAGTAGTCGATGGTGGCTTCATCGACCGGGAAGAAGCCCATTGTCGCGCCGTATTCCGGCGCCATGTTGGCAATCGTCGCGCGGTCGGTGGTCGAAAGCGACGCGGTGCCTTCGCCGAAGAATTCGACGAACTTGCCGACGACCTTTTCCTTGCGCAGCATTTCGGTGATGGTCAGTACCAGGTCGGTGGCGGTGACACCTTCGCGCAACTGGCCGGTCAGGTTCACGCCGATCACGTCCGGGGTCAGGAAATACACCGGCTGGCCCAGCATGCCCGCTTCGGCCTCGATGCCTCCCACGCCCCAGCCGACTACGCCGATGCCGTTGATCATGGTGGTGTGGGAGTCGGTGCCGACCAGGGTGTCGGGGTAGAACACGCCATCCTTGTTATGCACTCCGCGCGCCAGGTATTCGAGGTTGACCTGGTGCACGATGCCAAAGCCGGGAGGCACCACGCCGAAGGTATCGAATGCCTGCATGCCCCACTTCATGAACTGGTAACGCTCGTTGTTGCGCTGGAATTCCAGCTTCATGTTCAGGTCGAGCGCTTTCTTGTCGCGGAAGTAGTCGACCTGCACCGAGTGGTCGACGACGAGGTCCACCGGCACCAGCGGCTCGATGTTCTTCGGCTTCTTGCCCATCTTGCTTGCCACGCCGCGCATTGCCGCCAGGTCGGCCAGGAGAGGAACGCCGGTGAAGTCCTGCAGTACCACGCGCGCGACCACGAACGGAATTTCATCGACGCGCGCCGCCGTCGGGCTCCAGTTCGCGAGTTGCTTGACGTGCTCTTCGGTGACCTTCTGTCCGTCGCAATTGCGCAGCACCGACTCCAGGACGATACGGATTGATACCGGCAGGCGCGATAGATTCACGTCGAGTTTCTTCGCCAGCGCGGGAAGCGAATAGAACTGGCCCTTCTTGGAGCCCGAGAGATTGAATTCCTTGAGCGTGTTCAGAGTGTTGCGGGACATAGCCTCTCCTTTGTTATTGAAAACTGAACTGGTGACAAATGAATTTCAAGCCGTACAAGCAAGACGCCCGGTACATGCCCGGGCGCCGTTCGATCTATCTGGACTGCATCAGCCTTTTGAATCCGCCTTCAGCGCCTGTTCGCTGTTCTTGCATTCATTCGCAAGCTGATGTCCCTTCTTGGAATCGAGTAATATCCCCTTCGCCGGAATACCGATCCAGACCAGCCCTTTCTTCGCATTTTCGAAACGGTTGGCACCGGTTGTAGTTGTCACGCGCATCATCTGATGCAGGCGCTTGTTCCAGCGTAGCGCAATTTGCTGGTCGTCGTTCGGACTGCGATAAATGGTCAGATTATTGCCGAGTTCGCAGTGAAATTCGACCGGCTGTAGTCCCGTAATGTCCGGTTCCTTCTCATCTTCATCGGCTGGAGCCGGTTTGGCCAGTGCCTTTTTCGCCTGCCCTTTCTTGGAAGCATGTGCTGCGGCGGAGGTGCCCTGTGCCATGGCGGGCGTTGCGGCCAATGCTGCGGCTGCCGCGCTGGCGATCAAAAGAACGAGTGTGTTTATGGCTTTCATGCAATTTCCTTTGGTGCGCGCCGGGTGTTGTTCAATTCATGTGGGCGACGCGGGTACTTCACAATAGACTCCCAGCTGATTCCGGTATCGGCATGCCGTTTGCCTTCGCGCGCTGCAATATCGTCCAGTAGTAGCGATAGCTGGCGCGGTCGTGCAGCCTGCCGTTATGCTGTATCGGGCCCCACTGCGCGGCTTGGGCCTCGGTCAGGATGCTGGCGGCTTCGCTGACTTCGGAACTGCGCGGCGAGAGTGCCTTCAGTATAGGTTTGATCTGGTCCGGATGGATACTCCACATCCGCGTGTAGGCGAATTCTGCCGCAGCGCGGGCGGCGTCGTTTGCCACCGTCGCGGGTTCCTTGATATCCGTAGTCACGTTATGCGATGGCACCTTGCCGTAGGCGTGACAGGCGGCCGAGATTTCGAGCTTCGCACGTACCACCAGCGGGTGCGTGAACTGGCCCGGCGAGCGCATCGCATTGCCCGGGACAGCGCCGTAATGCGCGGATACGAAATCCATGATGCCGAACGACAGGCATTCGACCTGCGGCAGTGCAGCAATCGAGAAAACATCGGCCAGGGCGCCATGGCTCTCGATCAGTACGTGCACCGGCAGGTCTTCCCGGCCGGCCTTTTTTGCGTGGCGATTGATAATGTCGATTGCGCGCGCGACCTCGTCGACGCTTTCTGCTTTCGGCACGGCCAGATAGGCAAGGCGTCTGGCGGCGCCCTTGCAGATAATGGAAACGTCTTTTTCGAAATGCGGATGCGTCAGGTCATGCACGCGCGCGCCGATGCGATTGAACTGGTTCGCGTCGCTGTTGACCAGCGCCGCCACCATCTCGGCGTGTGCCTTTTCGTTGCCGGCGGAAGCGCCGTCCTCGCAGTCGAGAGTGATGTCGAATACTGGGCCAAGCTCTTGTTGCAAGGCGATCGACTTATGCATCAGTTTTTCGGAACCGGCATAGTGATCACAGGCCGGAATCGAAACCGGTTTGCGGGTGCCCTGGAATAAGACCTCGGAGGGATGCATGTGCAGCGACAATCAGATGGAACAGGAGGGCAGTGTAGCAAGGGACGCGGCCCGTCCACAAGCGGCCGCGTCCCTTTTTGGTAAAGCGTCAGCCTACCAGGTGCTTCACGCCGTCACGCTCTTCCATCAGCTCTTTCAGCGTCAGGTTGATGCGCTCTTGCGAGAAGGCGTCGATTTCCAAGCCCTTGATGATCTTGTACTCGCCGTTTTCGGTGGTTACCGGGAAGCCGAACACGGTACCTTCCGGGATGCCGTAGGAGCCATCGGACGGAATGCCCATCGTGGTCCACTTGCCGTTCGTGCCGAGTACCCAGTCACGCACATGATCGATTGCCGCGTTGGCTGCCGAAGCGGCGGAGGACAGGCCGCGTGCTTCGATGATCGCCGCACCGCGCTTGCCGACGGTCGGCAGATATACGTCCTTGGTCCAGACGTCGTCGTTCACCAGTGCCTTCGCCGGCTGGCCGTCGATGGTGGCGTGGGTGAAATCGGCGTACATGGTCGGGGAGTGGTTGCCCCACACGCACAGCTTTTCGATCGAGGTGATCGGCTTGCCAACCTTTTGTGCCAGTTGGGTCAGTGCGCGGTTGTGGTCCAGGCGCAGCATCGCGGTAAAGTTCTTGGCCGGCAGATTCGGAGCGGACTTCATTGCAATATAGGCATTGGTGTTGGCCGGATTGCCGACCACCAACACCTTGACGTTGCGCGAAGCGACGGCGTCGAGGGCCTTGCCCTGCACTGTGAAGATTTGTGCATTTGCTTCGAGCAGGTCCTTGCGTTCCATGCCTGGGCCGCGCGGGCGTGCGCCGACCAGCAGGGCGACGTCGGCGTCCTTGAATGCGGTCATCGGGTCGCTATGCGCGGTCATGCCAGCCAGCAGCGGGAATGCGCAATCGTCGATCTCCATCATCACGCCCTTGAGCGCCTTTTGGGCCTTTTCATCGGGGATTTCGAGCAATTGCAGGATAACCGGCTGATCTTTGCCCAGCATGTCGCCGTTAGCGATGCGGAACAGCAGGGAATAGCCGATTTGGCCGGCGGCGCCGGTGACGGCAACGCGCATAGGGGCTTTAGCCATGATGAATCTCCAAAGTGGGAATGAAAACGGTGTCTGGAATTTTGTGAGAAATCCAGCAAGCCTGTAATAATACCGTTGAAAACCTACCAAGTCACAGCCGTGTCCTCGTCAAGACCGGCCATTGTGCATAGCAATAAATTATCGCTTTTCACCCGGCTTGCAACATGTAAATATCGCCAGCGAGTGTAGGACGACATGGTGCCTCTGTCAACGGCTATCTTATATCTTATATAAGACATATTACTTAGCACTTTTTTCTAGACGGCAATGGGTGTTTTGTGGTGAAATCCACGCCTATGAGCTCCATCCCTCCCAATCCGATTGTCAACGGCGTTCCTGCCGCAGGGGCGGGGGCATCTGCTTCTGGGGTTTCTCCAACCTTCAGTCCCCTCTACCAGCAAATCAAGGCGCTCATTACGCAAAGCCTGCAGTCCGGCGAATGGAAGCCGGGCGAGTTGATTCCCAGCGAGGTCGAGTTGGCCAATCGCTTCAAGGTCAGTCAGGGCACCGTGCGCAAGGCAATCGACGAGCTCGCCGCGGAAAATCTGGTAGTGCGCAGGCAGGGGAAGGGGACTTTCGTCGCGACGCATCATGAAGATCGCGCGCAATTCCGATTTCTGCGGTTGATGCCGGATGCCGGCGACCCGCACAGTGCCGACAACAAGATCCTGGAAGTCAAGAGACTGCGGGCGCCTGCAGAAGTTGCGCGCCTACTGGATATCAAGTCCGGCGATTCCGTTGTTTTCATCAAGCGCGTCCAATCGTTCGACGGCGAGCCTATCATCGTCGAGGAGCTCTGGCTGCCTGGGGCGATATTCAAGGGGCTGACCGCCGAGCGGTTGGTCGAATACAAGGGGCCGATGTACGGCTTGTTTGAGACCGAATTCGGTACGCGCATGATTCGTGCGACCGAGAAAATCCGCGCGGTCAGCGCCGACGAGGCGACGTCCGAATTGTTGCAGGTTGCGGTGCATACCCCTTTGTTGAGCGTGGAGCGCGTCTCCTTTACCTATGGTGACAAACCGGTGGAGGTGCGGCGCGGATTGTATTTGACGGATCATCATCACTATCAAAACGAGCTGAGCTGATGTTCCGGGCAATGGTCGATGCAATCAGGGATTTTACTGATTGACGAAAAGATATATTGCCAGAGGGAAGAATACCTATTGGTGTGCTGCACAAAATAGGCGAAAATTACGGGATTATTAAGCACTGGGAGGTCTTGTATGTCCGAAGCCGTAAAGAAGAGTCGGCGGCAATTCAATGTAATGAGTTTTGCTCAAACCGTTCATTACCGGTTGCCACTGGCGGGGATTGTCTCCATTCTGCACCGTATCAGCGGCATGCTGATATTCTTGCTGTTGCCCTTCATCTTGTACCTGTTGGACAAGAGCCTCACTTCCGAAATTTCGTTCGAATACTTCAAGGGTTACGTCTCCCATCCGCTGGTTAAGCTCGCGGTCCTGGCGTTGTCCTGGGCGTATCTGCATCACTTCTGCGCCGGTGTGCGTCACCTGCTGATGGATCTGCACATGGGTCTGGACAAGAACAGCGCGCGCAAGTCTTCCGTCGCCGTCTTCGCCGTCAGCCTGCCGCTGGCCGCACTGGTTGCATTGAAACTGTTCGGAGCATTCTAAACATGGCAAACAACAATATTGGACCGAAGCGCCTGGTCGTCGGTGCGCATTACGGATTGAGGGATTGGCTCGCGCAGCGCGTGACCGCAATCGTCATGGCGTTGTATACCATCATCCTGCTGTTATCTTTCCTGGCTGGTTCGAATTTCAGCTATGAGGGCTGGGCGGGTCTATTCGCACGGCAGTGGTTCAAGATCGCCACCTTCGTCGCCCTCCTGTCGCTGTTCTATCACGCCTGGGTCGGCATGCGTGACGTCTGGATGGATTACGTCACCAAATCCGTCGCACTGCGACTCGTATTCCAAGTTGCCACACTCCTGTGGCTGGTCGGTTGCGCTGGCTGGGCCGCGCAGATTATCTGGAGAGTGTAATCGTGGCAGCAATCAAACAATCTATTCCTGTTCGTCGTTTTGATGCAGTGATCGTCGGCGCCGGCGGTTCCGGTATGCGTGCTTCGCTGCAGTTGGCTGAAGCCGGCCTGAATGTCGCCGTCTTGTCGAAGGTGTTCCCGACCCGCTCGCACACCGTTGCGGCGCAGGGTGGCATCGGCGCATCGCTCGGCAACATGTCCGAGGACAACTGGTACTGGCACATGTTCGACACCGTCAAGGGGGGCGACTATCTGGGTGACCAGGATGCGATCGAATTCATGTGCCGTGAGGCTCCCAAGGTCGTGTACGAGTTGGAGCACTTCGGCATGCCGTTCGACCGCAATCCGGATGGCACGATTTACCAGCGTCCGTTCGGCGGACACACCGCCAACTTCGGCGAAAAGCCGGTGCAACGCGCTTGCGCCGCCGCCGACCGTACCGGCCACGCGCTGCTGCACACGCTGTATCAGCGTAACGTGCGCGCCAAGACCCATTTCTTCGTAGAGTGGATGGCAATCGACCTGGTTCGTGACCAAGATGGCGATGTGCTGGGCGTAGTCGCGCTGGAAATGGAAACCGGCGATGTGATGATTCTCGAAGCCAAGACGACGCTGTTCGCAACCGGCGGTGCGGGCCGTATCTTTGCCGCTTCGACCAACGCCTTCATCAATACCGGCGATGGTATGGGCATGGCGGCGCGTTCCGGCCTGCCGCTGCAGGACATGGAATTCTGGCAGTTCCACCCGACCGGCGTGTCCGGTGCGGGCGTGCTGATTACCGAAGGTGTGCGCGGCGAGGGCGGTATCCTGATCAATGCCAATGGCGAGCGCTTCATGGAGCGTTATGCGCCGACCCTGAAGGATCTGGCGCCGCGTGACTTCGTGTCGCGTTCGATGGACCAGGAAATCAAGGAAGGTCGCGGCTGCGGCCCGAACAAGGACCACGTGCTGCTGGATCTGCGCCACATCGGCGCCGATACCATCAAGAAGCGCCTGCCGTCGATTCTGGAAATCGGCCACAAGTTCGCCAACGTCGATGCGACCAAGGAGCCAATCCCGGTCGTGCCGACCATTCACTACCAGATGGGCGGTATCCCGACCAACATCAACGGCCAGGTCGTGGCACCGAAGAACGGCAACCCGCGCGAAGTCGTCAATGGCATGTACGCAATCGGCGAATGCGCTTGCGTCTCGGTGCATGGCGCCAATCGCCTTGGCACCAATTCGCTGCTCGACCTGGTGGTGTTCGGCCGCGCCGCCGGCAATCACATCGTTGCGCAGAACCTGAAGCAGAAGGAACACAAGCCGCTGCCGGCGGACGCTGCCGATCTCGCTTTGTCGCGCCTGGCGCGTCTGGAAAGCAGCACCGGTTCCGAGCGCGTGCAGGATGTTGCGAACGCAATTCGTTCGACGATGCAGCAGTACTGCGGCGTGTTCCGTACCGACGAACTGCTGGAAACCGGCTACAAGAAAATCATGGAGCTGGACGAGCGTCGCAAGCATGTCGCGTTCAAGGACAAGTCGAAGGTATTCAACACGGCGCGTGTCGAAGCGCTGGAGCTCGATAACCTGATTGAGACCGCCAAGGCGACCATTACATCCGCAGTTGCTCGCAAGGAATCGCGTGGCGCCCATGCGCATCGCGACTACGAGAAGCGCGACGACGTCAATTGGATGAAGCATACGCTGTGGTTCTCCGAAGGCAATCGCCTTGAATACAAGCCGGTCAACACCAAGCCGCTGACCGTGGAAACCTTCCAGCCTAAAGCACGTACTTTCTAAGGTAAGAACATGGCACGTACTCTTAAATTCCAAATCTACCGTTACGATCCGGACAAGGACGAAAAGCCGTACATGCAGGATCTGACGGTGACCCTGCAGGACACCGACAAGATGCTGCTGGATGCCCTGCAGCGCATCAAGGCTGACGTGGACGACTCGCTGGCGCTGCGCCGCTCCTGCCGCGAAGGCGTGTGCGGTTCGGATGCGATGAACATCAACGGCAAGAACGGCCTGGCCTGCACCACCAACCTGAACGAGCTGACCGAACCGATCGTCCTGCGCCCGTTGCCCGGCTTGCCGGTGATCCGCGATCTGATCGTGGATATGACGCAGTTCTTCAAGCAATACCATTCGATCAAGCCGTACCTGATCAACGATACGATTCCTCCAGAGAAAGAGCGTCTGCAGTCGCCAGAGGAGCGCGAAGAGCTCGACGGTCTGTATGAGTGTATCCTGTGCGCTTGCTGCTCGACGTCCTGCCCGTCGTTCTGGTGGAATCCGGACAAGTTCGTCGGGCCGGCGGGCCTGCTGCAGGCATACCGCTTCATTGCCGACAGCCGCGATCAGGCTACTAACGAGCGTCTGGATAACCTGGAAGATCCATACCGCCTGTTCCGTTGCCACACGATCATGAACTGCGTCGACGTTTGCCCGAAGGGGTTGAACCCGACGCGTGCGATCGGCAAGATCAAGGAGCTGATGGTGCGCCGTACGGTGTAAGTTCCATGCAAGGGCGGAAGAGGATACTGCTTCCGCCTTATTCCATTTGCCTTCGTTTACATGAGGGCAAACGAAATAAAGCGAATGAGGATTTATGTCTATTACCCATCAGACAGACCCGGTCAAACGCGCTCGCTTGCGTTGGCGCGCCCGTCGCGGTCTGCTCGAGAACGATCTGATCGTGACGCGTTTTCTCGACGCGCACGAAGCCAGTTTGACCGATGAAGAGGTTGACGCGTTTTCGCGTTTGATGGAACTGGCGGATAACGAATTGATGGATTTGCTTCTGGCACGCAAGGAGCCAAGCGGTGAGGTGGACTTGCCTCATGTTCACACGCTGCTGGCAAAACTGCGCACTGCATGAAACAGATGCCATCATCGGGTTTTTGTTTTTCGTTTTTTTTAACTATCGACTCACCCCTCCTCATTTGAAGGAAGAGCCATGACCAATTCTGAAACCAAAGCAACCCTGTCGTTCTCCGACGGTTCCCCGTCGCTGGACCTTCCTATTTACAAGGGCACCGTCGGCCCTGACGTTATCGACATTCGCAAGCTGTACGGCGCGACCGGCAAGTTCACCTACGACCCGGGTTTCATGTCGACCGCAGCCTGCAATTCGTCGATCACCTATATCGACGGCGACAAGGGTGAGTTGCTGTACCGTGGTTACCCGATCGAGCAACTCGCAGTCAACTGCGACTTCCTGGAAACCTGCTATCTGCTGCTGAACGGCGAGTTGCCGAACGCAGCGCAAAAGCAGAAATTCGTCAGCACCGTCACCAATCACACGATGGTGCACGAGCAGATGCAATTTTTCTTCCGCGGCTTCCGCCGCGACGCGCACCCGATGTCGGTGCTGGTCGGTACCGTCGGCGCCTTGTCGTCGTTCTATCACGATTCACTCGACATCAATGATCCGCATCACCGCGAAGTGTCGGCGATCCGTCTGATCGCCAAGCTGCCGACCCTAGTGGCGATGTCCTACAAGTATTCCGTCGGCCAGCCTTTCGTCTATCCGCGCAACGATCTGTCCTACAGCGCGAACTTCATGCGCATGATGTTCTCCACGCCGTGCGCCGAGTACAAGGTCAATGACGTGCTGGTGCGCGCGCTCGACCGTATCCTGATCCTGCATGCCGATCACGAGCAGAACGCATCGACCTCGACCGTGCGTCTGGCTGGCTCCTCCGGTGCTAACCCGTTCGCCTGTATCGCCGCCGGCATCGCATGCCTGTGGGGACCGGCACACGGCGGCGCGAACGAGGCCGCGCTGAACATGCTGGAAGACATTCAGAAGCAGGGCGGCGTCGAGCGCATCGGCGAGTTCATCGCCAAGGTCAAGGACAAGAACTCGAACGTCAAACTGATGGGCTTCGGGCATCGCGTGTACAAGAACTACGATCCGCGCGCCAAGCTGATGCGCGAAACTTGCTACGAAGTGCTGAACGAACTCGGCCTGCACGACGATCCGCTGTTCAAGCTGGCGATGGCGCTGGAAAAGATCGCGCTGGAAGACGATTACTTCGTACAGCGCAAGCTCTACCCGAACGTCGACTTCTACTCCGGCATCGTGCAGCGCGCGCTGGGCATCCCGGTTTCGCTGTTCACTGGTATCTTCGCAATGGCCCGCACCGTCGGCTGGATCGCGCAGTGGAACGAGATGATCTCGGATCCGGAGCAGAAGATCGGCCGCCCGCGCCAACTGTTCGTCGGCTCGCCCAAGCGCGATGTCCCGGCAATGGACAAGCGCGGCTAATCGCCTGGCGGTGGCAAAGTATTGCCCGAAAAAAAGCGAGCCCCGGCGGCTCGCTTTTTTCTTGGTGCAAATAATTATGCTATGCTAGCGAATCCAGAAATTGGTAACACCTCAGGTCACGTAGCCCTTCCCCCCACAACTTGATGTGCAATCCGCTAATCGGTCAGGCCGTGTCGCGGAAGGTTAAATTAACCCGCTAATCTCGCGAAACGCGAAGAAAGGTGAGCAAGATGATGCAGCAGTACTTCTCCAACTCTTATCTGTTTGGAGGCAACGCGCCGTACGTTGAAGAACTGTACGAGGCGTACCTCAACAACCCTGGCTCCGTGCCTGACAACTGGCGCGCGTATTTCGACGCCATGCAGCATGTGCCCGCCGTCGATGGCTCGAACAAGCCGGATGTCGCGCATGCACCGGTGATCGCCTCCTTCGCCGAACGCGCCAAGCAAGGACCGATCCGCACCGTGACCGCGACGGCCGACGTTGAAATGGGCCGCAAGCGTGTCGCCGCGACCCAACTGATCGCAGCCTACCGCTTCCTTGGCAACCGCTGGGCGAACCTCGACCCGCTGCAGCGCCAGGAACGTCCGAATATCCCCGAACTGGAGCCGAGTTTCTACGGTTTTGCCGATGCCGACATGGATATCGTGTTTAACATTAGCAACACGTATTTTGGCCCGGAAACCGCTTCGCTGCGCGACTTGCTGCAATCCCTGCGTGATACGTACTGCCGTTCGATCGGCGCCGAGTTCATGTACATGAGCGACCCGGCGCAGAAACGCTGGATGCAGGAGCGACTTGAGTCGGTACGCTCCACCCCGAATTTCACCGCCGAGAAGAAGAAGCACATTCTCGATCGACTGACTGCGGCAGAAGGCCTTGAGCGCTACCTGCATACCCGTTACGTCGGCCAGAAGCGCTTCTCGCTGGAAGGCGGCGAGAGCTTCATCGCCTCCCTGGATGAAGCCATCCAGCGCGCGGGTGAGAAGGGCGTTCAGGAAATCGTAATCGGCATGGCGCACCGCGGTCGTCTGAACGTGCTGGTAAACACTCTCGGCAAGATGCCGCAGGATCTGTTCGCTGAATTCGAAGGCCGTCATGCCGACGATCTGCCGGCAGGCGACGTGAAATACCACCAAGGCTTCTCGTCCGACATCTCCACCCCGGCCGGTCCGATTCACCTGTCGCTCGCATTCAATCCGTCGCACCTCGAAATCGTCAATCCGGTCGTCGAAGGTTCGGTCAAGGCACGTATGGAACGCCGCGGCGACAAGGATGGCTCGCAGGTCATGCCGATCCTGGTGCACGGCGATGCCGCATTCGCCGGTCAGGGCGTCGTGATGGAAACCCTGAACCTCGCGCAGACCCGCGGCTACGGCACCGGCGGCACAGTTCACATCGTGATCAACAACCAGATTGGTTTCACCACTTCCGACCCGCGCGATACGCGTTCGACGCTGTACTGCTCCGACGTCGTGAAGATGATCGAAGCGCCGGTGCTGCACGTCAACGGCGACGATCCGGAAGCCGTCGTGCTGGCAACGCAGATCGCGCTCGATTTCCGCCTCGAGTTCAAGAAGGACGTGGTCGTCGACATCATCTGCTTCCGCAAGCTTGGCCACAACGAGCAGGATACGCCGGCGCTGACGCAGCCGCTGATGTACAAGAAGATCGGCCAGCATCCGGGTACGCGCAAGCTGTACGCGGACAAGCTTTCTGCCCAAGGCACCATTGCTGCTGATGCCGGCGACGCAATGGTCAAGGCTTATCGCGACGCGATGGATGCAGGCAAGCACACGGTCGATCCAGTCATCTCCAACTTCAAGAGCAAGTACGCAGTCGACTGGATGCCGTTCCTTAACCGCAAGTGGACCGATGCAGCCGACACCGCCGTGCCGATGGCGGAACTGAAGCGTCTCGCATCGCGCATCACGAGCGTTCCGGAAAACTTCAAGTTGCATCCGCTGGTCGAGAAGGTTCTCGCCGACCGTGCCACCATGGGCCAAGGAGACATGAATCTCGACTGGGGCATGGGCGAGCATCTCGCTTACGCATCGCTGGTAGCATCCGGTTATGCCGTGCGCCTGACCGGTCAGGATGCCGGCCGCGGTACCTTCGTGCACCGCCATGCCGTGCTGCATGACCAGAAGCGCGAGCGTTGGGATGCCGGCACTTATATCCCGCTGCAGAACGTGTCTGAAAACCAGGCGCCGTTTACCGTCATCGACTCTGTGCTGTCCGAAGAAGCGGTACTCGGCTTCGAATACGGCTATTCGACCGCAGAACCGAACACGCTGACGATCTGGGAAGCGCAGTTCGGCGACTTCGCCAACGGTGCGCAGGTCGTGATCGACCAGTTCATCAGCTCCGGCGAAGTGAAGTGGGGGCGCGCATCGGGCTTGGTGATGATGCTGCCGCACGGTTATGAAGGCCAGGGCCCGGAACACTCGTCCGCGCGCCTCGAACGCTATCTGCAGCTATGCGCCGACAACAATATGCAAGTGGTGCAGCCGACCACGGCTGCGCAGATTTTCCACCTGCTGCGCCGCCAGATGATCCGCCTGTTCCGCAAGCCGCTGGTTATCGCCACGCCGAAATCGCTGCTACGTAACAAGGATGCCGGCTCGCCGCTGTCCGAACTGGCGAAGGGCTCGTTCCAGACCGTGATCGGCGAAGTGGACGAGAAGATCGATCCGAAGAAGGTCAAGCGCGTGCTGGCGTGCTCCGGCAAGGTTTACTACGACCTGGTCAACGCCCGCAAGGAGCGCGGCGCATCGGATGTGGCGATCATCCGCGTCGAGCAGCTGTACCCGTTCCCGCACAAGGCGTTCAACGCTGAATTGCGCAAGTTCCCGAACCTCGCGGAGCTGGTATGGGCGCAGGACGAGCCGCAGAACCAGGGACCGTGGTTCCAGATCCAGCACAACATCTTCGAAAACCTCGAAGATGGCCAGAAGCTCGCCTACGCCGGCCGTCCGGCCAGCGCATCGCCTGCTGTCGGTTACTACGACAAGCACTATGCGCAGCAGAAGGCATTGATCGACACCGCGTTTTCGAAGCTCAAGGGCTTCGTGCTGACTAAGTAAAGACCCGACGGCGCGTTAGAAGCTGGCGCGCCGAACGAACAACCCGAAACGGAGAGTTACATGGCAATTCTTGAAGTGAAAGTTCCGCAACTGTCGGAATCCGTCGCCGAAGCGACCCTGCTGCAATGGCACAAGAAAGTGGGCGAAGCGGTCGCCCGTGATGAAAACCTGATCGACATCGAAACCGATAAAGTCGTGCTTGAGCTGCCTGCGCCGGACGCCGGCGTGATCGTCGAAGTCATCAAGGGTGACGGCAGCACCGTCGTCGCCGGCGAAGTGATCGCCAAGATCGACACCGAAGCCAAGGCAGGCGCCGTGGCAGCGCCCGCAGCCGCTGCAGCACCGGCTTCGGCCGCTGCGCCGGCCGTGGCAGCAGCGGCTGCTCCGGCAGCGAGCGCGGCAGGGATTGCGATGCCCGCCGCCGCCAAGATGTTGGCCGACAATAACATGTCCGCTGGCCAAGTCGCCGGCACTGGCAAGGATGGCCGTGTCACCAAGGGCGATGTGATTACTGCGCTGGACAAGAAGCCTGCTCCTGCCGCTGCGCCGGCACCGGCCGCTGCCAAACCCGCGCTGCAACAGGTCGCCGCTCCGGTCGGCCTTAACCTAGCCAACCGTCCGGAAGAGCGCGTGCCGATGAGCCGTCTGCGCGCCCGTATCGCCGAGCGCCTGCTGCAGTCGCAATCGACCAACGCCATCCTCACCACGTTCAATGAAGTGAACATGCTGCCGGTGATGGACCTGCGCAACAAGTACAAGGACAAGTTCGAGAAGGAGCACGGCGTCAAGCTGGGCTTCATGTCCTTCTTCGTCAAGGCTGCCGTCGCGGCACTGAAGAAGTATCCGATCCTGAACGCATCGGTTGACGGCAACGACATCGTCTACCACGGCTACTTCGACATCGGTATCGCGGTCGGTTCGCCGCGCGGCCTGGTTGTGCCGATCCTGCGTGACGTCGACCAGATGACGATCGCGGAAATCGAGAAGAAGATCGCCGAGTTCGGCGTCAAGGCCAAGGACGGCAAGCTCACGCTGGACGAGCTGACCGGCGGCACGTTCTCGATCTCCAATGGCGGCGTGTTCGGCTCCATGCTGTCCACCCCGATCATCAACCCGCCGCAATCCGCCATCCTCGGCGTGCACGCGACCAAGGATCGTGCCGTCGTTGAAAACGGCCAGATCGTGATTCGCCCGATGAACTACCTGGCGATGTCCTACGACCACCGCATCATCGACGGCCGCGAAGCTGTGCTCGGCTTGGTCGCGATGAAGGAAGCGCTGGAAGATCCGGCACGTCTGCTGCTGGACCTGTAATCATTCACGCGTAGCGGCCACGGAGCAGCGATCCTGTTCCGTGGTCGCAGTCCATCCTGCGAAAAAAGGTTAAGAACATGGCAAAGAATTTCGATGTGGTTGTCATCGGCGGCGGTCCCGGTGGCTATATTGCGGCGATCCGCGCCGCGCAACTGGGCTTTTCCACTGCATGTATCGACGAGTGGAAGAACGAGAAGAACGGTCCCGCTCCGGGCGGCACCTGCACCAACGTCGGCTGCATTCCGTCCAAGGCGCTGCTGCAATCGTCCGAGCATTATGAGCATGCAGGGCACGCATTTGCCGATCACGGGATCGAGGTCAAGGGCCTGACGATGAATGTCGGCCAGATGATTGCTCGTAAGAATACGATCGTCAAGCAGAACAACGACGGTATCCTGTACCTGTTCAAGAAGAACAAGGTCACGTTCTTCCACGGTCGCGGTTCGTTCGTGAAGGGCGATGCAAACGGCTATGAAATCAAGGTGGCCGGCGCGTCCGAAGAAACGATCACCGGCAAGCAGATCATCGTGGCGACCGGCTCCAATCCCCGCGCGTTGCCGAATGCGCCGTTCGACGAAAAATTAATTCTCTCCAATACCGGTGCTCTGGCAATCGATGCAGTGCCGAAAAAGCTTGGTGTCATCGGCGCCGGCGTGATCGGCCTGGAAATGGGCAGCGTATGGCGCCGTCTCGGCGCGGAAGTCTCTGTGCTGGAAGCGCTGCCGGCGTTCCTCGGCGCAGTTGACGAGCAAATCGCGAAAGAAGCTCACAAGCTGTTCGCCAAGCAAGGGCTGGCCATCAGCCTCGGCGTGAAGATCGGCGCTATTGCCGCAGGCAAGAAGGATGTCACGGTTGAATACACCGACGACAAGGGCAATGCGCAAAAGGCGGTGTTCGACAAGCTGATCGTGTCGATCGGCCGCGTGCCGAACACGATCGGCCTGAATGCGGAAGGCGTCGGCCTGAAGCTCGATGAGCGCGGTTTCATCGCAGTCGACGGCGATTGCAAGACTAACCTTCCGAACGTATGGGCGGTGGGCGACGTAGTGCGCGGCCCGATGCTGGCTCATAAGGCGGAAGAAGAAGGCGTGGCGGTCGCGGAGCGCATTGCGGGCCAGCACGGTCATGTGAACTTCAATACAATTCCATGGGTCATATATACATCGCCGGAAATTGCATGGGTCGGCAAGACCGAGCAGCAGTTGAAGGCGGAAGGCGTGGCTTACAAGGCCGGCACCTTCCCGTTCATGGCCAATGGCCGTGCCCGTGCACTCGGCGATACCAACGGCATGGTGAAGTTCCTGGCCGATGCCAAGACTGACGAAATCCTCGGCGTTCATATCATCGGACCGATGGCCTCCGAGCTGATTTCGGAAGCGGTGGTGGCAATGGAGTTCCGTGCATCGTCGGAAGACATTGCGCGTATCTGCCATGCGCACCCGTCGTTGTCGGAAGCGACCAAGGAAGCTGCGCTGGCGGTCGACAAGCGTTCGCTCAACTTCTGAGGAGTATGGCATGCGTCATCTGATCCTGTTACTGACGATGACGCTTGCGGCGTGCGCGACCACAGGATCGGGCGGACACGGCCTGTCGGTGGAGACTGTCTCCCACGGGCAGGCCGTGGTGACCGGCGCCAATTGCACGGTCAGTACCGGCGGCGCGAGCTGGAATGTCATCACGCCCGCCACGGTACCGATCGAAAGTGCAGGCGGAGACTTGCGTGTAGTGTGCAGCAAGCCCGGCTATCGCACCTCTGAACTGATCGTCAAGCCATCGAGCCCGGTCGGATCGAGCATGGGTGTCGGTGTCGGAGGCGGTAGCGGCAATGTCGGTGTCGGAGTCGGGCTTAACTTCCCGATCAGGATGGGCGGTGGCGGCTATCCCTCACGCGTGACGGTCGAATTAAATCCGCAATGAGCTGGGCGGACCTGAAGGGCGCAAAACGGGCATAATTCAAGGATTGCCCGGAGCTAATTCTACGAATCAATCATGTTGGGCGAGCTTGTCTCGCCCATTTTTTCGTGCCGGCTGGGCGTGGCTCTAGTCAATGGCAGGAACGGGTGAAACAAGAGATATGAATGTCAGGGAGTTCTACGAACATGCGCTGGCGCAGCGTGGCTATCAGGCCGATGAGGCGCAGCGGCGCGCGATTGACCGCCTGCAGCAGGCATATGATGACTGGGTTGCATACAAGTCGCATCGCGCCAGCAGACTGAAGCGCCTGATCAGCCGACCAGACGTGCCGCGCGGCGTCTATATGTGGGGTGGTGTGGGCCGCGGCAAGTCGTTTTTGATGGACAGCTTTTTCTCGGCTGTACCCGTGGTACGCAAGACCCGGCTGCATTTCCACGAATTCATGCGCGGCGTGCACCGGCAACTGGACGATCTCAAGGGCGTCGCCGACCCGCTCAATGAAGTGGCCAAGCGTATCGCCAAGAAATACCGGCTGATCTGCTTTGACGAGTTTCACGTGTCGGATATCGCCGACGCCATGATCTTGTACAACCTGTTGAAGGCCCTGTTCGAAAACGGCGTGTCATTCGTCATGACGTCGAACTATGTGCCCGACGCGCTGTATCCGGACGGCCTGCACCGCGACCGGATTCTTCCAGCCATCGGGCTTCTCAAGGGACAGCTCGACGTGTTGAACGTGGACGCGGGCATGGATTACCGCAAGCGGGCGCTCGAGCAGGTCGAGGCGTACCATACGCCGCTGGGCGCGGAGGCGGATCAAGCCTTGCGCAATGCGTTTTCGCGCATCGCGGAATCTGCCGACGAAGATCCGCGCATCCATATCGAGAAGCGCGAGATCCGCTCGCTGCGCCGCGCCGGCGGCGTGATCTGGTTCGATTTTCATACATTGTGTGGCGGGCCCCGTTCGCAAAACGATTATCTCGAGATCTCCAGCCAGTTTCATACGGTGATTCTGTCCGGGGTGCCGCGCATGTCCGCTGCCATGTCGTCCGAGGCGCGGCGCTTTACCTGGCTGATCGACGTCTTGTACGACCATAAGGTGAAGCTGCTGATGTCAGCTGAGGTAGAGCCGCATGAGCTTTATACGGAAGGCATGTTGTCCAATGAATTCCATCGCACGGTGTCGCGCATTATCGAAATGCAGTCGTCCGAGTACATGGAGAGCGAACGGCGCGATGTCGCCGGCGCTATTGCGTAGGAGGTGATATGACTTCAGCCCAGCGAAAGAAAGCCGGCACATGCCGTCTGTGGTTTGCCGTTTTTTCAGCCGCGCTGCTTGTGCAAGATGTCTCGGCACAGCCCACCGAGGGGGAAAGTGCCGTGGCGCGTTATCCTGCCGGTTCCATCCAGTCCGTCGAGGCGGCCGAGCAAGCGCTGGCGGATGTGGGCAAGGAACGAGCGGAGGTCGAACAACGCTTCGTGGTGGAGAAAAATGCATGCCTGTCGCGTTTTTTCGCGTCTTCCTGCGAGGGAGATGCCAAAGAGCGGCGTCGGGCGGCGCTTGAGCAGCTGAAGGCGGTGGAAGTCGAGGCGAACGCATTCAAGCGCCGCGAACGCGTTGCCGAGCGCGACCGGGCGCTGGAAGAGCAGCGCGCACAGGAGGAGAAGGACAGGCAGGACCGCATGCGTCAGCAGAATGAACGCGTGTCGCAGCCGCGACAGCAAGGCGCACCGCAAAGGAGTGCAGAGGAAGCCGCGCAGGCTGAAGCGAAGTCGTCGGAGCGCCAGGCGCGACACCAGGAAAAGCTCCAGCGCATCGAAGCCGAAGAGGCCGCCAAGGCGCCGGAGCGCGCAAAGAATATCTCCGCGTATCAGAAAAAGGTGCAGGCCGCCCAAGCCCGCCAGCAGGAAATCGAAAGAAAGAAGGCGGAAAAAGAACGGGAGGCACAGCAGCGCGCTACGCCGCCCACAAGCCAGTAACAAGATGACGGAAGCGCGGCGATCAGCCGCGCCTCTTTGACGTTTTGTTCCGTGCCAGCCCTATACGGCGCGGCGCATTTTCTGCGCAGTGTAGGACTTGACTTCCTTCGGCTGTTCGACGAATTTCACGATGGCCAGCGTGCAATTGTCGCCGGAGGCACCAGCTGCGCGCTCGCGCGCCTTGGCGATCAACATTTCAGATGCCTGACGCGGCGAATTCATCGCGATCGCGGCGCCCAGTTCGATTTCCGAAAAATAGTGCCAAAGCCCGTCGGTGCAGAGCAGGAAGGAATCGCCGGCGCGAATTCCGGCATGGCGTCCCAGCGTGACTTCTGGCGGAGTTTCGCCGGCGCCGAGCGCGCTGACGAGGACGTTGGACAGATGATGGTTTTGCGCCTCTTCGCGCGGCACCTTGCCGGCTTTGACCAGGCGTTCCACATATGAATGATCGATGGTACGTTCGGCAAAGTTCGGACCGGAGAATCGATATAGCCGCGAGTCGCCGACGTGCGCCCAGAATGCCGTCCGTTCAGGAGTCACGACCAGAATGACAATCGTGCTGTGCGGTTCCTTTTCCGACGAGATGGCCGTCAACCTGATGACGGTATGCGCTTCCTGCGCAATGGCGACCAGCATTTTTTCGATATCGTCGGTCTGCGGCGAAAACAGGTCGAATGCATGTTTGGCTGTGCGGATGACTTGTTCCGCCGCGAGCGCGCCGCCGCTTAATCCACCCATTCCGTCCGCTATGACTGCCATGACATGGCCGGGCGCGCGCGGCGCCGCAAACAGGGCGACGCGGTCCTGTTGCTCCTTACGGTCGCCGATATGTTGACCTGTACCGGCTTCGATCTTGTATTGGCTCATAGGACCGGGTAGATTAAACTGCTTGACTACGAGAAATTATTGCACGCGAAAAAAACATCTGCGTATTTTTCAGCCTTTGTTACATTTCTTCATGATGACCATGGGGCATTCCTGTCTTCAGGCGCTTGGATGCAACAAGGTTGTCCGCTCTTGCATAATCTTGTCTTCCAGTTAGCGCCTAGTTGTTTTACGGCATTGAAATTGTCCTGACGCGCTAGCCGGGCACGCTATTCACTCTTACAATATACTTCATAGCATTCGTCAGAACAGGCCATGATCCCATCCGAAGATATACAGCGTCGAATTATCGAGCTGGAAGTTGAGCATCGTGATCTGGATGCCGTCATCGAGCTGTTGAACCGCGATGGCAGGCATGACGAGCTTCAGTTGCGTCGCCTGAAAAAACGCAAGCTCCAGCTGAAGGATCATATCACCTTGCTGAAAATGCAACTTGTTCCCGATATTCCCGCTTAATCTTTTTGGGCACGGGTAATGGCATTGCCCAACTCGCTCCACTTTGACAGAAAATTCCGATTCATCGCCCGTCGCGGGCGAACATGACGCCGATATCGAGCAGCTGTTTGATGCGTCGGGCTTATTGAGCCAGGCGGTCGCCGGCTTTCGGCCGCGCCAGTCGCAAACCGAAATGGCCAAGGCCATCGCGCAAGCCGTTGCACAACGCCAGACACTGATCGCCGAAGCCGGCACCGGTACCGGCAAGACTTTCGCCTACCTGGTCCCGGCTCTGCTATGGGGCGGCAAGGTCATCCTGTCCACCGGCACCAAGAACCTGCAGGACCAGCTTTATCTGCGCGACATCCCGACCGTGCGCAAGGCGCTCGGTGCGCCGGTCTCGGTCGCCTTGCTGAAAGGAAGGGCCAATTATGTCTGCCATTTTCACCTCGAGCGCACGCTGCAGAATGGCCGCCTGACTTCGCGCGAGGATGTCGGCTATCTGCGCGAAATCTCGCGCTTCATCAAGACCACGACATCGGGCGACAAGGCCGAACTGTCGAAAGTGCCGGAATCGGCGCCGGTCTGGAACTTGGTGACGTCGACCCGCGATACCTGTCTTGGCGCCGAGTGCCAGTATTATCAGGACTGCTTTGTCATGAAGGCGCGCAAGGAGGCGCAGCAGGCTGACGTGGTGGTCGTCAACCATCATCTCTTTTTTGCCGATGTCGCGTTGAAGGATACCGGGGTTGCCGAGTTGCTGCCGTCGGCGAACACCATCATCTTCGACGAAGCACATCAGTTGCCGGAAACGGCAACGCTGTTTTTCGGCGACACCGTGTCGACGTCGCAGGTGCTGGAGCTGTGCCGAGATACGCTTGCCGAGGGGCTGGCACACGCGCGCGACGGCGCCGAGTGGGCGAAGGTGGTGGCGCCGGTGGAGCGCGCCGCGCGCGACCTGAGGCTGGCATTTCCCCAGGATGTGGTGCGCCTGGCGATCAATCAGATCGCGCCTTCCAGTGCATTCTTCCCCGCGCTCGAAACCTTGAAGGAGGAATTGCAGGGCATGACTGCGATTCTGGAAAACCAGGCGGAGCGAGCGGAAACGATCGAGCAGTGCCGCGCGCGCGCGGTCGAACTCGCTACCCGGCTGGAGCGCTGGAATGCGCCGGCACAAGGGGGCAGCGACACTGCTGCGGACGAGCAGGAGCGTGTCCTCTGGGTGGAAGCGTTTTCATCCTCCCTGCAGCTGCACCAGACCCCCTTGTCGATTGCGCCGATTTTCAGCAAGCAGCGCGAAGGATCGCCGCGCGCCTGGATATTCACGTCGGCCACGCTCGCCGTGAAGAACGACTTCAATCACTATGCTTCGCAAATGGGGCTATGGAATGAGACGGCGCAGTCCTGGCCGAGCCCGTTCGACTACGGCCGCCAAGGCCTCTTGTACGTGCCGGAAAACCTGCCGCAGCCGAATTCATTCGAATATACCGACGCTGTCATCGATGCCGCGCTGCCGATGATCGAGGCGGCCGGCGGGCGAACATTCCTGCTCTGCACAACGATACGCGCGGTGAATCGCGCGGCCGAGCGCTTGCGGGAAGAGTTCGGAAAGCGCAACCTGCCGTTTCCGTTGATGGTGCAGGGCGAGGCCGGGCGTACCGAGCTGCTGGAGCGCTTTCGCGCTGCGGGAAATGCGGTGCTGATCGGCAGCCAGAGCTTCTGGGAAGGCGTAGACGTGCGCGGCGACGCGCTGTCGCTCGTGATCATCGACAAGCTTCCTTTCGCGCCGCCGGACGACCCGGTGCTGGCGGCTCGCATCGAGGCGCTCGAGCGGAAGGGCTTGAACGGGTTTGTGCATCACCAGCTGCCGGAGACTATCATCAATCTGAAGCAGGGCGCCGGGCGCCTGATCCGCGACGAAACCGACCGTGGAGTGTTGATGATCTGCGATCCGCGCCTGATTTCAAAGCCATACGGCCGCCGCATCTGGCAAAGTCTGCCGCCTTTCAAACGTACCCGTGACGCCGCCGTGGCGCGTGCCTTCTTCGAACCCGAACAGGGCGCTGGCGAACGGCAGGTGTGACGCGGCGCCTGCCAGGCCTGGGGGTGTCAAAACTGCACGGTTACCCGCTATACTTTCATTGGCGTAATGTCTGCGTCCGGCAGTCGGACGCTTGTGACGTCGTTTCGCGTTGGCCTTGGAAGAGATTACATGTCCGAACCCGCTATTTCACTCGTACCGGTGCGCATGGGCGACATTGCCATCGGCAAGCCATTGCCGAGAGCTATCTATGACGGGCAAGGCAATCTGCTGCTCGCGTCCGGCTGCGTGATCGAGAGTCGCAGCCAGCTCGACGGCCTGATCCACCATGGCTTCATCAAGGACTACGGCTGGGAACAGGGGGCGCCGCTGGCCCGTCCGAAAGAGGGCCTGTTGGTCAAGGCGGCGCGCAAGCCGGTGGATACGCCGCCACCGGAAGATGCGAACGGCAGCAAGGAAGTCGTCGTCGCCATGGATGACGTGCGCTGGCACGTTGGCGAAACGCTTTACCTGCAGCAGGTGGATAACACAAGCACGCGTTACTCGGTCCAGCTGATCGGTTTTGTGAAGAACAAGTCGATATTCGTCACGTCGCCGGCGGTCGACGGCAAGCTTGAATTCGTGCGCGACGGGCAGACCTTCGTGGTGAGGGCCTTCTCGGGCAAGAAGGCCTATGCGTTCGTCGCTGCAGCGCTGAAGTCGGTGCACGTCCCGCACCCCTATCTGCATCTGTCATATCCGAAAGAACTGCGATGCACAGTCGTGCGGCGCGGCGTGCGGGTTCAGGTAAAACTGGCCGCGGTGCTTTCATTGGGGCAGCCGGCGCGCGATGCGGAGTTGATCCTGACAGATATTAGCGTCGGTGGTGCATCCGCCGTCAGCAAACAGGTATTGGGTAACAAGGGGGAGGAGGGCCTGATCAGGCTTAAGGTGTGCGCGGCCGACCAGGATGAAACGTTGACTCTCAAGGTCGCGTTAAGGTCGGTCACGCCAGCGGAAAGCGGTGAAGGATATCGGCATGGAATCGAGTTTCTGGACGTGGCTAGCCACGACAGCCTGATTCTTTCCGCCTTCGTGCATCAGACTCTCGCCGAAGGCCTCTAGCGCCTCAGAATCTTCTTGCCGGCCGATGTCCCGCAGCCGGTTGCGGGACATCGCGCAGAATGTCGCGGAATTGATACCCCGATTACCTTTGCGGCTGGATCACGACTTTTCCGGTGACCTTGCGGGCGGCCATGTCGTTCAGCGCCTGTGCCGTATTGGCAAGGGCGTAACGTCCGGAGATATGCGGCTTGATTTTTCCCTCCGCCATCCAGCCCATCAATTCGCGCATGGCGGCCTGGTTCGCTTTCGGCTCGCGCTTGGCGAACTCGCCCCAGAACACGCCAACCAGCGATGCGCCCTTCAGCAGCGGCAGGTTGAGTGGCAGCTTCGGGATTTCGCCGTTGGCAAAACCAATCACCAGGTAACGCCCGCGCCACGCTATCGAGCGGAATGCCGGTTCCGCATAGACGCCGCCGACCGGATCGTAGATCACGTCCGGTCCCTTGCCGTCGGTCGCAGCCTTGATCGCCTCGCGCAGGTCCTCGGTGGTGTAATTGATTGTCGCATCCGCGCCATGCGCCTTGCAGATTGCGAGTTTTTCATCGGTGGAAGCCGCGGCGATTACGCGCGCACCGAGCGCCTTGCCGATTTCGATGGCGGCCAGACCGACACCGCCGGCCGCACCCAGGACCAGCATGGTTTCGCCTGCCTTGAGTTGCGCCCGATCGACCACGGCGTGGTGCGACGTGCCGTAGGTAAGCGTGACTGCTGCGGCTGTATCGAAATCGAGGCCGGGAGGCATGGGCATGACCATCGCGGCGGGCGCGACGATCTGCTGCGCGAATGCGCCCTGACTCACGAACGCGAGCACCTTGTCGCCCGGCTTGGTATGGCTGACGCCGTCGCCGACGGCGCGAACGATGCCGGCAAGCTCGCTGCCAGGGGTGAAGGGAAGTTCCGGCTTGAATTGGTATTTGCCCTGGATGATCAATACATCAGGAAAGTTGACGCCGGCAGCTTGCACATCGATCACGACTTGGCCGGGGCCGGGCACCAGGTCTGGCAGATCCTCCACAACCAAGGTTTCGGGTAATCCCCAGGATTTGCAGAGGATAGCTTTCATGTTGTCTCCTTCTTCTCATCGGTAAAAAATAGAACGGTCGTTTTATTCTAGGCTTATGCGGCAAAATGTCAACATGCGTTGCCTGTGGGAATTATGAATGGCGCGCGCCCGCGCAAACTGAGGAGGCGCAGCGATGTGCTTCGGTTAAAATCGCCTTATGAAAATTCTTGTCAGTAACGACGATGGTTATCTTGCCCCGGGAATCATCGCGCTGGTCGAAGCATTGCGTCCGATTGCCGAGGTGGTTGTAGTCGCGCCGGACAGCAATCGGTCCGGAAGTTCGAATTCCCTCACGCTCGATCGTCCGCTGTCGGTTTATCGAGCCGACAACGGATTTTATTTCGTAAACGGCACTCCGTCGGACTGCGTACACGTCGCATTGACCGGCGGATTGGCATTCCGGCCCGACCTGGTTGTATCCGGTATCAATCAGGGGCAAAACATGGGGGATGACACGCTGTATTCCGGCACGGTCGCCGCCGCGACGGAAGGCTTCTTGTTCGGCATCCCGGCGATCGCATTTTCTCAAGCCGAGAAGGGCTGGGCGCATATCGACTGCGCGGCACGGATTGCCCGGGAAATCGTCGAGCGCGGATTCGACATGCTGCAAAAGCCTTATTTATTGAACATAAACATTCCTAATCTTCCATACGAACAGATCAAGGGCATTCGTGCCGCACGGCTAGGCAAGCGTCATGAGTCCGAGCCGGTCATCAAGGCGCTAGACCCGCAAGGAAGGGAGATTTTCTGGATCGGCCCAGCGGGCAAGGCAAGAGATGCCGGCGAGGGGACTGACTTTCGGACCGTCGCCGACGGATTCGTTTCGGTCACGCCATTGCAGATCGATCTGACACACGCGCTGCAGCTGGAAGTGCTGAAGAAAGACTTGCCATGACGGGAAAAGACAAACGCTTTCCGCTGCCGCTGTCTTCGGTGGTCGACAAGGCGGCCGGGAGCGCGCGCGCAGGATCTCCAGCCTCGGCCAGGATTGCGACGCCGCAAACGGCCACGCAAAACGCCGCGCAAAATTTTGCCGCGCGCTCGAACGCGCCATCAGACCTGCAGCTCAATTCAGCCGCGCGCGCCACGCCAGCTCCGGCGGGAGGCGCGCTTGCGGCGCCGCTGGTTTCCGGTGCCGTGCGCAATGCGATGGTCGCCCGCGTCGCCAAGCAGGGTGTCCGGGATGGCAAGGTGCTGGCAGCGATGGAAGCGGTGCCGCGCCACATGTTTGTCGAATCCGGCCTCGCCAGCCAGGCGTATATCGATGCTTCCTTGCCGATCGGTCATCACCAGACCATCTCGCAGCCGTATATCGTGGCGCGCATGATCGAGATCCTGCGTGCCAACGGCAATGGCGGCGAACTCAACCGCGTGCTGGAAATCGGCACCGGATGCGGCTATCAGGCCGCCGTGCTGTCGCTGATGGCCAAAGAAGTCTATTCCATCGAACGCATCAAGCCCTTGCACGAGCTGGCAAAGACAAATCTGCGTCCGCTGCGTATCGCCAACATCCGCTTGCACTATGGGGATGGTATGCTTGGGCTTCCGCAGGTGGCGCCGTTCGATGGCATTATTCTCGCGGCCGCCGGATTGGAGGTGCCGCAAGCCCTGCTGGATCAACTGAGTATTGGCGGCAGACTGGTGGCCCCCGTGGGCGAGCGTCATCAAGTGCTGCAGCTTATCGAACGGGTCGGCAAGTTCGAGTGGACGAATACTACCCTGGAAGATTGCCATTTTGTTCCGCTGCGACCCGGTACTGTGTGACTGTCCCGGATAGGACTGTTTTCTGCCGCACAGCCCGAATGAGATTTGAATGAGAATGAATAAAGTACGTTTTGTATCCCTGCTGGTATTGCCGGGCTTGATTGCTGCTTGTAGCACGACGCGCCATCCGGCGCCCGTGATCGACCGCACGACTGCGGCCAAGACCGGAGAGCCGGCAAAAAACGCCGCGCAACAACTCCCCTCGGCGCCGAAGCAGGCTGACAGCCGCGGCTATTACGTTGTCAGGCGCGGTGACACCTTGATTCAGATCGCGTTGGATTTCGGCCAGCACTATCGCGATCTCGTCACCTGGAATAACCTTGCCAATCCGAACGATATCAAGGTCGACCAGGTGCTGCGCGTCTTGCCGCCCGAAGGCGGTCCGCAAACGGCTGCTGCCGCTACCTCGTCCGGCGTGGAGGTGCGGCCCTTGTCGCCGTCGCCTGCGGCGTCTGTGCCGAACAAATCCACGCCGCGCGGAGAGAAGCGCGCTTATTCAGAGGCAGCATTGGCGGAATTGCAAAAGCCGGAAGGGGTAAATCAGACAGGTGCGACACCGCCGGCTGCAGTTGCGAAAGTCGAGCCGACCAGACCGGCTGAGAAAACGCCGGAGGTACCGGCCCCGGTCTTGCCGGAAGATGAAGGTCTTTCCTGGATTTGGCCTGCGGATGGAAAAGTTGTCGCAACCTTTAGCGATGGCAAGAAAGGAATCGACATTGCCGGCAAACTGGGGCAGCCGGTAGTGGCGGCGGGATCTGGCAAGGTGCTTTATGCAGGCAGCGGAATCCGAGGCTATGGTAATTTGGTCATTGTCAAACATTCCAACAACTTGCTGTCGGCGTACGCGCATAACAAAACCATCTTCGTGAAAGAGGATCAAACTGTCAGCAAAGGTCAAAAAATTGCAGAAATGGGCAATTCCGACAGCGATGCCGTCAAACTGCACTTCGAGATTCGTCAACAGGGAAAACCCGTCGATCCGTCAAAATTCCTGCCTAGCCGCTAGATACTAATGACCCGCATTCCACACGACCCCCTCGACGATGATGCATCGGACGACCTGTCCGATGATATTTCGCTCAATGCGCCTGACGAGGCCGAGGCTGCGCTCATCGATGACGGTGAAGACGAGGAGCGTGTGGACGGCGCGGTGGCGGCCGCCGTCGATCCGATCGATGAACTCAAGACGGTTCTGGCGGCAGAGCTGTCGACAGACACCACGCAGCACTACCTGAACCAGATTGGTGCACGCCCGTTGCTGACGGTGGACCAGGAAATTCATTACGCAACGCTGGCCAAGCAGGGGAATTTCGAGGCGCGCCAGAAAATGATCGAGCACAATCTGCGGCTCGTAGTCTCGATCGCCAAGCATTACATCAACCGCGGAGTGGTGCTGCTCGACTTGATCGAGGAGGGAAACCTGGGCCTGATGCGCGCGATCGACAAGTTCGAACCGGAGCGTGGCTTTCGCTTTTCCACCTATGCGACCTGGTGGATCCGTCAGAGCATCGAGCGTGCCATCATGAACCAGGCGCGCACCGTGCGCCTGCCTGTGCATATGGTGCGCGAGCTGAACCAGATCCTGCGCGCGAAATATCACCTGGAGGCGCAGCACCACGACGGCAAGGATGCATCTGCCGAGGACATCGCGCATCTGGTTGACCGGCCGGTCGAGGATGTGCAGGATATTCTCGCGCTGTCCGAGCACGCCACCTCGCTCGACGCGCCGCTCGACAACGATCCGCAGGCAAGCCTGATGGACATGCTGCCGGGGGATCTTGACGATGGCCCAGACTCGCGCGCGGAGCACCATGAGATGATGGTGCTGGTGCGCGACTGGCTGAAAAAGCTGCCGGACAAGCAGCGCGTCGTGATTGTGCGCCGGTTCGGCCTCGACAATGACGATCCTGCCACTCTCGAGGAGCTGGCTGCGGAGATGAGCGTGACCCGGGAGCGGGTACGCCAGATTCAGCAGGAGGCGCTGGTCAAGCTCAAGCGCGCATTGACTGCGCGCGGCGTCGGGAAGGATGCGCTCCTGTGATTCCCGTTCTGGTATTCGACATCGAGACGATTCCCGATGTGCCGGGTTTGCGCGCCTTGAACGGCTCACCCGGCGACATGAGCGATGCGGAAGTCGCGGATGCGGCATTCGCCGCGCGCCGCGAAAAAACCGGATCGGACTTTCTGCAGCATCACCTGCATCGCATCGCGGCTATCTCTTGTGTCTTCAGGGACGATGAGGGGTTTCGCGTGAAATCGCTGGGCGGCACCCAGGACAGCGAACAGAAGCTGATTCACGATTTTTTTCGCATCATCGACAAGTACACGCCGCAACTGGTGTCGTGGAACGGTGGTGGGTTCGATCTGCCGGTGCTGCACTACCGAGCGATGGTCAATGGGGTAACCGCCTCGCGCTACTGGGAAATGGGCGACGAGGATCGCGACTTCAAGTGGAACAACTATTTGAGCCGCTATCACACCCGCCATCTCGACCTGATGGATTTGCTGGCATTGTATACCGGGCGGGCCAATGCCCCGCTCGACGATCTGGCCAAGCTGTGCGGCTTTCCGGGCAAGATGGGCGTGGATGGCTCCCAGGTGTGGACCTTGTTTCAGGAGGGCCGGCTGGGCGAGATACGTGACTATTGCGAAACCGACGTGGTGAACACGTATCTGGTCTATTGCCGGTTCCTGCTCATGCGCGGTGTCATGACGCGCGCCGCCTACGAAGCGGAAGTCGAACTGGTCCGCTCCGCTCTCGCATCGCTGGATGGGGCGCACTGGAAAGAGTACCTGGCAGCGTGGCAGCCGGCGCGCTAATCCGTATAATTCCGCCAGTCTTTTACTTTTCTTGCCGGAATAAACGTCCGGCCATTCAATCATCATGCAGCACCCTATCATCGAAATCGAGTCCCTCGACATGGAAGGCCGAGGCGTCGGCCATTTGCAGAACGAAGACGGCACGCAAGGAAAAGTCATCTTCGTGGAGGGCGCGCTTCCGGGCGAGCAGGTGGGTTTCCAGTCTTTTCGGCGCAAGCCCAAGTGGGAAGCGGCGACACTGACTGAACTGCATCGCGAATCATCATTGCGGGTCAAGCCGAAGTGCGCCTACTTCGGCACCTGCGGCGGCTGCGCAATGCAGCATCTGGAGCCCTCCGCGCAAGTCGCGATCAAGCAGCGCGTATTGGAGGACAACCTGTGGCATTTGGGAAAAGTCCGTGCTGAAACCATGATGCGGCCGATTTTCGGTCCGACCTGGGGCTATCGCTATCGGGCTCGCCTATCGGTGCGCAATGTCCAGAAAAAGGGCGGCGTGCTGGTCGGTTTCCATGAGCGGAAGTCGTCGTTTATCGCGGATATGAAAACCTGCGAGATTCTTCCGCCGCATGTATCGGCGATGCTGGTGCCGTTGCGGCATCTGGTCGAGTCGCTGTCGATCTTCGAGCAGATGCCGCAAATCGAATTGGCCGTCGGCGAAGGCGTCACGGCGCTGGTATTGCGCAATATGGCGCTGCTCACGGCGGACGACGAGGCAAAGCTGAGGGCGTTTGCGGATGAATACCGGATTCAATGGTGGCTGCAGCCGAAAGGTCCGGACACGGTTTATCCTTTTTATCCGACAGATGTTCAATTGCAATATGTGCTTCCGGAATTCGGCGTCAGGATGCCGTTCAAGCCTACCGATTTCACCCAGGTCAACCATCATATCAACCGTGTTCTGGTGGCGCGGGCGTTGCGCTTGCTGGATGCGCAAGCTGATGAGCGGATCGCTGACCTGTTTTGCGGCTTGGGGAATTTCACTTTGCCGATCGCCACGCAGGCACGTGAAGTGGTCGGGATCGAAGGTAGTGCGGCGCTGACTGAGCGCGCGCTTGACAATGCGCGCGTCAATGGATTGGACAAGAAAACCACGTTCTATTCGCGTAACTTATTCGAGGCCACGGCAGATGATTTCGCGGCGCTCGGCAAGTTTGATCGGATGTTGATCGATCCGCCGCGGGAGGGCGCAATGGCGGTTTGTCAGGCGATTGTCGGCATGGGAGAGTCGCATCCCGACATGAAGCCGAAGCGTATCGTATACGTTTCCTGCAATCCGTCGACGCTGGCGCGCGATGCAGGCTTTCTTGTGCATCAGGGTGGCTATATCTTGCGGCAGGCCGGTGTGGTGAACATGTTCCCTCATACGGCGCACGTGGAATCGATGGCCGTATTCGAACTGCCTTGAGTTGTGCAATAAAAAAACCGGCCTCGCGGGCTAGGCGTTAAGTTAACGTGTTGAAAAAATTAAGCCCGCGTAAGCAGCAATGCTCCGCGGGTTTTTCTTTGGGCTGCAGTATCATGGCTACTGTTTTCTCCTGCAGAGCCAATCAATAATGAGTACAGCCGTCCTCGAATCCGTGCTGACATGCCCGAACTGTGGTTTTGCCAAGCGCGAGACGATGCCTACCGACGCCTGCCAGTTCTACTACGAATGCGAGAACTGCAAGGCAATTCTTCGGCCCAAGCCAGGCGACTGCTGCGTCTTTTGCTCTTACGGGTCCGTAAAATGCCCGCCTATCCAGGAACAGCGGAGTTGTTGTGGCTGAGGGCCGGGTTATCGTGTGAAATAAATGATTTCTTCGGGCTCAAGGGGAGCCTGAGCGAGTCCCAACCGCATGGCTGGAGTTTTTCCGTCCTTGCCGACTTCGGTGAAGTTATGGATGACGCGGTAAATACCAAGTAACTTTTCCACGAAAGCTGGGTTGTATGGGCTATAGCCGTACCAGGTCCGGCCATCCCGACTGGCGGTTTTGATAGGCCGCTCCAAGGGATTGAGACTTCGGCGAACCCTCTGGAAGAAATTGTCGATGCCATGCAGGCTTGCCTTGAGAAACAGCATTGCTTGATGGTCCAGGTCATAATCCCCGAGGTCCGTTAGCCAACACATCGCCTTTTCAGGCTCTGACATGTTTGGAATCGGGTGGACGCACCAACGGTCGCTCCATTTGCCAACTGCGACTGCCCGGCTGATTTCGTCCTTCATCATGGCCAGTTCCACGCCCTGCGGTGACAGGGCGGGATTTGCGTCCTGGTAGGCCTTAAAGATTGCGCGGGCTGAACTGATGGCCGACCGCTTCTTGTCAATGGTCATCTCCTTGGCGGTTCGGACATAGAACACATCTACGCGGCGAGCCCGGATGTCGGGTGCGAATGCGGCTAAGCAAGCGGCACGTATACCGGAGTCCTGGTCCAGAAAGAACCTGATTTTCTCGACCCGCCGCAGCAACCCTTTCAGGAACAAGAAATGGGCATACATCACGTATTCCTCGTGAGTCTGCATACCCTTCGCTTCGGGTAGCTTTTGCCCTTCGTCCTTCAGTTCAGAAACCTCGGAATCTTCGCGTGACGCCGCAGCGTCGTACTGGTCCTCAATCTTGGCGCCTAGCGCCTGCGACACCGGGCCCTTCTTCGCCTTGGCTGATTTCCGGTCGCGCTCGCGCTTTACCGCGTCCAACCCCTCCTCGTAGTCGTGACTAAGCCAGACCCGAGCGTACTTCCGGTGCGGATATGGCAACTCGGCATCACGGGCGGCCAAGGCATCCGACTCGACTTCGGACGGATTCAGGAAAGGGTCGAAGTTAAGGTGCATCCCGAACACGTAGCCTGTATGGTTGTCGGCGCTACCGATAGCCCGGAGAACGACGTTCCGGCGGTCGGTGTCCCGGCTCCAGTTGACCTTGTACTCTTGGCGGTCGACACTGACATACAGCCGGGAGAGGTCTAACTCGAAAAGGGCTTGCTCTCGTGCTGAGGCAAAGGCGAGGCATTGGCGATAAAGAAAGTCGATTTTGCCGTACAAGGTAACCGCGTTGAGCCCGGTCACCTTCGCGATTCTGCGCAACGGCATTTTGTTTGTCAGCGACAGCAGGATTGTCTTGTTCAGATGGGTAATCCGTTGCCGCTTGAGTGCACGACCACCGGCCGTAAACGTCTTCAAGCAAAGGCGGCAGCGCCAACGAGGCGAGCCAGCCGGAGTTGTCCCGAAGCGGTAATAGGCTCCGTCGGTTTCAACAGGGACATGATGGTTAGTACATTCAGTATCGGGGCAACTCGCTGACTCTATCGGCAGCAAATGCTGTGTCAGCCGATACACCTCTTCTGCAACCGCCAGGTTGCTCTTGATGGAAAAGTGTTCACCGCAGAGGAGGCATTTCAGGGAGGGACGAAGCTTGCCGACCGCTCCGATGGTGTAAGCGGAGCCCGGCTGGACGCCTAGCGCGGTTTCCTTACGTCGTGCCCATTTGGCCAACTTCGCGGGTACACCGAAGTTCGGGCACGTAGGACTCTTGCAGAAATTGACGTTGATTCCTCCGACCTCCGGGGGAAGGGGCGGATTGCTTGGCGGTGGGCCTTCTGGCTCGGAAAAAATCGTCTGCAATGAAGAATCCCCTATAAGTCGTTAAACCTATAGGGGATTTTGAACTTTTAGCCAACGTTTTTCAACACGTTAACTTAACGCCTAGCCTCGCGGGCCGGTTTTTTCAGGTGAAGGTTCTCAATCGCGTTCGCCGCCGAAAATGCCTAGCAACGCCAGCAGGTTGCTGAAAATATTGTAGATATCGAGATAAATGCTGAGTGTTGCTGAAATGTAGTTAGTCTCGCCGCCATTGATGATTTGCTGGACATCGAACAGGATGTAAGCGGAAAAAATCACGATCGCCAGCACGGAAACGACGAGATAGAGTGCCGGCAAATGCAGAAATGCATTTGCCAATGCAGCAACCAGGATTACCAGCATGCCCGCGAACAGCCATTTTCCAAGGCCGGAAAAGTCCCGCTTGGAAGCCGTGGCAATCGTCGCCATCCCGGCAAAAATGGTTGCCGTGCCGCCGAAGGCCGTCATGATCAGTGACGCTCCATTCGAAAAATGCAGGGTGTGTTCGACCAGGCGTGAAAGCATCAGGCCCATGAAGAAGGTAAAGCCGAGCAGGATAGCCACGCCTGCGCCGGAATTCTTGGTTTTCTCGATCGCATAGAAGAAACCGAACGCGATACCGAGAAACATCATGAGGCCGATGAATGGGCTTCCCGGAAAAAATGCAAATTTGATTTGCACGCCAAGCCAGGCGCCCAAAATGGTCGGGATCATCGACAGCGCCAGTAGCCAGTAGGTGTTGCGCAGCACACGGTTGCGCACGACCAAGGCTTCGCTGGACAGGCCATAGGTTTGCAGACGTTGATTCATTATGCCTCCGATTTTGATTGGTTCGGGATGAGTGCGCAAAGAATAACACGCAGGCGCGCGGCAGGACGGGCTGCGGGTACGAAATCCCTTAGGTAGGGTGATTCGTGGTAAAATCAAAGGTTAGTTGAATTCTCAATTAGTAATCTTAACCCTTTCTTTTTATTGGAGTTTTTACAGATGGCAATCGAACGCACCCTGTCAATCATCAAACCGGACGCAGTCGCCAAAAACGTGATCGGCCAGATTTATACCCGTTTCGAAAACGCCGGCCTGAAGGTCGTTGCCGCCCGCATGGCGCAATTGTCCCGTGCCGAAGCCGAAGGTTTCTACGCCGTGCACCGCGAGCGCCCGTTCTTCAAGGATCTGGTCGATTTCATGGTTTCCGGTCCGGTGATGATTCAGGTGCTGGAAGGCGAAAATGCCATCGCCAAGAATCGCGAACTGATGGGCGCGACCGATCCGAAGAAGGCTGATAAAGGCACCATTCGCTCCGATTTTGCTGATTCGATCGACGCCAATGCCGTGCATGGCTCCGACGCAGCGGAAACCGCCAAGGTCGAAATCTCGTATTTCTTCCCGGCGCTGAACGTTTACTCGCGTTAATTCACTCACGTTGATGGAATAGCCGTTCGAATTGAAGCTTCCATGGTCTCAAGGTTGAACGGCAGAATGAAAAGTAGTTATGACGGCTCTCACCAATTTGCTGGACCTCGATCCCGCGCAACTCGTTGCCTATTGCGGCGAGTTGGGTGAAAAGCCGTTTCGCGCCAAGCAATTGCAGCGCTGGATACATCAATTCGGCGCCAGCGATTTCGATGCGATGACCGATCTGGCCAAGTCGCTGCGCGACAAGCTCAAGGCTCGGGCAACAATTGCAGCACCTGCCGTGATCAGCGATCACACGTCGGCGGACGGCACCCGCAAATGGCTGTTGGACGTAGGCCAGGGCAATGCGGTCGAAACGGTATTCATCCCCGAAGAAAATCGCGGCACGCTGTGCGTTTCCACGCAAGCGGGTTGTGCGGTCAATTGTCGCTTTTGCTCGACCGGCAAGCAGGGTTTCAGCCGCAATCTCGCCGTGGGCGAAATCATCGGCCAGCTCTGGATGGCCGAATTCGCGCTGCGCAAATCGAAAGGAATCGAGCCTGGCCCCAAGGGCGAGCGCCAGATCACGAACGTCGTGATGATGGGCATGGGTGAGCCGCTATTGAATTTCGAGCCGACCGTTACCGCGCTCAAGCTGATGCTGGACGATAACGCCTATGGCTTGTCGCGCCGCCGCGTGACGGTGTCGACAAGCGGCGTGGTGCCGATGATCGACCGCCTCGCCCAAGAGTGCCCGGTGGCCTTGGCAGTGTCGCTCCACGCGTCCAACAACGCGCTGCGCGATGGTTTGGTGCCGCTGAATAAGAAGTATCCGCTGGCCGACTTGATGTCTGCCTGCAGGCGCTATCTGGAGTACGCGCCACGCGATTTCATTACCTTCGAATACTGTATGCTTGACGGCGTCAATGATGCCGATGAGAACGCGCGCGAACTGGTGGCGCTGGTGAGGCGTGGTGCCAATCCGGTGCCATGCAAGTTCAACCTGATTCCGTTCAATCCTTTCCCGGAATCGGGCCTGAAGCGGTCGAACAATGTGCGTATCAAGGCCTTCGCCCAGATCTTGATGGATGCCGGTATCGTCACGACCATTCGCAAGACGCGTGGCGATGACATTGATGCCGCCTGTGGGCAGCTTGCAGGCGAGGTGCAGGATCGCACCCGAGTGCAGGAACGTATGCAAAAAATGGCTGAGTACCAGGAAAAATTCGGCAAGAATTTCGGCCGTATCGTCGAGGTGCCGCGGTGATAAGGATGCCAGGATTGCGCCGGTGCGCCGCTGTCATCGCCCTAACCGTGTTGATGGCAGCCTGCGGCACCAATCCCGCCGTCGGAAAAGGTGATCTGCCGACCATCTCGGATCAGACTGACAATCAAAAGCGCGCCAATATCCGTTTGCAACTGGCTATCGGATATTATGAGCAGCGGCAGCTGCCAGTCGCGCTGGACGAGATCAAGCAAGCGCTGCAGGCTAATCCGGATTTTGCCGACGCCTACAGCATGCGCGGCTTGATATACATGGACATGGGTGAAAATCGTCTTGCGGAAGAAAATTTCCTGCAGGCGCTCAGGCTTGCCCCGAATAATCCGGATTTCAACAATAACTATGGATGGTTCCTGTGCCAGAGCGGGCACGAACGCCAGTCCATTGCCTATTTCGAAACGGCGTTCAAGAACCGCGGTTACCAGTCCCCCGCCAAGGCATTGAACAACGCCGGTGTTTGCAGCATGAAAATCGCGGATCGCACGGCGGCGGAAAAATATTTTTCGCAAGCCTTTCAACACGATCCAAGTAACCCGTCGACCAACGCCAATCTGGCGAAAATTTATTTCGAGCAGCGCGATTTTGAGCGCGCTCGCTTTTATATACAAAGGGTGATGAAGGCTGATGTGATGACGGCGGATGTACTGTGGTTGGCAATCAGAATCGAGCATCGGCTTGGTGATCGTGCCGCGGAATCCAGCTTGGCCAATCAGCTGCGCCGGCGGCATCCGGATTCCTCCGAATTCGCTGCTTATCAACGTGGAGCATTCGATGAGTGAGCCAGGAATGAATGATATGCCGGCGGGCGGCGCCGCTTCGCCGGAAGTTCCGCACACGCCTCCTTCTCCGGGCGCCCAGCTCTCCGCTTATCGTACGGAGCGCGGCTGGACGGTGGAGCAGGTCGCAAAGCATTTGAATCTGGCGCCGCGCCAGGTCGTGGCGATCGAGAGTGACGACTATGCGTCCTTGCCCGGCATGCCGATCGTGCGCGGATTTGTTCGCGCATATGCGAAGCTGCTGAAGGTAGACGCTGCGCCGTTGCTGGCCATGCTGGGTGGTGAAACCGTGCTGGCGCAGCAGCCGCTGGTTCCCCGAAAGACGCTTTCCACGCCTTTTTCGGAAGCGCGCTTGCCGTCCATGGCCGAACGTCCGGGCCTGTCGTCGAAGTGGTTGATCGGATTGCTGGTGTTGGTGTTGCTGGGTGTTGCGATTTGGGCGGCCCAGCAAAATTCGGAGGTCACCAAATTGCAGCAATCGGCCGCGACGCAAGTCAAGGATGGGTTGGCATATTTGTCCGGACCCGAATCGAAGCCTCAAGACAAGGCGCCGGCCAAGACGGAAGAGGCGAAACCCGACATGGCGCCGCCGGCGCCGGTTGTGGCTGCATCCGGCAATCAGGCGGCAAGCCCGGCGTCCGCCGAGTCGGGCGCTGCCGCTCCTGTCGTGGAGCAACCGGCAGCGCAGCCCGCGGCGCCCGAAACGAGTGCGCCACCAGTCAAGAATGGTCTGGTGCTGGCGGCCCGTGAGAATTCATGGATCGAGGTCAGGAGCGCCGAAGGTAAGCGCAGCTTGGTATCGCGCCTACTGAAGTCCGGCGAAACCGAAACCCTCGAAATTAACGAGCCGGTCTTGCTGGTTATCGGAAATGCCTCTGGCGTGGACGCCAGCTTGCGTGGCGAGCCGCTGGAAATCAAGGCTGGCAAAAGCAATGTCGCCCGCTTAAACCTGAAGTAAATAAAGACCAGCATGTCTCGAATGAATTCTCCCATTGTCTCTGGCCCGCGTACGCGTCGCGACAGTCGCGGCGTGACAGTACGCTACGGCGAGCGTGAAGTCGTCGTTGGCGGCGGCGCACCGGTCGTGGTTCAGTCCATGACCAATACGGATACGGCCGATGCGATCGCAACCGCGATCCAGGTCAAAGATCTGGCGCGCGCGGGATCGGAACTGGTGCGCATTACCGTTAACAACCCTGAGGCTGCCGCGGCGGTGATCGCGATTCGCGAGCAATTGGACAAGATGGGCGTGGACGTGCCGCTGGTCGGCGATTTCCACTATAACGGCCACAAGCTGCTCATCGATTTTCCCGAATGCGCCCGGGCCTTGTCGAAGTACCGCATCAATCCGGGCAATGTGGGACAGGGCGCCAAGCGCGACACGCAGTTCGCGCAGATGATCGAAGTGGCGTGCAAGTACGATAAGCCCGTGCGTATTGGCGTGAACTGGGGCAGCCTGGACCAGGCGCTGCTGGCGCGCATCATGGATGAGAACGCGCGGCGTGCCGAGCCATGGGATGCTCAAGCCGTGATGTACGAGGCGCTGGTCACCTCCGCGATCGAGAATGCGGTGCGCGCAGAGGAGGTTGGCATGGCAGGCGATAAGATCATCCTGTCATGTAAAGTGTCTGGTGTTCAGGACTTGATCGCCGTCTATCGTGAACTGGCACGGCGCTGCGATTATCCGCTTCACTTGGGATTGACCGAGGCTGGCATGGGTAGCAAGGGCATCGTGGCCTCGACCGCAGCCCTGTCGGTTCTGCTTCAGGAAGGTATAGGCGACACCATCCGTATCTCGCTCACCCCCGAGCCAGGCGGCGACCGGACCAAGGAAGTGGTGGTGGCTCAGGAGATCCTGCAGACGATGGGACTGCGCAAGTTTGCGCCGATGGTCATTGCCTGTCCGGGGTGCGGGCGCACCACCTCGACGGTTTTCCAGGAACTGGCGGATCGGATCCAGACCTACTTGCGCGAACAGATGCCAGTGTGGAAAAAGCAGTTCCCCGGCGTGGAAAACATGAATGTCGCCGTCATGGGTTGCATCGTCAACGGGCCGGGAGAGTCGAAGCATGCCAATATCGGGATTAGCCTGCCGGGAACGGGCGAGTCGCCGGCGGCGCCGGTGTTTGTCGACGGTGAAAAGACAGTTACCTTGCGTGGTGAACGCATTGCAGAAGAGTTCCAGGCCATCGTTCTGGAATATGTGAAAACACGCTATGGAAAAGCGACGGCCGCTGCTTGAAGCGAACCGTATATTGATCGTCCGAATAGAATGTCAGAAAACAAGAAAGCAGAAAAAATCGTCGGCGTAAAAGGGATGAACGACATCCTGCCGGCAGATGCGCCGTTGTGGGAATTGTTCGAGAATACGGTGCAGTCGGTGTTGAAGAGCTACGGCTTCCTGCAGATCCGCACGCCGATCGTCGAGCCGACAGCACTGTTTGCGCGTGGCCTTGGCGCCGTTACCGACATCGTCGAGAAGGAAATGTATTCCTTTGTCGATTCGATGAACGGCGATCAGCTGACGCTGCGCCCGGAAAGCACGGCCGGGGTGGTGCGCGCCGCAATCGAGCACAACCTGACCTACGAGGGCCCTAAGCGTCTGTGGTACGCGGGGCCGATGTTCCGCCATGAAAAGCCGCAGCGCGGCCGCTATCGCCAGTTTCACCAGGTCGGCGCCGAGGCGCTCGGCTTCACCGGCCCGGATATCGATGCCGAGCTGATCATGCTGTGCCAGCGTCTGTGGGACGACCTCGGTCTGCAGGGCATCCGCCTCGAACTCAATTCGATTGGCAATGCCGAGGAGCGCAACCGGCATCGCGCCGACCTGATCGCGTATTTCGAGCAGCACAAGGAGCTGCTCGATGCCGACGCGCAGCGTCGCCTGCATTCGAATCCGCTGCGCATCCTCGACACCAAGAATCCCGCCATGCAGGAGATGGTCAACGCCGCGCCGAAGCTGCTTGACTATCTCGGTGAAGAGTCGCTGGCCCACTTCGAAGGCGTGCAGAAAATTCTGCGCCATAACAGCATTCCATTCACCATTAATCCGCGCCTGGTGCGTGGCATGGACTATTACAATCGCACCGTGTTCGAGTGGGTCACAGACCAGCTTGGCGCGCAGGGCACGGTATGCGGCGGCGGACGTTACGACCCGCTGATCGAAATGTTTGGAGGAAAACCAACGCCTGCATGCGGATTCGCGATCGGGGTCGAACGCCTCTTGGAGTTGATGAAGGCTTCCGGCGAAAAGTTTGCGCAAAAGCTGTGCGACGTTTATGTCGTTCATCAGGGCGAGGCCGCCGGGATGCAGGCGTTTGTAGTGGCGGAACGCTTGCGCGATGCCGGCCTAGACGTCGTGCTGCATTGCGCGTCGGCCAGCGCCGGCGGCAGCTTCAAGGCGCAGATGAAACGCGCAGACGCAAGCGGCGCGGATTTTGCAGTCATCATCGGGGACGATGAAGTCGCCAATGGCAGCGCAACCGTCAAGACGATGCGCGGCGAGAATGCCGACAACAACCAGACGACCGTGGCATTCGAAGAGGTTGCCGACTACGTGGTCGACCAGATTACCTGCAGCGACGGTTGCGACCACCCGGACCACCACCATCACCATTAACACTACAAAAATATCATCATGGCATACGATCTCGAAGAACAGGAGCAGTTAGCGTCTCTGAAGGCTTGGTGGAACCAGTACGGCAATCTCGTCACCTGGCTGCTGATCATCGCATTGGCCGCCTATGCGGGATGGACGGGCTGGAACTACTACCAGCGCACTCAAGCCGCGCAGGCCGGGCAACTGTACGAGGAATTGCAAAAAGCCGCTGCGTCCAAGGACAACGCCAAGGTGCAGCGTGCGGCGTCCGATATGACCGGGAAATTCGGGCGCACGGCATATGCGCAGATGGGTGCACTTGCCGCAGCCAGAAGCGCTTTCGATGCCAATGACCTGAAGGCGGCAAAGGCGCAACTGCAATGGGTGGTTGAGCATGGCAGCGACGAGTATCAGGCAATCGCGAAGATTCGCCTGGCCGGCATTCTGCTCGATGAAAAGGCCTTTGATGAAGCATTGAAACTGCTATCGGGCAACTTCCCCGATGCGTTTGCGGGAGCTGTTGCCGATCGCAAGGGTGATATCCTCGCCGCACAAAACAAGATCGAGGATGCGCGCACCGCTTACAAGCTGGCACTCGACAAGACGGATCAGAAAAATCCGGAGCGACAGCTGATCCAGTTGAAACTGGATGCGTTGGGCGGTGCCGCGGACAAGGCGGCATAAGCCGGATCAAAGGGGAAGAAATGCGCATTGCAGTAAAACTGGGCTGTATCGCTGTCGCCGTCGCGCTGGCAGGATGTTCGTCCTTGAATCCGTTTTCTCATAAGGAAACTCGCAATCCACCGGCGCCGCTGGTTGATTTCAAACCGACACTGACCGTACGCACCGTATGGTCTGCTTCGGTGGGTAAATCGGACGGCTTTGTGTTCTCGCCGGCGCTGGCCAATGGCAGCATTTATGCGGCCGCTGCCAAGGGGGGCTTGGAGCGCATCGACGCGGCGACAGGCCGTTCTATCTGGCGTATCGATGCCGGCACGCGCCTGACTGCGGGCGTCGGGACCGACGGCACGATAGTTGCGGTTGCCGGTGAAAAGGGCATGTTGCTGGCATTTGATGCGGACGGCAAGCTGCGCTGGAAGGCTCAGGCATCGAGCGAAGTTCTGTCGGCGCCGGCGGTCGGGCAGGGATTGGTGATCGTGCGCAGTGTCGACAACAGGATCGCAGCCTACGACGTGGAGTCCGGTACGCGGCGCTGGATTGTGCAGCGCACCGCGCCGCCTCTGACCTTGCGCACCGCGCCCGGCATCGTGATATCGGGTGCGACTGCATATGTCGCGATGCCTGGCGGGCGTTTGCTGGCCCTGACATTGGCCAATGGCGGACCGCGCTGGGAAGTGGCGGTCGGCGATCCGCGCGGCACCACCGAACTGGAGCGGGTTGCCGATGTATCGGGGGCTCCCGTACTCGCTGGTCGCGACGTTTGCGCCGTGGCGTATCAGGGGCGCATCGGATGTTTTGACGCGATGACGGGCGCCGTGCGCTGGGGACGGGAGCTTTCCAGCGATGTGGGGCTCGGCATCGACGACCGCTTCGTGTATGCAGCGGACGATAAGGGGAATGTCACGGCTTTCTCGCGTGAAAGCGGCTCCGGCGCATGGCGCAACAGCAAGCTAGTCAATCGCGATCTTTCGACGCCGGTGGCGTTTGATGGCAAGGTCGCCGTTGGGGATGCGCAGGGATACATTCATTTCCTGTCGCGCGAGGACGGTGCGTTCGTGGCGCGCACAAACCCGGACGGCAGCGCCATTACGGCGGCAACGCCGCTGGTCGACGGCAAGAACGTCATTTTTCAAACACAGGCAGGTACAGTGGTTGCGTTAGCGGCCAATTGAGATTCAATGAAGCCGGTTATTGCATTAGTAGGCCGACCGAATGTCGGCAAATCCACCTTATTCAATCGGTTGACTCGGTCGCGCGATGCGTTGGTCGCGGACCTTCCGGGGTTGACGCGCGATCGACATTACGGTGAAGGACGGATCGGCGAAAGGCCTTTTCTCGTCATCGACACAGGCGGTTTCGAGCCTGTCGCCAAAGAAGGCATCATGCACGAGATGGCCAAGCAGACCAAGCAGGCGGTCGCGGAAGCCGATGTCGTGGTGTTCATCGTCGACGGCAGGCAAGGCCTGACGCCGCATGACAAGACGATCACCGATTTTTTACGCAAGTCCGGGCGGCCTGTCATGTTGGTGGTCAACAAGGCGGAAGGCATGAAATACACCTCCGTCACCGCCGATTTCTACGAGCTGGGGCTGGGCGATCCCTACGTGATTTCCGCAGCGCATGGCGATGGCGTACTCGACCTGGTCAACGAGGCACTTGACGTCGCCGCCGCCCAGCAGCCGGCCGTGGCGGAAGACGAACCGGCTGCTGCCAGCAAGGGGATCAAGATTGCAATCGTCGGGCGGCCGAACGTGGGCAAATCAACACTGGTCAATACGCTGCTCGGCGAAGATCGCGTGATCGCGTTCGACATGCCCGGTACCACGCGCGACTCGATTGAAATCCCGTTCGAACGCGACGGCAAGCACTATACGCTGATCGATACGGCAGGTATCCGACGGCGAGGCAAGGTATTCGAGGCGATCGAAAAATTTTCGGTCGTTAAGACGCTGCAATCGATTTCTGAGGCAAATGTCGTTGTCCTGCTGCTCGATGCTCAACAGGATATCTCCGAGCAGGACGCGCACATCGCCGGGTTTATCCTGGAGTCCGGTCGCGCGCTCGTTGTTGGCGTCAACAAATGGGATGGTCTCGACGTCGACAAGCGCGACCAGATCAAGATGGATATGGAGCGTAAGCTCAACTTCCTGTTTTTCGCAAAATTCCACTTCATTTCGGCATTGAAGGCAAGCGGCATTGCACCCTTGATGAAGTCGGTCGAGGCCGCTTATGACGCGGCGATGGCGAAGCTGTCGACACCGCGCCTGACACGCGCGCTGATCGAGGCACTCGAACACCAGCAGCCGCGCCGCAAAGGATCGATCCGTCCGAAAATGCGCTATGCGCATCAAGGCGGACAGAACCCGCCGATTGTCGTTATCCACGGAAACGCGCTGGAAGCGATAGACGACAATTACAAGCGATATCTTGAGAAGCACTTCCGCGAAACTTTTTCGCTGGTCGGCACTCCATTACGTATCGAACTGCGTTCGAGCAAGAATCCTTTTGCCAAGAGCGAAAAATAGGCTTTTCTCGGCACTTGATTGGCGCGAATAGCAAAAATCGATTACAGTCGTAATTCACTGGCGACTTGAAATTTTTCAGGTCGTCTTCAACTCCTAAATCACAACTACACAATGGAGCTCCCATGAGCAATAAAGGGCAATTGTTACAAGACCCGTTCCTCAATGCCTTACGCAAAGAGCACGTACCCGTTTCGATCTATCTCGTCAACGGCATCAAGCTTCAGGGGCACATCGAATCGTTCGACCAATACGTCGTTCTGCTGCGCAATACCGTAACGCAGATGGTGTATAAGCATGCGATTTCCACAGTCGTGCCGGCTCGTGCCGTTAACATCAATCTTGAATCCGACGCGGAATAACACATCGTTACACAATTCAAATACTCTATGCGCGCTGCCTTGGTCGGCGTGGATTTTGGCAAGGGGGATTTCGCCGCCAGTCTTGACGAACTTTCCCTGTTGTCGAAGTCGGCCGGGGCAGATCCTGTTGTAACCGTTACAGGAAAGCGCTCCAGCCCGGATGCCGCACTGTTCGTAGGCGCAGGCAAGGCCGACGAAGTGGCACATGCCGTCGCGGACGGGCAGCTCGACATCGTCATTTTCAATCACGCTTTGTCGCCGGCACAGCAACGCAACCTCGAGCGCCATCTGAAGACGCGCGTGGTTGACAGGACCAGCCTCATCCTCGATATTTTTGCGCAGCGCGCAAAAAGCCACGAGGGTAAGGTGCAGGTTGAACTGGCCCAGTTGCAGCATCTCGCTACCCGCCTTGTCCGCGGGTGGACGCACTTGGAACGGCAGAAGGGCGGTATCGGTTTGCGCGGTCCGGGCGAGACGCAATTGGAAACGGACCGTCGCCTGCTGGGTGGCAGGGTCAAGGCACTGCGTACGCGTCTCGACAAGTTGCAGCGGCAACGCGAAACGCAAAGACGGGCGCGCAACCGGAACAATACGTTCTCGGTTTCGCTGGTCGGTTATACCAATGCCGGGAAATCGACCTTGTTCAATGCCTTGACTAAGGCGCAGGCCTATGCGGCTAATCAGCTGTTTGCCACGCTAGACACGACCTCGCGCCGAATTTATCTGGGCGATGCCGGGAGTGTCATCATTTCCGATACGGTCGGATTCATCCGCGAGCTGCCGCACCAATTGGTTGCGGCTTTTCGCGCTACTCTAGAAGAGACGATCCATGCAGATTTGCTTCTGCATGTGGTCGATGCGTCCAGCCCGGTGCGTATGGAGCAAATTGATCAGGTCAATGCTGTGCTGGCCGAAATCGGTGCCGATCACATTCCGCAGATTCTTGTCTGGAACAAGATTGACGCTGCAAGTCTTGCTCCGGGTTTTGAGCGTGATGAATATGATAAAATCCAGCGAGTTTTTATTAGTGCCCAAACTGGGGCCGGCCTTGACCTGCTTCGCAATGCCATCGCTGAATATGCAAGGATGAACGCGCCAGCACATCTCGGTCGCTTGCCGGCGCACGCATCGGACGATGCGCGCGCCTAGTGCAGCTTGTGCGCGCCGGCGGAAATGTCGCTGGTGGCAGCGGTAGCCTGCTTGATGAGTGCAGCCCGGATTTTGGCGCGGAAGGATTGAGCCTCGCCGGACAGCTTCGCGAGTAGCTTTAATAATAACTCGCATTGCGACCCATTACATTTGCCCGATAGCGAGAGAATGCCTGTTCCTCAACTAAAAAAAATTGGCCTGAAGTTTTCATTGAACGACCCGCGCTGGGGCCGTGGCTCTCAGGACAATGGTCAAAACCAGGACGGTAAGAAGCCGAACGAGGGGCCGCCCGATCTGGACCAGCTCTGGCGAGAATTCAATCAGCGCCTCAATCGCTTGTTCGGAAACAGGGGCAGCGGAGGCGATGGTGGTGGCTTCAGTCCCGACATGCGAGGCGCGGGCGTCGGCGTCGGATTGATCGGCGCCATTGTTCTGTTCCTGTGGCTGGTCAGCGGTTTTTTCATCGTGCAGGAAGGGCAGACTGCGGTAGTCTTAACCTTCGGTAAATATAGCCACATGGCGCCGGCAGGCTTCAACTGGCGCTGGCCGTATCCGATCCAGAGCCACGAAATTGTCAATGTGTCGCAGGTTCGTACAGTTGAGGTGGGTTACCGCTCTAGTGTACGCAACAAACTGGCGCGCGAGTCGCTGATGTTGACCGATGATGAAAACATCATCGATATTCAGTTCGCTGTTCAATACAAGCTCAAGAGCGCATCCGAGTGGGTGTTCAACAACCGTGACGCCGAAGAGACCGTGCGTCAGGTTGCCGAAACTGCTATCCGCGAAGTTGTCGGCCGCAGCAAGATGGATTTCGTGCTCTATGAAGGGCGTGAAAAGGTTGCCTTGGATGTCAGCCAGTTGATGCAGCAGATTGTCGACCGTTATAAGGCGGGCGTGCAGATCACTAACGTTACGATGCAGGGCGTGCAGCCTCCGGAGCAGGTGCAGGCGGCATTTGACGATGCCGTCAAGGCGGGGCAGGATCGCGAACGCCAGAAGAACGAGGGGCAGGCCTACGCCAATGATGTGATACCGAAGGCGCGTGGTGCCGCATCGCGTTTGATGCAAGAGGCAGAGGCGTATCGTGCACGCGTGGTCGCCAATGCCGAGGGTGATGCGGCGCGTTTTAAGCAGGTGCTGGTCGAGTACCAGAAAGCGCCGGCTGTGACGCGCGAGCGGATGTACCTGGAAACAATGCAGCAGATTTTTGCCAACACGACGAAGGTGCTAGTGGATAGTAAGAATGGGAGCAATCTTCTTTATCTGCCTCTTGATAAGCTGATTTCGCAATCTTCCACCAGCGAATCCGCCGCGACACGCTCCGGAGTCGGACAGTCGCAAGCGCCCGCCATGCCACAGCCGAACAACGAGCCATTGCAATCGATGGATACCCAAAGATCAAGAGACTCGCGCAGCCGCGACGGACGCGATTCGCGTGACAGGGAGACGCGTTAATGAATCGCCTTGTCTCCTACGCCATTGCGGCGCTGATCATTCTGGCCGCACTGTTCTCGACATTGTTCGTTGTCGATCAGCGTCAGTATGCGATCGTGTTTGCGCTCGGTGAAGTCAAAAAAGTGATCAATGAACCTGGCTTGCATTTCAAGCTGCCGCCGCCGTTTCAAAACGTACTGTTTCTGGACAAGCGGATTCTGACGCTCGATACGCCGGAAGCGGATCGTTTCATCACTGCGGAAAAAAAGAACATTCTCGTTGATGCTTATGTGAAGTGGCATATCGTTGATCCGCGCCTGTATTTCATCAGCTTTACCGGTGACGAGCGACGTTCGCAGGATCGCATGTCGCAGATCGTGAAAGCCGCACTGAACGACGAGATCACCAAGCGCACGGTACGCGAGGTGATTTCCGGCGAACGCGGCAAGGTGATGGATGCCATCCGCCAGAAGGTTGCCGAAGAGGCGAAGCAGATCGGTGTGGAAATTGTCGATGTCCGTTTGAAGCGGGTCGACTATGTCGAGCAGATTAATAATTCCGTGTATGACCGCATGAAAGCGGAGCGTACGCGGGTGGCCAATGAATTACGTTCCACCGGTGCGGCGGAATCGGAAAAAATTCGTGCCGATGCAGATAGGCAGCGTACGGTTATTCTTGCTGAAGCCTACCGGGACGCGGAAAAGATTCGTGGCGATGGCGACGCCAAGGCGTCGCAGATCTATGCGCAAGCGTTCGGGCAGAATACCGAGTTCTACAAGTTCTATCGCAGCTTGGAGGCCTATCGTGCCAGCTTCAGGAGCCATAACGACTTGATGGTGGTTGATCCGAACTCGGAGTTTTTCAAGTATTTCAAAGGCGCCGGCTCGGGGGGGGGTTCTGGCGCCCCGAGGAAATGACACGGATGCGTCGTGAAAGGATTGTTGACTGCCGCACTTGGATTGATGCTGCTATTGGAGGGCATCTTTCCTTTTCTCTTTCCAAGGCAGTGGCGCGAAACATTTATCCGCATTGCTCGTTTTTCTGACGGCCAGATCCGCTTCCTGGGACTGATGGCGCTATCGTGCGGCATCTTGGTGCTGGGGCTCGCCGAACTATTTTCTTAAAGTATTTCCGTCATGCCCAATTGGCTATTACCTGAAAACATTGCCGACGTTTTGCCGTCCGAAGCGCGGAAAATCGAAGAGTTGCGGCGCAAGCTTCTCGACAACTTCCGGTTATACGGCTACGAGCTTGTAATGCCGCCGATGCTGGAATATCTGGAATCGCTGCTTACCGGCGCCGGGCAGGACATGAATCTGCGCATCTTCAAACTGGTCGATCAGCTGTCCGGCCGCACGATGGGGATTCGGGCCGATATGACGACCCAAGTTGCACGCATCGATGCGCATCTGCTCAACCGCGCGTCGGTGACGCGTCTGTGCTATGCGGGCAGCGTGTTGCAAACCCGCCCGTCAGGCTTGCATGCGACGCGTGAACCGTTGCAGATCGGCGCAGAGATTTATGGTCATTTCGGCCTAGAAGCCGATGCGGAAATCCAGGAGTTGGTGCTGGCGTCGCTGGCGCTGGCGGGTATCTCGCAGGTTCGTCTCGATTTATGCCATGTGGGCGTGCTGCGCGCCGTCATCGCAAATGACGCCAAGGCGCAAAAGCAGGAGGCGGAGCTGTTCAGCTTGCTGGAGGCGAAAGACATTCCCGGGCTGCGCGCGCTTGCCAAGGATTTCGACCGCGCGACCCGTGATGCATTGCTTGCGCTGCCTGGTCTGTACGGCGATGTGACCACGCTTGATCGCGCGCGCAGAACATTGCCGAATGTAGCCGGGATCGGCAAGGCGCTGGATGAATTGGAGTTTTTGGTCAAGTCGGCCGGGGGCGCGAGCGTGACAATAGATCTGGCCGACCTGCGCGGCTATCACTATCACAGCGGTGTGATGTTCGCTGCGTATGTGCCGGGCTTGCCGAACGCCGTGGCGCGCGGCGGGCGCTATGATCATGTGGGGGAGGCGTTCGGGCGTGCACGGCCCGCGACGGGTTTTTCGCTCGATTTGCGCGAGCTGGCACGTCTGATTCCGGTGGCGGAGCGCAAGAGTGCTATTCGAGCTCCCTGGAGCACCGAACCGGCATTGAGAGAGAAAATCGCTGACTTGCGAAGAATAGGCGAAGTTGTCATTCAGGCTTTGCCCGGGCATGAAAACGAGCAGGACGAATTCGATTGCGACCGCGCAATCGTGTTTGAAAACGGAAACTGGGTTCTTAAAAATTAGGTTAACAGTATGGCAAAAAATGTCGTTGTCATCGGCACCCAATGGGGCGATGAGGGAAAAGGAAAAATCGTCGATTGGTTGACCGATCATGCACAGGGCGTGGTTCGCTTCCAAGGGGGGCATAACGCCGGCCATACGCTGGTGATTGGTGGGCAGAAGACAGCCTTGCAATTAATCCCATCTGGCATCATGCGCGCCGGCGTAGCATGTTATATCGGAAATGGCGTTGTGCTGTCGGTGCCGGATTTGTTGCGCGAGATCGACAAGCTGCAGGGCAATGGTATCGAAGTCGCCTCGCGATTGAAGGTATCGGAAGCCTGCCCGGTCATCCTGCCGTACCACACCGCGCTCGATGCAGCCCGCGAAGCGGCACGTGGCGCTGCCAAGATCGGCACGACAGGCAAGGGCATTGGCCCGGCTTACGAAGACAAGGTGGCGCGCCGCGCCATTCGCGTCGCGGATTTGCTGAGTGAACAGCGCTTTGCCGAAAAGCTCAAGGAAAACCTCGATTATCACAACTTCGTGTTGGCCAATTATCTGAAGGCTCAGCCAGTTGATTATCAGAAGACGCTGGATGATGCGTTGGCGACCGTGCCGCGTATTGCGCCGATGGTGACGGATGTATCGAGCGCGCTCTATGCGGCGCATAAGGCGGGCGCAAGCCTGCTGTTCGAAGGAGCGCAGGGCAGCCTGCTGGACGTGGATCACGGCACCTATCCGTTCGTCACTTCCAGCAACTGCGTCGCGGGCAATGCCGCTGCCGGTTCCGGCGTCGGCCCCAACATGCTGCATTACATCATGGGAATCACCAAGGCGTACACTACCCGTGTCGGCTCCGGCCCGTTCCCATCGGAGCTGCCGACCGACCAGGGTATCGGCAAGCATCTTGCAAGCGTTGGGCATGAGTTCGGAACGGTGACGGGCAGGGCGCGACGCTGCGGCTGGTTCGATGCAGCACTGCTGCGCCGCTCAGTGCAAATTAATGGTGTCTCAGGCATGTGCCTGACCAAGCTTGACGTTCTTGATGGTCTTGAGGCGCTCAAGCTGTGCACTGGCTACAAGCTCGACGGCAAGGTCATCGATGTTTTCCCGGTCGGTGCCGAAGACGCGGCGCGGTGCGAGCCGATTTACGAAGAAATGCCGGGTTGGAAAGAGTCAACGGTTGGCGCCAAAATGCTGTCGGCGTTGCCGGCAAATGCGCGTGCCTACATCAAGCGAATCGAAGAGCTGGTTGGTGTGCCCGTCGATATGGTGTCGACTGGCCCGGACCGCGAAGAGACGATTGTTTTGCGCCATCCTTTTGAATGATGTGGGTGGGTAAGCAATGAATGTTTCGAATGAAAAGCACCTGTGGGTGTCGTGGGATGAATATCACACCGCGATTGCCGAGCTGGCACGCATAGTCCACGATTCCGGATGGGAATTTGATCAGGTGTTGTGCCTAGCGCGCGGCGGCTTGCGTCCCGGCGATATTTTTTCACGCATCTTCGACGTGCCTCTGGCTATTCTTTCCACCAGCTCGTATCGGGAAGAGGCTGGCACGGTCCAGGGGAAACTGGATATTGCCAAGCACATTACAATGACGAAAGGTTCGCTGGGCGGGAAAGTCCTGTTGATTGACGATCTCGTCGATTCCGGCGTCACGCTGCAGAATGTTCAGAATCACTTGAAAGAAAATTTCCCTGCCGTGAGCGAAGTGCGCTCGGCTGTAATCTGGTGTAAAGCATGTTCGGCAGTTCGCCCGGATTACTTTTTGCAGTACTTGCCGCATAATCCCTGGATTCATCAGCCGTTCGAGGAGTTCGACGGATTGCGCCCCCATCAGTTAGCAGCATGGCTGAAAAAGGGTGAGGTGAATTGAGTGAAACTAGATGGCAATTCCTGACTCAAAAAATAAAAAACCCGTTGGCGCGCCAACGGGTTTTTTACTTGCCGAACTCCATCGCCTGCGGAGATGGACACTTGGATGAGGAATGGGTCTTGTCGCGAAGGCGGAAAAAGAAAAAGGTCCGCGATTGCGGACCTTTTTTAAACTTGGTGCCCAGAAGAGGACTCGAACCTCCACAGTGTTGCCACCGCTAGGACCTGAACCTAGTGCGTCTACCAATTCCGCCATCTGGGCGATGCGAAAGACCAGAATTATAGCGGAATTCCGGAGGATGTCAATTCACAGGTGCAATAGATCTTTAGGAAAGTTGGGGTTAGGTAAATACGGCAGTCCTCCGTTACACTTGAGCCCGTATTAATAATAATGAACAGAAATTCCCATTTGAGCCAATTTCCCTACACAATTCCCAGCCGGGAGGAAATTCTCGGCATCCTGCGCACAGCGGCCGAGCCGCAAGACGCCTCTGCATTGGCAGCAGCACTCGCTGTCAAGCCCAATGAAATGGACGGCCTGATGCGCCGGCTGAATGCGATGGAGCGTGACGGGCAGATCAAGCCGAATCGAAGCGGCCAGTATCAGCTTACGCATCAGGCTAACTTTATCGAGGGCCGGGTCAGCGGGCACAGGGAGGGCTACGGCTTCTTGACGCCCGACGACGGCGGCGACGATATCTTCTTGCCGGAAAAGGAAATGCAGAAGGTCTTGCACGGAGACCGCGTGCAGATCCGCATCGTCGGCACCGATCGGCGAGGTCGTCCGGAAGGCGCGATCGTCGAAGTCGTCGAGCGCGCCAATACGCATGTGATCGGCCGCCTGCTGAATGAAAATGGCGTCTGGATCGTCGCGCCCGAAGACAAGCGGATCGGGCAGGATATTCTGCTGTCCGGTTCTCCCGGCAAGGCAAAGACAGGGCAGGTCGTCAGCGTGGAGCTGCTGGAGCAGCCGTCACGCTATACGCAGCCGGTCGGCAAGATCGTCGAGGTCCTGGGCGACATCGACGATCCCGGCATGGAAATCGAAATTGCAGTGCGCAAGTACGGCGTGCCGCATGAATTTTCCGATGCGGCGAAAAAGCAGGCTGCGAAGCTGCCGGCACAAGTGCGCACCGCCGACTTGGCCGATCGTGTCGATTTGCGCGACATCCCGCTGGTGACGATCGATGGCGAGGATGCGCGCGACTTCGACGACGCGGTGTACTGCGAGCCGGTGAAGATCGGGCGCAGCAAGGCCTTCCGCCTGATTGTCGCGATCGCCGATGTAAGCCATTACGTGAAGCCGAACGATGCGCTCGACGCCGATGCCTTGGAACGGAGCACCTCGGTATATTTTCCACGGCGCGTGATCCCGATGCTGCCGGAGAAGCTGTCCAACGGGCTGTGTTCGTTGAATCCGGATGTCGATCGCCTGACGCTGGTATGCGACGCAGTCATCACCGCCAAGGGCGAAATCAAGGCGTACCAGTTTTATCCGGCGGTGATTCATTCTGCGGCTCGCCTGACGTACACGGAAGTCGCGGCCATTCTCGAGAATACGAAGGGCCCAGAAGCAGGCAAGCGTCATGGCCTGGTGCCGCATCTGCTGAACCTGTATGACGTGTTCAATGCGCTATTGCATGCACGCCAGAAGCGTGGCGCTATCGATTTCGAAACGACTGAAACCTATATCGTCTGCAATGCGGCGGGCAAGATCGAGCAGATTTTGCCGCGCACGCGCAACGATGCCCATCGGCTGATCGAGGAATGCATGCTGGCGGCGAACGTTTGCGCGGCCGACCTGCTGGCACGTCACAAGCACCCTGGCATGTATCGCGTGCATGCGGCGCCGTCCAAGGAAAAGCTCAACCAGGTGAGGACCTTCCTCAAGCAGATGGGGTTGCACCTGGGCGGGGGAGATTCCCCGACGGCGTCGGACTACGCCGAGCTGATCCCGAAGATCAAGTTGCGTCCGGATGCGGTGCTGTTGCAGACCATGCTGCTGCGCTCAATGCAGCAGGCAGTCTACAGCCCGGACAACATCGGTCACTTCGGACTGGCCTATGAAGCGTATGCCCATTTCACCAGCCCGATCCGCCGGTATCCGGATTTGCTCACGCATCGCGCGATCAAGGCGATCTTGCAGGGCAAGCGTTACGAGCCGAAGGGTATCGATATCGGCAGCCTGAATACAACCTTGTCTCCGGCCGCGCGCAAGATGCTTGCCGAAGACAAGGCTGCCGGCAAGAAAAGGAAGGAGGGCGAGCTCGCCGTCTGGGAATCGCTCGGCATTCATTGCTCCGCCAATGAACGGCGCGCGGATGAGGCATCGCGCGATGTTGAGGCCTGGCTGAAGTGCTACTTCATCCGCGACAAGCTCGGCGAAGAATTTACCGGCACGATTTCCGGCGTGGCCCCGTTTGGTATTTTCGTGCAGCTCGACGCATTGTTCATCGAAGGGATGGTGCATGTCACCGAGCTGGGGTCGGACTACTTCCAGTACGACGAAATACGCCATGAGTTGCGCGGCGAGCGCACCGGCATTCGCTATCAACTGACCGACCGCGTGACGGTGCAGGTCAGTAGGGTCGACCTGGATGCGCGCAAGATCGATCTGCGGCTGGTGAACGAGCCTGGCATCCGTACCGTGCTGAGAAACGAGGCGCGCCGCGCCGACGCTGAACATGCCCGCGAAAAGAAAGCGCCGGAAAAATCCGCTCCGGTAAAGCCGGCACGCAAAGCAGCGACGCCGGACAAGACCGCGAAGGCCAAGCGGGCGAAGCCGACTTCCGGTGCCGGAAAGACCTCCCGGCCCGCCAAGGCGCGGGCAAAACCCGGCAAGCCCGGCAAGAGAAGAAGATAAGACATGAAAAGTAAAATGATTTTCGGCTTTCACGCCGTGACGGCGCGGCTGCGCCATGACGCATCCTCGATCGAAGAGCTGTATGTCGATGCCGGCCGCCATGACCGCCGCATGACCGACCTGTTGCGCGCAGCGGAAAACGCCAAGGTGCGCATCATCCATGCGGACGGACAACGGCTTGATGGCATGGCGGGGACGCGCCGCCATCAGGGTGTCGTGGCCAAGGCGGGAGAACTTTCGCTCGCGCGCAATCTCGACGAATTGCTCGATGCGATCGAGGGGCCGCCCCTGCTGCTGATCCTGGACGGCATCACCGATCCGCATAACTTGGGCGCATGCCTGCGCGTGGCCGATGGCGCCGGGGCGCATGCGGTGATCGCGCCCAAGGACCGCGCTGTCGGCTTGAATGCGACCGCTGCCAAGGTCGCCAGTGGCGCTGCCGACACGGTTCCGTATATCACTGTCACCAACCTCGCGCGCACCATGCGCGAACTGAAGGAGCGGGACGTCTGGCTGATCGGCACCACCGACGATGCGGAGAAAAATCTTTATGAGGCCGATTTTGCCGGGCCGGTCGCGTTGGTCATGGGATCCGAGGGGGAGGGCATGCGGAGGTTGACACGGGAAACCTGCGACGTGTTGGTGAGTATTCCAATGCATGGCGCTGTCGAAAGCTTGAACGTGTCCGTCGCTTCCGGGGTGTGCCTGTACGAGGCGCGCCGCCAGCGGATGGTCGCGGCGTAACTGCGGCTTCCGCCCTTTCCAACAAGCGTTGACGGCGCTCGCTGCGCCAGCGGCTGGATAGGGCAACTTGGCAGAACGCACCGTCAACGCGATAACATTACGGTTTCAATACGCATTCGCCTTTCTATGTTCAGCCGCATTCGCGAAGACATTTCCAGCATCATCGAGCGCGACCCGGCCGCCCGCACCGCATGGGAAGTGCTGACCTGTTATCCGGGGCTGCACGCGATCATGATGCATCGCTGGGCGCACTGGTGCTGGCTGCGCGGACTGAAATGGCTGGGCCGTTTCATTTCGCACATTGCGCGCGGCCTTACCGGGATCGAGATTCACCCAGGCGCGACGATCGGGCGCCGGGTTTTCATCGACCATGGTTTCGGCGTCGTGATCGGGGAAACGGCCGAGATCGGCGACGACTGCACAATTTATCAGGGCGTGACGCTGGGCGGCACATCGTTAAGCAAGGGCGCCAAGCGCCATCCGACCCTGGAGCGCGGCGTGATTATCGGTGCGGGTGCCAAGGTCCTGGGCGGATTCACGGTGGGTGAGGGGGCGAAGGTCGGCTCCAACGCGGTCGTGGTCAAGGCAGTGCCGGCGGGCGCGACGGCGGTCGGCAATCCGGCCCACATCATGCAAAAGGATGCCAACAAGCAGCGCGAAGAAGCTGCAGCACGCGTCTTCGCAGCCTATGGTGTGACGCCCAACAGCGGCGACGATCCGCTGTCGACTGCCTTGCACCAGCTGATCGACCGTGCCGTCGCGCAGGAGCGGCAGATGCGGGAGATTATTGCTGCATTAAAGGCGGCCGGGGTGAATTGTGAGGTGTTGCCGCAGTCTGATCACTTCGATCCTGCGCAACTGAATAAACTGGTTGAATGAGGATGCTGCTGTGACTGACACGATTGCCGCGCCAACCGCAGATTCTGCTGCGGATGGGCGAGAGGTGCTCGATCCCTTCGAGGTGCGCGTGCTTGCCGTACTGGCGGAAAAGGAGGCGCTCACGCCGGACAACTATCCCCTGTCGCTCAATGCGCTGACCAATGGCTGCAACCAGTTGTCCAGCCGCGATCCGGTGATGTCGATTTCCGAGGATACGGTGCAGGACGTCTTGCAGCGCCTGGTGCAGAAAAAGCTGGTGTCCGAAGTGCGGCAAGCCGGCGCACGCGTGGCCAAGTACGAGCATCGGATGCGAATGAAATGGTCGCTCGAGCAGGACAGGCTTGCGGTGCTGACGATGCTGATGCTGCGCGGGATACAGACTGCCGGCGAAATTCGATCGCGCAGCGGTCGGCTGCACGAATTCGCGACCGTGGCCGACGTGGAGCAGGGGCTGCAGTTTCTGATCGACAAATTCCCGCCGCTGGTTGCGCGCCTTGCGCGTGCGCCGGGCACGAAGGAGGCGCGCTACGCGCATCTGCTGTCGGGCGATGAAGTGCTAGAGCGTCAGGAAACCGCAGCCGGCTTCTCCGGCGCGGTCGAGATGCCGCGTCAGGATCGCGTGGCGCAGCTGGATGCGGAAGTGGCGAGGCTGCGCGCCGAAGTCGAGCGGCTGAGCGAGCAGTTCGACAGCTTCAAGAAGCAGTTTGACTAGAGCAGTCGGGCCTGCACTGCGTCATGGAACCGTCGGCATTCAGGGCCAGCCAGCCGCCGCGCGTCTGGGGCGCCTCGCAATCCCAGTCGGGGAGCACGTAGCGCAGGCGCTTTTGGCCGTTGGCCGAATATTCGTGGCACGCGGGACGATGCGTGTGGCCATGAATCATGACCGTCGTGCCCGTTGCTTCGAACAGCGCCGAGGTTGCGGCCGGATTCACGTCCATGATGTCGTATGACTTGCCGCGCTGCGCTTCGCGGCTGCCTGTGCGCAGCCCTTCAATGATGGCCTTGCGTTGCGCCAGCGGCATGGCGAGGAACTGCTTTTGCCACGCCTGCTGCCTCACCTGGTTCCGGAACGCCATGTAGTCGTGATCGTCGGTGCATAGTGCATCGCCATGGGTAAGGACGATACGCCGGCCGCTTATCGTCACGACGGCCGGGTCGGGCAGAGGCATTGCGCCTGTGGCCGAGGCAAACTCCGCGCCGGCCAGGAAGTCGCGATTTCCAGCGATCCAGAAGATCTGTACGCCAGCATCGCTTACTGCCCGCAGCACATCGACGATCTGCCTGTTATAGCTGGAATCGAGGTCGTCGTCGCCTGCCCAGTACTCGAACAAGTCGCCCAGCAGGTATAGCTGCTGCACATTGGCCGCATCGCGCTTCAGAAAGTCGAGGAATGCCTGCGTGGTGCGCGGCAAGGATGCCTGCAGATGGACATCTGAAACAAAAAGCGCAACCGGTTTCGATTGCGCTTTTTCCGTGGCCTTCGCCAGTCCTTGATTCGGATCGTGCATGCGTTGAAGAATCAGACTTCTTCGGCTTTTTCAATCACGACGTCTTCCACCGGAACGTCCGAGTGCATGCCGGCGCGCGTGGTCTTGACCGACTTGATCTTGTCGACAACATCGGTACCTTCGGTGACCTTGCCGAATACGCAGTAGCCCCAGCCGTCCTGGCCCGGATAGTCGAGGAAGCTGTTGTTCTTGACGTTGATGAAGAACTGGGCGGTCGCCGAGTGCGGGGACGAAGTGCGTGCCATCGCGATCGTGTACGGCTCGTTCTTCAAGCCGTTCTTGGCTTCGTTTTCGATTGGCTCACCGGTCGGCTTTTGCTTCATGCCCGGCTCGAAGCCGCCGCCCTGGATCATGAAGCCGTCAATGACACGATGGAAGATCGTGCCGTTGAAATGGCCGGAACGGACATACGCCAGGAAATTTTCAACGGTTTTGGGTGCTTTTTCGGCGTCGAGTTCGAGCTTGACCTTGCCGTGGTTGGTGGTGAGGAGAACAGCCATGGGAATCCTTAAAAAGAGAGTTGAATTTACTTGGTGACGGAGGCCGACTCGATCACGACCGGCTTGACAGGCACGTTCTGGAACGGGCCGATGGTCGTGGTTTCGACCGACTTGATCTTGTCGACGATGTCGGTGCCCTTGATGACCTTGCCGAACACGGCATAACCCCAGCCGTCCTGGCCCGGATAGTCGAGGAAGCTGTTGTTCTTGACGTTGATGAAGAACTGAGCGGATGCCGAGTGCGGGGACGAGGTGCGTGCCATGGCGACCGTGTAGGGCTCGTTCTTCAGGCCGTTTTTGGCTTCGTTTTCAATCGGGGGATTGGTCGGCTTTTGCGTCATGCTCTTGTCGAAGCCGCCGCCCTGGATCATGAAGTTTTCGATCACGCGATGGAAGATCGTGCCGTTGTAGTGGCCGGTCTTGACGTACTGGAGGAAGTTGGCGACCGATTTCGGCGCCTTTTCCGGATAGAGTTCGAGCACGATCTCGCCCATGTTGGTTTTCAGTGATACGTGCGGCGTATCGGCTGCCTGGGCGCTGTACATCGTTCCCGTCAAGGCCAGGGCCGACATCAGCTGAACGAAAGATCGACGCGAATTTTTCATCGTTTATTCCTTATCTCTTTACAGGCAATTACTGATTGTGTATCTTCCTTGTCCCTTTCGCCGGGAGAGGTTTCATCGATGTTATACTGCGGCGAAAGGCGCATTTTATCAAAATACACATGACAAGAGGGTTCGGCGACCCTGTTGCAGAATGTCACACAAACGCTCCGAAAAAGTCCGCAGGCTGTTTGCCCGGGTATGTGACACACCCCCAGCCGAAACGGAAAACCGCCCATGACCACCATCAAGATCTACAACACGCTTGCGCGTGAAAAGCAGACGTTTGTTCCTATGCAAGCCGGCAAGGTCCGCATGTATGTGTGCGGCATGACCGTGTACGACTACTGTCATCTTGGACATGCGCGCGTGATGGTGGTTTTCGACATGGTGCAGCGCTGGCTGCGGGCGTCGGGGCTGGACGTGACCTATGTGCGCAACATTACCGACATCGACGACAAGATCATCCGGCGCGCGGTCGAAAACGGGGAATCGATTTCTCAACTGACCCAGCGTTTTATCGAAGCGATGGACCAGGACGCCGGCGCGCTCGGCGTGCAAAAGCCTGACTTCGAACCGCGTGCCACCGGCTATGTGCCGCAGATGCTGGGCCTGATCGAGAAGCTCGAGCGCAATGGCCTTGCCTACCGGGCGAGCGATGGCGACGTGAATTATTCGGTGCGCGATTTTCCGGGGTACGGCAAGCTTTCCGGCAAGTCGCTCGACGACTTGCGCGCGGGGGAGCGCGTGGAACTCAATACCGGCAAGCGCGACCCGCTCGATTTTGTGTTGTGGAAGGCCGCCAAGGAATCGGAGCCGGAAGAAGTGAAATGGGATTCGCCGTGGGGCAAGGGGCGTCCGGGCTGGCATATCGAGTGTTCTGCAATGAGTTGCGATCTGCTCGGCGAACAGTTCGACATCCACGGCGGCGGCGAAGACCTGCAATTTCCGCATCACGAGAACGAGATCGCGCAATCGGAAGGCGCGCATCGCCATCCTTTCGTGAACTACTGGATGCATAACGGATTCATCCGGGTCGACAACGAAAAGATGTCCAAGTCGCTTGGCAACTTTTTCACGATCCGTGACGTATTGAAAAAATACGACGCCGAGGTCGTGCGGTTCTTTATCCTGCGCGCGCACTATCGCAGCCCGCTCAATTACTCGGATGCCCATCTGGACGACGCCAAGCACGCGCTCACTCGGCTCTATACCGCATTGAAGGAAGTCGCGCCGGATGCCTCGCCGCTAGATAAGGATGAGGTGCATGCCGTGCGCTTTGCCGAGGCAATGAACGATGACTTCAATACGCCGATTGCGATTGCCGTACTGTTCGATCTGGCCAACGAGGTCAACAAGACGAAGTCGGCGGCGTTAGCCCGCCAGCTGAAAGAGTTGGCCGCGACCATCGCGTTGCTGCAGCGTGTTCCGCAAGAGTTTCTGCAGGCAGGGCCGGCCGAGCAAGGTGCTTATGGCGAAGCGGTGATCACGGAGCAGATTGCGGCCAGAGCCGCCGCAAAGAAGGCGAAAAATTTTGCCGAGGCGGACCGCATTCGTGCCGACCTGCTGGCGAATGGCATTGTCTTGGAAGACAAGCCGGGTGGCGTGACCGAGTGGCGCAGGGCGTAAGCGGCATGTCCACGGCGAGGCAGGCAGGCGTTCCTGTATATTGGCATGATGCCAAGCAAGAGCTGATGCAGCGGGACCGCATCATGCGCAAGATCATTCCGCAATTCGGCGACATGCAGCTGATGGCGCGCGGGGAGGCTTTCACGACACTGGCGCGCGCGGTCATTGGCCAGCAGATTTCGGTAAAGGCCGCCGATGCAGTGTGGCAACGTTTGTTGGCACAATGTCCAAAATGCACTCCGGCACAAGTATTGAAAGCTGGTACGGAAACGCTGGCAACCTGTGGCTTGTCAAAGAGGAAAGCCGAGTATTTGATCGATCTGGCGGAACACTTCAAGGCCAAGCGCGTCCATGCCGACAAGTGGGCCGAGATGGATGACGAGGAAGTTATTTCAGAATTGATTCAGATCCGCGGAATCGGTCGCTGGACAGCGGAGATGTTTTTGATATTTAATCTGCTCCGGCCGAATATTCTGCCCTTGGACGACGTTGGATTGCTCAAGGGCATTAGCGTTAATTATTTTTCCGGCGAGCCGGTATCCCGCAGCGATATACGCGAGGTGGCCGCCAACTGGGAGCCGTGGCGTACCGTCGCGACCTGGTATCTGTGGCGCAGTCTTGACTCTGCGCCGGTAGTGTATTGAACCCGTCTCGTGTTGAGATAAAAGGAGGCACGATGAGCAAAACAACTTTTCTCGGTTTCGAGCAGCCGATTGCCGAACTCGAGGGAAAAATCGAAGAGCTGCGCTTCGTGCAGGACGATTCCGCCGTCGACATCTCGGAAGAGATTGATCGCCTGTCGAAGAAAAGCCAGCAACTCACCAAGGACATCTATGCCAAGCTGACGCCGTGGCAGGTGTCGCAGATCGCGCGGCATCCGCAGCGTCCGTACACCATGGATTACGTGAACGAGATCTTCACGGATTTCCACGAACTGCATGGCGATCGCACCTATGCGGATGATCTGTCGATCATCGGCGGCCTGGCGCGCTTCAATGGCCAGCCCTGCATGGTGATCGGGCATCAGAAAGGCCGCGACACCAAGGAGCGCGCGCTGCGCAACTTCGGCATGCCCAAGCCGGAAGGCTATCGCAAGGCGATGCGCCTGATGAAGCTGGCGGAAAAATTCGGCCTGCCGATCTTCACCTTTGTCGACACACCAGGCGCCTTTCCCGGCATCGACGCGGAAGAGCGCGGCCAGTCGGAAGCCATCGGCCACAACCTGTATGTGATGGCCGAGCTCAAGGTGCCGCTGATCGCGACCATCATCGGCGAAGGCGGCTCCGGCGGCGCGCTGGCCATCGCTGTGGGCGACGTCGTCCTCATGCTGCAGTATGCGACCTATTCGGTGATTTCGCCGGAAGGCTGCGCGTCGATCCTGTGGAAGACATCCGAGCGGGCGCCCGAAGCAGCCGAGGCTCTGGGCCTGACCGCACACCGTCTCAAGGCGCTGAACCTGATCGACAAGATCGTCAACGAACCGCTCGGCGGCGCACATCGCGACCCGAAGCAGATGGCCTCGCTGCTCAAGCGCGCACTGGCCGATTCCCTGCGCCAGCTGCAGGGAATGAAGCCCAAGGAGCTGATGGCTGCGCGCCATGAAAAACTCCTTGGCTACGGCAAATTCAAGGAAATCAATTCCCCCGAATAGCCCGTGACGGCAAGTCAGCCAGCGTCGCCCGTCGACGCTTTCGAGCGCGCGCTAGATGTCATTCTGGCGCGCGTTTCTGTTTTCGCGCCCGGTGCGCCGCCTTCGATCGCCGTGGCGTACAGCGGCGGGCTCGACTCATCGGCGCTGCTGCATCTGGCGAAGCGGTACGCTGCCGCCCGCGATATTGTTCTGTTCGCGTTTCACGTCCATCACGGCATCAGCGCCAATGCCGATGCCTGGCAGGCGCATTGCGAGCGTGAATGCCAGCAGCTCGGGATTCGCTTCGATGCGCGCCGGGTGTCGCTGGAAGAGCGCAGCCGGCATGGGCTGGAGCAGGCGGCGCGACTTGGGCGCTACGCGGCGCTCGGCGAGCTTTGCCGGATTCATGGAGTGCGGCTTTTGCTGACTGCCCATCACCTTGACGATCAGGCTGAAACGATCCTGCTGCAGTTGTTACGCGGCTGCGGTGTGGCAGGAATGTCGGGCATGGAGCTGGTAGCCTCCGCGCCGGATCTGGTCGGCGATTCCAGCTTGCGTGTGGCGCGCCCGCTGCTCGACATCGCGCGTGTTGACCTGGAGCGCTTCGTGGCGGCATGCAACATCGATTACGTCGAGGATGAATCGAACACCGATCCTCGCTATGCACGCAACGCCTTGCGCCACCACGTGATGCCGGCGCTCTTCACCTATTTTCCGGGCTATCAGGCGCGGTTCGCGCGTTCGGCGCAGCACGCGCAGTCTGCGCAGCGATTGCTCGACGAGATGGCTGCATCCGATCTTGCCGAATGCAGGGACGGGGAGGGCATCGATATCGGCCGGCTGAAGTCGTTCAATCCTGACCGGATTGACAATCTGTTGCGCTATTGGCTCGCATTGTCCGGCGTGCGCATGCCGTCGACTTCATGGTTGGGCGAAATGCGCGCGCAGCTGTTCGAGGCGCGGGAGGATGCGCAGGTGTGCGTATCGCTTCCCGACGGCGATATCCGGCGGCATCGCGACAAGGTGATGCTAACGCCAAGAGCGATGCGCGTGCCGCCGCAAGCGCCACCGCTGCGCTTCCAGTGGCGCGGCGAGGACTGGCTGGATTTTCGGAGTTATCGAGGCCGGCTCCATTTCGAGTCGGGGGCAGATGGAATCGATGCCGAATGGTTGGCCGTCCAAGACTTGGTTCTCGGATATCGCCGCGGCGGCGAGATGTTGAAATCGGCCCGCAATCGCCCGACCCGGTCCTTGAAGCATCACTACCAAGCGCTTGACATTCCTGCCTGGGAGCGTTCGAACCTGCCGCTGGTCCATACGGCCGCCGGTCAGCTACTGTTTGCTGCCGGGATCGGATTGAACTGGCGTGATCTGCCATCCGGTAGTGCCAGGCGAATTTGCCTAAGATGGGAGGCAACAAATTTTTGACGGTTTTTTCGGCTTTTTCGTGCTATTTCGCTGGCCTGCCACTTGCCATTTTACGTTGCAGGCGGTAAAGTAAAAGGTTGATTTTAATCATATTTCTTCATTTCCTTCAGCGCAAGCTTCCCAACCCTTATGGCTTTAATCGTCCACAAATACGGCGGCACTTCCATGGGCTCGACCGAGCGCATCAAGAACGTCGCCAAGCGCGTCGCCAAATGGCATGACGCAGGCCACCAGATCGTCGTGGTGCCGTCCGCGATGTCCGGCGAAACCAACCGCCTGATCGCCCTCGCCAAGGAAATCATGCCGCAGCCAGATCCGCGCGAGCTCGACATGCTGGCCTCGACCGGCGAGCAGGTGTCGGTAGCGCTGCTGTCGATGGCGCTGCTGTCGATCGGCAAGGAGGCTGTGTCCTATGCCGGGTGGCAGGTGCCGATCAAGACCGATTCGGCCTACACTAAGGCGCGCATCCAGTCGATCGACGACAAGCGCGTGCGCAAGGATCTGGAAGCGGGCAAGATCGTGATCATCACCGGCTTCCAGGGCGTGGACGACGGCGGCAACATCACGACGCTCGGACGCGGCGGTTCCGATACGTCGGCGGTTGCAGTGGCGGCCGCGCTGAAGGCGCAGGAATGCCTGATCTACACCGACGTCGACGGCGTCTATACCACGGACCCGCGCGTGGTGTCGGATGCGCGCCGACTGAAGACGGTGACCTTCGAAGAGATGCTCGAGATGGCTTCGCTCGGTTCGAAAGTGCTGCAAATCCGCTCGGTGGAATTCGCCGGCAATTACAAGGTGCCGACGCGCGTGCTGTCGTCGCTGACCGATCCGCTCATGCCGCTAGAAGAAGAAGCCAATTCCGGCACCCTGATTTCGTTTGAGGAAGATACACACATGGAACAAGCCGTCATTTCCGGTATCGCGTTCAATCGCGACGAAGCAAAGATCACCGTGCTGGGCGTGCCGGACAAGCCGGGCATCGCCTACCAGATCCTCGGTCCGGTCGCCGATGCCAATATCGAAGTCGACATGATCATCCAGAACCAGTCGGTCGAGGGCAAGACTGATTTCACGTTTACCGTGCCGCGCGGCGATTACGCCAAGGCGATGGACGTGCTGAACAAGGCGGTCAAGGAGCACATTGGCGCGGCTAGCATCGCCGGCGACGCCAAGGTGTCGAAGGTGTCGGTGGTGGGCGTCGGCATGCGTAGCCATGTCGGTATCGCGTCGCAGATGTTCCGCACCTTGTCGGAAGAGGGCATCAACATCCAGATGATCTCGACTTCCGAAATCAAGATCTCCGTGCTGATCGATGAGAAATACATGGAGCTCGCCGTGCGCGCGCTGCATAAGGCGTTCGACCTGGAAAAAGCTTGATCAAATCCTGACCGAATTGCATTGTTTCATTGACCAAGTCCGCATGAGCAGTTATTATGCGTGGCTTCACTCGGTGGGCTAAAGGTTCGCCAAGTGTGTGGAGACGTGGCCGAGAGGTCGAAGGCACTTCCCTGCTAAGGAAGCATACGGGCTTAAACCTGTATCGAGGGTTCGAATCCCTCCGTCTCCGCCAGAAATTCCAAACCCGTTGAGCTTCAACGGGTTTTTTTATGTCTTTTTTTGCGCTTTTGCGTCATGCGGACCGGCGCTGTTGGCGCGTCTCCCGATACGGCCTTCACGTTGCATCTCTTTCAGCCACTTGGGGCGTCGTTCCGATCTGCAGCCAGCCGCTCAGCTTCTCTGGGCGATGAGCTCGATGGTGTGGCATCGCTGATAAACGTGTGCGTCACCCTTCAGTTTCTGGCAGCATATGCCGACAACAGATCTGCATGCCATACGCGGCACGGATATGTCCCGTTTCTCCGTCGTGTTGTCTGTGCATTGTTTAAAACCCATCCCCAGAGTTGCTCATGTTGAAAAGCCTTACCATCAAGACTCGGCTGATAGCCGTCATTGCATTCCTGTCCCTTCAGCTAGTCATCGCCGGGGTCGTCGGCGTAGTCAGCCTCGGCAAAGCCAATGATGCGATGCGTACGATGTACGACGACCGCATGGTCGCCTTGGGGCAGCTCGACCACATCATCCGGTGGATGAATCTGAACGAGTCAGGCGTCGCGAGGGCGCTCACGGGCGAGCAGGCCATGCGGGATGAGGCGATCAAGGAGATCGGCGAGCGCATTCAGCGCATCGACGAGGAATGGAAGGCCTACATGGCGACTTATCTCACGCCGGAAGAAAAGAAGCTGGCGGACGAATTCACCGAGGCGCGCAAGAAGTATCTGGCGGAAGGACTCCGGCCCGCAGTCGAGGCGTTAAGCGTATTTGATACGCAAACCGGCGTCGCTACCCTGCACGGGCCGATGGCGACGCTTTTCAAGCCCATGCGCGACAAGATCGACGCGCTGATCAAGTTGCAGAGGGATGTCGCGAAGGCGGAGTACGACAAGTCGCAAAGCATGTACTTGTGGATTCGCAATGCCAGCATAGTGGGTATTCTGATTGGCTTGTCGCTGGCCGGGCTGGTCGGCTGGTGGCTGGTGCTGGCCATCACGAAACCGCTCGATGCGGCTGTCAAGGTGGCCTCCGGCGTCGCGGGCGGCGATCTGACGCAAAAGATCGTGGCTGCGTCCAACGATGAAACTGGGCAGTTGATGTATGCGCTGAAGAACATGAACGACAGCCTGGTGCAAATTGTCAGCCAGGTTCGTGCCAGCACCGACGCCATCGGGACGGCGTCGTCGCAGATCGCCGCCGGAAACCAGGACCTCTCCGCGCGCACCGAGCAGCAGGCCAGTTCGCTGGAAGAGACCGCGTCCTCACTGGAGGAGCTGACATCGACCGTGAAGCAGAATGCCGAGAATGCAAGCCAGGCAAACAAACTGGCGCAATCGGCGTCCGATGTCGCGAATCGGGGTGGCACCGTGGTATCGCAAGTGGTCGAGACGATGGGCTCCATCAACGAATCCTCGCGCAAGATCGCGGACATCATTAGCGTGATCGACGGTATCGCTTTCCAGACCAATATCCTGGCGTTGAATGCGGCGGTGGAGGCTGCGCGCGCTGGCGAGCAGGGGCGCGGCTTCGCGGTGGTGGCGGCGGAGGTGAGAACGCTGGCGCAGCGTTCGGCGGGGGCGGCCAAAGAGATCAAGGACTTGATTAACGATTCGGTGGAAAAGGTCGATGCAGGTTCGCGGCTGGTGGATGAGGCGGGCGAGACGATGCAGGAAATCGTCACAAGCATCCAGCGCGTGACCGACATCATGAGTGAAATCACGGCGGCCAGCCATGAGCAGACGGCTGGTATTGAGCAGATCAACCAGGCGGTCAGCCAGATGGACCAGGTGACGCAACAAAACGCCGCGCTGGTCGAGGAGGCGGCTGCAGCTGCGGAAGCGATGCGTGAGCAGGCCGGCGGGCTCGCGCGGGCCGTGGGCGTGTTCAAGCTCGAAGGTGGGCGCGTGGCTGCAGCCCCGACTGCGGTTGTTGCAACGAGCGCAACTGCGGCTGCAGGGCGCGCGATAAGCGCGCCGCCGGCGTCGCCGCGCACCCCGCGCGTGTCGTTGCCCAAGGCGACATCGGCCGACGGATGGGAAGAGTTCTGAAGATCTGCCGCAGTGCTGCCATGATTCGACGGCATTGCGGATCTCCCGCGCCATGGTACAAATGCTGCGATATTGCAACATCGCTGCATAAGGTCGTCGGAAAAAGTGGCGTTTTTAGTGGTGGTGCGCCGACTTTGTAGTACTCACCTCCTGTCATTTTTCAATATCTGAGATACCTCCAGGTGCGACATGCGCACAAGCCGCAAGGCTAGAATTCATGCGGCTTTTCGCTGCTTTGGTGGATGTCGGCCTGCGGCTGAATGGTTATTCGTGTAGGACAAAGGACTACATGTTGTTGGGGTCATTTCCAACGCAAAATACCGAAAACTACCTATTTCCGCTTGGCAATCCAACGAGCAGAATGCTTCTCACCAGCGTCCGCTGGATTGGAGAGATGGAAAAATGAACACGAACGACATGATTGCCGAAATTCGTGAGGCGAATCTGAGCTACCTGATGCTCGCCCAGCAAATGATTCGCGCCGATAAGGCAACTGCGATTTTCCGTCTTGGCATCAGCTGTGAAATTGCAGATTTGCTCGAAGGGCTGAGCAATGCGCAAATCCTGAAACTTGCCGGCACCAACATGATGCTGGCGCGCTTCCGTTTCGACGATGGCCACATCCTCGGCATGTTAACTAACTATAACAAGGATCGCGAACTGGCTCATTCGCATGCTGCCATCCTGATGGCGCGGCAGCCGGTCGAGCAAATTTCCTGAAAAATAAGATGCTGTGCGGGCCGGGATGGCACGCATGAATACGAGGTTGAATATGGCAAAAAAAAGTGTGGTGACAGAAGCGCAGGAAATCCAGCTCGCGATTGAACTGATCAATCTCGGCGCTCGCCTGCAGCTGCTGGAGTCGGAAACCACGCTGTCGCGCGAGCGTCTGCTGAAGCTCTACAAGGAACTCAAGGGAGTGTCGCCGCCGAAGGGGATGCTGCCATTCTCGACCGACTGGTTCATTACCTGGCTGCCGAACATCCATTCGTCCCTGTTCATCAATATCCACAGATATCTGGTGGAGCATGCCGGTGTCACCGGGATCGAGGCGGTCATGAAGGCGTACAAGCTCTACCTGGAGCAGGTTGAGCCCGATCCAAGCGGGGAGCCGGTGCTGTCGCTGACGCGGGCCTGGACCCTGGTGCGTTTTTTCGAAAGCAGGATGCTGTCGACCGCATGCTGCAGCAAATGTGCGGGTGAGTTTGTCGTGCACAAGCTCGACTTGCACAACCACTATGTCTGCGGCTTGTGCCACATGCCTTCTCGCGCCGGGAAGACCAAGAAGGCCAAAGAGGATGCCGCTTCCGCTGCGGCGGAAATGCTGGCGTAACGCAGCCGGAAGCATTATCGACCCGCATCCATGACGGGCTCCGACCGATGAGCCGCAAAACAATTCTGCGTGCCCCCGCGATGCGCGCTGCATCGATCCAGCTTTTAGCCTTCGCTTTCGTACTGGCGCTCGCCGGCGCCGCGCCATTGCTATCGGTTCGCCAGCCAACGGTTGCCGTCGCCGTGCTGTTGCAGGGGGCGATCGCGGCATCGCTGTCGCGCTTGTTCGGCCTCGCTCCCTGGTGGCTTGCGATCCAGGCAGTGTTCCCCTTGGCGCTGGTCGCGATGCTGGCGCTGCAGCTTCCTCCGGGGATTTTCCTTGCCGCGTTCGTTGCACTGCTCGCGCTGTACTGGAGTACGTTCCGCACGCAGGTTCCGTTTTATCCTTCCAATCGCGCCGCCTGGGCGGCGGTTGGTGCTCTGCTTCCGACCGGCGGGCCGGTGCGGTTTGCCGACGTCGGCAGCGGACTGGGCGGCCTGGTGATGCATCTGGCGCGTACGCGCCGCGACGGTACGTTCACCGGCATCGAGATCGCCCCGTTGCCATGGCTGGTCAGTGCATTGCGCGGCCGCGCGTCGCGTAGCGGCGCGCGCTTCGTGCGCGGCGACTATGAGCGTGTCGATTTCGCGCAATACGACGTCGTTTTCGCATATCTGTCGCCGGCGGCCATGCCGGCGCTATGGCGCAAGGCGCGCGCGGAAATGCGCCCCGGGGCGCTGCTGCTGAGCTACGAGTTTGCGATTCCAGGCGTGGCGCCGGATCTGACGACGGCGCCGGCGACTGGCGGGCCACTTCTGTATGGATGGCATATGTAGCTCCACAGACCGATGAAAATCGCGGGAGGCGGCGTCAAGTTTCCGGACTGCGCGCCGTAATTGAAGTGAAAGCCGTCTTTCAGGCATCTGTTCGGGCATTTGCTTGAATAAACTGATTGTTATGCTGGCGGGTACAGGTAAAAAATCCGGCTGCTGTCTGCAGTCCATCAATTGAGAGCGGAGCATCACCCTTGTTAGTCATTCTCGGATACCTCATCGTGACAGGCGCCGTATTCGGCGGCTTTGCGCTTGCGGGCGGACACCTCGCTGCGCTGGTCCAGCCGGTCGAATTGCTCATGATCGGCGGCGCCGCTGCAGGCGCCTTCTTCGTCGGGAACAATGGAAAGGCCGTCAAGGCGACTCTGAAGGCCCTGCCCACGACGTTGAAAGGCTCGAAATACACCAAGGCGCTCTACATGGAGCTGATGACGCTCCTGTTCGAATTGCTGAGCAAGGTGCGCAAGGAGGGCCTGATGTCGATCGAGGGCGATATCGATGCGCCGGAGGAAAGCCCGATCTTCAGCAAATACCCCGGCATTCTGCACGACCATCACGTGATCGAATTCATGACCGATTACCTGCGCCTGATGGTGTCGGGGAACATGGACGCGTTCCAGATCGAGAACCTGATGGACAACGAGATCCAGACGCATCACGCCGAAGGAGAAGTGCCGGTGCATGCCGTGGCCAAGCTGGGCGACGCCATGCCGGCATTCGGTATCGTGGCGGCGGTGATGGGCGTGGTGCATACCATGGAATCGGTCGGCCTGCCGCCGGCCGAGCTCGGCATCCTGATCGCGCACGCGCTGGTCGGCACCTTCCTGGGCATTCTGCTTTCCTACGGCTTCATCGGTCCGTTGTCGACCGTGCTGGAGCAGAAACTGCACGAATCGTCGAAGATGCTCGAGTGCGTCAAGGTCACGCTTTTGGCTAGCCTGAACGGGTATGCGCCTGCGCTGGCCGTTGAGTTCGGACGCAAGGTGCTGTTCTCTACCGAGCGGCCTTCGTTCGCCGAGCTGGAAGAGCACATCAAGCAATCCAAATCGAAGTAAGCACGGCCAATCAAGTCAACATCAACGCGGAAGTCGATATGGCAGACGAAGGGCTACGGCCAGTCATCGTAAAAAAGGTGAACAAGACCGGCGGCGGCCATCACGGCGGCGCATGGAAGATCGCCTACGCCGACTTCGTCACGGCGATGATGGCATTCTTCCTGCTGATGTGGCTGCTCGGCTCCACCACTAAGGGCGACCTGCAAGGCATCGCGGAGTATTTCAAGACGCCGCTCAAGGTGGCCATGGCCGGCGGTTCGGGCAGCGGCGACAGTTCCAGCGTGATCCAGGGCGGCGGGCGTGATTTGACGCGCAAGGTGGGGCAGGTAACGAAGAGCGACCTGGACCCTGGCCCGAAGCGCCTGTACACGTCGAGGAGCGACACCGCGTCGGTGCAGGCGGAACTGGCGCGCGCCGAACTCAATCGCCTGAAAGCGCTAAAGCAGAAAATCGAAGCCGCGATCGACGCCCGGCCGGCGCTCAAGCAGTTCAAGAACCAGCTGCTGCTCGATATTACGACGGAAGGCTTGCGCATCCAGATCGTCGACGAGCAGAATAGGCCCATGTTCGCCCTGGCCAAGGCCGAGCTGCAGCCCTACACCAAGGATATCCTGTTCGAGATCGGGCGCGCGTTGAACGACGTGCCGAACCGGGTCAGCCTGTCGGGGCATACTGATGCCACGCCATATGCCAGCGGAGAGAAGGGGTACAGCAACTGGGAACTGTCGGCCGACCGGGCCAATGCGTCGCGCCGCGCGCTGATCGCGGGCGGCATGGACGAGGCCAAGGTGCTGCGCGTGGTTGGGCTGTCGTCGGCCGTGTTGTTCGACAAGGCCGATCCGTTCAATCCGATCAACCGGCGCATCAGCATCATTGTGATGAATAAAAAAGCGGAAGAATCAGCATCGAAGGATGGCGGGTCGGTGGAGGTTACGAACGAAGCGCAGGTCAGGCAGGATGTGATCGACGCCGCGGCTCGGTGAGCTTGCGCGATCCGTGATCGAGTCAACGAGAGGGTGGACAGGATAATTTCATGACAAGAGAAAAAATGTTGGGATCTCAGGTAAAGCACCTGTTATCCAACTTGTCGGATCATGGGACACAACACCTGACGGAAGTCGAGACCGACCTGGTGCAGACCAGCATCCTGCTGGGCGAAGCCATCACCAAGCTGGGGGGCAGCTTCATGGCGATACACGAAGCCGTCACCGCGCAGCAGGAGACGATCGACCTGCTCCTGTCCGGCGCAAAACCCACTCCCGAAATCGCGGAAAAGCTCAAGGCCAAGCATGGCGAAATCAGCCAGCACGTGAATGCGGCGGTCACCGGGTTGCAGTTCCAGGACATGACGAGCCAGCTGATCGGCCGCACCGTGACGCGCGTGATCGGCTTGCGCGAGGTTCTGAGCGGTGTCGGCTCGGGCAGTTCCGGCATATCGGAAAATTCAGCCGAAGAGATCGTCGAGACCCTCAAGGGAATCAACAAGGTGCTGGAAGAGCAGAGCGTCAAGCTGGAAAGCGCGTTGTGGAAGGCGGTCTGCCAGACCCACATGGAAAGCGGCGACATCGAATTGTTTTAACCGGAATCGGAAATCAGGAAAACGGGCGTCACGCCCGGACAACGGAAACAGCGGGAGTTAGAAAGATGGCAAAAACGATATTGGCAGTGGATGACTCGGGCTCGCTACGGCAGATGGTGGTGTTCAGCCTGAGAGCCGCTGGCTATCAGGTCACCGAGGCAGTGGATGGACAGGACGGCCTAGACAAGGCCCGCACGCAGGTGTTCGACCTGGTCCTGACCGACCAGAACATGCCGCGCATGGATGGCCTGACCCTGATCCGTTCGCTGCGCGGGCTGCCGACGTACCAGAAGGTTCCGATCCTGATGCTGACCACCGAATCGAGCGACGAGATGAAATCGAAGGGCCGCGCCGCCGGTGCCAACGGATGGCTGGTCAAGCCATTCGATCCGCAGCGCTTGACGGAAGTGGTCAAGAAGGTCATCGGATAACGCAGCGCGGGGCACGGAAAACCAACATAAGAAACATGTAGAGCGTAGAGGGTGTTATGACCATCGATATGAGCCAGTTCTTCCAGGTATTCTTTGACGAGACCGAGGAACTTCTCGCCGAAATGGAAAAGCTGCTGCTGGCGATCGATGTCGCGTCGCCCGACCCGGAAGATCTCAATGCCATCTTCCGCGCCGCGCATTCCATCAAGGGCGGTGCGGGCACGTTCGGCCTGACCGACCTGATCGATGTGACGCATGTGCTGGAATCCCTCCTCGACAAGATCCGCAAGGGCGAGATGGCGCTGTCGGCGGAACACGTCGACGCCTTCCTGGTCGCCAAGGACGTGCTCAAGATGCAGCTCGACGGCCACCGCCTGCAGACGCCGGTCGACCAGGAAGCGGTGGTCGACGCGCGCATGATGCTGCTGTCGCTGTCGCAGGGCGAGGTGACGAAGGCCGCGCCGGCCGCGTCGCTGGAAACGGCGCCGAAAACGGAGGCGCCGGTCGCTGCGGCAGATGGAATGCGCCAGTTCCGGATCGAACTGCCGCCGGCGCCGGAGCGCGACGTCGAGGCGCTGATGGCCGAGCTCGGCTTGCTGGGGCAGATCAGCAAGGCGACGCAGGCCGACGGACACGCCGTCTTTACGCTGGTCGGCCATGCAAGCGCCGACGACATCGTCGCGATCTGCTCGTTTATCCTTGACCCGAAGGACCTGAAGATTTCCGAGGAAGCACCGCCACGCGTGATGACGGCCGCCGAGTTGAAGGCGGCGCAGGAAGAGGCTCAAGGCTACGGTTTCTTCGAGCCGCTGGAACCAACGCCCGAACAGGTTGCTGCCGAGAAGGTCGCGCAGGAAGAAAAGCAGGGCTACGGATTCTTCGACGGATTCGAAACGCCTGTCATGAAGGAGGCGCGCGAGGCGCAGGAAGCCTCGGCCAGGGCGGCGCCGCAGGAGGCGGCGGTTGCAGCGGATTCCGGGCCCGGGCACGAGGCCGCGGGCGCTGCGGCCGCGGAGAAAAAAGCGGCACCCAGGGCCGCCGAAAGGAATGCCCACAATTCCGAGTCGACATCGATCCGGGTCGGGATCGAAAAAGTCGATCAGCTGATCAACCTGGTCGGCGAACTGGTCATCACGCAGGCCATGATCGAGCAGCGTACCGGTTCGCTCGACCCGATGCTCCACGAGCGCCTGCTCAACAGCGTCAGCCAGCTCACCCGCAATACGCGCGATCTGCAGGAAGCGGTGATGTCGATCCGCATGATGCCGATGGATTACGTGTTTTCCCGCTTCCCGCGTATGGTACGCGACCTGGCGACCAAGCTCGGCAAGCGCATCGAATTCGTCACGCACGGCGCCGCAACCGAGCTCGACAAGGGGCTGATCGAACGCATCGTCGACCCGCTGACCCACCTGGTGCGCAACAGCATCGACCATGGCATCGAAATGCCTGACGTGCGGCTTGCCGCCGGCAAGAGCGAGATGGGCAAGCTGTCGCTGTCCGCGGCCCATCAGGGCGGCAATATCATCATCGAAGTCACCGATGACGGCGGCGGCCTGAACCGCGAAAGGATCCTCGCCAAGGCGAAGGAGAAGGGCTTGGCGGTGTCCGACTCGATGCCCGATTCCGATGTCTGGCAGCTGATTTTCGCGCCGGGCTTTTCGACGGCCGAAGTGGTTACCGATGTGTCCGGCCGGGGTGTCGGTATGGACGTGGTCAAGCGCAACATCACCGCGATGGGCGGTGTGGTCGACATCCGCTCCGCCAAGGGCTTCGGCACCACGATCTCGATTTCCCTGCCGCTCACGCTGGCGATCCTGGACGGCATGTCGATCAAGGTGGGTGAGGAAATCTATATCCTGCCTCTTGGCTACGTGGTCGAATCGTTGCAGCCCGATGCAGCCGACGTCAAGGAAATCACGGGCCAGGGGCGCGTGATCAAGGTGCGCGGCGAGTACTTGCCGCTCATCCCCCTGTACCAGATGTTCGGCATCGAGCCGCGCTTCACCGATCCGTCGCAAGGCATCGTCGTCATCCTCGAGTCGGATGGGAGGAAGGCGGCGCTGTTCATCGACGATCTCGTCGGGCAGCAGCAGGTGGTCGTGAAGAACCTGGAATCGAATTATCGCAAGGTGGCCGGTATTTCCGGCGCCACGATTCTGGGCGACGGCGGCGTCGCCCTGATTATTGACGTCGCTGCGCTATTACGTTCGAGCCGGCAGCTCAGCGACGAATCCATTTATTCCTGATAAGGACAACGACATGATGCAAGCAGCGCAAATCAACACTCCGGCACTCGGCGAAAAATCCGATCGTGACGTCGCCGGCCAGGAATTTCTCGCCTTCACCCTGGGCAATGAGGAATACGGCATCGATATCCTGAAGGTGCAGGAAATCCGCGGCTACGAAACCGTCACGCGCATCGCCAACGCGCCCGAATTCATCAAGGGCGTGGTCAACCTGCGCGGCATCATCGTGCCGATCGTCGACATGCGCATCAAGTTCAACCTCGGCACGCCGACCTACGACCAGTTCACGGTGGTGATCATCCTGAATATCGGCGGTCGGGTGGTCGGCATGGTGGTCGACAGCGTCTCGGACGTGATCACCCTGTCGCCGGAGCAGATCAAGCCGGCGCCGGAGATGGGCACGGCGCTCAACACCGATCACCTGATCGGTCTGGGCACCGTCGACCAGCGCATGCTGATCCTGGTCGACATCGACAAGCTCATGTCGAGCGCCGAGATGGGACTGATCGAGAAAATGGCCGCATAAGACGGCCGGACATAGAGCAATGTTGCAAGCGGCGGGAACACGCCGCGGCAAAAACAACTATTAGCTGCGGAACAGGGCGCGCCGGCATGTGCCGGCGACCGACTGGCCGCACAAGGGGGAGACAAATGCTCAAGAATCTCACAATAAAGTCGCGCCTGGTATTCGTGATCGGTTTCCTGTCTCTGCTGCTGGTGAGCGGAGGCATCATCGGCCTGACCAGCCTGCATTCCGCCAATACATCGATCAGGACGATGTACGAGACGCGCCTGGTGCCGATGGGGAAACTCGATTTCGTCGCCCGCGCCATCGATACCGACCGCATGGCGATCGCGGAAACGATGAATGGCGACCCGGTCGTCGTCGTCAAGAAAATGGAAGAGGCGGAAAAGCGCATCGCCGAAATAACGAAGGCATGGGAAGCCTATCTGTCCGGGCCGCTGACCGCCGACGAAAAAAAGCTGGCTGACAAATTCAACGAGAACCTTAAGAAATTCATCGCGGAAGGCTTGCGCCCGGCGATCGAAGCCCAGCGTTCAAGCAACGTGCAAATGACGATGGAGCTCATGCAGGGGCCGATGGCGCAATACTACGCGCCGATGCAAGTGAGCTTTGACGAACTCATCAAGCTGCAGCAGAACGTGGCGAAAGACGAGTTCGAAAACAGCCAGAGCGTTTATTCCATGGTGCGCAACATGTCGATCGCCGCCATCCTGTTCGGGCTGGCGATGGCCGGATTCGTCGGAGCGTGGCTGATCCGCGCGATTTCGGTCCCGCTCAACGAAGCGGTGCGCGTCGCCAGGAGTGTCGCGGCGGGCGATCTCTCGCAGCAGATCGAGGTGCGTTCGTCGGACGAGACCGGACAGTTGCTGCAGGCGCTGAAAGACATGAACGACAGTCTGGTCAACACCATCGGCCAGGTGCGGCAGGGCACCGAAACGATCGGCGTGGCATCGCGCGAGATTGCCAGCGGCAACGCCGACCTGTCGGCGCGCACCGAGTCGCAGGCCAGTTCGCTGGAGGAAACGGCGTCCTCGATGGAGGAATTGACTTCGACCGTGCGGCAGAACGCGGAAAACGCGCGCCAGGCCAACCAGCTGGTGGTGTCCGCTTCCGACCATGCGCTCAAGGGCGGCCATGTGGTCGGGCAAGTGGTGGAAACCATGGGATCGATCAAGGAAAGCTCGCGCAAGATCGTCGACATCATCGGCGTGATCGACGGCATCGCGTTCCAGACCAACATCCTGGCGCTGAACGCGGCGGTGGAAGCGGCGCGCGCCGGCGAGCAGGGACGCGGCTTCGCGGTGGTGGCCGCCGAAGTGCGCAACCTGGCGCAGCGTTCGGCGGGAGCGGCCAAGGAAATCAAGGCATTGATCGGCGATTCGGTGGAAAAGGTCGATGCCGGCGGCAAGCTGGTCGACGAGGCGGGCAAGACCATGGATGAAATCGTCACCTCGGTCAAGCGCGTGGCCGACATCATGAGCGAGATTGCGGCGGCGAGCGCGGAACAGAGCAGCGGTATCGAGCAGGTCAATCAGGCGGTCACGCAAATGGATGCATTGACGCAGCAGAATGCGGCGCTGGTGGAGGAAGCGGCGGCGGCGGCGGAAAGCATGCAGGACCAGGCCGTCAAGCTGAGCCAGGCCGTGGCCGTGTTCAAGCTGCGCAACGCCATGCCTACAGCGTCGGCGCTTCAACCGGCGGCCGTGCCTGCGACGGCATTGCCGACGCCAGCCGCGAATGTGAGGCCGACTCTCTCCCGCACAGTGTCTTCGCCCGCCATCAAGCCGTCGCCTGCCGCTATGAGCGGCAACGGCGACGATTGGGAAGAGTTTTAGGCGCGGTTTGATTGGCCATCCGGCATTTCCATCTCTTCCAGGATAAAGGAAAGCATCATGTTCAAGATTTCCGACCTCAACATCGGCAAGCGCCTTGCGCTGGGATTCGGTCTTGTCCTGTTCTGCGCGAGCGCGCTGCTCGCGCTGGGGCTATGGCGCATGGGCGATCTGCAGGCAAGCGCGGAACAGATCGTCCAGAAAAACGTCGGCAATCTCACCAATGCGATGGAAATGCGCGAGTCGGGATGGTCGCTCGCGCTGGCGTTGCGCAGGATCGCCACTCCAACCGACGCCAGCGAGGGCGAGCGCGAGGGCAAGCGGCTTGAAGCGATTCTGGCGACTTATGCCAAGTCGGAAGAGGCTTTGAAAAAATTCACGACCTCCGGACAAGCCAAAACCTTGCTGGCCACCGCCGTTGAAAACAAGCAGGCGACCATGCCGATCATCGACAAGATCAAGTCGCTGGTAGTGGGCGGTAATTTTTTCGATGCCTCGGCCATGCTCAAGTCGGATTTTCAGCCCGCGCATGACAAGTGGATCGCCAGCCTCGTCGCCCTGGCGGAATACCAGCAGAAGGAAATGAAGGAAACAATAGAGGCGGCACAGCACAGTTACCTGGTGACGCAGACGGTGATGCTGGCTATCGGCAGCATCACCCTTGTCGTCGGCGCATTCATCGCGTTCTTCATCACGCGTACCATTACCGGACCGCTGCAAAGCGCCGGCCTTATCGCCGACTCGATTGCCAACGGCGACTTGACGACGGCTATCGAGGTTCGGTCGCGTGACGAAGCTGGGCGACTCGTCAACTCACTCAAGGTGATGCAGGAAAACCTGATCAATACCGTGAAGAACATCAAGCAGGGCACGGACACGATCGGCGTGGCATCGCGCGAGATTGCCAGCGGCAATGCCGACCTGTCGGCGCGCACCGAGTCGCAGGCCAGTTCGCTGGAGGAAACGGCGTCCTCGATGGAGGAATTGACCTCGACCGTGCGGCAGAACGCGGAAAACGCGCGCCAGGCCAACCAGCTGGTGGTGTCCGCTTCCGACCATGCGCTCAAGGGCGGCCATGTGGTCGGGCAAGTGGTGGAAACCATGGGATCGATCAAGGAAAGCTCGCGCAAGATCGTCGACATCATCGGCGTGATCGACGGCATCGCGTTCCAGACCAACATCCTGGCGTTGAACGCGGCGGTGGAAGCGGCGCGCGCCGGCGAGCAGGGACGCGGCTTCGCGGTGGTGGCCGCCGAAGTGCGCAACCTGGCGCAGCGCTCGGCGGGAGCGGCCAAGGAAATCAAGGCATTGATCGGCGATTCGGTGGAAAAGGTCGATGCCGGCGGCAGGCTGGTCGACGAGGCGGGCAAGACCATGGATGAAATCGTCACCTCGGTCAAGCGCGTGGCCGACATCATGAGCGAGATTGCGGCGGCGAGCGCGGAACAGAGCAGCGGCATCGAGCAGGTCAATCAGGCGGTCACGCAAATGGATGCATTGACGCAGCAGAATGCGGCGCTGGTGGAGGAAGCGGCGGCGGCGGCGGAAAGCATGCAGGATCAGGCCGTCAAGCTGAGCCAGGCCGTGGCCGTGTTCAAGCTGGCCGGGGCCGTCGGACAGCCGGCAATCCAGGTTCAGCCTGCCGCCCCGGCCGCACTCCGTGCGCCGCGGCCAGGCCGGGAGACCGCTGCCACGCCGCGGCCGCTTGCGGCTGGCACGGCCAGGCTGCCGTCCGCTAGCCGTGTCAGCCGCACCGGCGGCGACGATTGGGAGGAATTCTGAGCTTGGCGGCTATGTCGCGTTGGGCCAGACGGCGTGTACAGGCACCTTTATTTGATTGCCTTAAGGTAATATGCGTACGTGAGCAGGACGGTAGGGCCGCCGTGGGATGCACCGAACCTTCCGCTTTCGGGCATCGTATTGCGCCAAAAAGTGGAAAACGCCCGTCTTTTTCCTAACAGGCAGGGTAATGCGGCTCTTTTCTTTTGATGATGTCATGTTCCGGACAATCATAATTCGGGACATGGTCCGATCTGGACAGGGAGGCGGCGCCGGATTGCATCCGGGCGACTGCCGGCAGTGCGAAACAGGGAAAGTAGTTCGGCGAGATGAATTCAGTGAGACCAATCAAGTCAGATGCCGCCAAGGAGTTCGAGTTCACCGCTCGCGACTTTGACCGGGTCAGGGACCTGATTTATAAACGGGCCGGTATTGCGCTCGCCGAAAGCAAGCAGGAGATGGTTTACAGCCGCCTGGCGCGCCGCTTGCGCGCCACCGGCATCCGTTCCTTTCAGGCTTATCTCGATGCGCTGGAGAACAAGGGCGACGACAGCGAGTGGGAGGCATTCACCAATGCGCTCACGACCAACCTGACCAGCTTTTTCCGCGAAGCGCATCACTTTCCGATTCTTGCAGACCATGTACGCGGCAGGAAGGAACCGATTTCGATCTGGTGTTGCGCCAGTTCCACCGGCGAAGAGCCGTATTCGATCGCAATGACGCTGTGCGAGGCGCTGGGCACGATGGCGCCGCAGGCGCATATCATCGCCACCGACATCGACACCAACGTGCTCAACACGGCTTCCGCGGGCATCTACGCCCTCGACCGGCTCGACAAGATGGAGCCGGATCGCGCCCGGCGCTTTTTCCTGAAGGGGAAGGGCCAGCAGGATGGGCTGGTGCGGGTGCGGTCGGAACTGCGCGAGATGGTGACGTTCAAGCAATTGAACCTGCTGGCCGACAGCTGGCCGATTTCAGGCCAGTTCGATGCGATCTTCTGCCGCAACGTGATGATCTATTTCGACAAGCCCACGCAAAGTAAAATCCTGTCGCGCTTCGTGCCGCTGATGAAGCCGGACGCGCTGCTGTTTGCGGGGCACTCCGAAAATTTTCTGTATGTATCCGATGCGTTCAAGCTGCGCGGCAAAACCGTGTACGAGTTGGACCCGCATCGCGCGGCCGGGCGCCAGACGCCGCCGCGCCGGCTTGAGAAAGAATTATGAGCTACGCAATCGAAGAACATTTTGCGACGAACGTCTATTACGACCGGACCTTTGACTGCGACGCGGCGAAGATTTTGCCGGGCGAGTATTACTACACCTGCAAGGACATGATGATCGTCACCGTGCTCGGTTCCTGCGTGTCGGCCTGCATCCGCGACCGCGTCACCGGCATCGGGGGGATGAATCATTTCATGCTGCCGGATGGCGGCGGAGACGCCGACAGCCCGGTATCGGCGTCGATGCGCTACGGCACCTACGCGATGGAAGTGTTGATCAACGATCTGCTGAAAGCAGGCGCCCGCAGGGAAAACCTGGAAGCCAAGGTGTTCGGGGGCGGCAACGTCCTGCGCGGATTCATCGCGATCAATGTCGGCGAGCGCAACGCCCAGTTCGTGCGTGGTTATCTGCGCGCCGAGAATATCCGCATCGTGGCCGAAGACCTGAACGACATCTATCCGCGCAAGGTGTATTTTTTCCCGCGCAGCGGTAAAGTGCTGGTCAAGAAACTCAAGCAGCTGAACAACAATACATTGGTAAATCGGGAGCAGGACTACGCCAGCCGCCTCCAGACGACTCCTGTGTCTGGCGACGTCGAACTGTTCGGTTGAGTCGATATCGGCTTACAGAGCACATCCCGGAAAGCACGCATCATGAAAACGAAAGTGTTGATCGTCGACGACTCGGCCCTGATCCGCAGCGTCATGAAGGAAATCATCGGCAGCCAGCCGGACATGGAAGTGGTCGGCGTGGCGCCCGATCCGATCGTCGCGCGCGATCTGATCAAGCAGACCAATCCAGACGTGCTGACGCTGGATGTGGAAATGCCGCGCATGGACGGGCTGGACTTTCTCGAAAAGCTGATGCGCCTGCGCCCGATGCCGGTCGTGATGGTCTCCTCGCTGACCGAGCGCGGATCGGAAATCACCCTGCGCGCGCTGGAGCTGGGGGCGGTCGATTTCGTGACCAAGCCCAAGCTGTCGATCCAGAGCGGCATGCTCGAATACACCGAACTGATCGCCGACAAGATCCGGGCCGCGGCCAAGGCGCGCGTCAAGCCGCGCACCATCGTTCATGCCGACACGAACAAGGTGGCCGGAACGGAGCTGCCGCTGATCCGCAATCCGCTCACCAGTAGCGAGAAGCTCATCATCATCGGCGCGTCCACCGGCGGCACCGAAGCGATCAAGGAATTCCTGATGCAGATGCCGTCCGACTGCCCGGGGATACTGATCACGCAGCACATGCCTGAAGGGTTCACCCGCTCGTTCGCAAAGCGCTTGGACAGCCTGTGCAAGATCACGGTGCAGGAAGCCGCCGGCGGCGAGCGCGTGCTGCCCGGTCACGCATTCATCGCGCCGGGACATTCGCATCTGCTGCTGGCACGCAGCGGTGCGAACTACGTGACGCAGCTCGACCAGGGGCCGCCGGTCAATCGGCATCGTCCGTCGGTCGACGTGCTGTTTTCGTCAGCCGCACGCTGCGCCGGCAAGAACGCGGTGGGCGTGATCCTGACCGGCATGGGCAAGGATGGCGCGGCCGGCATGCTGGAGATGAAAAACGCGGGCGCCTACAATTTCGCGCAGGACGAAGCGTCCTGCGTCGTGTTCGGCATGCCGCGCGAAGCGATTGCGGTCGGCGCGGCGCACGAAGTCGGAGCGCTCAGCGCATTGCCGGGGATGGTGATGGATTATCTTGCCACCCACAGCAGCCGCGCGCTGCGGGTGTGACCGCGGCTTGCGCCGGTTGCAGGAAAATCGGGATGGTCAGCGCAGGCCGCGCATTTTCTTCGGAAGATGACTGCTGCCGCCGATGACAAGGTGCATAATAGAGTAAGGTTTGTTTATGTTAGGACTCGGCCAGCCGATCGCATCCGAGGATGATCGTTGGGCGGGCTCGATAACGCGTTTAAGGAATATTGGAGTGATTCATGGCTGACCCGAAAACGAAATTCTTGATTGTTGACGACTTTTCGACGATGCGTCGTATCGTCCGCAATCTGCTCAAAGAATTGGGGTATTCAAACGTGGACGAAGCGGAAGACGGTGCCATGGCGCTTGCGAAACTCCGAAGCGAGCAGTTCGATTTCGTCATCACCGACTGGAACATGCCCGTGATGGACGGCCTGACGATGCTGCAGAATATCCGCGCCGACGCGGCGCTGGCCAAGCTTCCGGTCCTGATGGTGACCGCCGAGGCCAAGAAGGAAAACATCATCGCCGCCGCGCAGGCCGGCGCCAACGGCTACGTCGTTAAGCCCTTTACCGCTGCCACGCTTGACGAAAAGCTAGCGAAGATCTTCGAGAAGCTGGAAGCGGCGGGCTGACATGGACAATCCGCGCCATCAGGGCGGCGAAGTGGCTGTGCAGCAGGAAGAGGTGCTCGCGCGCATCGGCCAAATGACCCGCGCCCTGCATCAGAATCTGCGCGCTCTGGGCTTCGACAAGCTGATCGAAAAAGCCGCTTATGAGATGCCGACGGCCAGGGATCGCCTGAGCTATGTCGCCAAGATGACTGAGCAGGCAGCGCAGCGCGTGCTTAATGCAACCGACGTCGCCACCCCGCTGCAGGAGGGCATGGATGCCGGCGCAGGGACGCTGGCCGCTGCATGGCAGGAATTGCTGCAAAGCCCCGATGCGGATGAGCGCTATCGTGCCATGGCAGCGCAAACCCTATCCTTCCTGGAGCAGGTAAGGAGCGACGCCGGCACCACCAAGCAGCAGCTGCTGACTATCATGATGGCCCAGGATTTCCAGGATCTGACCGGCCAGGTGATCAAGAAGGTGACCGAGCTTGCCCACGGCATCGAACAGCAGCTGGTCCAGCTCCTGATCGATTACGCGCCGCCGGAAATGCGGCGCGATGCAGGTTCCGGATTGCTGAACGGCCCGCAGATCAACCCGGAAGGCAATCCTGACGTCGTCGCCGGTCAGGAGCAGGTGGACGATCTGCTGGGCAGCCTGGGGTTCTGACAGGCCGGCCGCGCATAAACGTGTTTTAGAAAGTCATGCAAGAAGAGAAATTCATTGTCAGGGAGCCGCTGCTCAATCCGCAGGAGGGGGTTCTCGGCTACGAGCTCGGCTGGCAGCATCCGGATGATTCGAGCGAAGACGAGGCGCATGCGCTGGCCGATTTCGTCGTCAAGCAGGTCAGCGGCATGGAGACTGAAGCGCTGCTTGGCGAGCATTTGCTGTTTCTGGCGGCCCCTGTCGAATTGGTGAAGACCAATGCATTTTCCGGCTTGCCGAAGAAGCGCACCGTGCTGGCCGTGCGCGCGCCTGAGCTGGCCGATGCCGATGCCGTAACGGTGCTCAAGACCTGCGGTGCGCAGGGATATCGCATTTCGCTGCGCGAAGCTCATCCGGCGACGATCGACCAGAGCCTGCTTTCGTTTGTCACACATGTCGAAATCTCGGCCGCGGCAAGCGATTTTGCCGATCAGGTGCGGCAGTGGCGAGCGTTTGACTTGCCGTCTATGCAGCTCGTCGCGCGCGATGTCGGCGACTGGACGCAGTTCGATCTGTGCGCGTCCATGGGGCTGCAATCGTTCGCCGGCACGATGCATCTGGCGCCGCGAGCGGGCAGTCGCGCCAAGGAGCTCAACCCGGCGCAGACCATGATCCTGCAACTGATGGACATGGTGAAAAAGGGCGCCGACGTCAGGCAGCTCGAAAGCGTGCTAAAACACGACGCCGCCATTTCGTACAAGCTGCTGCGCTACATTAATTCGGCCGGATTCGGGCTTGGCTGCGAGATTCAATCCCTCAAGCATGCGGTAACGCTGCTGGGCTATTCCCCGCTGTACCGCTGGCTGGCGCTGCTGATGGCAACCGCCACCACCACCGGCTATTCCCCCGTGCTGATGCAGACGGCGGTCATCCGCGGGCGCTTCGCCGAACTTCTCGGGCAAGGCTATCTGCCGAAGAGCGAGGCTGAAAACCTGTTTGTGGTCGGCATGTTTTCCTTGCTCGACCGCCTGCTGGGCATCCCGATGGAAGAGGTGTTGGAAAAAGTTCAACTTTCCGGCGCGGTGTCGGAAGCCCTGCTAGCGAGGGAGGGGATCTACGGCCCGTTCATTGCGCTGGCCGAGGCTTGCGAATCGAAGACCTCGGATATCGAGTCGATGGCCGGCGCGTTGTGCATCAGCGCATTGCAGGTGAATCAGTCGCATTTGTCCGCCCTGGCGTGGGCGCAAACTCTGCACCTGTAACCCGTCCCGCCCACCGAGCCTCCCGCTGCGTCGAAAAGCGGGGGGTTTTCTCTCTTGTTCCCCCGATAGGGTTGCCGCCTTCTGGCCAATAATCGTGCCTGATGGTCCCTCAGTGCGTCAGTCTGGCGCCGGGCGGGCTTGACAGGAGTCGGCGATGGCCGAAGACAGCGATCTCGAAAAAACAGAATCAGCGTCGCCCCGGCGACTTGAGCAAGCACGCGAGGAGGGCGATGTACCGCGCTCGCGCGAGCTTGCCACATGCACGGTTCTGCTGGCGGCTGGCCTCGGCTTCTGGGTGTTGGGCGACAACCTCGTTGTCCGCCTCAATCGCATGCTCATTTCCGGACTGTCATTCGAGCGGGAGCAGGCGTTCGACTTCAACCTGCTTGTCGCGCGGCTGAGCACGGATATTTTCGATCTGCTGATCGGATTCGCTCCCTTTGCCGGCTTGCTGATGCTCGTCGCCGTCATTTCCCCGCTGCTGATCGGCGGCTGGCTGTTCAGCGGTAAGGCGCTGCAACCAAACTTTGGGCGACTCAACCCCATGAAGGGCTTGAGCAACCTTGTTTCCGCCCATTCCGGGGTTGAGTTGGTGAAGTCCATCATCAAGACGCTCGTGGTCGGCACCGTGTCCTGGCTGGTCATCTCCAGCCAGATCGATTCGGTGCTGGCGCTGACGATGGATCCGCCGAAGACGGGCGGGCCGCACCTTGCCCACTTGATGCTGACCGGTTTTCTGACGATCGTCGGCAGCCTGGTTGTCATTGCTGCGATTGACGTGCCCTACCAGCTTTGGCATTACGCCAACAAGCTGAAGATGACGCGCGAAGAAGTGCGTCAGGAAGCCAAGGAATCGGACGGCGATCCGCACATCAAGGCCAAGATCCGCCAGATGCAGCGCGAGATGGCCAAGCGCCGCATGATGTCCGAAGTACCGACCGCGGACGTCGTGGTGACCAACCCGACCCACTATGCGGTGGCGCTGAAATACGCCGACGGCAAGATGCGCGCGCCGAAGGTGATCGCCAAGGGCGCCGACGAGGTCGCGGCCAAGATCCGCGAGCTCGCCGCCGAGCACAACGTGCCGCTGCTGGAAGCGCCGCCGCTGGCGCGCGCGCTGTACACCCACACCGACTTGGGCGACGAGATACCCGAGGGCTTGTATACCGCTGTGGCCGAGGTGCTGGCCTATGTGTTCCAGTTGCGTGCATACAATGCTCGCGGCGGCGTGCGGCCCGACGTGCCGGACGACCTGGATGTTCCCGCGCAGCTCGACCCGCTCAATCCGGCCGCGCAAAAGAAAACGGATAATGGATTGACTCAATGAACAGCTTGAGACTGCCGGCCTGGCTTTCCGGGCAATCGAGCAAGGCGCTGGCGGCGCCGATCCTCATCATCATGATCCTGGTGATGATGGTGCTGCCGCTGCCGGCATTCGTCCTTGACATCTTCTTCAGCTTCAATATCGCGCTGTCGATCATCGTGCTGCTGACCAGCCTGTACACTGTCAAGCCGCTCGATTTTATGGCATTCCCGATGGTGCTCCTCGTCAGCACCATGCTGCGCCTGTCGCTCAACGTCGCCTCGACCCGCGTGGTGCTGACCGAAGGTCATGCCGGACCGGACGCCGCGGGCAAGGTAATCGAGGCATTCGGCCACTTCCTGATCGGCGGGAATTTCGCGGTCGGTATCGTGGTCTTCGTCATCCTGACCATCATCAACTTCGTCGTCGTGACCAAGGGCGCGGGCCGTATCGCGGAAGTCGGCGCGCGTTTCGCCCTGGATGCGATGCCGGGCAAGCAGATGGCGATCGACGCCGACCTGAACGCCGGCCTGATCGGCGAGCAGGAAGCGCGCCGCCGCCGCACCGAGGTGGGGCAGGAAGCCGAGTTCTACGGCGCGATGGACGGTGCCAGCAAATACGTGCGCGGTGATGCTGTTGCCGGCATCATGGTTACCATTATCAATATCGTGGGCGGCCTGGTGGTCGGCATGGTGCAGCACGACCTCGATTTTTCGCAGGCGTTGAAGAATTACACGCTGCTGGCCATCGGCGACGGCCTGGTGGCGCAGATTCCCTCGCTGATCATTTCGCTCGCTGCCGGTGCCGTCGTGTCGCGCGTGGCCAGCGAGCAGGATATCGGCGGCCAGCTGGTGGGCCAGCTGTTCGGCAAGCCGCAGGTCTTATACATCACCGCCGGCATCATCGGCGGCCTGGGAATCATTCCGGGCATGCCGCACCTGGCCTTCCTGCTGCTGGCCGCCGCGCTTGGCGGCGCCGGCCACGCGATGAGCAAGCGCGCGCAGAAGGCCGAAACCAAGCAGCCCGAGCCGGCTGCCGCGGTTGCGGCGCCTGAAGTGGAAGAGGCGACCTGGCAGGACATCGTGCCGGTCGATACGCTCGGGCTGGAAGTCGGCTACCGTCTCATTCCGCAGGTCGACAAGACGCAGGGCGGCGAACTGCTGCGCCGGATCAAGGGCATCCGTAAGAAGTTTGCGCAGGAAGTCGGTTTCCTGCCGCCGTCCGTGCATATCCGCGACAACTTGGAACTGCGGCCTTCCGCCTATCGCATTACCCTGAAAGGCGTGGAAGTGGGCGGTGGCGAATCGCACATCGGCCAGTTCCTGGCCATTAACCCCGGCATGGTCAGCGGCACCTTGCCGGGCGCCGCGACCACCGACCCGGCATTCGGCCTGCCGGCGGTCTGGATCGACGCCGGCCTGCGCGAGCAGGCGCAGGCATTGGGCTACACCGTGGTGGATGCCGGTACGGTCATCGCCACCCACCTCAACCACGTGATCACGATGCATGCGGCCGATCTGCTCGGCCGCCAGGAAGTACAGCAGCTGCTGGATCACCTCGGCAAGGAATCGCCGAAGCTGGTGGAGGACCTGGTGCCCAAGCTGATTCCGCTGGCGACGCTGCAGAAGGTGCTGCAGAACCTGTTGTCGGAAGGCGTGCATATCCGCGACATGCGCACCATCATCGAAACGCTTGCCGAACATGCGCCGCACAGCCAGGATGCAACGGATCTGACATCGATGGTGCGTATCGCGCTGGGCCGTGCTATCGTCCAGCAGATTTTCCCGTCGACGAACGAATTGTCGGTGATGGCGCTCGACAGCAAGCTCGAACGATTACTGATGCAGGCAATGCAATCGAGCGGGCCGGACGGCGGCGGCATGGAGCCTGGCCTGGCGGATGCGCTGGTGATGCAGACCGAGCAGGCGGCGCGCCAGCAGGAACAGATGGGCCTGACGCCGGTGCTGCTGGTGCCGGCGCCGCTGCGTGCATCGCTGTCGCGCTTCCTGCGCCGAGCGCTGCCGCAGCTGAAGGTTCTCTCGCACGCGGAACTTCCCGATTCAAAGACTATTAGAGTTACCAGCCTAGTTGGAGGGCAAGCATGAACGTCAAAAAATTCCTTGCGAGTACTTCGCGTGAGGCCTGGCGCCTGGTACGCGAAGCGCTTGGGCCGGATGCGGTAATCCTGTCCAATCGCACGGTCGACGGCCAGGTCGAAATCCTGGCGTTGCCGATGGAAGACATGTCATCGCTCGCGGAACCAGCCGTGGAGAAAAAGCCCCTATCGGAATCCACGCTGGCGGCGTTTTCCGCCCCGAAGTACCGGGCCGAGAGCGCAGCGCCGCAGGCGCCGGCTGCCCGGCCGGCTGCGGCCCGCCCGCAGGTTCAGGCCGCGGCTCAGGCTCAGGTACAGACACCGGTGCAGGCGCAAGCCGAACCTCCGGCGCAGCGCATGCCTGCCGCGGAAGCGGCGCCTGCACCGCTCAAGGACACGGCTGCCATCGAGCTGGCGGAAGTCATGAGCGAGATTCGCACCGAGGTCATGGGCGAGATCCGTTCGATGCGCGGCATGCTGGAAGAGCAGCTTGCGGAAATCGCCTGGAGCGGGCAGCAGCACCGCGCGCCGCACAAGACCCTGGCCTTGCGCGAGATGCTGTCGGCTGGTTTTTCCGCCAGCCTGGCGCGTCTGTTGGCCGAGAAACTGCCGTCGTCGGAAAAGCCGGAAGAGGCGATGAACTGGATTCGGATGGTCTTGGGGCGCAACCTGCCGGTGATGGACAACGAGCGCGACCTGCTGGAAAAGGGGGGCGTCTACGCCCTGGTGGGCCCGACCGGAGTGGGCAAGACCACGACCACTGCCAAGCTGGCGGCGCGCTGCGTGATGAAGCACGGCGCCGGGCAGTTGGCGCTGATCACCACCGACGGCTATCGTATCGGCGCCTACGAACAGTTGCGCATCTACGGCAAGATCCTCGGCGTGATGGTCCATTCGGTGAAGGATGAAACCGATTTGCGCATCGCCCTCGACGAACTCAAGAACAAGCACATCGTGCTGATCGACACGGTCGGCGTCGGCCAGCGCGACAAGATGGTGGCCGAACAGGTTGCGATGCTGCAGGGCGCGGGCACCGAGGTCAAGCGCCTGCTGTGCATGTCGGCTACGGCCACCGGCGAGACGCTCAACGAGGTGGTGCGCTCCTATCTGGGGGGCGGACTGGCCGGCTGCATCGTCACAAAGCTCGACGAGGCGGCGACCATCGGCAACGTGCTGGACGTTGTGATCCGCCAGAAGTTGAAGGTCTATTACGTGGCGAACGGGCAGCGGGTTCCCGAAGACCTGCACGTGGTCAATCGCAACTACCTCGTCGACCGCGCATTCAAGCTCAAGCGCGAGACGGCGGCATATCAACTCAAGGACGAGGAGCTGCCGCTCGTCGTCGCCAATACGGCGCGCGCCATGAACGACAAGGCCCTGCGCGAGGTGAAAGTTGGCTAATTTCGATCAGGCGGAAGGGCTGCGGCGCATGCTCGCCGGAGCCAGGACGCGGATGTACACCTTCCTGTCAGCGACGTCGAGCGAGGAAAAAGGCGCGATGCTGGTCAATCTGGCCGCATCGCTGGCGCAGGCCGGCAGCGACGTGCTGGTACTCGATGCCTGCATGGCTTCGGAGGGCGTCTCGACGCGGTTGCAGGCCAATGGCGCCACGCTGCAGCAGGTGGCCGCGCAGGAGCGCGCGCTGGACGAAGTGGTGCAGCCGGTGCCCGAGGGCTTTGGCGTGGCCGCGCTCATGCGCGGCGACCAGCGCGCGGCGCTGCGCGAGCCGAAGCAGGTGCAGCGCCTGTCGAACGTGTTCGACATGGTGGCGGCCCAGGCGGATATCGTGGTGGTGGACGCTGAGCTGGGCAGCGACGACTGCTTTCCGCTGCCTGTGCTGGCCAACGGCGAGATCGTGGTGCAGGTGTCGACCAGCCCGGAGTCGATCACTTCAGCGTACGCCATCATCAAGCGCCTCAACAACCAGCTGGGGCGGCGCCCTTGCGGCGTGGTGGTCACGGGCGCCTCGGAAAAGGAGGCGCAGGTGGTGTACCAGAACATGGCGCAGGCCGCCAGTCGTTATCTCGCCGTCAAGCTCTGTTCGATGGGTTCGGTGCCGGCCGACGAGCACCTGTCGCGCGCGGCGCGCCTGCGGCGCTCCGTGGTCGATGCCTTTCCGCTGGCCGGCGCGTCGGTTGCATTCCGTCGCCTTGCCGGAAAGTTCGCCCCGTCGGAAGCCGCGCTCGGAGAGCTGCATGATTTTTCTGCCAGCGGCGCCAATTTCTGAGGCGCCGCCGCGCTCCGCCGGTTCTTCATCTGCGGTACGCGACTATGCATAACAGGCTTTCACATGTACACCGTTAGTGGAAAAAAAGACAAGAACGCCTTGCTGGCGAATCACGCGCCGCTGGTGAAGCGGCTGGCGCACCAGATGATGGCGAAGCTGCCGCCCAGCGTCGAGGTCGACGACCTGATCCAGGCCGGCATGATGGGCCTGCTCGATGCCATCAACCGCTATGAAGATACGCATGGCGCGCAGTTCGAAACCTACGCCGTGCAACGGATTCGCGGCTCCATGCTGGACGAGCTGCGCAGCACCGACTGGCTTCCGCGCAGCATCCGCCAGAACATGCGCAAGATCGAGGTCGCGATCAATACGCTACAGCAGCGCCTGGGGCGGCCACCAGGCGAGTCGGAGATCGCCGGCGAGCTCAAGATGTCGCTCACGGAGTACCAGGAGATGCTGAGCGATGGCAGCGGCCATCAGCTGATCTACTATGAAGATTTCCACGAGACCGAGGGCAACGAAAGCTTCCTCGACCGCCATGTGATCGACGAAGAGGGCGACCCCTTGCGCGCGCTGCTCGACGGCGCCTTCCGCGGCGCCGTGATCGAGGCGATCGAGGCATTGCCGGAGCGCGAGAAAATGCTGCTTGGCCTCTACTACGAGCAGGAGTTGAATTTGAAGGAAATCGGGGCCGTGATGGGCGTATCGGAATCGCGCGTGTGCCAGCTGCACAGCCAGGCAATGGCGCGCCTGCGCGCCAGGTTAAAGGAGCAGGCGTGGACTGGGCAAGCGTAGCCGGGCTGGCGCTGGCGCTGGCGGGCATCCTGTCCGGACAGCTGCTCGAAGGAGGGCATGTCGCGTCGCTGCTCCAGCCGGCGGCAGGCGCGGTCGTGCTGGTCGGTACTTGCGGTGCGGTGCTGCTGCAGAGCGGCATGACGGTGTTCATGCGCGGCGTGAGAATGGCGCGCTGGGTGTTTTCCCCGCCAAAGGACAATTCGGCCACCGATTCGATGGAAATCATGGCCTGGAGCGCCACCGCGCGGCGCGAGGGACTGCTGAGCCTGGAGCGGACGCTGTCGTCGGTGCAGGATCCGTTCATGGCAACCGCGTTGCGCCTGATGGTCGATGGCATGGACCCGGTGAAGATGCGAGAAATTCTCGACATCGACATCTCTTCCTATGAGCGCGGCGAGCGCCAGGCCGCGAAGATCTGGGAAGCCGCCGGCGGCTATGCGCCGACCATCGGCATTCTCGGCGCGGTGCTCGGCCTGATCCACGTGATGGAAAACCTGGCCGACCCGGCCAAGCTCGGCAGCGGGATCGCGGTTGCCTTTGTCGCCACGATCTACGGTGTCGGCTTCGCCAACCTGGTATTTCTGCCGATCGCCAACAAGCTGAAAACGCTCATTTCACGCGAAGTCGCCCGGCGCGAGATGCTGGCCGAGGTATTTTCCGGCATTGCCAGCGGAGACAATCCCCGCGTGATCCAGGAACGCCTGGCGGCGTATCGCTGATGGCACGCAAAAGATACGAAGAAGAACATGACAATCCCGACCGCTGGATGGTGTCGTACGCCGACTTCATCACGCTGCTGTTCGCGTTCTTTGTCGTGATGTACGCAATCTCTTCGGTTAACGAGGGCAAATACCGGGCTGTTGCGAATTCGCTGGTCGGGGCCTTCAAGAGCACGCCGGTGATGCCGGCGAACGACAATGCGCAGCAACTCGACGCGCCCAGCATTCCCAAGGCGTCGCAGCAACGCCGCAATGCCGAAGCGTTGCGGCGCGAGCGGGAGCAGATGACGCATATGGCGCGAGATATCCAGAAAGCGCTTGCGCCGCTTGTCAGCCAGGGCAAGGTCCGGGTGACGCAGAGTCCGCGCGGCGTGCGCGTCGAGATCAATGCGAGCGTGCTGTTCGCTCCGGGCGATGCCCGGTTGAGTGACGAAACGGGCGACGTGCTGAAGGCGGTCGCTTCTGTGCTCAAGAGCGACGACCATGCGATCCAGGTGGAAGGGCATACCGATAGCGTGCCGATCAGGAATTCCGCTTTTCCGTCGAATTGGGAATTGTCGTCGGTGCGAGCCAGCAGCGTCGTGCGGCTGTTTGCCGAAAACGGTGTAGCACAGAACCGTCTGACAGCGGTTGGCCGGGGCGATACGCAACCGGTCGACAGCAATGACACTTCCGAAGGGCGCCAGCGCAACCGGCGGGTGACGGTGATTATTCTCTCAAGCCTGCCGGAGCATGTGACGGAAGTGCCGCTTGCCACGGGGGCGGAGCGATAAGAGTCGGGGATCGGGATATTCTTGGGCGAGGGTGCCGGATTGCCGGGGGCAAACGGCCCGCCCTAGGTTTGTCGCTTAGCCCACCACCAGCCGGCGGCTGCCGATCTTGGTGGTTGCCTGGCCGTCCGGACCGTAGATGGGGCCGCCTTGGGCGTTGCCCTGCAATACGTTGAGCGCGCCTTGATTGCGCGCCATGTGCTGGCCGATCAGAAGGCCGTTGACGCGATTGTGTTCCTTGGCCGATCGCATCGCTGTCAACAGATCGTTCCACGCCCTGTTGTCGGCGGCGGTGGCGCTAGCGAGCCAGGCCTGCATGCCGGTATCGTTCGCTTCGAACCCGGCGTCTCTCAGCGCGCGGTGCCGGCGTTTCGCCAGTTGCGTCATCTGCGCCGCGAGTTTCGCCTTTTCGGCGGTCAGCTTGATCAAGCCGTCCACGTCGGCATTGACGAGGGTAGTCTGTTCCTGCAACAGCAGTTGCAGCAAGTTGTTGGCAGCCTGCAGCTCTTCGTCGAGTCCGTGCGCAGGGCTGGTGCCAGGGGCATGCATGGTTAACCTTTTCTTGCCGAAATCAAGTCTTTCACGGTGTCGATCAGTCCGTCGGCAATCCGGCCGGCATTGACCTGGAAGCGGCCGCTGGCGATCGCCGCCTTGATTTCTTCCACTTTCTTCGAATCGAACACCTGGTCGCCGGAGCGCTGGCTGGACAACGCCTGCGCTTCGGACGAGAGGGTGACGCTGTCGGAGGAAACCTTGTCCACGCCAGCCTTGTCCTCCGCCTTTGCGGCCCGGGTTTTGGGCGTGGCTACACCCAAACCGTTGGCTTTGTTGAGCGAGTCAGAAATTTTCATCACAGTTCCTCGTTTTGTCCGGGCTTATCGCCGCTGTCTGCCTCTATATCGGCGATATTACCGCAAACTTTAGTGCCGGACGTGGCACTTTTTCGGGGTAATTTCGTTGCGTTTGTATCAATATGTTACTTCGATGATTCCACCCATCCGGGCCACGCCGCTGACCACCTGGCCCGACGCCGTACGTGCCTGCACCACCTGGCCCTCGTTCGCGTTGGTCAATGCCCGGGCTTCCGCGCTCACCCGAAACCCGGGGCCGTTCGTCGTGACGCGCACGGTCTGCCCCTGCTGGATCGCCTGCTGCGCGCGCAATGTGTCCTGGCGCAGCGCCGCCCCGGCCGGTGTCGAGATGGACAGGGTCCGTCCGACCGCCTGCGAGGCGTCGGTGATGACGCCGGCGGGTAGCGAGGTCAGCTCGCCTTTGATCTTGCGGATATCGTTCGGACCGACGGCCTGTCCCTGGGCCAACGGTGCCGCCGCAGCGATATATTCGCCATGCACTCGCACCGTGGCGGGCACGTAAATCGTCCAGTTTGCCGGCGCGGTGCAGCGCACGCCGACGGTAGTCTTGCCCCAGGCACGGCTGCCGGCCGGGAAAAAAGCTTCGGGCGATGGGCAGGCTGCCAGATTGAGTCGAGGATCGATTGCGCCCACGGAGATGCTGGCATTGCCGGGCAATCCCGCTGTTTGGGCATGCAGAAATTGTTCGACGGTGTCGCGCAGCGCGGCATGCTGCTGGCGCGGGCCCGGGTCCTGCGCGCCCGCATATTGCCAGATTGGCAGCGTCAGCAGGAGGAGAAGGGCATGGCGATGGCGGTTCATTGCGGCTCGTGATTGGATCCTGTGCCATCTTAAGGGGAGGGCGGCCGCGCAAAGGGTTGAATAGGGCGGAATTTTGCAGTCTTATCGTCTGATCGGCTTGCCGGAGGCGTCCGTATGATCGAGATTACACAAATCCACCTATCGGACGAGTGCCGGCTTACCGGGCCGGATTTCGTGCCGATATACCCCGGAGAAGTCGATGATCGGAAAACTTGACGAAGCGTTACGCTTCCATGAAACGGCGCTCAGCTTGCGCTCGCAGCGGCAGCAGTTGCTGGCGTCGAATATCGCGAATGCGGACACGCCCAATTACAAGGCGCGGGACGTCGATTTTAGCAAGGCGCTCCAGGGGGCGCTAGCGCGCGGCAACGCGCCCGCGCAGGGCGAGCTGGTCAAGACCGCATCAGCCCACCTGTCCGTGCAAGGGCAGCCGACCATCGGCGGCCTCACGCCGCAGTACCGGCAGACGGTACAGGGCAGCGTGGACGGCAACACGGTCGACATGGATGTGGAGCGCAATCAGTTCACCGACAACGCGTTGCGTTATGAAGCGGGACTCACGATGATCTCGCACCAGATCAAGAATCTGCTGACCGCCATCCAGGGGCAATAATCATGTCGCTATTTAATATCTTCAATGTTGCCGGTTCAGCCATGAGCGCGCAAAGCCAGCGCCTTAACGTCGTGTCCAGCAATATCGCCAACGCCGACAGCGCCACCAGCGCCGACGGCAAGACCTATCGCGCCAAGCAGGTGGTGTTTTCCGCCGTGCCGACCGAGAACGCGGCGGCGACCGGCGTCAAGGTGCAGCAAGTGGTAGAAGATGCGTCGCCGCTGAAGATGGTGTACGACCCGAAACATCCGCAGGCCGACGAGAAGGGCTATGTCGCGATGCCCAATGTGAATGTGGTCGAGGAAATGGTCAACATGATTTCCGCTTCGCGTTCCTACCAGACCAACGCGGAAACCATGAACACCGCCAAGAACATGCTGTTGAAGACACTGACCCTCGGTCAGTAAGAAAGGGAAGAGCGATGGTTAGTACAGTGCAAAACAGTGGAGTGTCCAGCGCGTTGATGGATACGATGAACGGAAAGACGAGCGCTTCATCGAAAACCGACGTGGAGGAAACGCAGGACCGTTTCCTGAAGCTGCTGGTGACCCAGATGAAGAACCAGGATCCGATGAACCCGCTCGACAATGCGCAGGTGACCAGCCAGTTCGCGCAGCTGTCGACCGTCTCCGGCATCAACAAGCTCAACGACACGATGGCGAGCATGATGGCAGGCTACCAGGCTAACCAGACGCTGCAGGCGGTCAGCATGATCGGCCACGGCGTATTGTCGGCCGGCTCAAATATCGACCTGGTGAAGAGCAGCGCGCTGATGGGCGTCGAGCTGGCCGATTCGGCCACCAAGGTCAGCGTGACGATACGCGACGCCTCCGGCAAGGAAGTGCGCAAGCTGGAACTCGGCGCGCAGAAGGCAGGCTCGCTGCCGCTGACCTGGGATGGCAAGGCGGAGGACGGCAGTACCGTCGCAGACGGGCGTTACACATTCGAAGTCGGCGCCACCAACAACGACGCCAAGGTGACGGCGACTGCATTGCAATTCGGCCTGGTCGATACTGTTTCGACCGACGCCAAGGGCGTCAAGCTCAACGTCAACGGCATGGGCACGCTCAATTTGGCCGATGTCCGGCAGATTCTTTGATCCATCAGCAGCAGAACACCAAGGGAGAATGACATGGCTTTTCAACAAGGTTTGAGCGGTTTGAATGCTGCATCAAAGACCATGGAAACCATCGGCAACAACGTTGCCAACGCCGGCACCGTCGGCTTCAAGAAATCGCAGGCGCAGTTCGCCGACGTGTACGCCAGCTCGCTGATCGGCAGCGGCGCGTCCCCGATCGGTATCGGCACCAAGCTGGCCCGGGTGTCGCAGAGCTTCACGCAGGCGAACATCACCGGCACCAACAACCCGCTCGATATCGCGATCAACGGCGACGGATTTTTCCGGATGGCCGATCCCAGCGGGGCGATCACGTATACCCGTAACGGCCAGTTCCAGCTGAACAAGAACGGGAATATCGAAAATGCCAATGGCAGCCTGTTGACCGGCTATCCTGTCGGGGCGAACGGCGCTATATCAAACGGCGCGGCAGCTCCGCTGCGCATCACCAATACCGCGCTCGCGCCGAAGCCGACCGATAAATATAACGTGAACCTCAATCTGGATTCGGGCAAGCCGGTGATCGGCGCCGTGTTCGATCCGACCGACCCGACTACCTACACCAACCAGACCTCGGTTGGCGTGTATGACAGCCTGGGCAATTCGCACGTGTTGTCGACTTTTTACGTGAATCGCGGACCGGCTGCTCCTGGCGCGGGAAATACGTGGGATGTATACGCCACTGTCGATGGCACGCCGATCGGCTATGTGCCGCCGGCAGCGCCGGTCGCGCTTACCAGCATTGCATTCAGCACTGGCGGCGTGGCCCTGGCGACACCGGCAGTCAACGCTAACCTTACGCTCACTAACGGCGCCACTTCACCGCAAGCCGTTTCGGTCGATTTTTCCGGCACCACTCAGTACGCACTGGAATTCGGCGTACGTGACCAAACCCAGAACGGTTATACCGCAGGCAATCTGGTGTCGTTTAACCTTTCGCCGGACGGCAAGGTGGTCGGCAGCTATACCAACGGCCAAACCTATACGCTGGGGCAGGTGGCGCTGGCGAGGTTTGCCGATCCGAACGGACTGCTGGCGCAGGGCGACAATCAATGGGTCGAAACCTCGGTTTCCGGTCCGCCCGTGGTCAGCACTCCCGGCAACAGCGGTCTTGGTGTCGTGCAATCGTCTGCTGTGGAAGAGTCGAACGTCGACCTGACCGCCGAACTGGTGTCGATGATCACCGCGCAACGCATCTACCAAGCCAATGCGCAAACGATCAAGACCGAAGACCAGATCATGCAGACGCTGGTCAACCTGAGGTAAGTGAGCTGATGCAGTGCTTGACGAACGAGGCGCCCGCCGCCTGGCAGGGCGCGCCGATCGCAGGAGGAATTAGATGGATCGCCTGATTTATACCGCCATGACCGGCGCCAAGCATATCCTGGAGCAGCAGGCAACGACCTCGCACAACCTGGCCAATGCAACCACGACCGGCTTTCGCGCGCAGCTCGACTCGTTCCGTGCGGTGCCTGTCGTCGGCGACGGACTGCCGACGCGGACCTTCGTGGTCGACGCGACCGTGGGCACCGATTTCCGTCCCGGCGCCATTCAGCAGACCGGGCGCGAGCTCGATGTCGCCGTTCAGGGCGACGGCTGGATCGCGGTGGAACGTCCGGACGGCTCCGAAGGCTATACCCGCCACGGCAGCCTGAAGCTGAATGAAAACGGCGTGCTGCAGACCCAGGGCGGCCTGAATGTCTTGGGAGACGGCGGTCCGATCACGATACCGCCGGACGCGATCGTGACCATTGCAAAGGATGGCACGATTTCCACCGTCACGCAGGGCAACTCGCCCGGCGCGACCACCACAGTCGGACGCATCAAGCTGGTAAATCCGCCGACGGATACGCTGGTGCGCGGCGACGACGGGCTGTTTACGGTAAAAGACGGCAATCCTGCCGACGCGGATGCCGGCGTGACGCTTGTCGGCGGCGCGCTCGAAGGCAGCAACGTCAATGTGATCGATTCGATGGTGAGCATGATCAGCCTGGCACGCCAGTTCGAGCTGAACATGAATTTGCTGAAGAATGCCGAAACCAACGAAAACAAGGCGAACGAGTTCCTGTCTCTGGGCTGATCGCTTCCGTATCAATGAACATGGACGCCGCTCCAATCTCGCTGCGGCACAACGAAATAGGGCTTCGGAGATAACATGATTAAATCGCTTTGGATTTCCAAAACCGGCATGGATGCGCAGCAGACGCAGATGGATGTCATCTCCAACAACCTCGCGAATGTCAGCACCAACGGCTTCAAGCGCTCGCGCGCGGTGTTCGAGGATCTGCTGTACCAGACCATGCGCCAGCCCGGTGCCCAGTCCTCGCAGCAGAC